>NZ_CP031728.1:3312500-3937500 GCF_008806975.1 Cellvibrio sp. KY-GH-1
TTTCTGCAGATGACAATCCGATTAACGGCAAGTCCGAATTCACGCAAAAGCGCTAAAATTCTCACTTATAGAGTGATAAGAGACGCCTCCCGGAAGGAGAACAGAGAACTGATTCTAATTCTGGAAAGCTGCTAGCCCAAAGCCATTTTTACTGCCGTCGTTCGGCATACTCGCTGCATAACGCCCCCTAAAAAATCGAATTGAATATCCAATGTTGCCACTAACAAGGCACAAGCCGGGAGCTACCGTGATTATTCCCTCTACCCGCCTGCTAAGCAGGCTGACCCAGTATCTGCCTGTCGGATTGCTCGCACTCACACTGGCAGCAACCGATGCCAATGCCGGCTCGCGCGAACAGGCACTGCAAATCCACAACCGCGTTGCCGGAGTTCCGCCGACCGAAGCCGTGCTGCTGCAAATGGCCGCGCAAATCGACGCGGGCCAAACCGCCGAGGCGGTGAAGATCGCAATGAACAATGAGGCCTTTTACAGCGTCACGCTTAAAAACATGGCGACGCCCTGGACCAACCGCGACCAGACAGTCTTCGCTCCGCTCAATGATTATGTGGCCACCATTATTGGCCTGGTGCGCGACAACGCCGATTTCCGTACCGCGCTCTATGACGATGTAATCTACACCAGCAACGCATCCGGTCTGCCCGCCTACTCCAATGCCAACAACAGCCACTACGAAGCGATTGAAAGCCAGGGTGTGAGCCTGAAAGACACACTGGTGCGCCGCACCCAATCCAGCCTGAATGGTCTACCGGCCGATGCCACTTCCGGTGTAATCACCAGCCGCGCGGCCGCCAAGGCGTTTTTTATTGCCGGCACCAACCGCGCCATGTTTCGCTTCACCCTGCTGAACCACCTTTGCCGCGATCTGGAGCAGGTGCACGATACTTCGCTGGTGCCAGACTTTATCCGCCAGGACGTGAGCCGCAGCCCCGGGGGCGATAGCCGCGTTTTTCTCAATAACTGTATCGGCTGTCACAACGGCATGGACCCAATGGCCAAAGCCTACGCCTATTACGATTACGAATTCGATATCAACGGCGATCCGGATGGCATCAACGGCGCCATACACTACAACGGCGAAGGCACTCTCGACCCGGATACCAATTCACGGGTGGAGAAGAAATACCGCATCAACAGCTCCACGTTTAAACCTGGCTATGTCACCACCAATGACGATTGGCTCAACTACTGGCGCAAAGGCCAGAACAGCTATTTGGGCTGGGGCTGGAACTCCCCCACGCTTACTGGCAGCGGCACCGGCGCCAAATCCATGAATATGGAGCTGGCCCATTCCAAAGCCTTTGCCAGTTGTCAGGTAGAAAAAGTGTTCCAGAACGTGTGCCTGCGCAAACCGGGCGATGCCACAGACCGCGCCAAGATCGAGGAGTTTACCCAGAACTTTGCCGCCAATAACTATCAGTTGAAGCAGGTATTTATCGATACTGCCAACTACTGCAAAGGCCAATAAGGGGGATGACCATGATGACATTTACGATGATCAAATGGCCGTTGCGCCCTGGTCTGCTTCTGCTGAGCCTGGTCTTGTCCACCCTGATCGGCTGCGGCTCAGGCTCCGGCGCTAAAACCGAACCCAAGCCCAATACCAACCCCGGTAATGGCAACGGCGAAGACTTTAGCTACAAGGGCGAAAAGCCCGCCTCCACCGCCGACATTACCAAATTCCAGAACAGCTTGTGGATCAACATCGCACGCGAAAACCGCTGCGGCGGCTGCCATATTCAGGGTAAGCAAGCGCCGGAATTTGCGCGCGGCGATGACATTAACCTCGCCTATGCCGCCGTAATCGATAACGGCCTGGTGAGTCTGGGTAATCCGTCCAAATCGCGGCTGGTCACCAAGGTCGCGGCGGGTCACAACTGTTGGCTGGCCGACCCGGTTGCCTGCGGCGATATTATGACCACCTGGATCACCGCCTGGGCGGGCACCTCGGGCACCACTGCCAACAGTGTGGAGCTCACTCCACCGGCCGAGAAAGATATCAGCAGCAGCAAAACCTTTCCCGATAGCCCGAGCGGTTTCTCCACCACGGTTTACCCACTGCTAACCGAGTACTGTTCGCAATGCCACAGTGAAAGCGCACTTACCCGCCAACAACCCTATTTTGCCAGTAGCCGGGTCGAGGCCGCCTACGAGGCCGCCAAGGCACGTATGCGTCTGGACAACCCCGCTGCCTCGCGTTTTGTCCTGCGCCTTTCGGGCGATGCCCACAACTGCTGGAGTAATTGCAACCAGAACGCGGCCGAAATGCAGGCCGCGATCACCCAATTTGCCAACAGCATTACCCCGGTCACGGTCGACCCCGAGTTGGTGGTTAGTAAGGCAGTGGGCCTGGGCGATGCGTTTGTAGTCACCAGCGGTGGCCGTATCGATACCGATATCATCGCCAAATACGAATTCAAAACCGGCAAGGGCAGCATCGCCTATGACACCTCGGGTGTAGACCCGATTGCCAACCTCAACCTGATTGGCAATGTCGGCTGGAGCAGCGCCTGGGGCCTGAAATTTAAAGACACCGGCAAGGCCCAAGCCGCGACCGCCGACAGCCGTAAATTCCACGATTTGCTGCGCGCTGCGGGCGAGTATTCCATTGAAGCCTGGGTGATTCCGGATAACGTGGTGCAAGGCGATAACGACAACAACCCGGCCCGAATAGTCACCTACTCCGGCAGCGCCACCACCCGCAACTTCACCCTCGGCCAATACGAGTACAACTACAGTTTCATGAACCGCACCTCGGCCAGCGATGCTAATGGCCTGGACGAACTGGCCACTGCGGCCAACAAGGAAATCCTGCAGGCAAGCTTGCAACATGTGGTGGTGACCTTTGATCCGATTCGCGGCCGTCGCATTTATGTCAATGGCGAATTTACCGGCGATATGGACGCTGATGCCGGTGCGGTGCTGAAAGACTGGGATCCGAGCTTTGCCCTCGCAATCGGCAACGATGTGTCCAACAATCGCCCCTGGGCAGGCAGCATCCGCTTCCTGGCAATTCACAAGCGCGCCATGAGCGATGCGGATATCAAAACCAACTTCAACGTGGGCGTTGGCGCGAAATACTTGCTGCTATTTAACGTCTCGGAACTGGTGGGCACGCCGCTGAGTTTTATTGTGTTCGACGTGCAGCAGTTTGATGATTACGCCTACTTGTTCAGCTCGCCTTTCTTCACCAATCTGGGCGAACAAAAGGTAAGTAGCCCAGTAGATTTAAAAGGCCTGCGCATTGGCGTCAATGGCACTGAAGCCCATGTCGGTCAGGTCTTTGCCAACCTGAATACCAAAATCAGCGCCGCGCAAATGGTAGAAGGTCGCCAAACGCTCTCTACCCTCGGCACCATTGTGGAAATGAAACAGGGCCCGGATCAGGATCAGTTTTTCCTCACCTTCGACCAGATTGGCTCTAACACCTACAGTCGTACCGAGGTGGTAGTGCCGCCCCCGGCAACCCCGGCCGATATTCCCGGCCAGGCCCATATCGGCCTGCGCAACTTTGCTGAAATCAACGCGACACTCTCGGCCCTGACTGGCGTGAGCAAAACCCAAACGGCAGTGCGTTCTACTTACACCAAGGTGGAGCAACAGTTGCCAACCCTGACCAATATCGAAGGCTTCCTCGCGGCGCAGCAGATGGGCATCACCCAGTTGGCGGTGTCTTACTGCAATGCGCTGGTGGATGACACCAGCCTGCGCGCCAGCTACTTCAGTGGCTTTAACTTTGGCGCCGGCGCCGCTACCGCCTTTGCCGGCAGCGGGCGCAACCAGATTATCGACCCACTGATGAAAAACCTGCTGGCAGGCGATATCGCCTCCGGCGGCAAGCTGAATAACCAAGCCGACCCTGCTGCGATTCGCGCCGAGCTGAACCAGCTGATCGACCGTATGACCGCCTGCGGTAGCAGTTGTGCCAGCAACCGCACTGCCATCACCGTCAAAGCCACCTGCGCCGCCGCCATGGGCAGCGCCATTATGTTGTTGCAGTAAGGGGAACCATCATGACCAAAAAGACAACTTTGCATCCAGATGCCCCGCTGCTGCTCAACAATCACCGCCGCCCGGTCACCCGCCGCGAACTGGTTGCACAAGGCTTTCGCGCCGGTACCGCCACGGTACTCGGCGGATCGATTTTCAGCTTGTTTGCCAACCCGCGTGAGGCCGAGGCAGCACTGTCCGCTGACTTGATTGCCATGCGTAGCGCCTGCGGTATTGCCGCGCAGGGAGCGGGTAAGATTCCGTTTATTTGTTTCGATCTGGCCGGCGGCGCCAATATCGCAGGCTCTAACGTATTGATCGGCCAACGTGGCGGCCAGTTGGATTTCCTCAGTGCCGGCGGTTACAGCAAGCTTGGGTTGCCAGCGGCCATGAGCCCGGCGGCATCTACCGCTGCCAATCCATTGATCAACACCGAACTGGGTCTCGCATTCCATTCCACCAGCGCCATGCTGCGTGGCATTCTGGAGAAGGTCACCGTCGGCAACCGCGCCCTCACCAATGGCGCAGTGATTCCGGCACGTTCGGAAAACGATACCGGCAACAACCCGCACAACCCCATGTATGGCATTAACAAGGCTGGCGCCAACGGCTCGCTACTGGCGTTAATCGGCTCGCGCGCCAGCGATTCCGGTGGCAACTCCATGGCCCCGGCGATGATGATCAACCCCGAGGTGCGCCCCACCAAGGTGGACAACCCTAACGATGTAACCGGCCTGGTAGATGTGGGCGATCTGGTGAGCCTGCTGGATCAGCAGGACACAGTGGCGGTAATGGAATCCATTTACCGCATCAGCGATAAGAAACTCGGGCAGGTGAATACCGGCACCTTGAACGATGCCGTGATCAAAGACATGGTGCGCTGCGGCTATGTAAAAAGCGCGGATCTGGCCGATCGCTTCGGCAATCCCTCGGCCATAGATCCGGTCGCAGATACCGATCTGGTGGGCGCCACCGGCGTCTTCAGTCAGGCCGAATTTGATAGCGACGGCGAATTCCGTAAAACCGCCTCGGTCGCCAAGCTGGTGGTCAATGGCTATGCCGGTGCCGGCACCATCACCATGGGCGGCTACGACTATCACACCGGCGATAGATCCACCGGCGAATCGCGCGACCTGCGCGCTGGCCGCTGTATCGGCGCCTGCCTCGAATACGCCGCCAAGAAAGGCATGCCGGTGATGATTTACGTGTTCAGCGATGGCTCGGTATTCAGCAACGGCATGATCGACGACTCCGCCATGGGCGGCGGCAAAGGTGTCTGGACCGGCGACGACCAGCAGACCGGCGCCGCCTTCTTCCTCGTGTATAACCCGGCGCGGCGCGCGGTATTGGTAGGCGGCTCCGCCACCGACCCGGCCGCCATCAGCGATGTGCAGCGTATGCACCAACAGCTCGGCCAAATGCGCCCCAGCGGCGATGTGGAAACCGGCTCAGGCGTGGGCGCCGCCAACAACGTCAACTCGTTGGTAGAGACAGTTATCCTCAACTACCTCGCTCTGCATGGACAACAAAACCAATTCGGCACCCTCTTCCCCGGCAACAGCCTGGGCAACGCCGCCGCACTGGATAAAATCACCGCATTTGCCCCGATTTGTAATGGAGTGATTTCGCAACCGGTGTGATATACGGTTTGTGATCAATTAAAAACGCCGACATTTTTTGTCGGCGCTTCCTCTCACGGCCCACTAAATTAATTTAGAACCGTCACATATTGCGATTTAGTTACTGAGCCACCAGCCCCATAACAGCTAATCTCAAATAGATTAGACGCGCCAAGAGGCGATGTTGGCCAAACACCAGAAGTTCCCAATCTCACACCTGTTTTACTAAGGCAATAATCAGTATTCTGTGATGTCCAGGTTCGAACAACAGCTTCTCCCGCTTTTACGACCGTTGGCGATACACTGAAACTCATCGTCGGCGCTGGAACCACTTCAACATAGATAGACTGCTTTACCGCCCCTCCTGGACCATAACAAGAAATTTCAAAATCATTCGATGCGCTCAATGGTGTTGTTTCCCACACGCCCGAGGTTGCCAAACGCATACCAGTTTTGCTCAAACAATAATCGGCGTTAGTTGAGGACCATATTCTGGTAACCGTTTGCCCTTCAATTACTTTGCGCGGCGAAACATCAAAAGTCATTTTGGGCTTTGGAATAACTTCAACATAGATCGATTTTTTCACAGCGCCTCTTGACCCATGACATGAAATTTCGAATTCGTTTGAAGCAGTCAGTGGTGCTGTAACCCAAGCTCCGGAGGTCGCTAAACGCTGCCCGGTTTTACTTAAGCAATAATCCGTATTGCGCGAAGCCCATGTTCTGGTAATCGTTTCACCTTCAATAACCTTTCTTGAAGATACCTCAAATTCCATTGATGGCTGAAAAATTATTCCATCAACTATTGGAGAAAAACTTACTATTGAATTAATTAAAATCCCATGATTGGAGCCAGTCCCATTCGCGGAACATCCCGCATTAGTATGAACACCAACAAGCGTTCCATTTTCAGCAAGAATACCAGAACCCGAACTTCCCCCTTCTGTATCCAGATTAATATATCTCGCGTAACCGCTAGCATTCTGCCCACTATACCGTCCCGCCTCAATGACCTTTGGGCGACCATTGGGATGCTGAATAATAGTGAGCAATGAGTCCAACGCCGGAATATTCTGGCTTAATGTAGCAACACCATATCTAGCGCCAGGGTTGCCCGCCAACTCGACGATGGCATAATCAAGGCCATTATTCCTATATTCTCGCAGTGCAGTTATTGCAACGCGCTCCGGCTCGCGTAATACGCCCACGCTATTAAATTGATATCCAAAGTTAACATGCATATTCATTGCTGCGGCACTCGCATCGATGAGCACACCGTTAGCTGCCACAGGAAAATCCCAACCACTACCGTCATTTAATTGCGGATCAAAACAATGCCCTGCTGTAAGAAACAAATTATCAGCGATTAATGTTCCTGAGCACCACCGATGATCATTTACATTTCCAGGATTACTAAAGACACTCGCCAAATTATTGTTCCACTGAATTTGTCCAACTCGACTTTGATGAAGTGAAACAAAATTCACTGTAGGTCCGAGGGCACCATCATAGCGCTCAACATCCTGATAGGTTGCAGTAGGCCCGCACAATGACTCTGCAGCAACTCCCGAAAATACTGGGACTTGCGAATGCCCAACATCAGCGAGAGCGGAATTAATTGCAATCGTAAAAAAAAGTCCAAACACGATCTTATTCATCATGAATATTCCATATTAAGTTATTAACCAATGTACATTTGATATAACTAGCAACAGCGCGACAACAATAGCTCACATCAACAATCAACTTAAGACAAAAAAGTGGTTTTGACGCCATTTTTTAAAAGTTATGTCCGACATCAAATTATGCATTTATAACGTTAATCACGAAACATAAACTATGTTAACCAAGCACAACATATTAAACACATATTGCTATCGACTTCCTCACGAAAAACCTCAATACTGCACTCGTTAAACAACCAAAATATCAGGTCAAAATTTATTTAGTTCCAGCAAGGACTCTTCATGAATTACCTCTTTCGCACTCAATCTCTCCTCTTATTAATAGTTTTCAGCCCTACGGTAACAGCCAGCATCTTTTGGCAAGGCGACTTCGAAACCAAGGATTTATCGCAATGGCACACATCCATTAATCCGGCAGGATTATCGGTCATCACTGAGTGTGCTTTTGATGGGAAATATTCAGGCAAGGTGCGCTTAACGGGCGATGATTCGTTTATTTGGAAGGGTAATAAATTTTTAAATCGCAGCGAGTTTCATCACCGCAGCGCAGCGGGAAATACATACGAAGGTAAAGACACGTTTTTTGCATTCAGTTTTTATTTGCCGAATAAATTAACTGAACAAAAACATGAATTGGGGTATTGGGAATCGGATAAGAGTTGGCAACAAATGTTGCGCTTCAATATTACCGGCAGTGAATTAAGCTTTCAGGAAAGTGCAGGCAAAGAGGTGTTATGGAAATTGCCGCAAGGTGCAGCACCGGGGCAATGGCATCGCGTTGCCATGCATATCCACTGGGCCACAGACCCCCAAATTGGCTCCGCTGAAGTTTGGGTTAACGGCCAGCACATGGGGAAAAATTTCTTCAAAAACCTGCCAGCAAAAGATGCACTGATGTTTACCCAAATCGGTATCTTACGCACACAGGAGGAAACCATCGAAGAAATTTTTATCGATGGAGCGTTGGAAACTGACAACATAACGGAGCTACTTGAAAGAGATCGACACTTGATCGGAAAAAAATGCGCTAGCGCCAGGTAAATTCTGCCCGCAGCCAATATTCTCGCTCTCCAACAGGAAACGGCGTGCTCACATCGTTATAGGGCTGTGGAATTACCTGAGCTGTATTGGTCAGATTGTTGACCGCGAACGTCCAGTGCACAGTTCTAAGGCGATATTCCACGGCTAAGTTTACGCTTTTCTCAGCATCAACTTTTTGTATCTGCACCGCGCCGATTTGCGCTGAGTATTGACGAGCATATCGACTGCCAAGGTAGCGAAAATCGAAATTCGTGCTGAGATTTTCTATGGGCGTTTTCATGCTAAACCAAAGATTCGCAACGCCGCTCGCTGCCCCCATGTTTTGACCTGAGCGTTTGGGAACATCATAGGGGGGCAAGTCATCGTCGTTGGCTCTGGCGTAACTGACATTTGCTCGCATACTAATAACGTCCCCCGTGTACCAATACTGCAATTCAGCGCCTTGAGTGCGTATTTCGGGGTTATTGGTATAGCCAGGTTCATAGGAATAGATTATGGCGTCTTTAATGTTTTGATCAAACACCGAGAGCGTTAGATAGTTTTTGTCGCCCAAGGCATGACCATACTCTATTTCGCTTACGCGGGTTTTTTCAGCGTTTAACGTTTCAGTTCCAGGATGAAAAATTGGATTGCTGGTCTGCAGATCAGGCTCGCGAAACGCGGTACCGTAGAGCATCTTCATATGCCAATTTTTTTCAGCGCGAGTGAGTCCAATACGTGGCGTAAAGGCATCGCCTGAATAATCGTGACTGGAAGCGCGCGCGCCGAGCGACAGTTCATAATCACCAAACCGCTTGTCCCAATTTACATAGAGTGCGTGGTCGCGAGAAGTTAGCTCGCCGTCGGGCGGAAAATATTGTTCTGGCGGCATATCGACACTAATCGCACGAGCGGTTTCTCCGCGTTGGGAAACACCCACACTCAGGCTGGCATCATTCGCATATTCATAGAGCGTTTCGAGATCGATATTCCAAGCGCGGGCACGCACGTCATAATCGTAAACCAAATCCGGTGCCTGGGATGAAGAGCGCCAATTGGCTTCATCGCGAAGACTCAGCCGAGGCGTAAGCTGCCACTGTTCGTTAAGCACAAATTTGTGCTCAATAAAAAAATTGCTCTCGCGAAATTTAATCCGGGCACTGGGAGCAAAAATACCGTACTGCTGAATATTGTCCATGCTGTACTGAAGATGGAAAATATTTGCGCGCGTCCGACCCCATTCAATGCTTCCGGCAAAATTACCACCCTGTGTATCGCTCGAAGAAATATCAGCGGAAGTTCCTGCGGCATCAATCCAAGTACCTTCACCCCAATTTCCATCATGCAGACTGGCGGACAACGCGAACTTTCCATCACCCATTCGCTCAGCCGCATTTAGACTAACAATATTGGCCGAGGGTTGGTGAGTCACGCTGGTTTCAATTCCGCTTTGCGTGCGCGTGTAAATTCGAATAACAGCCAACTGCGCGCTGTTGCCGTACTTAACACTCCCAGGGCCACGCAACACTTCTATCCGCTCCAACTGCTCTACGGGGAAATTTGGCGGAAGTGGAAAGGTACCGTAAATCAAGTCATTTACCGGCATATCATTGACAATGTATTGGATTTTTCCCTCAAACGCCCAGTTACCGCGCACCACTAGATTAACCGCATTTTGAGTATCCATTCCCAAACTTACGCCGGGAATATGAATGAGCACATCGCGCAGCGTGCGTGCGCCCATTGCGCGCATGTCAGCTAGCTCAAACAGCGTAATGATACCGGGTTGAGCGCGCCACGACCGATTGAGGTTGCTGGCGGTATCGACAGGAACATCCATTAACTCACTTAACGACAAGTCAAATAAATCACGTGCATCCAAATTGCGCGCGGCTATTGCATGTGACGTGTTCAGAACCAAAACGCATAGCGCTAGTAAGCATCCACGCACCCGGAGAACCATCATTCAGAGTCACCTATCCTGTTGCTCGCTACGCGTTACTAAGAGCCTAGCTGACATCTCGAATATTCACTATTTTTTGAGGACTAATACGCCATTCGTTGCTAGTCTTAAAGACATCACCCAGTAATTAAGACGTTATGTCATCCATCATCCGCCTATTTTTTTTGATGATTGCAGTGCTTGCAGCGCAGTCGCAGGCAGAACAAATTGTCTGGCACAGGTCCCCATTGGATTTCGGCAATAATCGCTACGTCTACGATATTGAACTCCTGCGTCTTGCACTGGAGAAGACCCGCCCTACTTACGGTGACTATGAATTGCGGGGGCTACCTGCAACCAATTATGCGCGACTACTTCATTCGCTCATCCAGAACACCCATCCCAATTTGGTTTTGGAGATTAGTTACGACAAAAAGCTCGAACAATCACATGGCCTAACCTTTATTAACTTTCCGATCGATCTGGGCATCATTGGTTATCGAGTTTGCTTTGTTAATCCTGCTGTGAAGGAACCAATAAAACAGGCGCAAACATTGGAGGAACTCAAAAAATACACCATAGGACAAGGTGTTGGTTGGGCTGATATTGCGATTTTGCGACACAACGGTTTTAACGTGATTGAGGTAAGCTCCTATGTGAGCCTTTTTAAAATGGTTGCGGGCGGACGCTTCGATTTATTGTGTCGCGGTGCCAACGAGCTGATGGAAGAGGTTGAGCAATACAAGGAGATAGGGAAATTAACCTACGACGAGAGTTTTGTCCTGGTCTATCGTATGCCCCGTTTTTTTTATCTCAACGCCAACAATCCACTGCTCAAAAAACGCATCGAGGAAGGCCTGTTAATTGCGTACAACGATGGCTCACTGTTGGAACTTTGGCGGAAGGAAAATCAACTCAGTATCGACTTTGCCAACATGCGTAATCGCAAAGTTTTTTATTTGGACAATCCAATGATCAGAGATCTACCCAACGGCTATACCCAGTATTTTTTAGATCCACTAAATATGCCCAAACAGCCGCTCACCCATACACCACCGCCGAACAACCAATAAGGCTGTGCAACACACAAAACTCCTGGTTATAAGCACCAAACTAATAATCATTAGTTATTCCCCGGTATCACTGATAGCCTGCGCGACCTGCTGATTTATCAACAGTGATTAACTAGATCAACAATAGCTGTTCGTTTTTTAACAGTTTGCACGAGTTAACTTATGGATTTCCAGGTTGCATACATAGTCGCCGGTTTGGTGGTGGGCTTTATTGTGGGTATGACCGGCGTGGGCGGCGGCTCATTGATGACCCCGATACTTCTGTATTTCGGCGTCAGCCCGGCCAATGCCGTGGGTACCGACTTGCTCTATGCCGCTATCACCAAAGCCGGTGGTATTCACGTCCATCACAAAAAGAAAAATATCGATTGGAAAATTACCGGTGAGTTGGCGCTGGGCAGCTTGCCAGCAGCGGCCATCACCCTCTGGGTGTTGCTTTCCATCAGTGTTGATACCGAGACGCTCAACAAAGTGATCAAAGTCACTCTGGGTTATGCCCTGCTATTGACGGCAATAGCGATTTTATTCAAACGAAAAATTTTTGATTACAGCCAGAAAAATAATTCGTGGATTACGCGAATGAATCGCCGCCAGCAAATGATTGCCACCGTCTTTACCGGTGTAATTTTGGGCGCGGTCGTAACCATTACGTCCATTGGTGCCGGCGCGTTGGGCACAGTCGCATTATTTATGCTCTACCCCTTGCTGCCCACTGTGCGCTTAGTGGGTACTGAAATCGCTCACGCGGTTCCACTTACGTTGGTTGCCGGCATGGGGCACGCCGGACTTGGAAATGTCGACTGGCACTTACTCGTCAATTTATTGATAGGATCCCTGCCGGGCATATATGCAGGCAGCCATTTAGCCAATCGCGTTGCCGACCATTACTTGCGTCCTGCTCTCGCCATTATGTTGGCCTTCGTTGGGACAAAATTAGTGTTCTAGTTAAGGCTCTCCTGTTATTTCCACACTGCTGATTTCTCGTGCAAGCCCGAAACATATCGCTATGCTTCGGGCTTTTTTATCAACAAATCACTTCAAAAATGGTTTTCACGCCACAAATTCGCGCGAAAAATTCGGGGTTAGTTTTATAGTTCAAAAAAACAAAACCGAAATAAAAAAACATTCACATCAATAAATCAACTAAGCGACACCATTCTTTTTTAGGTGACATTATTTTCAATACGGCTGGAAAAAAGGCAGATCTTTAACAGCCTTCGCCTAGAGTATCAGGCGGTCTCCTTTGGAAGAGATATAAAAGGATAATTACTGAGACCATTAACATTTAATGATCACCTTTCAAGGATTTTATTGATGAATAAAAAAATAATGGGCTTATCGCTCTTATGCGTGTTATCCGCAGCACCTCTTTCACCTATTCACGCACAAACAGGTGTTAGCAATGCCTGGACAGCCTGGCTGGATAGAGATGAACCATCAGGACAAGGCGATGCTGAAGTACTCCCAGCATTCCTGACGGAAACTCCCAACTCGGTGTGTACCACCCCCAGTGCTATTGAAGCGCGCATCAGAGGTACAACTAATGTGTTTACGCCTGGCATGACACTGCCACAAACCATGCGTACATTCGAACCGACAAAAGGCCTGCAGTGTTACAACGTCGATCAGCGGTCAGGAAGCTGCGCGGATTACGAAGTACGTTTTTTATGTGCTGCACCGACGCTCGGCCAAACCAAAGCTGTGCTGGAAAAAATGGAGGTATTCAAACTCCAGGCTCCAGTGAGCCAAGGCAACGCGATCGCCCAAGCTACATTCAAACTCGACGCCGCGATGGAAGCATTGAACGGACGCTTTTCGTTTGATATGGAAGGTGTAATTACTGCATTTAACGATCGAGCCGAAGGCGCCGATGAAAAGTCCGGAGACGGCATTTTTAGTGCGTTCATTACCATGAACTTCACCGACATTACCGACACCCAAACGGCCTTCAATAACAAACTTCGCACCGTGACCAACCCCATAGTTCGCGAATTTGCCGGACGCTCGGTTGTTACTACCAAGACGTTTGCAGCTACCTCCAGCTCAGCCTCTACTGTTCTGATCAGGGGAATGGCCACTACCGCAGCCCCGGAACCACTGCCGGCACCAACCCCGCCCGCTCTGGTACTCGCCGAAAATGCCTTGGTTATTAATGATAAAGCCGTGGTTGCCAATGCTGGATTGACATTTGATATGTGCAACACGGATGGTACTGGCAACTCAAATCCCAATGCAGCCTGGTCATTTAAAACGTTGCTTTCAAATCTCAATAATGAGCTGACATCTGGCATTACCGATCAACAGTTTATTAACGAATGGTTGCGTAACTGGATGGTTGATAGCTTTGCTAACGACACAACTATCTTGGCCCGTACTGGTATCAAAGGCTTTTTCCCGGGGTGGGATGGAGTGAATGCCCAGACGCTTAATCTGGATCAACTTCCTTTCCGGCTGTTGGCAATCGTCAACCGTATTGATCTAGCAACCATCCCTGCTTATGGCGCTTCTACCGCGAACAAACCAGGCGAGATTCGCTTCGTATTTGGTTTAGTCCAACGCAATGGAAGCCAGTGTTCAGCCGCTCCGATGACTGCAATTTTTGAGTATCGCGATGCAACTTCAAGCTGTTCAGGGCTGAAAGACTTGGCGAACAAGTGGTTGAATCTCGACAGTATTGGGGTGCAATTCGGAAGAAACAGCGCAAATTATCGCGATGCGTTAAAAGCCATTACAGATACCGTAACTGCACCCAACGCCAACAAGCTGAACCAACTGCGCACCAATGACATCGCCTTTGGCTCTCCATGGCAGCTACGCGAGTTTGTCATCAGCGGCGGAAAGCTTTCCCCTACGACTATCAAACAAACGCCAAATCCAGTTCAGTTCCAGGCGACGACTGCCCCTGGTGCAGCCACCACAAAGGATTACTTGCAGCAAAACGCAAATGGCATTCTGTGCGAAAATTACACAGTACCGGAGACGATTGGAACACAGCGCTTCCTTGGTGCAAGTACCGACTACGGCTTTAGCACTACCTGGCCGATCACTCCCGATGTCGTGCCAGCAAGCTTCCCCACGTGTTACAAATCGTCTGTTACTAACACCAATGGAACCACTCTCGATACGCGAATCAAAAGCGAAGTTCGGCATAAATTCGCGTTAAATACCTGCGACGCCTGCCACAGCGGTGAAACACGCACCGGATTTGTACACATTGATTGGGCAACTCGCGGTCTGTCAGGTTTCATGACAGGTATCAATGTTACCGATCCCGTCAATTCGCTGCTAACAAGACAATTTAATGACTTGGCTCGCCGCAATCAGGCGCTAGTAGGCACTGCTGCGACGTCTTGCACCACGGATCCGCGGATACTGCGTAGCTTCAGGGCCCAGCAAGCCCGCTTGCGATTTATCCACTAAAACTGGGTTACTCGTAGCAGAAATGGTACGGGTATTTAAAAAAATGGCGGCTCACAAAGCCGCCATTTTTTCTCACTCGTAAATCACGCGTTAGCATAAGCCACGAAACCAAGCTCGGAAGGTCTTACCCCTGCGCAGGTAGGTCCGTAGTAATAACTAAGGTAGGTCAGTAGTAATAACTAAAGAAGTACTTTATTTACTGCGTTTGCAACCCTGGCGCCGAGCGCCGTGAAGTCGTCATCTAACTGCATTCCCGCCTCCAATTGCGTTACAAGACGGGACAGCTGACGAGTTAATATATCTAAAATTTCTTTTTCCTGGGCTTCGGTTAGCCCCATGGAAAAAAATGCTTTCTCTACGTCAATACCCAATTCCCCAATCAAGACAATCACATCTTCACGATGTTCAATTTGACGAGTCCGCAAATCCGTTAAGGTTTCAGACAGGCTCTCCATAACCTCATTAATAAGTTGCTGCTGTCTGCCGGCCTGTCGTTGTTGAATTAAAAAATAATTTAATTTTGCATTTACCCCCCTCCAAAATAATTTGCAAATTATCTTGAAGCGCTCCGCGTTTCACCTCGTCGGCAGGCATATTTTTTATCAGTAACACACAGTGACGCTGCACCAGAAGAAATTTATTGCCGATGTTGGTTAGTGATTGATCGCTGCCATGCATACGTTCAATCAACTCCAACTCAAGCATCGAACTGATTTCATGCGTGGCGTTACATTCGAGGATATCGCCCGCCTTAAAGTAAGCGACTGCATTTAAACCATAATTGCTCAAGGCTTCTAGCAAGCCAGACATCAATTGGGCGGAGGTTTCGTTTGCAAGGCTGCTGCGCAAGAAATTCACAACCACGCCAAGTGCGCCAGTTTCGCTCAGCACCGTCATTACCAAATCGTTGGCATTTTTCGCTTCGGCCCGCAATTGCAATCGCTGTTCGCGCAGACGCTGTGCGTGGGCCAGCTTGGTTTTCAATACAGAAGAACTATAGGGCTTCACCAAATAGTCTGAACCTCCCACGGCAAGGCCGCGTGCAATCTCCTCGGTAGAATTGTTTGATGACAGAAATATCACGTCTATATCGACCAGCGCTGGGTCACTCTTAATCACTTCGCACGCTTCATAACCATTCATTCCTGGCATATTAATATCCAGCAATATGATGTCTGGCCGCTCCGAATCCGCCAGTAGCTGCAACGCCTCTTCAGCGTTTAACGCCGCCGTTACGGCAAATTCTCCCTGCAAATCCTCAAGCAACATATGAATAAGCTCGGGGGAGTCATCAACAATCATCACACGTATCATCGGGTCATTACTGGTCATTCCGAGACTCCTCTTCCGATAGTAGATTCACACACTGTGCGCGACATTGTTCGATAAGAATCCGCATATCCGCGCGACGAAATTGATCAAATGCCGAGTTAAGTTGCTGGACTATCGGCTCTAGAAAAGTGCTCGTTACCAATTGGGTAAGTTGGGCGAGCGACTGCTTTACCAGTCCCAAGTTAACCGTCAAATTTTTTTCAATAACATCCAGCAAGTCACCTATTTGGCGTATTGCAGTAAATTCAAGTGATGTACTTTGTGCGGGTTCTTCGCGCGCTTCACTCCGTGAAAATAATTCCACTGACGCTCGCAGTTCTCGCAACGCAAAATAATATTCCTGGAACATTGCCAATGAAGGTTCCAGGTGCTCTTTGATCGACTGCTCGATAGCCGCCGCTGCCGCCGCCAAACGTGTTGCGCCCAGGGTGGCGCCCGTCCCTTTTATTTTATGCGCTCGCTGCCGAAGACTTTCCAAATTCCCTTCAGCCAACAGGGTGGCCATCTCATCCTCGGAACCTTCCTGAGAGGTGATGGCCCCCCGAATTAGTTTGCGCAGCAACGGCCAGTTGCCGCCAGAGCGCGCCAGAGCGCCAGCTATATCCAGCCCTGGGTACGCATGCCCTTCAGGTACCTCGGTGGCAAATTGCCCGGAATCGGCGACCGGCGCAGACACCGCGACGGATTCTGACAGCCCCATGGTAATAGCTTCCGCCGAGCTGGAAGTAACGACAGACAAGTAACGGCGCAAAACATCAAATAACTGGTCGGGTTCCACGGGCTTGGTAAGATGGTCTTGCATGCCGGCTGCTACACTTTTTTCGCGATCCTCCTCAAAGGCGTGCGCAGTCATCGCCACCACCGGAACGCGCCCGCGCGCGTCTTGCAATGCGCGAATCCGACGAGTTGCGGTAAGGCCATCCATGATTGGCATTTGTACATCCATCAACACAAAGTCGGGTGGGTCGGAATCAAAAACTGCCAGTGCCAGCTCGCCGTTTTCCGCCCAGGAAAGTCGCAAACCACTTTCCTCAAGCAAACTGGCTATGACCTGATAATTTGTATTGTTGTCATCAACCACCAGCAAATGTTGCCCATTGAACAAGGGCCGTTCAGTAGCGCGAGATGCCTCGTCAATACCTCGACCGGAAATACAGCCGACTAACGAGTGTAAAATCAAAGGCTGAAATAAATAGCCATCAACACGAAACGAAAAGCTGGCGTTTGCACCGGACATTTCAAGTGCGATCAGTTTTAAATCACGGCAGCGGCGCTTGCATTCCATCAACTCGGCTGAATTGATACGGGACGCCAGACGACCATCCAGAATTAGCCAGGGTGCCGCGACTTGCTGCAAGACATCCCAATTCAGATGATGCCAATCGCTGACGACCTGACTTTCCACTAAGCCAAGTAACGGGAGGCTCGCACGCAAATGCTCCGACAACTGCGCTCCTTGTACAACCAATGCCACACGAATGTCCGGGCGATTGCTCAGGCAGTTTCGCAATTCAGTCGGCGCCAATAATTCCGCGGGAAATCGCACGCAAAAACTGGAGCCTCGTCCCACCTCGCTCGTTAACGAGATGCTTCCACCCATGGCATCGACAATTTTTTTGCAAATCGACAACCCCAATCCAGAGCCACCATAATTACGGGTAATTGATAAATCCGCCTGCACGAAAGGGGTGAAAATGGAATCCAAATACTCCGCCGCAATACCTATACCGGTATCGCGAACCAGAATTTCGACGAGAGAATCCTCGCGGTACGCAAGGCTTACCGCAACAAAGCCCTGGTGCGTAAACTTTACGGCGTTGCCAACCAGGTTACATACCAATTGCTTGACCCGGAGGTCATCCGACTCGACCAACGCAGGGAAATCCGGAGCGATATCACACACGAACTCCAAGCCGCGCCGCTCGGCCTCCAGCGCAAATGATGGCATCACGCCGACGAGCGCCAGGGCGAGGTCAGTGGCAACCGGGGCAAGTTGTACTTCACCGGATTCAAAACGCGCGACGTCGAGCAAATCATTGATCAAAGCAAGCAGAAGTTGACCGGAATGGAGGGCGGTATTCAGTAAGTGTTGTTGACGATCTACATCGGAGACCTGGCTCGCCGCACGCAGCATCCCCAGCACTCCGTTCAGAGGGGTGCGCATTTCGTGGCTCATGTTCGCCAGAAATTGACTCTTAGCCCTTGAATTTGCCAAGGCCTGGTCCCGCGCAATTTCCAACTCGCGAGTTCGCTCAAGAACCTGCGCTTCGCGCTCATCTACCAACTTGCGCAATTCATTATTGAGCGCAAACAACTCGCGACTTTTGCTTTCCAGAAGTTCTTCAGCGGCACATCGGGCAGTCCGCTCGCGCTCAAGCCGATTATTCAACCGATCAAGTTCATCGCCCGGCACGATTGTCACCCCAAGCGGGTAATGGTAAATATAACTTGGTTTAAGGGCGTAGAAACTGCAACGCGGTCGATCTGCAGTTGCTCATTGAAGTGGTTGGCGCAACCTTCGATCAATCCCTCAGCCAAGTCCGGCAAATTGCGAGAGGATTCGTAGGTAAGTTGCAGCCGACTTTCATCAATATCGTGGTAATAGAAAACGGGCAACTCAGCGTCGGGGTAAAGTTTTTTACCTCGACATGAATGTGTCTATCAACTTCGCGCAGCACGTCAAACGTGGTTGTTGCCTCGGCAAAAAATACCGGAAACTTTTTTACAAACGACTTAGCGAGAAAATTCCCAAATGCTTTCACTAGCACCGGCACCGGCAGATCGAAACGCCGGGACAGTTCCAACACATAGGCTAATAGCTCGCTAAGGTCGTAGGTTCCAACACTGGTGTAGGCTCCTCCTGATGGTGGGTTAGTGGCGTCAATAAGGTCGTCGACCATATCCATGCCCCAGCTCTGCTCCACCATACTCATAAATTCGGTGAACACTATTCCTTTCATTGCCATCACTCATCGTTGCGGAAATGATTAAAGCTTAGTCAATTGAATTCACTTTGAAGGCACATTTTTATCATCCGGGCGTTTAAAAAATCTTAACCCGCTTTTTCCGGCGGCGGCGCAACGCGCAATACCTCTTCCATCGTCGTTAATCCCGCCGCAATTTTTTGCGCCCCGGATAAACGTAAGGTTCGCATGCCTTCTTTCATTGCCTGACGGCGCATATCCTGCAAATTACAATCGGGCGTGACTCGCTCTTTTAGCGATTCCGACATCACCAGAATTTCATATAAACCCTGCCGGCCCATATAACCTGTATTACGACACTCCAAACATCCCACCGGGCGATAGACTTTAGCCGGCACCTGCACCTTCCAGGGCGCGACCAACTCCTGCCAATCTGCCTGGCTAATTTGCCCCTCTTCTTTGCAATGCGGGCACAAAGTGCGTACCAGCCGCTGCGCCATAACCCCGAGCAAGGTTGCATTGATTAAATACGAGGGAATTCCCAAATCCAATAAACGTGCAACGGTGGAAGGAGCGTCATTGGTGTGAACCGTCGACAACACCAAGTGCCCGGTCAACGCGGCCTGAACGGCCATCTGCGCCGTTTCCAGATCGCGAATTTCGCCCACCATAATAATGTCCGGATCTTGCCGCATCAGGCTGCGGATACCGGCAGCAAAGTCCAGCCCGATTTTGTGATGCACCTGGGTTTGGTTAAAGCGCTCTTCCACCATCTCGATCGGATCTTCTATGGTGCTGACATTGACTTCATCGGTGGCGACTTGTCGTAGTGACGAGTAAAGCGTGGTGGTTTTACCGGAACCGGTGGGGCCGGTTACCAGCAAAATCCCGTTGGGACGATTAAGCATGGTATTCCAGCGCGCGTAGTCATCGCCGACCAAACCCAAATCGCTGAAGCTGCGCTGCAATACTTCCGGATCGAATATCCGCATCACCAGTTTTTCGCCGAACGCGGTGGGTAAGGTAGACATACGCAATTCGATTTCACTGCCGTCGCTGCGCCGGGTTTTGATACGCCCATCTTGCGGCTTGCGCTTCTCGGCGATGTCCATTCGCGCCAACACTTTGAAGCGGCTGGTGACGGCGGTAGCAACATTGGCCGGCAATTCATACACGTAATGGAGTACGCCATCGATACGAAAGCGAATGCGCCCCACATCACGGCGCGGTTCTATGTGGATATCGCTCGCACGCTGGTCATAAGCGTACTGCAGCAACCAGTCCACAATCTTGACGATATGCTGATCATTAGCGTCAGGATCACTCGCCTTACCCAGTTCGACCAGCTGCTCGAAGTTGGTAATCGCCGACGAGGAAGTCGCCCCACTGGCACCGGACACCGAGCGCGCCAGTGTGTAGAACTCCACCATAAAGCGTTCGATATCGGCCGGGTTGGCAACAACACGCTTAACCGTACGGCGCGCCACGTGCTCCACTTGTGGCTCCCATCCCGCCATAAATGGTTGGGTACAAGCCACCAGCACATGATCCTGGTTGACTTGTACACATAAAATTCCATGGCGTTTGGCGAAGGCGTAGCTGATTACCTCGGTACATTTGGCCACGTCGATTTTCATCGGATCTATATGGAACAGCGGCAGACGCGCCTTGGTGGCGAGCCACTCGGTAAGGGTTTCACCATCCAGGGTTTTACCGGGGCGCTGGACATCATCCAAATTCTGGGTGGCGATATAGGCGAGCGGATGCATGATGGCTTGCTCGCGCGTGCGCGATGCACCCAGCAGCACATTGGCATCCATTTGCTTCATGCGACCATCCGCCACCAGATCGCTAATTAATCCGCGTAAATCGAGAACCCTATCCAGCACCTGCGCCATTATTCTTTAACCCTGTTAGTGTTATATCTGCAGAGGATTGTAGCGGTTGCGAAGAAGAGCGTCTGCCTGTGCCATCACTTGCTCGCATTTTAGCGGCCGCTATCTATTATCTATGGGCCAGCCACTACCCGCAGAAGAATGCATCACTGTCACAAAAATGTCACAAACCAAGGTGACCTGATCGGGTGATCTTTCTATACTGCGCACACTTTTTATCCGGAGGGATTTTCATGCCGTTTGCCAACCTGTCGAATTTGTTTGGCCGCTCACCGATTAAGCCGATCCAGGAGCATATGGCACTGGCGGTAAAGGGCGCGGCCGAGCTGGTGCATTTCTTTGAAGCGATTACCAGCGATGACTGGGAGCGCGCGCGCGCGCTGCAGGAAATGGTGGTGAAGTATGAAAACGAAGCCGATGAAATAAAAAAGCAACTGCGCCTGCATCTGCCCAAAAGCCTATTCCTGCCGGTGCCGCGCACTGACCTGCTGGAACTACTCACCATGCAAGATCGCATCGCCAACCGCGCGAAGGACATTGTGGGCATCATCATGGGGCGGCGTATGAGCATCCCCACCATTATGCGCCCGCAGATGAATGAGTTTGTACGCGCGAGTGTCGCCGCTGCCGAGCAGGCGCTGGTGGCCATTAACGAACTCGACGAACTCTTGGAAACGGGTTTTAGCGGCCGCGAATTGGCCGTAGTAGAAAACATGATTAAAGAGTTGGATGAACTGGAAGAAAAGGCCGACAAGCTTGAAATCGGCGTGCGTACCTCGCTCTTCGCGCTGGAAGCGCAATTACCACCGGTGGATGTAATGTTCCTCTACAACACCATTGATTGGGTCGGTGACATTTCCAACCGCGCCCACGATGTCGGCGGTCGTTTGCAACTGCTACTGGCCCGCTAGTTTCCAGGAATATACCCATGACCCTTTTAGCAGAACACAGTCAGACACTGTTGATCCTCGCCTGTGTCTTCGGTTTATTTATGGCCTGGGGCATTGGCGCCAACGATGTCTCCAATGCCATGGGCACCTCAGTGGGCGCTCGCGCACTCACCATGAAGCAAGCAATTTTGGTGGCGATGGTTTTCGAGTTTGCCGGCGCCTATCTGGCCGGCGGCGAGGTGACCGAAACCATCCGCAGCGGAATCGTCGAACTGGACGTAATGACCAGTCACCCGGATTTGTTTATCTACGGCATGCTCTCTTCACTGCTGGCAGCCGGCACCTGGTTAATGATCGCGAGTATCCTTGGCTGGCCGGTGTCCACCACTCACTCGATTGTGGGTGCAATTATCGGTTTCGCCGCCGTGGGGATCTCCGCCGATGCGGTGCAATGGAGCCAGGTCTGGGGAATTGTTGGCAGTTGGGTCATTACACCCGTGATCGCCGGCGTCATCTCATTCTGGATTTTCCGCTCAGTGCAGCGACTCATCCTTAGCACCGACGATCCCTTTACTAATGCCAAGCACTACATTCCTTTCTACATGTTTGCCGTGGGATTTTTCCTTTCAATGGTGACAATTTTGAAGGGACTTAAATATGTACTTCAGGCTCATGATGTGCAATTCAGTTTTATCGAAGCCATGTTTGTTGCCACCTTGATTGGGATACTGGTAGCCGGAATTGGAGTATATATGCTCAGCCGCATTACCCCGGATCCGGCGGCCGACAAAGCCAACCGCTTTGCCAGTGTGGAAAAAGTATTCGGGGTGTTAATGATATTTACCGCCTGCTCCATGGCCTTTGCTCACGGCTCCAATGATGTCGCCAACGCAGTAGGTCCAATGGCCGCCGTAATCAGCGTACTGGATGTGGGCGCCATCGAAGCCAAGGCACAAGTACCCTCGTGGGTTTTATTACTAGGCGCGCTGGGCATAGTAGCGGGCCTTGCCACCTACGGCTACAAAGTGATGATCACCATCGGCAAAAAAATTACCGAGCTAACCCCCAGCCGCGGATTTGCCGCCGAGATGTCTGCCGCTGCAACGGTAGTAATTGCTTCAGGTCTAGGCTTACCAATTTCCACCACCCACACCCTGGTAGGTGCAGTATTGGGCGTGGGCTTGGCACGCGGTATAGGTGCGCTAAATATCGGGGTTATTGGCGGTATTTTTGCGTCTTGGTTAATTACCCTGCCCGCCGGTGCCGGTTTGTCGATTTTGTTTTTCTACTTTTTCAAAGGCCTGTTTGGCTGATCAATAACACTCAACTTAAAACCGGACTAACCCAAGCCCGGTTTTTTAATATCTGTCGATAGCCTTCGCTTGCATTTTTGCAGTCAATGATCGATAACACCTCATCCATAGCAAGGTGTTATCCATGAGTTTTGATTCCAAAGGTTATATCAACCATCTCCAGCAATTGGTGGCCATACCCTCGGTTAGCTGCGGCCTGCCCGAATGGGACATGTCTAACCAAAAGGTTATCGACTATCTCGCCAACGTGTTCGGCGACTTGGGCTTTAATACGCGTGTGCTGCCACTGGGCGAATCCGGCAAAGCCAATCTGATTGCTAGCCTCGGTACCGGTGATGGTGGTTTGGTATTGGCGGGCCACAGCGATACCGTTCCCTACGACGCGAACCGCTGGCAATCCGATCCATTCCAACTCAACGAGCGCGATGGCAAGTTGTACGGTCTGGGCGCTACCGATATGAAGGGGTTTTTCCCCGTGATTATGGCGGCGGTAAAACCCTATCTGGATAAACCCTTCAAGCATCCATTGATCGTGTTAGCCACCGCCGATGAAGAGAGCAGCATGAGCGGTGCTCGCGCGCTCGCGCAGGAAGGTATTGCGGGATTCAAACCACGCTACGCCGTTATCGGTGAACCCACCGGGCTGGTTCCCATCCGCGCCCATAAAGGCATCATGATGGAAGCCATTCGTGTGCGCGGCAAGAGCGGCCATTCATCTAACCCGGCGCTGGGTAACAATGCGCTCGAAGCTATGAATCAGGTGATGAGTTCACTGCTGCAACTGCGCAGCGAATTGCAATTAAAATACCGCGACCCCGGTTTCGCCGTGCAAACCCCCACATTGAATTTAGGTTGTATTCACGGCGGTGACGGCGCCAACCGAATTTGCGGCGAGTGCGAATTGCATTTTGATTTACGGTTATTGCCTGGGATGGATAACGACGACTTGCGCGCAACTATCCACCAGCGCTTGCAACCTATTGCAGAAATCAGTGGAACCGATATTGTTTTTTCATCGCTATTTGATGGCGTTGACCCATTCGGCGAAGCCGAAAATGCCGAGCTGGTAAAAGTTTGCGAAGAGTTGACTGGCAATCGCGCCGATACGGTCGCATTCGCCACTGAAGCGCCGTTTATGCAACAGCTGGGAATGCAGACGCTAATCCTCGGCCCGGGTTCCATTAATCAGGCCCATCAACCCGATGAATTTATTCCACTCGACCAGATCGAACCAGCGATCAACATTGTGCGACGATTGATTGAAAAATATTGTTTGTAACTTTTTACAATACCTAAACAGCGTTTTTCAGTTATACATTAATTTTGAGAACATCAAAGTGCCAGCCAACACCCAAGACTACGTTAAATGGTTCCGCCACTCGACGCCTTATATCAACAGACACAGCGACAAAACCTTTGTGTTGATGCTGCCGGGCGAAGCCATCACACACACTAACTTCCACAATATCGTGCACGACATTGCATTGCTGTGCAGTTTGGATGTGCGCCTGGTTCTCGTGCACGGCGCACGTCCACAAATTGATGCGCGCCTTCAGGAAGCAGATACCTACAGCAACTTCCATAAAAATTTGCGCATTACAGATTCGGAAAGTTTACATCTGGTTATTCAAGCCATTGGTGAAGCGCGCACTATTGTGGAAGCGGCGCTGTCCACAAGTTTGCCCAACTCCCCGATGCACGATGCGGACATGCAAGTCATTAGCGGCAACTTCGTCGTCGCCATGCCGCACGGTGTAATCGACGGTATAGACCTGCAACACACCGGCAAAGTGCGCAAAGTGCACACAAAATCGTTAAATGCTGCGCTGGATTCCGGTGCGGTAGTGTTGCTCTCACCTCTCGCTTATTCACCAACAGGTGAAATTTTCAATTTGTCATTTAGCGATGTGGCGACTCATGTTGCTACCGCGATAAAAGCGGATAAATTTCTCGCCTTTGTTGAAGGCAATGGCATTACCGATGAAGAGGGCACTTTAATTCGTCAATTATCGTTGCTCGAATGCAAAAACTATTTGAATGACAATGGCGAAGAAATCAGTTTCGATTTACAACAGGCCATTAGCGCCAGTTATTTAAGCTGCCTGCAAGGCGTACCACGTGCACAATTGGTGAGCTACAGCACTGACGGTGCCCTGCTCACCGAATTATTTACGCGCGACGGATTGGGCACCATGATTTACTCGGGCCACTACGAGCAATTGCGCCCGGCCACCATTGATGATGTCGGCGGCATTCTCGACTTGATTCGCCCACTGGAGGAACAAGGCATTCTCGTGCGGCGCTCGCGTGAATTATTGGAAACTGAAATTAATAAATTTCACGTAATGGAAAAAGATGGCGCTATTATCGCCTGCGCTGCCCTTTATCCCTACGGGAAAATGGCAGAACTATCCTGTGTTGCAACCCACCCTGAATATCGCAACGGCGGGCGCGCCGCGCAATTATTGCAGCAAATTGAAAAACAGGCGCTCAAGCAAAAAATCAAACAATTATTTTTACTGACGACGCAGACGGCGCATTGGTTTATCGAGCAGGGTTTTGTGCAGGGCAAGCTGGATGATTTACCCGTACAGAGACAGCTGCTCTACAACTATCAGCGCAACTCCAAAATATTTATTAAATCACTCGTGTAGTTTTTCATTTCGAAAAAATAGCTATGGAAATTATTGATCTGCGTCTTGCCCCACAACATATCCCCACCATCGCGCGCTGGCATTTTGATGAGTGGGGTTATTTGAATCCAGGCAAGACTCTGGAATATCGCATTGAACGCATGCAACGGTATATCGCTGACAAGCCAATTCCTTCAATGTTGATTGCCGTTGATGGCGATGTAGTATTGGGAACAGCTGCGTTGGTGGAAGCCGATATGGATAGCCATCCGGAGTTAACTCCCTGGCTTGCCAGTGTGTACATTCGGGAAGATCAACGCGGGGTTGGACTCGGAAAAAAGCTGGTTCAAGCGCTAATGGATTTTGCCGGCCAACAACAGCTCGAACGACTTTATCTGTTTACACCGGATCAAGCCGGTTTCTATGCGAAGTTGGGCTGGAAGGTACTCACTCAAGAAAATTATCGCACTACGCCCGTCACCATTATGCAATTGGATTACTAGTACTGCACACTACTTAACCTATGGTGTGTCACATGGAATTTGATCCCAAGAACAGCAACACAAAAACTAACACCAATGTTAATGACAACAATCGCGGATTTATTGAAACTCACCGCTTACAGACTTGACGATACCCCTCGATAAAGCAGAAATATTATGAACCAAGAGAATTTTTAATCGATCTCATCCGCTTACCGATCAGCATAAAGGGACGCTCAATTAACAAGTGAGCCGCAACGGATAGCCCAACAACCCCAATCAACATAAAAACAAAAATAACCCAATAGAATGGATACCCAATAAGAGAAAAATCAACAGCATCAAAAACAGTGAACGCCACATACAAAAGCATTCCGTGCAAAAGATAAACCCCAAAACTCAAATCACCTAAAATTTTGCTTGCCTTCAACTCAAGCAAACCAAATAGGTTCGCTCCAGACGCCAATAAAATAAACGCCACTCCGGAAATAAGCATCTGCGCAAAGGAATACGTTTCAACAAGACACCCGCACACCAAGCATATAAGCGCCAGCAGACTTGCGCCTGATCTATACATCAATACCAAGCCTGATATCCATTTTTGATCAATCAAAATTGCAGCCATCCAGCCCATAAAAAAGCAAAACGTAAACTTTAACTTTATCACTCCAATCATTAAATCCTGAGCCGTTACAACTCCAACAACAACAGCTACTGCTAACGCCATTAACTTCCCAATACAACGCCCCCCAAAAGCCAGAAGGGGTAAAGCACTGTAAAAAATCCACTCATATTTGAGGGTCCAATCTACGCCTGCGATAATTCTTCGCGTTTCAGGGAATGCATTTATTAGCTCTCCATTAAATAATATCCATTTATTTATTTCGGACAGCAAAATCTTAGGGGCAACGTGGAGCTCCCAGTTACTTTCAATAAAAACAATAACAATTAGCGCGCACACCACAAAAAATACAGCGGAACAATACGAAAAAAACGAGACACGATTAAATCGTGAATATTTACTCGATACCTTTTTCGAATGAGCTGAGTTGAAAACAGGAATCCGGTCGTAACAAAAAATAGGATTACACCAACTTTCCCTAAGTTATGGAAAAATGTTTCGGGCGGACGCCCCCATCCGCCACCAACCTTCCAATACCATGTAACGACAAAATGGTGAATGAAAACGGATATAGCTAAATATCCTCTTAAGCCGTCAATAATTGGATAACGACCACTGTTTTCAGCACATGAATCAAAAAACCTTTCTGGCAACTTAACGAGCAGCAAATGCAAGAGAGCGATCCCAAATACAATTAATAGGCTCGCGATAATGTATATCAATGTTTCCCCCTCAGGATCCACCAGCAACTAGCTAAGGCCAATGCGGCATTTTATATGCAACCCATACAGCAGTGATATCTTTTGAAGTCCCGCAAACAACTAATCAGCAGCCCCTGGGCAATCTTTTTTTGTTAAGATACACCTGTTTCAAAGCAAAAATTAGCATCCGCCGCTTTAGCTCGAGGTCCCTTATGCCTGTTTATCGCTCCAAAACCACAACATCGGGTCGCAATATGGCCGGTGCCCGCGCCTTGTGGCGTGCAACGGGCATGAAAGATGACGATTTCCAAAAGCCCATTATCGCCGTTGCCAACTCTTTTACCCAATTTGTTCCCGGTCACGTTCACCTGAAAGATTTGGGCCAATTGGTTGCGCGCGAAATTGAAAAGGCCGGCGGTGTCGCCAAAGAATTCAATACCATTGCCGTGGATGACGGTATCGCCATGGGTCACGACGGCATGCTCTACAGTTTGCCATCGCGCGACATTATTGCCG
The DNA here is from genome assembly GCF_008806975.1 of Cellvibrio sp. KY-GH-1. NCBI lineage: Bacteria > Pseudomonadati > Pseudomonadota > Gammaproteobacteria > Cellvibrionales > Cellvibrionaceae > Cellvibrio > Cellvibrio sp. KY-GH-1. Next base: position 3,340,576 of record NZ_CP031728.1, read on the forward strand.
ACTCGGTCGAGTACATGGTTAATGCCCACTGCGCCGATGCCATCGTGTGTATTTCCAACTGCGACAAAATCACCCCCGGTATGCTGATGGCCGCAATGCGCCTTAACATTCCAGTGATCTTTGTATCTGGTGGGCCGATGGAAGCCGGTAAAACCAGACTCGCCGAGCACAAGCTCGATCTTGTTGATGCGATGGTAATTGCAGTAGACGACAACGCCAGCGACGAGAAGGTCAATGAATATGAGCGCTCTGCCTGCCCAACCTGCGGCTCTTGCTCAGGCATGTTTACCGCCAACTCAATGAACTGTTTGACCGAGGCACTGGGCTTATCCCTGCCTGGCAACGGTTCCTTGCTGGCAACCCACGCTGACCGTGAGCAGTTGTTCCTTGAAGCCGGTCGCCGCATCGTGGAAATCACCAAGCGTTTCTACGAAGAAGATGATTACAGCGTATTGCCACGCTCCATCGCGACTTTTGAAGCCTATGAAAACGCCATGGCACTCGATATCGCCATGGGCGGTTCAACCAATACCATCCTGCATTTGCTAGCTGCTGCGCAGGAGGGCGAAGTGCCCTTCACCATGTTCGATGTAGACCGCATGAGCCGCAAAGTACCGCAGTTGTGCAAAGTTGCCCCCAATACCCAGAAATATCATATGGAAGACGTGCACCGCGCTGGTGGCGTAATGGGCATTCTCGCGGAGCTTAATCGCGGTGGATTGCTGCACAACCAATTGCCGACGGTACACAGCAAAACTTTCCAGGAAGCCCTGGATAAGTGGGACATCATCAGTACGTCGTCTGAAGCTGTAGCGACATTCTACAAAGCAGGCCCCGCCGGCATTCCAACGCAAGTTGCTTTTAGCCAAGCAACTCGGTGGCCGACACTTGACGGTGACCGCGCCGAAGGTTGTATTCGCTCCGTTAAAAATGCCTACAGCAAAGAAGGTGGCTTGGCCGTTCTCAAAGGCAACATAGCACTCGATGGCTGTGTTGTAAAAACCTCCGGTGTTGACGAAAGCTGCTGGGTTTTTGAAGGTAAAGCTTACGTTGTAGAAAGCCAGGATAAAGCGGTTGCCGATATCCTCGACGGCAAAGTCAAAGAAGGCGATGTTGTGGTGATTCGCTATGAAGGCCCGAAAGGTGGGCCGGGAATGCAGGAAATGCTCTACCCCACCAGTTACTTGAAATCCAAAGGCTTGGGTAAAGCCTGCGCGTTGCTGACTGACGGTCGTTTCTCTGGCGGAACCTCGGGCTTATCCATCGGCCACGTATCGCCCGAAGCAGCGGCTGGTGGTGCGATTGGTTTGGTACAGAACGGCGATATCATTCGCATCGACATCCCCAACCGCAGTATTAATGTCGTACTGACCGATGCTGAACTGGATGCCCGCCGTGCCGCCGAAAATGCCAAAGGCCCATTGGCCTGGAAACCGAGCGAAGTTCGTCCGCGTAAGGTTTCTGCATCATTGAAAGCCTATGCGATGTTGGCAACCAGCGCAGACAAGGGTGCTGTGCGCGATTTGAGCAAACTGGACTAAAGCTCTTCTTACGCTGCCATTAGGCAATGGCAGCGTTTTTTATTTGTTGGGTTCTGTGTTTTGAAAAATAAAAAAGCCAGCATAATGCTGGCTTTTTTATTTTATCTTCAGATAATTGCAACTTGGTTACTCTTTCGCTGCTATTTCCTGCTTTTGCTTTTCTTTTTCACAGAAGGTAATCCACTGTGCAGCAATCTTGGATGAGCGAGCATCTTTACCTGCTTCTTTAAAGAACTTGATAGCTTCATCAAAATTCTTCAACTCAAACTCAGCTTGCGCGACAGTCAGGTTGGCGTAATCAACACGCTTGATTCCACCTTTACGCAGGGCGTCACGCCCCCACTTGGATGCTTCTTTGTATTTATCGTTTGCCAGATAAGCTTGCGCCAAACCAATAATCAGCTCACCGTCGGTTGATTTCTCGGCAGCACGCTCATACTCAACCAACGACTCTTTTGAGTTTTGTGCAAGACGCAAAGAATCGGCCAAGGTTTTCAGGTTTTTAGCGGTTGGCTCTACGAGCTTATCAGTATAAATACCTTTCTTGAGTACTTTAGCGGCCTTATAGGGAACCTCTGCCTCCAGGAAAGAATAAGCCAAGTTCACTATATCTTTCTCAGTGGTTAAGCCACCCATCAGGTAACAAGTTTCTAGCGCATTTAATGCATCGTTTGAGCGATCCAACATGCGGTAAACCTGTGACAACTGCTTCCAATAAGGCGCCTTTGGATAATGCTTAATCAGCTTCTCCAAAACCACCAAGCCACTCTTGTAATCCTCTTTGTCAAAATACAAACCACGCTGTAAAACATACCAGGATTCCGCTGGAACCTTACCGGCAGCTTCCTGATTTTTTACTGCTTCGTTGATATTCAACAGAGCATTTTTATTATCTTCCAACTGATAATACAGAGTGGAAAACATGTACGAGTCTTCTGGCTTAAGCTTGTCCGCATACTCGGTCCACTTCAGCAAAGTTTCCAATGCTTTTTTGGGATTATCGAGCTGAGAATACAACTGACCGACAATACGGATAGTCGATGCTTCTGTAGCCAGTGGCATATTGGGAGTCAATGCGAGCATTTTGTTAAAGCTATCAATCGCTTTAGCATAATCCTCAACACCGAGATAGGCATAACCCATGTATTGATTCAACAATACCTTTTCGTATGCGTTCGCCTTGCCAGAGTTTGCTTCCATATCCTTCAACATTTGCATCGCTTTACGCGGATCAGGCTTAACTGACTCATCTTGCGGCTGAAGAAAGTTTGAAGCTTCGGTAATTTTCTTACCGAATGACTCAGTAACGTTTGGAAACTTACGCTGTGCTTCCCCTGCGTGCTTGTTCTTCGCAGTTATCTGAGCTTGCGCGACAGATACCTGCACACCTGAACCAACAGCAGATAACAGATTATTTGCAAGTACCGGTGATACAGCAATCAAACCAGCCAACAGAGTGCGATTAAGAGCAACTGAAACGGCAGGAAATACATGTTTCATTTCATTTCCCCTTATTTTTGCATCTCGTAGGTGAATTTGTTTTTAACACCTGGCACTTCAACCGGCTTGCCATCCACTACTTTCGGCTTGTATTTGAACTTCAGCGCTGCTTTCACAGATGCCCGGTTAAATACAGTTGTTGGCTTGCCATCTTTGGTAATACATTGGTCAGGTATTGGCTGCGGATCGCGCGTGGTTCCGGTTTCAGTTACGGTGTAAACAACTGTGCAGAAACCTTCAATGCCACGAGACAGCGCAGTGCTTGGGTATTCCGGCGGCACTTTAACGATTGGCAAATACTCGCCTTCGCTAAACGCCAAAGAATTACCACCTACATCAATATCAGCCTTCGCAATGGGTGCGCTCATATTTAATGCGTCACCAGATACATCAGGAGCATCGAACTCAGGTTCAGGCAAATCAGGAGGAGTCTCTGGTTCTTGAGGCTTTTCCGGCTTCGCGTCGTCCATACGAGTTTCAATTTTTGTGTTGCTCATGCGAATATCTGGAATCTTCACAGATTTTGTTTCATCTGGAGGAGCAAACTCAGTGTTTACCAGACTATTCATCAAGTACAGGAGCCCCAACGTGGTTATTACCCCGAGGACTCCCGCTATGGTTACTTTAGTAGGATTCATAGCTGCTATTTCTTCTCAGTAGAAACGTTTACGTCAGTTACGCCAGCCTTGCGCGCAGCATTAGCCACTTCAACCACAAATTTTAAGTCAGCATCTTTATCCGACTGAATAGAGATTGCCCCTTTTGGGTTGTCTGCACGCATACGCTCGATTGCTTGACGAAGATTTCGCGGATCGATTTTTTTCTTATCAATCCAGATTTCGTTGTCAGCACCCACCGCAATAAGAATGCTCGCATTGGGCTTATCATCTGCCGTAATAGCATCGGGTCGCGTTACGTCTTTGCCGGTTTCTTTGATGAATGTTGCAGTAACGATGAAGAAGATCAACATAATAAACACGACGTCCAACATGGGCGTCAGGTCAATTGCTTGAGCCTCTTCTTCACGCTTTGGATTATTCCTGCTCATGAGACATCTCTTTCATACAGGTTAAATTTCTCGACCAAACTACGGATCACTACAATCAGTGATCCATAGTTAAATGGTCTGCAAACAATGCCTTTTCGCTATCTGCGACACGGGTTAAATAGGTGTTTGCAAACACACCAGAGATCGCAGCAACCATTCCCGCCATTGTGGGAATCGTTGCCTTAGAAACCCCGCCAGCCATAGACTTGGCATCACCACCACCCGTATTTGCGAGAACACCAAACACGTCGATCATACCTGTAACCGTACCCAGCAATCCCATTAAAGGGCAAATGGCAACCATTGCTGCAATAAAATCCAGGTTTTCACTAATCTTTCCATCCATACGCGAAATCATCGCCATACGAATTTGGTGGGCGTTCCAAGATTTGCGTTCTTTCCTGGATTCCCAAATATTTAATTGCCCCTGAATCTCACCTCTCAGACCACCTTTGAAAAATAGCACTCTCTCAAATATGAGTACCCACATTACAAAAGTTAGGGCGGCGATGAGATACATCACAAAGCCACCCTGATCCAAGAAAGCTTTTAGAGGGCTAAGAGCATCCACTAAAGCCTGCATGGTTTATCTCCTACTTGCGCTCAGCGTTTTCAGCAATAATACCCGTCGTTTGCTCATCCAATACATGAGTTACTGACTTCGCACGACCATTTACCAACGTATGCATCAGAACCATTGGGATAGCCACTAACAAGCCCTGAACAGTAGTAATCAATGCTGCAGAGATACCGCCTGCCATGTTTTTAGGATCACCAGCACCGAAGATGGTAATCGCCTGGAAGGTAGTAATCATACCGGTTACTGTACCTAACAGACCCAGCAGAGGAGCAACTGCAGCGATAATTTTAAGAATCGCCAAACCACTTTCGATTGCTGGACGCTCTTTCAAAACGGCTTCTTCGAGTTTTAACTCTAAAGTTTCAGCGTCAACATTTTTATTTTCCTGCGCAACTTTCAATACGCGACCCAGCGGATTGTTAGTATTAGGGTTCGCTGAATTTTTGAGCTGCGATTTAACTTTTGCACTCATTGCGAAGAGCACAAGAATGCGCCACAAGCCCAACAAAATACCGAAAATGCCTACGTAAACAATTACCCAGCCTACTGAACCACCTTGATCCAAATATTCTTTAAATGTCGGCTTTTGAATCAGCGCAGACAATAATTGACCACCAACAGGACCTGTTGGATCGATACCTAAGTCAACCACACCTGATGTTGCACTTTGCAATGCACTAGCAGACTGGAGCATAGCTGAATCAGGTTGACGAGCTAACTCTTCAATTTTGCCATCTGCATAGCTCAAGTAAGCGCCATTTGAAACCAAATTGTAAGCACCGACACGAACGATTTCTTGCGATGCAGACTCGCCATTTGGCTTGACAACATTACCCGTGAACTTAACCACACGACCAGTCTCAACCATTTCACGTTGAACTTCGTACCACAGACGCTCAATTTCTTCGATGTCTGGCAACTGGGTACTGCCGTTCATTTTTTCGATCAATGTATCCAAGAAGTCACCACGATTCGGCAACTGTGCGCTCACCAGAGAGGTTTCCAACGTCGCGCGCAAGTCACCAGCAGTCGAGGTCAAGTGACCAAAAAGCTCGCGCATTGAGCCCAAACGCTCAGTCAATTGATTTTTCTTTTGGGTAACCAGTAATTGCTGTTCAGCGTACTTTTTCTCTAACGCTTGTGAGCGAGCCTCTTCGGCTTGACGGGTTGCTTTAGCTTGAGCCAATAAATTTGCTTGACCCGCTTTATCGCGTGCAAACTCAGCTTCACGTTGCTTATGCTCAGCAGACTCACTGATTTGGGATTTTTTTACCATATCCAACAACTGGTCAAGAGACTGCGCCTTATCTTGCGCGACCGCAAAACTAGCACTCATTACACCAGCAGCAGCGAGCATCAAGCAGCTTTTAACAAACTTCATTTTCATTGTGCTGCCTCCGGAGCCTGAATAGGCATAGTCATAATATCTTTGGTTGCCTGATCACGGGCAATTTTCAAGCCTTTAAGAATTTCACTGTTATAAGACGCATCCAAAGGCAACCACGCTTTTTGAGCGGAATCCCAGTAGCCGCTGGATTGAGCATCTGTAGTTTGATACATCAGAGAAATACGTCCAACACGCAGAATGTTAACTTCACGATCCTGCCCGTCTATCGACAAAGTAGTTTTGTACGCTTCGATAGTGCTGCCGTAAGCAGATTCAATTTTGTAAGCTTCGAGCACTTGGCGGAATTTTTCAGATACGGAGATATCAGCGCGATCCTGATTGGTACGCAGCATAGCGATACGATCTTTACGCTCGTCTAGAGAGAAAGGCTTATCCAGAGCTACGAATTGCTCGAGGCTGTCCAGCATACGGAAAATTAATGGCTGAATTTGACGCTCAATTACAGTCACTTTTTCAATAGATTGATCCAGCTCAGTAACCACGGTCAGTTGCTTGGCAACTTGCTTTTCCATTTGGGCGTTGAAAACACGCAGATCGTCGATCAGTTTGTTCTGGCTTTTAAACTCTTGCGTCAGATCGTCAGTTTCCTGAGCCAGTCTGTCGATACGCTTTTGAGACTCTTGCGCCAAAGTTGTTTTGGCTTGGCCCGCCTGGAGCACTGCATCCAGACTTTGATCTGCCATGGCAACGCTTCCCATTAGCGCGCCGGCAGAAAGCATGGTGGTAATAGCCACTGCTTTCAATCGCTGCTTTTTCATAATCCCCCCAACTGGGTTTCAATCAAGTGAGTTTGTGACAACCAGCTGTCACAGACGCGTTATCCACGTAGCCCCAAAAACGGGGCAGCTAAGAACGCCGGCATTGTAATAAGCGCTATCACCTACTTCCAATGATTTATCCTTAAGCTTTTTACGTGTGTATTTTGGTATCAACCCGGTAACACGACATTGCTTTCAATAAGTGCACCGGTAACACAAAAATTCTTTTTAATCTGTGCGCCAACCTTTATTGCTGCACCGGCAGCAATTACGCAGACTCCCTACTCGCTGTTGGCTGCTTTTGAAATACAAGAAACTCATGTGGCAACTCTGCAGAAGCATCGCCCGCCGTTACCGACTCAAGTTTCCATTGCACATCGGACATTTCAGGAAAGAATGCATCCCCTTCACAGTCAATATTGATGCGAGTTAAATACACGGTATCAACGGAATCGAGGGTTGCACGATAAATCTCGGCGCCACCAATAATCACCGCCTCAGCTTTTGCGCCTGCTACTTCAGAGGACGCCTTGCCAGCCTCAAGCACCGCTTTCGCAATCGAATCCACAACAATCACTCCTTCGGCCGCAGACCAATCCGGATCACGAGTTATAACTATATTCGTCCTTCCAGGGAGAGGGCGACCAATAGACTCATAAGTCTTGCGCCCCATAATGATGGGCTTACCAAAAGTAACAGCCTTGAAATATTTAAGGTCCTGCGGAAGATGCCACGGCAATTGATTATTGCGGCCAATAACACCATTTCTGGCAGCCGCGACTATGATGGCCAATTTCATGCAGAGTCTTCGCCTTCTTATTTACAACTTATCTATGCCAACAACCAACGAACACCACTAAATGGCAATAGGCGCAACTATACGCGGATGGGGTTGGTAACCTTCGAACTCAAAATCTTGCAGTTCATAGTCGAAAATCGACCCTGGTTTTCGAAGAATTCTAAGTGTAGGCAAGTTTTTCGGTTTGCGTGTTAATTGTTCGTAAACTATGTCGTCTGTAATGTGATTGTTATACAAATGGCAATCACCAAAGGTGTGAACGAAATCCCCCACACCGAGATCACACTGCTGCGCAATCATATGCGTCAACAGGGCATAGCTGGCGATATTAAAAGGGACCCCAAGAAAAAAGTCCGCGCTGCGCTGATAAAGCTGGCAAGACAACTTTCCTTCCGCCACATAAAATTGAAACAGTGTATGACAAGCCGCAAGCGCCATTCGCCCTTGCTTTACATTGTCTTGAGGACTCATTGACTCATCGGGTAAATCGGCCGGATTCCAGGCGCTGACGATGAGTCGGCGAGAATAAGGATTCTTTTTAATCTGCTCAATAACCTGGGAAATCTGATCGATAGTAGAGCCGTCCGGGCAAGCCCAACTGCGCCACTGCTTACCATATACAGGTCCAAGATCGCCGCTTTCGGTGGCCCATTCATTCCAGATACTACATCCACGCTCCTGCAACCAATTCACATCCGTGCGCCCCTGCAGAAACCAAAGTAATTCGACGATAATGCTTTTTAGGTGGACCGTTTTAGTGGTGACCAGAGGAAATCCATCGTTGAGATTGAAACGCAGCTGACGCCCGAACACCGAGCGAGTCCCCGTACCAGTGCGATCACCGCGCTGAATCCCGTTTTCAACCACATCCCGCATCAATTCAAGATATTGTTTCATTCGCTCAAATTCGCTCTCTAAATTTTCTTACACTTTTTGCGATTGCCCGGATTTAGCCGCAAACCCGTAGGCATAAATAATCAAGCCAACACCTAATACAAACATAGGCACACAGAGCAGCTGCCCACGCGTCATCCAACCCAATAAATCAAACCCTATTCCCTGATCCGGTTCGCGCACAAACTCTACGCCGAAACGGAACAGCGAATAACCAATTAAAAACACACCTGAAGTCGCACAACGGGGTCTTGGTTTGGCTGAAAACCAGAAAACAATGATGAAAAGAACCAGCCCCTCAAGAAATGCCTGATAAAGCTGGCTTGGGTGGCGCGCAACGCCAACGGGGTCCATAGCTTTCGGGAACACCATCGCCCAAGAAACGTCGCTTACACGCCCCCAGAGCTCCTGACCAATAAAATTACCCATGCGACCAAAGCCCAAGCCCAACGGCACTATAGGTGCGACAAAATCCATCACACTGGTAAACGGGCGATTAATTCGACGGGAATAGATAACCATCGCCACTATGACGCCGATTAAGCCGCCGTGAAATGACATACCGCCCTCCCATACACGCAACAGCCATAGAGGGTCTTGTAGCCACTTGTCAAAGTTATAGAAAAGCACATAGCCACAACGCCCTCCGAGGATGACCCCGAAAGCGCCATAGGTAATTAAATTTTCAACCTGCACCTTGGTCACGGGTGAGTTCGGCATCCGAGTCCGATAAACCGCAATTAGCCAGGCGCTCAGAAAGGCCAGCAGATACATAACGCCATACCAGTGCACGCTCAACGGGCCAAGCGTGACATTGCCGAGATGTATGGGGTCTTTGAGCAACGTAAAGGCAACAGGATTGATATCTGGGTACTGCAGCATAAACACCTGAAAATCTAACTAACGCTTGAAGCGACATTATGGCGCAGTTTTATGACCGCACCGAGAAAGTAAATGTAAAGGGAGTCATTTAATTACTATCGGAAGTTACCGGACGAATCAATCGGGTTAGGCCAGTGTCACGCAGCTCGCGCTCAATGTGCTCACGAATCTGATCGCCATTTGACATACGCATCACCTCTGCCAACAACTGCTTGGCACGCGCAAAAGTGATTCCGCGAATCACTGATTTAACCTTGGGCAGGTTGGTAGCGTTCATGGACAACACATCAAATCCCATAGCCATCAATAAAATTGCCGCACCAGGGTCGCCCGCAAGCTCACCACAGATACTGACGCTAATACCCGCATCGTGTGCGGCATAGACAATGTATTGCAACGCACGCAGGACCGCCGGATGGAACGCCTGGTACAAATCCGCCACCTGCGCATTATTGCGATCCACCGCCAGTAAATACTGGGTAAGGTCATTGCTGCCCACTGATAAAAAATCTACCCGGCGCGACAACTCAGGAGCAAGGTAAACCACCGCGGGAACCTCGATCATCACCCCGACTTGGGGCTTACGCACGCGATAACCCTCCTCCAGCAATTCCTTGTACACCCTGGCGATTAACGCCCGTGAGGCTTCTACTTCCTGCATATTGGTAATCATCGGCAGAAGAATACGCAAATTATCCAAGCCTTCACTGGCTTTGATCATTGCGCGAATCTGCGCGAGGAAAATTTCCGGGTGATCCAAGGTAACTCGAATGCCGCGCCAACCAAGGAAAGGGTTGTCCTCCTCTATTGGGAAATACGGCAGCGCTTTATCGCCACCAATATCGAGGGTGCGCATAGTGACAGCATGAGGGGCAAATGCCTCCAACTGCTCCCGGTAGATCGAACGCTGCTCCTCCTCGCTAGGGAAGCGATCGCGCAACAAGAACGGCACTTCCGTCCGGTAAAGGCCGACACCTTCCGCACCGCGCTCCAACGAGCGAACCACGTCCGCCATTAGGCCGGTATTCACATGTAGCGGCAGGCGATATTTATCCGGTGTTTCACAGGGCAAGTTTTTCAAGGCCTCCAGCCCTTTTACCAGCGCCTGCTCTTCTAAATATATAGCCTTGTAATGTTTGCGCAATTGCGGATTGGGGTCGCAATAAACAGCGCCTTTGTAACCATCAACAATAATTGGACGACCATCGATCTGGGTAAAAGGCAGATCCACAGCGCCCATTACCGTGGGAATATCCATCGCCCTGGCCAAAATAGCCACATGCGAGTTGGATGAGCCTTGCACAGAAACCAATCCGGCGAGCTTTTCTTTGGGAATCTCGCCCAGCATGGAAGCTGTCAACTCCTCGCCAATTAAAATAGTTTTGTCCGGATAGACGCGAGCCTTCTGGTTGGACTCTTGCAGATACTCCAACACCCTTCGCCCCAAATCACGCAAATCGGTAGCGCGCTCACGTAAGTAAGGGTCATTCATACTATTGAATATACTTTCATGTTCCAGAATGACCTCGCTCCAGGCATAAGCAGCCACAGCGCCTTTACGAATCCTTGCCACCACTTCGCCGCCAAGTGACGCATCATCCAGCATGGCTAAATAGGCATCAAAAAGCGCCTGCTCTTCACGATTAATTCGCTCTTTGAGCTTAATCCCTAGCGTTTTTATATCCTCGCGCACAGCAATAAGGCTACGCTGAAAAAAATCTATTTCTGCATCAACATTTTTACAAACCTGATAGGGTACTGAGCGCAAATCCGCCGATGGGGCGATTACCACCGCTTCCCCTATGGCAATACCCGACGCCCCCGAAACCCCAACAAACTTGGACTGACTTGCCTTGTCACCAACAGGAATTACACCGCCGGTAGCCTCGGCATGGGCAATTACTCCCGCCAACTGAGCAGACATGGTTACCAAAAATGCTTCTTCACCTTCATCAAAGCGGCGCTGCTCCACTTGCTGAACTACCAGAACCCCCAGCACTTTTCGATGGTGAATAATTGGAACACCAAGAAATGAGCTGTAGCGCTCTTCCCCCGTCTCCGGGAAATATTGATAGCTTGGATGAGCCTCTGCATGCTCAAGGTTGATAGGCTCCTCACGTACCACAACTCGCCCAACCAGCCCCTCACCTGCCCCCAAGCGAACCTTGCCCACCGCATCAGCGTTAAGGCCGTCAGTCGCCATAAGTACATAGTCGCCTTTCGGGTCGCGCAGGTAGACCGAGCAAACATGCGTTTTCATCGCCTGCTTCACGCGCGCCACAATAATCGCCAGCGCGCTCTTCATGTCGCGCGCAGCGTTTACTTCCTGAACTATGGAACGCAATGAGTTCAACATGAGACTTAAGGCTCGAATTAATTACCGGCTATCTGGCCGCTATTTTGATTTTTTTAGCGAGCACTGGGGGCTCGCCCCTCAAGCTGCGCATGGAATAGTGATAATTCCTTCAACGCGCGGCGATAAACATCACGCTTGAATGAAACAACTTTCCCTAATGGATACCAGTAACTTACCCAGCGCCAATCATCAAACTCAGCTCGACCACCATTATCCAGGCTGACTTTATTGTCATCACTCAACAAACGGAGCAGGAACCACTTTTGTTTCTGTCCCACACACAATGGCAGGGAGTTATGCCTGACCAAACGATGCGGCAATCGGTAGCGCAGCCAGCCGCGCGTGCAAGCGAGGATCTGAACATCTTGTTGACGCAAGCCAATTTCCTCATGTAACTCTCTAAATAATGCCTGCTCGGGAGTTTCGTTGGCGTTGATGCCACCTTGAGGAAATTGCCACGCGTCCTGTCCGCCAACCCGGCGCGCCCACAACAGCTGTCCCTGGTCATTGGTTAATATGATGCCCACATTAGGGCGGAATCCGTCTGAATCTATCACAAGGAATTGTCCATAAATAAAGAGTTTGGCTGCAGGAAATGACAGAGGCATCGATAAATGCGGGCATATTCCTCAAAACAGCGTTTTCCGCACTATATCAGTCCTATTCAAAGCCGCAACCCTGAATCATGGATAAAACATTGAGCCTGTTTGTCGCGCCAGCTATCCTAGCGACCCTGCCGCTGCAGCAATCCGCTGCTCACCCGGCGTTTGCGACTTTTACCGAGAGGACTTATCGTGGCCCTGGCGATTTTTGATTTGGACAACACCCTGATAGCAGGCGACAGTGACCACAGCTGGGGAGTCTTCCTGGTGGAAAAACAATTAGTTGATGCCGAAGCTTATCGCCTTGCCAACGACAAGTTCTATGCAGATTACAAAGCAGGCACCCTGGATATTCGCGCCTACCTTCAGTTTTCCCTGGCACCGTTGGCTCGCCACTCACAGGAAGAGCTTCAGGCCTTGCACAACGAATTCATGGCCAAACATATCGAGCCATTGATGCAGGCCAAAGCAGAAGCCCTACTGCGAAAACATCGTGAGCAGGGTGACCATTTATTGATTATTACCGCCACCAATGGTTTTGTAACTCGCCCCATCGCCAAACGCCTGGGCGTAGCAGACATATTAGCCACTGACCCGGAACAAATTGATGGCCGCTTTACCGGCAACTTTGTGGGCACACCCTGCTTTCAGGCAGGTAAGATTACTTATTTGCAAGAGTGGCTCAAGTCGAACCAGCATTCCTTAACGGGATCCTACTTTTATAGTGACTCCATCAATGACTTACCGCTGCTGGAGCAAGTGGACAACCCGGTTGCGGTCGACCCGGATGAGCGATTAACCAACATCGCTCGTGAACGCAACTGGCCAATCCTGAGTCTGCGCGACTAATCTCACAAACTCGGGATGCCCTTGGTATTACGCAAGATACACCCGCGCAAATACCGCCTTGAGGTAATCAGTCTCAGGAATAGCCGGATGAACTGGATGATCCGGCCCCTGCCCCCCCTGACCAATAATTTGCACGTGACGATCCAAATGGCGACCTGCAGCACGTACAATTTCCAACAAAGTATCCTTGCCAAGATGCATCGAACAGGACGCTGAAACCAGCAATCCATCTCGCCCCAACAAACGCATCCCCAGCTCGTTAATATGGCGATAAGCCGCTTCGCCAGCCTTTTGATCCTTGCGTTTCTTGATAAAGGCCGGCGGATCTAAAACCACCACATCAAAACGCTCATCATTGGCAATGAGCTCTTTCAGCACGTCAATCGCCTTACCCTGAATCGCAGCAACGCGATCTTCAACACCATTTAACTGGGCATTTTCCAATACCGCGTCGGTCGCCGCTTCAGAGGCATCAACACAATACACCTCACTTGCACCAGCAACTGCTGCTTGAATTCCCCAGCCGCCAATATATGAAAACACATCCAGCACGCGTTTACCCTGCACATACTGCTGCAACTGGGCGCGGTTAACACGGTGATCATAAAACCAACCGGTCTTTTGGCCGCCTTGAACCGGCGCCAGAAAACGGGTGTTGTTTTCGATCAACTCAACTTTTTCCGGAACCTCACCGTAGGCGACGTGTGTATACTCGGGGAGGTTTTCCAGCTCCCGCGCGCTGTGCTCATTGCTGAGTAAAACGCCAGAAGGTTCCAAAACCTGTACCAAAGCAGCAACAATGTCCTCTTTTACCGCTTCCATTCCCGCACCAGCAATTTGCACCACCAAATAATCACCAAAGCGATCCACCACCAACCCCGGCAGTAAATCCGCATCACCGTAAATCAGGCGATAGAAGGGCTCATCGAACGCAAGTTCACGCAATGACAACGCCTGTTTGATACGATGCACCAGAAGCGATTTATTAAGCGGGTACTTTTCATCGCGACTAACGAGGCGCCCGCAAATCAAGCCTGTGGGATTTATAAGGGCAATGCCTAGCGGCTTGCCGTTATGAGCCGTAACCAGCGCCTGCTGCCCCATCTCAAAAGATTTGAGTGGCGACTTTTCCACCTCCACTTCATTGCTGTAAATCCATAAATGGCCCAGCTTTAAACGCCGATCCGCTTGGGGCTTGAGAACAAGAACAGGAAGACTCATGAAAAAACACTCAATAAGAAAAAAGTGCACGAATTATAAGGCTTGCGCGACCAGTAGACAGAAATAAAAGTAGCGTAAGATCAAAATGCGCCAAAAGAAGGAGCCTTGCGCCAGTTAAAATGCCAAGAATTACACAAATATCAGGAGTTTTGCGCAGCAGCGCGCGTTTTTTGAACGCACAGGACTTTATCATTGAAGGGATATGAGCTAACGTTAGCCTTGGTCACAAGTGTCAATAAGCTCAAGAGCTTAGCAACGTTTCTTTATGCCATTTATATCATTGAATTCAATACCAGCCGCCGGGGCTAACATCATCAACGGTCGGTAACCCAGGAAGACGCCATGCATACCCTAAAAACAACGAAGATCGTCAGTGCAGTATTTATAAGCCTTGTGCTATCCGCCTGCGGTGGCGGCGCAAGCTCCCCGCTGGACCCCAAGGGCAGTTCCAGCAGCCTAAGTTCCGGCGCTGTGGATACCACCTCCCCCAAGGCCATCGGATATGGTTTTGATAGCAGCTTTACTAAAGGGCAGATAGGGGTAAGCATCGGTGATGCAGCGCTGTCTCCCGGAGGATCGACCAACTTAACAGTCAATATCGTTAGCTCCACGAACACCTTGGCAGCTACCCCGGTGCAAATTACGTTTAACTCCCCTTGCATTGCCTCCGGTGAGGCCAAACTTACCGTAGGAACAACCACGACCAACGTTGTCACGTCCTCTTTTGGTGAAGCAACCATTAAGTACACTGCAAACGGTTGCTCAGGTGCCGATCAGGTTACTGCGACTGCAGTTATCGACAACAAGCAAGAAGTTGCGCGCACGACACTGAACATCTCCCCCGACACGATCCTGGCGATAACCCCGATTGATCCGGTGGTAGATCAAATTAGCCTTAAGGGTACTGGGGGGCAGGAAACTGCAGTCATAAGCTTTACAGTAACCGGAATCACCGGGGCACCAATTAAAAACGTTTTGGTAGATTTTAGCCTGAGCGCCCAAGGCGGCGGCGCCAGCTTGGGCGGTCTGGCATTGGTTAACTCTGAAGCCTTGAGCGATAAAAACGGTATGGTCTCAACCACCGTACAAGCAGGAAACGTTGCAACTTCCGTTGTGGTAACAGCAAAAACAAGATCAGGCAATATTGCGACACAATCTAAAAAGCTAATTGTGTCTACGGGCATTCCAGATCAAGATAGTTTTACCCTAGGCGCGAACGATCACTACCCCATGGCGTGGAATCACAATGACATCCAATCGACATTTACTGTGCAATTGGCCGATGCCTTTAACAACCCGGTTAGTGATGGCACCGCCATCTCTTTTACGACCGAAGGCGGGGCGATTGATGATGCCTGTACAACACTGAAAGGCAAGTGCTCGGTGGTATGGCGCAGCCAAAATCCAAGACCGATTCGCAACAGTTCTAACAACTCTGTTGATCGGTTGCTTTGCGTAAATGCTGGCGGCTTAACTTTTGTAGCTGATTACGCGAACTGCACTAAAGAAAGGGCAGGAAGAGTGACGGTATTGGCCCACGCAATTGGCAATGAAAGCTTTATCGATGCCAACGGTAATGGCCTGTACGATTTTGGTGCTGACGTTTTCAAAACTCACGAAGACTACCCCAGCGGCAATATCGAATGTGATAAAAATGCCCCGTTGGCGTCATCTCAAAAATTATCTAACTCTCCTCAGCTACCCTGTGATGATCTGGTAGAGGCCTACCTAGATCGAGACGAAAGCGGCACTCATGATAACGATGAGCCGTTTGTTGATGCGAATCTGGATGTAAATTACTCATACGAAAATGGAATCTATAACGGCATCCTGTGTCGCGATGGTGACGCCAAATGTACAAAAGAAAAGGTCACTATTCGTCAAGAATCAATTTTAATTATGGTGAGCGATGGCATGCTGATGGGAACAAGTGGTTTCCCATATCTTGCAAATACAGTCTCTTTGGACGCGCGCCCCAACAGCACTTCATCTTCGTCGAGCGCTAGCAGCTCCGTCGCTGGCACCTATACTGCAACCGCTTTCTTCTGGGTGGCGGACCAAAATGGCAATGGTGCACCAGGAAAAACTACGCTGAAACTGGACACGTCATCGCTGAAGAATGCAACGGCAAAACTAACAACAGAAGGGCCACTCGCCAATTCCCAAGACCCGACTTACGTCGAGGTTCGCTTTTTTTCCGATGATTCAGGAAATAAACCAACCGGATTTGTTCAAGTACTAGTTACCTTTCCAACTCCGACTGGAGACATAACATATTCCGACTTCATCAA
The DNA here is from genome assembly GCF_008806975.1 of Cellvibrio sp. KY-GH-1. NCBI lineage: Bacteria > Pseudomonadati > Pseudomonadota > Gammaproteobacteria > Cellvibrionales > Cellvibrionaceae > Cellvibrio > Cellvibrio sp. KY-GH-1. The sequence goes on from NZ_CP031728.1 coordinate 3,357,305, forward strand.
TGTTAATTAATGAAGCCAAAAGCAAAACATGAGGGCGCGCAAGCGCCCTTTTTTATTTCCCGTTACTGTGCGCACACCAAATAGCACAAACCTGAATCTGATTTGCGAGGCAGAGATTTCTCGTGACGAGCGAATAGATAGCGAAATGTCGCACACGCATGAATCACCTGCGCAAGTACCCTCAAGGCAAATGTTTCCTGTAACGCAAAAAACAAAAAGCCAGCTTTGCTAGAGCTGGCTTAAACAAAAACTGTCTACTTATATCAGGAAGAGCCATTATCAATTTTCGGCTGCAAATTAATTTACTCACCCCGATTACTTCAAATTAACTATAGAGCCTTTTCCGGCCCCAAAGGCTTCATCATTAGAATTAACTTTGGCAATAACGTCAACGAACCTACAATCGCCATAAACATCGCGAATGCCGTTAACACGCCAAAATAAATCGACGGAATAAATTGCGAAAGCATCAGGATAGAGAAACCCACCACAATGGTAACGGAGGTGTAATACATAGCACGGCCGATCGACGCGTGCGAGCGATGCATAGCTTCGACGTAACTACCGGTGTGTTCAAATTCAACGCGGAAGCGATAAAAGTATTGGATTGCCTGGTCCACACCAACGCCCACTACTATTGCCGCAATAGTTGTAGTCATCATATCCAGCGGAATACCTACCAAGCCCATCGCACCTAACACTGTGCTAGCCGCGAGCATGTTCGGCAAAATCGCGATGATGGCAATCTTGATCGAACGAAAGAGTGCCACCATCATTAACATAATGGCAAAAAAGACCACGCCGATAGTAGCGATTTGTGAATGGAATAAACTCGCCAGCATATTGTTATACAACACCAACATGCCGGTGAAATGCACTTGATCCTGTTTAAAACCGCCATCCGTTTCCGCGTATTGACGAATACGCGCTACTAATTCAGCACGCTTTAAATTGGGCGTAGTTTCGATAATACGCATGGTAACGCGAGTCTGTTGCAGCTCATCAATCAAATAGGGTTTGATCAGGAAGTTTTTAATGTCGTCAGAGAGCATGTTGCGCAACACATTTAGCTCAAAATCGTTCAACTTTCCCTTATTAATATCGTGCGCCAATTGATAGACAGTAGCGAGCGACTGCACCTTACCTATTTCAGGCTGAGCTTCAAGAAATTCATGCAACTGTTTTATTTGATCCAGGCCCGCGACACTAAACCAATAGCTCTGAGCACTGGGCGCAGCCGTTGAATCATCTGCAAACGCGTCTTCATCCATTTCCGCAAAAGGGTCTTCTTCATCAGTTGCGGCTGCTTCAGGGGCAGGAGCCTCGGCAAACGGATCCTCCGCATCCAGCACTTCATCACCAGTGGCTTCTGGCGCTGCAGCGGGTGATTCTGATTCAACCACTTCCAGAGTATTTTTTTCGGCATCCAGAACAATATCCAGCGTAACTGTACCGCCCAATTGGCGATCAATAACACTCAACCCCTGATGAATTTCACTATCCTCTTTAAAGTAATCAACAAAGCGGTTTTCCACCTGCAGCTTACTAATGCCCCAGGCACTAATGAGCGCCGCCAGAAGACTTACCAGCAAAATTTTACCGCCGTGGAATTCAGCGAGCTTGGAAAACTTCACCGTGAGCGCCGCAGAATTGTCGCCACGATCTTTTGGCTGACCTTTGGGCAGAATCATCAACCCTGCGGGTAAAATCACAAATACCAGAATAAAACCAACACACAAACCTATGGTCATCATCCAGCCAAAATCGATCACCGGGCGAATACCGCTCATTACCAATGACATAAACGCAACAATGGTCGTTAACGCCGAATACAAACAGGGCACCACCATGTCGCGCACGGTTTGCATCACCAAATCTTCCTGCTCGGCATCCGGGTCTGCCGCGTGAATTTCGCGATAACGCACGACAACATAAATGGCAAATGCAAATACCATAATTAGCAGCAAAGCAACAAAGTTGGATGAGATTACTGTCATGCGCCAATCAATCCAGCTCAACCAGCCGAGCATCATAACCACTGACATCAAGCAAGTAGTTAAGGGCAAAACCACGAAACGCCATTGGCGAAATAAAAACGCCAACATAAAAATCATAAAGGCGATAAGAGCACCACCAAACACCACCAGATCACTTTTAATGTAAGCGATCATATCAGTGGTAATCATGCTCACACCGCCCAGGAAAATTTGCGCGCGGTCTCTATATTTGGCCGCAATGCCACGCACAATTTCTACTCGCGCGGCATCTTGGGCAGCGCTGGCCGTACGATAGGCAAGAAACTCTGCCGACACCTGCTCCAGCTCATGTTGCTCCTGTACAGACAGCCCTTGCGTATCGCGCTTCAACCGCAATGCATCGCGCGTCCGCGCCATTTCAATGTATTGATTATTAACTTTTAAATTCAGCAGCAACGCCGTGGTAGTTCCATCTTTGCTGAGCAAGGTATCGCGATAAATTGGGCTATTTAAAAATTCGTCTTTTGCCATAGCACGATCGACATCCGGCGTAAGCAAGGTGCGCGTCGATTCTTTTTGCTCCGCAAGCGGACGCATGGGGCTGTACAGCAGGGGCACATCTATCATGGAGTAAACACTGGCTACCCCCTCGACCTTGGCCAGGTCATCACGCAATTGCTTGAGCGTGTTAATCGACTCATCCGAAAACATTTCGGCTTTAGGGCTGTAAGTGAGCACCAAAAAATCGCCACTTTGATAACGCTTGGAAATTTCACGAAAATAATCAATTGAAGTGTCATGCTCCAACGTCAACGAATCGGCCGAAGCATCCAGCTTGAAATTGGTCATTCCAAAAGCAGCCACCAGAGTCAGTACAACCATTGCGGTTAGTACATGATAAGGAAGACGAATAACCAGTGTGCGATAGATTTGGGAGATAGAGCGAAGCAGCGAAGAGGGTGAGGACATTCCAAAAATCCAGTTGGGAGCGGATTCAATCAGGCGCCAAATAACCAACCTGACAAAACCAACTATGAAACAAGACCGCCTAAAGCCGGCCAAAGTGCGCACCATTATGCCAGCCAGCGCCCCTGAAAACAGTAAAAAGCCCATTAACTGAGCGCATTCGCAACGATTTGTTACAAAGATCAGTCACCTTTTTTATGGCCGTCACTATGCCCCAACGACCGGTCCGGACAGAGCAAATCGCGCACCCGCTGCTTAAGCTCCTTGGCTTCTGGAAAGCCTCCATCGGCAACCCGGTCCCAGATCAGCTGGTCATTAAGCCACACATGGAAAATTCCGCCCGTACCCGGATGCAAAGCCACCTCGTCCAGCTCACCATCAAAAGTACTTAACAATTCCTGCGCAAGCCAGGCGGAGCGCAGCATCCAGCGGCACATATTACAGTAGTGAATTACCACTTTATTGGTCGCCGACGGTGGCGCAGTAAAACTAATATCAGTCATAAGATTGCCCTTTAGGGATTGAGTACATAGAATTCGGCATAAGGTCATTCCAAACCACAGGATTTACGCCCAAAGGCGACCAGTTCAAGGTAGATAGCCACATAAAAGTTGAATTAGACGCCAAAATACGGAATCTGCCATGCTCAAACTTCACTTTAAGGACAATCGCCGCCCGCCTTTGTGGGTGGTTGAAAAGCTTTTTGCAATAGGCAACGCATCCGACAATCATTTGATACTTAACGAAGACGGCATAGACCCGCACCACGCCAAAATTATTCAAGAAGACAATCGCTACCTACTAAAAGACAACAACAGCAGTTCCGGTTGTTTCATTAACGGTCAGCGCATTACCCAAAAGGAAATTCTCCCCGGCGATATTATCAAACTTGGCCAGGCAGAAATGATTGTACTGGATCCCCGCAGCCTGCCAGATAAAGGTAAAGAAACCTATACCGCCCCCTGGCGTCTGGTGTCCGACTCAAGCTGGCTAGCCGGCAAACACTTTATTGTCCCCGCCGAGCGCAGCACTGTCATCGGCCGCGGCAACCAGTGCGATATCGTAATTCCCGGCACTCACCTGTCGCGCCGCCACGTAGAAATTACCATCGAGGGCAATCATTTACGCATTAAAGATCTGGGCTCCGCCAACGGTACCTACCTGAACGAACTGCGTGTCGACAATGCCACTGCGAACAATGGTGATCGCCTGCGCCTTGACGTCTACAGCTTCCGCATAGTCGCGCCCGATCTGGAAGACAGTAAAACCCGCATTCGCAAACCGATTGATGAACTGGCCAAACCAGTAGAACGCAAACAACTCAGCAACGAACCCAAGCGCTGGAAAACCAGACCCACGTCCCCTGGCAATCGCATAGAGCCCATCTATCACAGCGGCCGCCGCAATGCGTGGCTGGCACTGACTGCCGCGGCCTTGGTGGGCTGCGCTATCCTCGTGTTTGTCTTGTGGTAGAATCCGCGACCTACTTTCTACGCTCTTGCGCTCAATCGTTTTTTATTGATTAACGCCATAACTTTCAACCAATACACCTCAGGAATACACCATGAGTTTTGAACTTGTTCCAGCCGGCAAAAGCCTGCCAGATGATTTTTACGTTGTGATTGAAATCCCGATGAACAGCGGTATCAAGTATGAGATCGACAAAGACAGCAACAGCCTGTTTGTGGATCGCTTGGTGAGCACCGCCATGTACTACCCCTGCAACTACGGTTACATCCCTCAAACCCTGTGTGGCGATGGCGATGCTGCAGACGTACTGGTTGTTTTCCCTCAACCGGTTCAAGCAGGCTCTGTGATTCGCTGCCGCCCACTGGGTGTGCTGAAGATGACTGACGAAGCCGGTGAAGATGCGAAAATCGTTGCGGTGCCGCACGACAAGCTGACCACCATTTACAGCAACGTAAAAACCCTGAGCGACCTACCCGAAGTGACTGTGAAGCAAATCGAACACTTTTTCGAGCACTACAAAGATCTGGAAAAAGGCAAGTGGGTAAAAGTTGCCGGCTGGGGTGATGTAGAGGAAGCGCGCGCTGAAATCCTGAAAGCGGCTGAAACCTACAAAAGCAACAAATAATTCCGGCGCTCAGCGCCAGCAGTAAAAAGTTACACCTAAAAAACAAATAGATAGCACCAAACAAGGTAGCATCGACCGCTTGATCCGGTGAGAGAGATCAAATCCGGGGGCTTTTGCCCCCGGATTTACCAAGCAGTTAAAAAACCCTAGTGCACGGACAGGCAATAGAACAAAACCAGCAACCAATTAATAACAATCGCTGCATAAAAACTACAAACACGAGGTTTTGAGACCATGCAAGATTCCACTGCGGGGGCCGTCACCGGTACACCCCACAAGCTTTCGATTGGCGAGAAAATCGGCTACTCCCTTGGGGATGCCGCCGCAAACTTTGTCTGGCGAAGCGGATTTTTTATCCCGGTGTTTTACACCGACACCTTTGGTATAGCCGCAGCCCATGCGACCATTTTGATTTTGATTGTGCGCCTGTCGGACGGTATTACCGACATCATGATGGGGTCGATCGCCGACCGCACCAAAACCAAACAGGGTAAATTCCGCCCCTGGATTCTCTGGTCCACGCCCTTTCTCGCGCTATTCCTATCGCTGATTTTTACCACGCCCGATTTGAGCTATACCGGTAAAGTCATCTACGCATTCGTTATTTATTTCTGCCTGACGCTCGCCTACACCGCCAACAACGTGCCCTATGGCGCTCTCATGGGGGTAATGACCGATAGCGTCACCGAACGCGCGAGCTTATCGAGCTTCCGCTTTATCGGCGCCTTTACCGGGGGCTTATTGGTAATGACCAGCCTGCCCGAACTAGTCGAAGTTTTGGGTAAAGGTAGCGAAGCGGTAGGCTATCAGCGCACCATGTTGATCTTTTCGGTATTGCTGATTGTGTTCCTCTTCATCACCTACAAAACCACTAAAGAGCGTATTGAACCGCCCACCCAGATTCAAGGCACCTTCTGGGAAGAAATGAAGGACCTCTTCTGCAACCTGCCAGTAATTTTGATTCCTGTGTTCGGCATAAGCTTATTTATTATCGCGCTGGCCATGAAAGAGTGGTCGGCCACTGTGAAAGTTGGCGCACTGCTATTGATGCTGGCTTCTTTTGCTTACACAGTTCATTTGCGCAAAAAAATTATTACTCGCCCAATCGACTCTCTGAGCCCAACGCAAAAAGATTTGGCCGACCTGCTAACTAACAAGCCTTGGCTGATTCTGCTGGGTGTGGGTATTATGTTTGGTCTCTTCACCGTAGTTCGCCCCAGCGCAGCGAGTTACTATTTCAAATATTATCTGGAGCGCTCAGATTTAATCAGCCTGTATTTCCTGCTCACCCTGCTAGCATCCTTGGCAGCGGCAGTAGCGACTGGCTGGCTCTCTAGCCGCTTTAACAAGCGCACACTGATGATCGCCGCCTTTGTGTTGGGTGCAATTTTCAATGGGGCGATTTACTTTGTCCCACGCGAAAACGTCAACGCCATGCTGGCTCTAGCCACTATCGGTGAGTTTTTTGCGGGTATGATGCCGGTGCTCTTCTTCAGTATGCTAGGTGATACCGTGGATTATTCCGAATGGAAAAACCATCGCCGTGCCACAGGCCTGATCTATTCTGCGGGAACCTTCATTAACAAAACCGGCCACGGCTTCGCCGGCGCCATGGTGCTGATCGTACTGGCACTCTACGGCTATGACGCAACTATCCAAAGTGCCGTCACCGCCTCGCTGCCAGCGATGGTTTTATTGATGACCGGTATTCCTGTGATCATCGGAATTCTCGGTACCATTTTTACGCTCTGGTACCCGCTCGATGATAAAACCATGAAAAATATTGAAAGTGAATTAATTGCCCGCCGCGTAAAAAATAACGCGCAGTAATAAAAAATCCCCGCTTCGGCGGAGATTTTTTTCTCAGGCTGATGCCTGCTTATCGAAATCACCAGAGTAGCGCTGAATCCACTCCATCGCCGCTTCCTCACTCGTCAATTGCCGCCCCTTGAGCGCCAAGCGCTGACGATAGTCTTCGATCTGACAGACCTGCTCCACCATCCGTGTACGGAAGTATTCGTCATCACTCGTAAATCGCACCCCAACTTCATATTCCTTAACACCGTGCTCACGCCGCCAGACAATAACTCCGCTGCCATGATAATCCGGCTTAATCACGGGAATCTCAAACTCCACAACGGTCCCGACCTTCACAGGCTTGTCAGTCAAAAAACACAAACCGCCGGCGCTCAAGTTACGCACACGCACACGCGCCCCGTCATCACCCCCGGCACAGACCTGAATCGGAATTGATGTGGGATGACGAATATAGCTACGCATAAATTCACGCTCTCATAACCACCCAAGGTTATAAAAAGTGTAATTCAGCAAAAAGCGGCAATTGGATTAGATTGTCATGAAAAGAATTGGCACTTAGAACCAAAATCACTGACGTTCGCGATAGGCAATCCTGCACAGCGAAAGCACAAAACACCTGGATTAGATATTCAAAATCCAAGAGAGGCGAAAAAATAAAAAACCCGAAGCTCTTGCGAACTTCGGGTTTTGTATATGGTGCCCAGACCCGGAATCGAACCAGGGACACGAGGATTTTCAATCCACTGCTCTACCGACTGAGCTATCTGGGCGTGTCGTCGCAGCTGGGCTGCGAGAGGCGCGTATTAAACCCGCTCAGGCGGGGCGAGTCAATAGCGTTTTTTAAAAAAAATTCCCGTTTTATCAAAGGGTAACTGAAATATGTGCAAGTTGATTACTTGTTGTCCGAAGTCGATGGCGGCACATAGCCTTCGGCCTGATCGTAAGTATCACCTGCGAGGAATTTGGTCATCTGTTCGGTGAGATATACCTTGGTACCCATATCCATAACGCTGAGGCGCTTTTCGTTGATCAGCATGGTTTGGTGGGCCATCCACTCCTGCCAGGCCTTTTTGGAAACATTATTGAAAATATCGACACCTTTAGCGCCCGGGTAAGGCGGTACATCCAGCCCTTCGAGTTCCTGTTTGTATTTGCTGCAAAACACCATTCTGGCCATCGAGTAACTCGCTTAATTAAAAAACAATAATTTGCCTTTCAGGATTTTCGCCTGAGTTTGGCGATTGGCTTGATAGACGCACGGGGATCCAATTGCGCCAGCTTTTCCAGCAATTTCTTAACCGGCGCCGCTAGCCCCAAGGCATCGGGTTGATGTGGATTGTACCAGTGTGTAGCGGCTTCACCGATAGTTTGCGGGGATTTCGCCAACTGGATCAGTACCGGCGTGATATCAAGGTGGTAGTGGCTAAAGGTGTGACGATAGCTATCCCAGACTTCATGCTCGACAACCTCGCCAAAATGATCACTGACATAGTCGTCGGCAGCCACATCCATCGCCAGCTCGGGAAAGCTCCAGAGACCGCCCCAAATTCCTTGCGCAGGACGCTGCTGCAGAAGCAAGTCACCGGCGGAATTGCGCAGCATCAGTAATTGTACCGATTTTTCCGGCAGCGCTTTTTTGGGCTTCTTGCCCGGATATTCCTGCGGATTACCTTGTGCATAGGCAATGCAACCTTCACGTAATGGGCAAATTTCGCATTTCGGTTTGCTGCGCGTACACAGCGTTGCGCCCATATCCATCATTGCCTGGGTGTAGTGGTTGGCGCGGCTTTTGGGTGTGTATTGCTCAGCAAGTTCCCAAAGGCGATTCACTACATCAGTTTGCCCTGGCCAGCCTTCCACCGCGTGATAGCGAGCGAGAACTCGCTTGACGTTGCCATCCAGAATCGCAGCGCGCTGATGATAGGCGATACTCGCAATGGCCCCTGCAGTCGACCGGCCAATCCCTGGCAACTCCGCCAATTCTTCAACTGTTACAGGAAACTCCCCGCCGTGGTTTTTCACTACTATTTGCGCACATTTGTGCAGGTTGCGCGCCCGTGCGTAATAACCCAAACCCGTCCACAAATGCAGCACTTCATCAATCGGTGCAGCGGCCAAGGCTTTCACGGTAGGAAAGCGCGCGGTAAATCGCTCGAAATAAGGAATGACCGTTGCAACCTGAGTTTGCTGCAACATAATTTCTGACAACCAGACACGATAGGCGTTGATGTCCTGCTGCCAGGGTAAATGCTTACGCCCGTGTTTATCGAACCATTTCAACACGCGCGCGGAAAATGATGGGGTACTCATAACGAAGAAAATATCTGAGTTTAAGATGGGCGCGAATTCTAGCGATAAATTTTCACCCTGCCCATTAGGGTGCTACCGAAGATTCACTTAATGCCGCTGGCTCGCTAACAGCAGAAGACACCGCCGCTGACGTGGCGCTCACAGATGACACTGCACCTTTATTGAGTTTTTTCTGTAACTTTTCAAGCAATTGATTTTTCTTTGCTTCCACCTTTTCTTTTAACTCTAGTTTTTTCGCGTCAAGTTTCGCACCGTGTTTTTCCTTGAGTTTATATACAGCGTAATCCTTGGTTAACTCCACCAGCAATGCTTTATCCGGACGGCAATCGCTGAGCGGATTAATGTCCGCCAAACTACCTTTGCAACGCAATAATTCCAGCCCGCGCTCCACCCAGTAATAACTGCCGACACTGCAACCATTTACACTGGTGGCTACCGCGACCTGTTCGGCGGTCACTGTATCGGTTTTATCTTTTAATAATTTGAACGGTAACAAAACATCGTACTGATCATTGGCCAGATTAATTTTACCCGTTGAACTCAATTGCAATTTTTCTACGCCGGCTTTGAAGGTATCGATAGTAATAATTTGATCGCGCCATTTAACACTACCCGACAACTCATTCATTTCGGTGTACTCATTCCATGCCTGCACCGGGTCATCCACCTGATTAACCAGATTCACCATTTTACAAAATTGCTGTTCAAGATTAATCGGCGATGCACGCACCTGGGCGCCAGAAAAATTAGCATTCGCGCGCAACGCTTTAATTAGCGCGGAAGTAGAATTACCCTGGCTACCACCCAGTGCGCGCGCTTGTATCGCGCCCTGTAAACCGAACTTTGAATCCACTTTCATATCTTTCAGCAGCGGTGCTAACTCCAGCCCTTCCACACCAGCATCGAATTGCAATTGCGCGAGTTGTCCGCGCGCATCCAATTGGCTTTTAGCGCTAATCTTGCCGGAGTATGCGAGCGCATTAACATTGCTTTCCAGCATGCCGTTTTTGGCGAGCAATTTAATTTCCAAATTCTGCAAGTCCAATTGATTCACAATCAATTTCTGCAATGCCAGTTTTACATTGAGATTGAGTGTACGCAGTGATTCCAATGGAAAGGGCGTATCTGTTGCCGGCGCTGCTGTTACTTCCTTAGTTTCACGGCGCGGAGACAAGTAATCATCCAAATTCAGCTCCTCACCGATCAGCGAAGCCTTGATTGACGGCGTAGCAAAATGCGTGACCGATGCCGTGCCTTTCAACGCTGTGTCATCGACCAATAATTCCAGGTTATCCAGTTTTAGCTTATCGCTATCACCCGTGAAATTGGTGGACAGGGCCAGCTTGGTCAACGCCGCCCCGCCGGCAGTTTCCAGGTGGACGCCCAACGCTGCCAGCAGCTGGCGCACGTTGGTCTCCTTAAGCGTGAGCTGCCCCTGATAAGTAGGTCCTTGTTGCAATTCTTTGATGGTGGCGGCGTAAGTGAGCGCAACACTGGCTTTGTCGCTGGTACTCAGGTTCAGCTGTAATCGCCCATCACTGAGCGCGAGATTATTCAGTGCCTTGTCGACGCTCAATTGCGCTTTGAGTTGCCCGATAAGCGCCAGCTTCTCGCCACTTGATTGCGTTTCATCCAGTGAAAAACCTGCTTCCAACGCAAAGGGTTCATTGCGGGTATTTACTCCTGCCAAGGTCAGATTAAGGTCGCGCAGACTCAGTGATTGCCCGCGTTGGGCGTCCTGATAATCCACCCTCGTATTGGCCAGCGAAAGCTGCTGTATATCAAGCTTTAATTCGGACTCAGCGGAAGGTTCAGCCGCCGGCGTTTTAACTGCTGAATTTGCGATGTGGTTCCCGCTGGTAAAGGCTTCCCAGTTGCCCTTGCCGGTTTGATCACGTATTAGCTTGAGCTGCAAGCCATCCAACACAATATGGTCAACCTGAAAATCCCCACTTAATAGCGGCATTAGTTTGAGTAGCAAACTCGCCTGTTGTAGCTCGGCAATTGGCGCCGTGGGATTATCCAGCGCGGCAAGGCTTACCTGGTTTACATCCACCCCCAAACTCGGCCAGAGGGCCCAGCCCAGATCCCCCCCGATGTGCAGAGCAACCCCCTGGTCTTTCGCGAGGGCTTCGATGCGCGGCTTGAACCGGTTGGCGTCTACCAGAAAGACCAATGCCAGCATCGCCATCAGGATCAATCCCAGGATCACCGCCAGACTTTTAAATAGCATCTTCATGAACAACATCCTCTGTGCAGCATTCGCTTATTAGAGGCGAGTCTAGGGCCAAAGTGCCCCAGCAGCCAGCCAAAACCCGACAGGGATCACAAAACCCAGGCAGTAAATCTCAAGGCGTTCGGGTTTGCCGGGTACCACTTTTACTCGAACGCGGCACACACACTGCCACTTTGGGCCAATGCCGCAAATGGGGTGCGCGCCTTACGCCAAAGGCCAATGCTGGTGACGCTGCTGGGCTACCCTGCCGGCCACTTCTGAAATAACCACCACATAATTGATAATACGGTGCCCCCTATGAACAACCCCCTGTCCCGCTGGCTAAAGGCCAGCATGATTGCACTTAGCCTGCTAAGCATCGCCCACACGCCCGCCCAGGCGAACGGAACCCCTGCGGGAGACCGCGTATTAATGGGCGCCTTTGTTGATCGCGACTGGACCGAAGCCAATCCCTGCGGCGACAAGATCACCGCTGATTGGGAATGGGCGGATAACAAACAGTGGTACGGCAATGCCGCGCCCTACTTCGGCAAGATTTTCCCCGAAGTCTTTCGCCCGGATGGCAGCAAAAACTGGTACCACCTCTGGAAAGACGAAATCAGCAAGATCAAAGCCCAGGGCCGTGTGCCCTACATCAACCTGGAATTCCATGGCGAGCTGGCGCGCCACGACAACAGCAAATGCTGGTGGCGTTGGGATGCAAGTAACCAGCGGGTTGATCGCAACATCATCAAGGAAATTCTGGACGGCAAACACAACGACATCATCGACAATATCGCCCATGGGCTGAAAGGCGAAAAGGTGCCGGTGTTAATTGACCTGTTCCACGAAGCCAATGCGCCCTGGTACGACTGGGGGCCCTGTAAACACGGCGAAACCTGGGCGCGCTTTCGCAGCGCATACAAATACGTAGTAGATCGTTTCCGCGCGGTAGGTGCCACCAACGTGAAATTCGGCACCTCGGTATGGCCGGATTCCGTGTGCTGGACAGACGCAGGCCCCTGGGGTACAGGCGCCATTTTTGCGGACCTCTATGTGCCCGGCTACATGGACTGGGTGGGAGTTGATATTTACGGCGGCGAAGGCGAAGGTGGAAAATTCACGACGCAACTGAATAAGTGGTACAGCCAGTTGGCCGCAACTGGTCGCCCGATTGTGGTTGGTGAAATGGCGGTTACTCCGGGCGCCCACAAAGAACAATGGCTGAAGGATTTTGCCAGCGCGTTGACCAGCGGCGCCTACCCTATGTTGCGTGCCTTCAACTGGTTTGATATCGATAAGCCGGGTGAAGCTAACTGGCGTATTGACGCGGGCGGTACCGGTCCGCTATTCGATAGCTTAATGAAACACCCCAAGCTTATCGGCAGCTTCGGTACCTATGAACTGAAAAATAAAGCCAGCGGCAAATGCCTGGACGTCACCGGCGCCAGTACCGCCAACGGGGCAAAAATGCAGGTATACACCTGTAACGGCACCGATGCCCAGACCTTCACTTTATCCGACCTCACGGGTTACAAGATGGAACTTCGCGCACTCAACAGCGGCAAGTGTGTGGATGTAGCCGCAGCCGGCACGACAGACGGCACCCTTGTCCAGCAATGGGACTGCAACGCCACCAATGCCCAGGTCTGGACCATGAAGGTCATCACCTGGAACCCGCTGGAAGTCGAATTGGTTGCCGCCCACTCCAACAAATGCCTGGACGTAGACATGGGCATCGGCCCCAAAATACACCAGTGGTGGTGTACCGGCGGCAACGCGCAGCGTTTCGTCATGACCAAACGTTAATTCCCATCGCGAGGGCCCAATACTCTGCACGGAGTAGGCCCTCGCTTTTCCCAAAAATAAAATCATTTGAAGGAATACCACTATGTTGAAATCCATTTTTCGTTTGTCCGCATTGGGCATGATAATGCTCGGCGCCAATCTCCAGGCACAAACCGCCCACATTCAATCCCCCGCGGCTAGCGCTGAATACACCAAGTTCAAAACCCAAAATTACGGCGAGATACTGCTGGAAACGGGTACACGCTTGCGCTTTGAGGTAACACAGCGCGAAACGCGCGGTTCGGTAGAAATCGTTACAGCGCGATTACTGGACCCCTACTCAGCCACCGATACTAATTACCGCAATTTAATCGTCACTCTGTCTCCTGAAAAGGGCGAATTAGTAGCCTTCGCTGAAACCACCGAAGGTCACTTCGATTTCAACCCGGAGGGCGATGCAACGCGGCTATGGCGCAAATCAACGCCGCCTGCAACACTGGATGAGATTCTCCATACCAAAACCAGCCGTAACCTCAAATCGGCAAAAGCCGGCACTACTGTCGCTCCGCTGGTGGTGGGCGAGCAGGATGGCTCAGGGCGTTACGTGGTCGATGTATTTATTGGTTTTTCTACTTCTGCGGCCAATTCCCAATATGTCCGCAACAATCTGGAGGCCACAGCTCAGTCCTACATTCAACAAGTTAACACGGCATTGAAAAACAGTAAGGTTGATAACGTGTATTTGCGCTTGGTAGGTACAGGGACATCGCCGAATAACCCCGGCGTAGTGACCTCCGTATTGAGCGATGTTAAAACCTGGTTCGCGGCTGATATCGAGCGCACCGCGCCGGATCTGGTGGGCATGGTACAAATGCCTACTGACGCACCCGGTAGCGCAGGTGGCTGGGCCGGCGTGGGCGGCGACACTCACGTAATAGGTGCCCCCTGGCCCTTTGCTTATCGCCACGAGGTTGGCCACAACGTCGGGGGTGTCCACTGCCCTGACGGCAGTGGCTACCACTTCGGGCATACCCTTGGCGAGGGACGCGGCACGATCCAATGCGGTAACGATTTGGCCTACTACTCATCCCCCCTCATAAAAGATGAGCAAGGTAATGTGCTCGGCGATGCGCAAAACAGTGATATGGCGCGTAAGTGGCGCGAGCGCGCGGCAGAGATGTCGGCTAACCGGATCCACAAGGTCCCCTTCCCCGATACACCGGCCTCCAGCATCACCCTGCAAGCGGAGGATTACACAGGCTACTACGACACCACAGCAGGCAACACCGGCGGCCGCTATCGCCAGGATAATGTTGATATTCAGGCAACCACCGACACTGGCGGCGGCCATAACGTCGGCTGGATTGCCAGCGGGGAATGGCTCGCCTACAAAGTCAATATTCCATCCGCCGGGCGCTACCAGGTTTCCTACCGCGTCGCCAGTTTGAATACCCAGGGTCTGATCCAATTTGAAAAGCAGGGGGGAGTTCCGGTGTACGGCCAAATTCAGGTACCGGTTACGGGTGACTGGCAAAAGTGGACCACGATTAGCCATGAAGTCGATCTGCAAGCTGGTGAGCAATATGTCGCCCTGGCGATCAAAAGCGGCAATTTCAACCTGAACTGGATCAAGCTGGAAAAAGCAGCAACCAACCTCGGGACTTTCCGCCTGCAAAACGTCTGGCAAACCAGCCAGTTCATTAATATCGAAAACGGCGCCCCGGTCGCCTCCAACCTGTCTGCGGATGCTTTGAGTTCGCATTGGGTATTGGAGCCCGTCAGCGGCTCGGCGGTTGTTAGATTGGTAAATCGCTGGAAACCGGAACAGGTTCTGACCATTGCCAATGGCAATCTGGTTGCGGCTAGCGCCAGTAAAACGGACAACAACAGCCACTGGGAATTGGAAGGCGCGGGGAATGAGGAATATCGCTTGAAAAACCGCGCACAGCCAACCCAATATATCCACGTGGAATACGGCCGGTTACAGACAGGTACAATTCAACCGGGCTGGTGGAGTGCACGCTGGAAGTTCGTCCCCATTAATTAATACGACGGAGGGGCGCATGAAACGCCTTGCGGATTACTCCGCAAGGCGTAGTTTGCTGATATCAGGGATAACCGGTTTGACGCTTACTCTGAGCTGGCCGAGATCACTTCCCGCCGGCGCCAACCCAAAATCGCTATTGGCCACGGCGACAGGCACGACCACCGGCCGCTCCGCTGCACTTAACAAATCGCTGCCCGCATCTGCGATTCCCCAGTCTTCCAGTTCAATCTCTACCAGTGGCAATTCAAGCTTTTCATCGGCACCAATCAGATCCTCGCCGATTGCTGCCAATCCCAGATCAGGGGCAATAACAACTGCCTCCCGCTCATGACGCACTTCCGCAGTATCCACCAGATTTCCCTCCGCCGGGCGCAAGCTCAGGCCACTGGTATCCACAGCAACCGCTGCAGGCTTCGCAGGGCGCTCACTGGCAGGCAGCAAATCCGCCCCTACCGGGGCCAAAGTCCAGGCCGCATAGGCCGGAGCCACTCGTGCGATGGGCGCCATGGGTTGGCTACGAACAGGCACAGCAGGTTTACTGGGCGAATTGGCCGGGCTTTTATGGCTCGAGCAGACCTCAACCATCGCGCCCGCCTTCAACAGCACATCGCGGTACTTGTTCGCCGTAGCTTCATCCAAATTGCGTTTGAGCGGAACCGGACGACCGGTAAAGAGGGCGTCGATCTTGGCAGCATCGACCTTAAAGAGTTGTTGCAGCTTTACCTTCACCTCAGACAGTTGATGGCCAAAAACAATATCGCCGCGGAAGATAATATCGAAATCAGAATTGCTCATGACGTTAACCAAATCGGGCCAGATCCCTGACGAAAACAGTAATGAAAACTGTGATGTAGATCTGATAATAGCACCGCTTGGCAAAAAGTCAGGTTTTCGGTGCTATAAGCCGATCAAACGCAATAAGCAGTGCTCAGGATGTAACCATTCAATCTTTGGGTTTTCTTCAAGCCACTTCCATACTTGAATGGCCTATTCCCGAAGGAGTGTGTTTATGTTGCCGTTCATTGAAAAGAAGCTGCAAGACAATCGCCTGGTGGTTGACGGTGCCCTCAGTCAGCATGGCAATGCGCGCGTGAAGGTCGAGCAAGACATTGCTTTTCTTTCCGATCGAATCAGCGCCATGCAGTCGCACCCACGCCCTAACACCATGCTGATTGAGCACTATCAATCCATGCTCAAGAGTCGCGAGTCGGTGTTGAAGTGGTTACTGGATGGCTGCGACGATGAAACCAGCAGCCTCCCAAGCAAGCGCACCGCCTGATTGCTGGATTTAACAGTCATCACCTTCAATAAGGTGATGATCCATGTCCAGTGCCGGTGATTCCCCTTTGGGCCTGCCAACCAGTTTGGCGGGCACGCCGGCTACTGTTGTGTGCGGCGCCACCGGCTCCAGTACCACGCTGCCAGCACCAATTTTCGCCCCCTCGCCCACTTCAATATTGCCCAGGATTTTAGCGCCTACACCAATCAAAACCCCACGGCGAATTTTGGGGTGACGATCCGTTTTCAGGCAGCCGCTCCCACCCAAGGTCACGCTGTGCAGCATGGATACGTCGTCATCTATCACCGCCGTTTCACCAATCACTACACCGGTAGCGTGGTCAATCATAATTCCCTTGCCAATACGCGCCCTAGGGTGGATGTCCACGTCGAAAGCCTGAGATATTTGATTCTGAAAATAAAGCGCCAACGCATTGCGCCCCTGTAGCCACAACCAGTGCGCAATGCGCCAGGATTGCAACGCGTGATAGCCCTTAAAAAACAGGAACGGCATGAAAAAGAATTTACAGGCCGGGTCACGCTCGCGATGGGCGCGAATATCCGCGCGCATCGCAACCTCAATACCGGCGTCCGCTCTCATTGCTTCTTCAAACACTTCGCGCAACATCATCGCTGGCAGCGCCTGACTGTCCAGCTTGTTCGCGAGGTGAAACGAAATTGCGGACGCAAAAGATTGATGATTCAAAATACTGGCGTGATAAAAACTCGCCAGCACTGGCTCGGTAGCACTGGCCTGCTGAGCCTCATTGCGGATTTCCTGCCACACATCAAGATGGGCAAAATTTTGTTGGGCGGTCTGCATATTTGATCAGGCTATTGCTTCAAAATTAACGGAATCAACTCGTCCATCGAAAAAAACACTTCAGCACCCAAGCGGCGCATTTCAGCGAGCAAAATATTATCGCTGCCGTTGGCATTCGGTGGGCAATACCCCAGTGGGCGCATACCAGCGGCCAACGCTGCTTGAATTCCCGTGAGCGAATCTTCTACTACTATGGACTGCGTCGGCGTTACATTCAATGTTTTTGCCGCGTGCAAAAATAAATCCGGGGCCGGTTTACCGCGAGTGACATCTTCAAAGCTAAACACACGCCCCTGTACATAAGGCATGATGCCGGTTTTGGCGAGCGTCATACGCATTTTTTCATGCTTGCCATTAGAGGCTACACAAAATGGAATTTGCTGATCACGCAAATAATCCAGCACCGGCATAATCCCCTTTATCGGCTCCAGTTGTTGCTCACATACCACCAGTGTTTGCAATTGCACCTGCCGCCAGAAACTCGCCCCTTGCTGTGCTTTTTGTTCATCAGTCAAGGATTTCCAAGAATCTTGTTGCGATAATTCTTCGGTAATCATGCGAATACAATCGGCAACCGATTTACCGCGATAGGTTTCCAAAAAATACTCCGCACTTATCTCAATGCCTATTTCTTTTAGGCAATCACTGGTCACCTGCGCAGAGATAATTTCACTGTCAACCAACACACCATCGCAATCAAAAATTACTAACATGCCTACCTCAAAATTGCTACCGAGAAAAAGTTACTTCCAAAAAATTTTCTACCACTAAACATTTAGAAAACTAGCTGCGCGCCGGATAAGAAACTTTCCGCAGCAACACAAAACCAACCAGCAAAAAAACAATTAAGGCAACCATACCGAGGCGCGCCGAATCTGTCAGTGTGGTTACCGTGGCAACCGTCATAGGTGCAAGAAATGAGGTGGCGCGTCCGGCGAGTGCATAGATACCGAAATATTTCCCCGCTTCTTCAACATCTACGCTGCGCGCCATGTAAGAACGCGACGATGCCTGCACAGGACCGAAGGCCACACCGATCAACAAACCAAACACGATATAAGCCTTTTCAGCCGCCGTAGCGAACAGCCCACTACCATCCTGCGTTGATAGCTGAATCAAACCAAACAGCGTATAACCCGGGCCAGTAGAAATAATTCCAACAGTCGCCACAATCAAACACACCAAACTTAATTGCACTACTTTTTTGGACCCCCAACGCGCATCCAATTTGCCCGCATAAGCGCAACCACCAATCGCAACGACCAACAACAAAATGCCATACACCCCCATTTCAATAGTTTGCCAGGCAAACATGCCCGCAGCGAATGTTCCACCTAATGCGAGCAATCCATTCACTCCGTCTTGATAAATCATGCGCGCAATTAAAAAGCGCAACAAACTTTGACGCTCTTTTAGTTCGCGTAAGGTATTTTGTAATTCGCGCACGCTACTACTGATTGCTTGCAGAATCGGCGCCCCCTTGCTGGCGTCGGGCGTCAGCAAAAACATGGGCAAGATAAATATGGCATACCAAATCGCGGCGAATGGGCCGGTAATGCGCGCATCTTCCCCCTGACTCGCATCCAAACCAAACAGTGGTGCTATTCCCGCGAGGGTTTTTCCGGTCTGCGGATTACCAGCCAGCAACAACAGCACACTGAATAAAACAATCAAACCGCCCGCATACCCCAACCCCCATGCGAGATTGGAAACGCGACCAATATCCTGTGCAGGAATTAAACGCGGCATCATGGAATCGTTAAACACAATTGAGAATTCCGCCGCAACCATCGCCAGAATAATACACAGCATCGGCAGCCATAACGGTGAGCCTGGCGCTGCCTGCCACAGCAATAACAGGGCGCTTATTTTGAAAACTGCAAAAAACGCGATCCAGGGTTTTCGTCGTCCAGTTGCATCCGCAATTGCACCTAAAATCGGTGATAACAACGCAATTAAAATACCTCCCACAGTGATCGTATAACCCCATGCAGCCTGCCCTGCAACCGCATCAGTCGCTAGCCGGGACACAAAATAAGGCCCGAAAATAAACGTGATAGTCACAGTAAAAAAAGGCTGCGCGGCCCAATCGAATAACATCCAGGCGCGAATGCCGGATTTCGATACGGAAGCAGGCGAACCTGAAGGGGAGTAGTCACTCAACGTAGTTAGTCTCGGAATCATTAATTAACACAAATAAAGCGCTGGAAAATTTCGTCCAGATGCGCCAACACAGTTTCTTTTAGTTGCAGCGGCGCCAGCTCGAGCTGCTCACGCAAAATGTCACAGGTAAATATCTGTGCATAATTTTTTGCCAAAGGCGCGTAACTTAAATGCCAGGGCTCAGGGGCAATGCCGCCACAATCCTGCGCGTAAGGGCGATAAAATGGCGTGCCCCGCTGCTGCAATTCAGTATCTAACCAGCGATGAAAATCCGCAAAAGGGCCACCCTCCTGCGTTTCCGCCAGAGTGAGCTGAACCTGATAATCCGGATTAACATTCACCGCGCCATAGACATCCAAATCGGTTCCCCAATGATGGCGCGATGCTCCCGGCAAAGCAGACCAGCGCAAAATCGCGAAGACTTTATCGCGCTCGGTCAAGCAGTGAATATCCAATGGGGCCCCGCTGGAATCCAACACCGGGCGAAGACCCAACGCCTTATTGTTCCAGATCAGCAACTGCCGCTCAAAGCTGCGAAAACTGCTGGCAATTCGCAAATCTAAACCAAAATTGGCCGCGCGCGCGCGCAAATCCAAAACTGCTGCTAGAGTTTCCGGGTGAAGACGGCAATTTAATTCCGGATCGTTGACTAACAGGTTTTCATCCAGCCCTAACAATTGACGTTTTGTCTGATCAATCACCTAAATTCTCCAGCAAATAGATTCCATAAATAAAAAAAGCTGTACCGAAATGCGCCAAAATATAAAAAAAGCGGAAACTATTGATCCTAACTTTTAGCGGTTTCGATAGAAAGGTATTGCACAAGACATGCAAGTATGTAAGATAAGCCCGCACTGTAAACGGAAATTTTAAACACAACATCCGATAATAATAAATGGAGATTGCATAGTATGACCGCCTGTCATAGTGAGTTATTGCAATTAAAGAACCTTGGAATGGCATCGGTAAACATCCTGCGTGCAATAGGGATTAACACCCACGCCGACCTCAAACGAATGGGCGCTGTCGAAGCTTATCGACGAATCAAAGCCCGCGACATCAACGTATCCAAAGTCATGCTCTACGCCTTGCAAGGGGCGCTGCTGGATGTGCATTGGAATGATCTTGCTCCAGATCTGAAAGCCCAGCTGGTACTTGAAGCTGAACTGCCAGACACGGGTGGATACAATCAGGCAACTGCCTGATTCACCCCAAAATGGCATCAGGTTCACAGGCCGAAACGGGAAATGCAAATTTTCCGGCGGCACAGGCTACACTAAAAAACGTGTTATCGACGCCATTTTAGTGACGAGAGGCCCTATGCATTTCCCCATTAAGCAGTCCGAACTTATGTCTGAGCTGGTCGCCAAAGTGCGCGGCTTGAGCGAGCTTTTGTGTGCAGCAATATCCCCGGAAGAAACCTTCCTGGTTCCCGCCAGCGATGACATCTTTGCCGACATCCCCCCGACTCGCCTGTTGCGCGTCAGTGAAGGCCAAGTGGATTACGTGTTAAATGGCAAGCGGGTAATGCATTTCGAAGAGGGGGACTTGCTCGGCCTGCCGAGATCCCTCAATTTGCCGCAAGGTCAATTTTCCTGCAAAGCACCTATTACTGTGATCGCCTACGAGCGCGATGCGCTGATGGCTGCCGTCAATGCGGACCTGAAAAGCCAGCGTAATTGGGCCTATTACCTTTTGTGCAACCTCAGTCTGTACGAATTGGCGTTCACCCAGGAACTGCGCGCCGAATTCCAGCCAGCAGCCGGATTTATGCATTACCGCACAGGAGAAACCATCATCCAGCAAGGCGACTCAGCACATAAGGTTTACACATTACTTGAAGGTGCCGCCGACGCGGTCTGCGATGGTGTTACGGTCGGAGAAATCCACGCCAATGAAATTTTCGGAGCCCTGGCCGTGTTCACCCGCCAACCGCGTATGGCCTCGGTAATCGCTACCAGTGATTGCACGGTTCTGGCGGTACGCAAGGAAGAGTTTATTACCCTGATCGAACACCAGCCGCAGATTTGCCTTGGTCTAATTGAAGAAATGGCCGCCAAAATTAATCAGCTGAACACCCAGCTTTTGCAACTGAAGACGCCCAAAACAGCATAAATAAGAATAATTCTCAAAAATTATTTGACTTTTAAATGAGAAATATTATTATTAACTCACTGGCATGCAGTTTCACTGCAAATCAGTTGAGTAGTATCCTTAATCGCCCTGCAAGTCGGTTAAAGAGTTTGCTCACCCCCTTGGGGCTTTCCTCTCCGAAGGTCTCTCGGCTAACACGGTTGCTTGGGCCGCCCTTGAGGCGGCCATTTTTATAAACGCGACTGCAGTTTTTCCTTTCTTAACATCGCCCGCAATTGAAATCCCGAGTACCTGTACACATATATTCCCACGTGACCGTCATTCAGACGGTAAACCTTACCTAACTCATGGGAGATAATATCGTGTTACGCATAGGCTTGTTTTTACTCACTAACCTCGCGGTAATGCTGGTGGCTGGTGTAGTTTTAAGCTTACTCGGGGTTGGCAGTTATCGCACTGCAGGCGGACTTGACCTGCAAAACCTGCTGATTTTCTGCGCCGTGTTCGGATTTGTCGGCTCCTTTATTTCCCTGTTTTTATCCAAGTGGATGGCCAAGAAAACCATGGGTGTGCAGCTGATAGAACAGCCGCGCAACGCCGACGAAAAATGGCTGGTCGACACCGTGGTTGAGTTATCTGAGAAAGCCGGAATTAAAACGCCGGAAATTGGCGTGTTTGCGGCTCAAGAATCTAACGCATTTGCTACGGGCTGGAATCGCAATGATGCCCTGGTCGCCGTAAGCCTCGGGCTCTTACAACGCTTTGAGCGCGATGAAGTAAAGGCGGTACTAGCGCACGAGATTGGGCACGTAGCCAACGGCGATATGATCACCTTGAGTCTGATCCAAGGTGTGGTAAATACCTTTGTCATGTTCTTCGCCCGCATCATTGGCGATCTGGTTGACCGGGTCCTGCTGAAAAATGAAGATGGTCGCGGCATCGCCTTTATGGTCACTACCTTTATCGCCGAGATTGTTCTGGGCATTCTGGCCTCTATGATTGTGGCGGCTTTCTCGCGCTACCGCGAATATCGCGCCGATGAGGCTGGCGCGACTCTGGCCGATCGCGGCGCAATGATCCGCGCCCTGCAACGCCTGCAAGCCGAGACAAGTGCCGGAGTGGAAAGCCCATTACCGAGCAGCATGCGCGCCTTTGGTATTAGTGGTGGCATGAGCAATCTGTTTGCGAGCCATCCTCCCTTGGAAGCGCGTATTCAAGCGCTGCGCAACGCTGCTTAATCGCTGGAGACTGACACTATGAAGCTCTGGCGCTGGTTTTTACTCAGCTTCCTGACCGGCGCCAGCACCTTGAGTGCGGCAACCGTTCAGGCGTTTTCTACCGATGACGAACAAAACAGCATGGAGGTGTTTGAATCCTCACGCCCCAGCGTAGTGTTCGTCACTAACCAACAACTCGCTCGCGATCCCTACTCTTTTGATCTCGTGACCGTACCACGCGGCTCAGGTACCGGTTTTGTATGGGACGAAAAAGGTTACATTGTGACCAACTACCACGTGGTCGAAGGTGCTCGCAAAATCACTATTACTTTGCAAGATCAGTCCAATTGGCCTGCAGAGGTGGTGGGATTAGCGCCCGAACGCGATATTGCCGTACTGAAAATCGACGGGCAAAAAGCCAAACTTAAAGCCTTGCCTTTGGGGGATTCAGGTAATTTGCGTGTCGGGCGTAAAGTATTGGCGATCGGTAATCCATTTGGCTTGGACGCCACCCTTACCACCGGAGTGGTGAGCGCGTTGGGGCGCGAAATTGAATCCCCCAATCAGCGCAAAATCACCAATGTCATTCAGACGGATGCGGCAATTAACCCCGGCAATTCGGGCGGCCCGTTGCTTAATTCTGAAGGGCGCCTCATAGGGGTCAACACAATGATCTACAGCCCCAGCGGCGCCAGCGCCGGAATTGGCTTTGCGATTCCCGTCAATACGGTGAAAGAAGTTGTTCCAGAGTTAATTACTCATGGACGCATAGTGCGCCCAGTGCTTGGAATTGCGGTAGCGCCTGATCAATGGGCGCAACAGGTTGGCATTCAAGGTGTACCTATTTTACGTGTAGAACCCAACTCTCCAGCCGCGGAGGCTGGCTTGCAAGGTGCGAAACGCAATAACTGGGGGCAAATCAGTCTGGGCGATGTCATAGTCGCCATTGAGGACTACCCGGTCGCCAACGATGATCAGCTCTTAAGTGCCCTGGAGCATTACAAACCAGGCGACAAGGTAAACGTGAGCGTGATGCGCGATAGCAAGCTGCTCACGCGCAAAGTGCGATTGATTGCACCGCAATGACAGCAACCGATGGCAGCCTGCTCGCCCTTTGTGATCTCGAGGATTTGGATGAAGGTTCGAGCCGCGGTTTTACACTGGGCAAGCTGAATGTTTTTGTTGTCAAAAAACGCGGACTGATCTTCGTCTTCAACAACGCCTGCCCCCATTTGGGAATTCCGCTGGAATGGGTAGAACACCAGTTTCTGGACAACAGCGGCACCATGATCCAATGCGCCAATCACGGCGCACAATTTGTGATTCAATCCGGGCTCTGCGTTGCGGGCCCGTGCCTAGGGCGAAGCCTGCAGGCCATCCCCCATCTAATCATTGATAACCGTATTTGGATTAAGTCTGCGTAAATTTACGCAAGCGCCCTTGAATTAATGATTCGAGGCCGCCAGATTCACGCCCACTAGTACACAACACTCGGAGAGCTACCTCATGCAAAATTTCACTTTCTCCAATCCCACCAAAATCGTTTTTGGCGAGGGGCAAATTAAAGAGCTGGCAAACCTTGTCCCCAAGGATGCGCGCATACTCGTAACCTACGGCGGCGGCTCAATTAAGAAAAACGGTGTTTATGACCAAGTAGTCAAAGCACTGGAAGGAAAAACCTGGTTTGAATTTGGGGGAATTGAACCCAACCCCCACTATGAAACGCTGATGAAAGCGGTGGAATTCGTTAAAAAAGAAAATATCGACTTCCTTTTACCCGTTGGTGGAGGAAGTGTGATCGATGGCACCAAGTTAATCGCCGCAGCGATAAATTTTGACGGTGAGCCTTGGGATATCATGGCGAAGAGCCAGCCATTTTTTTCTGCACTCCCTATCGGTTGTGTACTGACGCTTCCAGCTACCGGAACCGAGAGCAACGGCAATTCAGTCATCACCAAAGCGGCGACCCAAGAGAAGCTAGCGTTTGGCAGCCCATTAGTGTACCCACAGTTTGCGATCCTCGACCCGACCACCACCTACAGCCTGCCACCTCGCCAAATCGCCAATGGAGCTGTAGACGCATTCGTCCACATTATGGAGCAATACCTCACTTATCCGGTGGACGCCAAAGTTCAGGATCGTTTTGCTGAAGGCCTGCTGATGACATTGATCGAAGAAGGACCGCGCTCACTTAAAGAACCCAACAATTACGCCGTGCGTGCCAATGTTATGTGGGCAGCAACCATGGCCCTTAATGGGCTTATTGGCGTCGGAGTGCCGCAAGACTGGGCGACGCATATGATCGGACACGAAATTACCGCTATGCATGGTCTGGATCATGCCCAAACCCTGGCAGTAGTCCTGCCCGCTGTGATGCAGCACCAACGCGACAAAAAGCGCGGCAAGTTGCTTCAGTATGGTCGTCGTGTGTGGGGGCTGAACCAGACCAATGACGATGAACTTATCGATGCAGCCATCGCGGCAACACGCGGCTTCTTCGAGCAGATGGGAACCCCAACTACCCTGAGTGGTTACGGTGTTGGACGGGACTCTATTCCCAAGCTGGTTGATATGTTGGTGAAGCACGAATTGCTCGCACTGGGCGAACACGGCGTGATTACGCCCGAGGCGTCGCGCGAGATCCTTGAGCTCGCCGCCTGATCATTTCTTTGTTCCAAAAAAAATGCCACCCATTGGGCGGCATTTTTTAGGTCATTATGCGGTGTTTACTGTTTGCGAATTTTGTTCACAATCGAGGTGGTTGAACAGTTGTCGTAAAAGCTAAGCACTTTTACCTTACCGCCATAGGGCTTTACGATATTACCCCCCACTACCTGGTCTTCACTGTAGTCGCCGCCTTTTACCAGCACATCTGGTTTTACCCGCCGAAGCAATCGCTCCGGGGTATCCTCATCAAACGATACAACCCAATCCACCGCCTCCAAACCCGCCAATACTGCCATACGTCGATCCAAAGGATTAATTGGCCGGCCGCTGCCTTTAAGGCGACGAATTGAAGCATCAGAATTAACGGCGACTATCAGACGATCACCCTGTTTACGCGCCTCTTCCAAATAACCCACATGACCCGCGTGGATAATATCGAAACAGCCGTTGGTAAATACCAACCGCTCGCCGCTGGCACGCGCATCTTCAATCGCCATGAGCAATTGCTCTTCTGAAACCACTCCGCGTTGCGCACCTTGTTCCGCGATAATGGCGCGGCGCAATTCAGGGGCACTTACCGCGGCGGTACCCAGTTTGCCAACCACGATACCCGCCGCCAGGTTTGCCAGTGCTGTCGCTTCCGGCATCGAATGCCCTGCGGCTATGGCAGCCGCGAGGGTTGCAATCACCGTATCACCGGCACCAGTCACATCAAATACTTCACGCCCGCGCGCTGGTAGATGCAGCTCCGGCTGGCTGGGGCGTAACAGCGTCATACCCTGCTCCCCGCGGGTAATCAGCAAGGCTTGCAAACCCAGATCCTGCATAAGGGCTTTGCCTTTCTGTACCAGGTCCTGCTCACTGGTACATTTGCCAACCACGGTTTCAAATTCATGGAAATTCGGCGTCAATATGTTTGCGCCACGATAGCGAACAAAATCATGCCCCTTGGGGTCAACCAATACCGGGACGCCTGCGTCACGCGCAATGCGAATGAGGGTTTGGCAATCCTGCAGACTGCCCTTGGCATAATCGGACAACACCAGTACATCACAATTACGAATTGCAGCTCTAACCTTACCGATAAAATCGGCACTGTCCGAGAGATCGAACTTGTCTTCAAAATCCATGCGTAGCAATTGCTGATGACGGCTAATCACACGCAGCTTTGTGATCGTGGGTTTGGTGGTAGAAACCAGAAAATCTATATCGATTTTGGCTGCCCGCAGACGATGTTGCAAAATCTGGCCCGCCTCATCGTTACCGACAATGCCGATTAGCGACACACTTGAACCCAAGGCCGCCATGTTCAGCGCCACGTTACCGGCGCCGCCGGGGCGATCTTCCGTCTGGCTGACCTTAACTACCGGAACCGGCGCCTCGGGCGAGATACGTGAACTCATGCCGTGCCAATAGCGATCCAGCATGACATCCCCCACCACCAGGATATGGGCACTTTCAAAGTTAGGCATAGTTAGATGCATAGTCTCTACTCTGTTTAACATCCGTTAGACGGGCACCCTGCGCGGGTCCTTGCTCCACGCCGGCTAGTGCGCCGGCACTTCAGGTAAATCATCAGCATCATTGTGGAACTGCTTAGCATGTAGCCGAGCATAAACCCCTTTTGCAGACAAAAGCTGCATATGAGTTCCCTGTTCCACTATTTCCCCCTGCTCCATCACCAATATCCGATCAGCGTTCTCAATCGTAGATAGTCGATGGGCGACAACGAAGGTAGTGCGACCTTTCATTACTTGCTCCATGGCCGCCTGGATATAGCGCTCAGACTCGTTATCCAGCGCAGAAGTTGCCTCATCCAGAATTAATATTGGCGCATCTTTCAGGATTGCCCGTGCAATCGCCAAGCGCTGCCGCTGACCGCCAGATAGGCGCGCACCCGATTCCCCGATTAGTGTATTAAAACCCTCGGGCAATTGCTCGATAAATTCTGTCGCATAGGCAGCATCGGCGGCTTTGCGAATTTCATCCATCGATTTTATTTGCAGGCTGCCGTATGCGATATTGCCAGCAACCGTATCATTAAACAAAGTTACCTGTTGATTAACCAAGGCAATTTGTTCGCGTAAATTGCGCAATTGATAGGCTTGAACGGGAACATTATCGATACAAATTTCACCGGCGCTGGCATCGTGAAAACGATTCAACAAACTCACCAGTGTAGATTTTCCACTGCCCGACTTGCCAACCAACGCAATGACTTCGCCGGACTTTACTTGCAAATTTATCTTATTTAATGCCGGGCTAGATTGATTGGGATAAATAAAGGTTGCATCGGCAAACCTCACATCACCCTTTACACGCGGCACTTGATAAGTCCCCGTATCGGTTTCAGTAGCTGAATCCAACATGGTAAAAACACTGTCTGCCGCAGCCACGCCTTTCAAAATAGTAGGAGCCACTTCACCCAGTTTGCGCATGGCAGGAAGGATTCCGGCAACCGACGTCATGTAGGCGATAAAACTGGCAGGATCTTTCAACTCCATAAAAGTTAAGGCAACAAAAATCAGCAGGCCAATCGCACAGGCAATAATCAGTTGAATCAGAGGTGTATTAGCTGCAGACGTCACGACAATTTTCATATTCTGTTGCAAGTTTTTTTTGCTCACAGATTCAAAGCGTTGCTTCTCATACTCTTCACCGCCAAAACTGCGCATCACTTTAAAACCATTGATCATTTCGCCAGTGACCTGCGTTAAATCGCCCACTGTGTTTTGCACCCGGTTGCTCAACCGACGCAATCGTTTACCCACAGTAGTCACAATTACACCGATTAGCGGCGCAATTAAAATAAAAACCAGTGTGAGTCGCCAATCGGTATAAAGCAGGTATCCAAAGAGCGCTATAACCGTCAAACCTTCGCGCAATGAAATCTTTATCGCATCAGTTGCCGCGGCAGTAACACCGTTGATGTTATAAGTAATAATCGAAATTAAATTGCCAGAATTTTTTTCATCAAAGGTCGCATTAGGTAATTGCGTCATATGATTAAAAACATCGACGCGCAGACGATGTACAACGTTGAACGCGATACGCGACATTAAATAGATGCCGACAAACGCCCCCAGGCTACGCAACAAAGTCGCACCTATAACTTGCAGAGGAACCCAATAGCGATCCGTCGGATCATTTGCCGCAATAACGTTGACCAGATTCTCCAGAATTTTTACAAACATCACGCTGGACGCTGCCAATAAGCCAAACCCGAGCATGCTCAGTACAAAAAAGCCTACATAAGGTTTTACATATCCCAATAAGCGCTTGTAAACCGTCCAGGCGGAAGCATCCCCTACAGCGCTATTTTTTTTTGCTACAGAACTCATAGTTTATCCATTCAGTGGCGCACGCACGGGTACACTTTTGCGAGGCATTAAAGCCGCAGCAAGAAGCCCGGCAGGAACCCAATAAAGCAGCCATTTCACATCAATTTCCCAAAACAGGGTACGCGAATCGACTAACAGACAACCGCAACCATAAAGCAACCAGAGCGTAAGTGGCGCTAAGGGCAGGTGACGACGAGCGGCCCAGAGTAACAGCACTAGATGAACCACAGCCAAACTCAGGCCGATCATTCCCGTGCGATAAACGATATCCAACCAGGCGTTGTGAGCATGATGATATTCACCAATGCTGGTTTGAATATCGGTGACCTCACTCATGCCAATGCCCCACAAAAACAGACCGGGGTCCGCAATCATTTGGCGGATCACGTCCAGCCAGATTTGATCGCGAAATGAAGCTCCACGCTCCAACAACAATTGATCCAGCGGAAAAATCACAAAGAGCGACAACAGCCCCACCAGGGAAGCACTGAGTTGCACCAGCAGGATTTTCCAACCTGGACGCAACCAACACAATCCAATCAGCAGCGCCAATACGAGTGACAGCAATGGCCCGCGACTTTGGGATAAGCCTAGCGCAGCTAACGCAGGAATACAGGCGAGCGACAGACCTAATGCGCATTTAAAGCAGTCGGTACGCCAGGACAATAAAATCCCCAGCAATACCACAACCCCATACACTTGCCCAACCAGCGTAGGTGCACGCGCGACAGTGACACCTTCCATGCGCGCCGCCAGTGGATGGTTCCAATAAAACACGGCAATATTCAACAAGGCAGATAGCGCACCAATAACTACTAACCAGCGCAAAATTTGATCCCAGTCGATGGATTTTTTTTGCAGCACCCACGCAGTGCCAGCCAGCCAGACTACCAACACCAACCACTGCACAACCAGATACCCTAAATCACCACCCCATAGACCGGATACGAGAGCCCAACTTGCATAGGCTAAGGCTGCAGCGGTAAACCAACCACCGTAGACTGCAAGCTCTGGCCGACGCCAAGGCAGTACCATTAACAGAGGAATAAAAAACGCAAGCGCATAGATTCCTTCTAATCCATCGCGCGAAGGCGCCCACAAAAAAGCGCTCACAAAAACCCACAAACCACCATAGGCCCAGGCCAACATTTTTTGTTCACGTTGTGCGGAATTCAATAACATAAAATCACACTGATCTCTGTATTTAAATGCTCGGCCAATGGCCAAAATCGCGTTTGTAGGTAGTGCGTGCACGCAGCCGTATTTTTTGCAGCAGCGATAAATGCTCGCGCAAAATACTGCGCAGGTCTGAGGCAAAGTAAACCCGTAAAAAACGCAAGTAATCGCGCCGACTAAAACCGAGATTCAAACTGGAAAACAATAATCCGCCAATATCTTTAACGCGCCACCGTTCAGGCACTTGTGCACGCAGTTGCGCACGATGCAAATCCACCAGAGTTACATCTGGCACGCCTGTCGCTAACGACGACTCGCGCAACATAAAATGGCATAAATAAAAATCGCGATGATTAATGCCAGCGGCATGTAGCTCGCGCGCTATCATTGCCACCTTGTTAATCAAAACGCGCTTAATTGTCGGCGGCAGCTCGCGCTGTTCAAACAAATGATCCAATTGAATGACATTATTTAATTCGCGCGTAACTACAAACGATTGTCGCGTTGCCGGGTTTTTGCCCCGCTCACCAAATGCCACTGGAATTAAACCCGGAATAGACAGCGCACGCATTTTATTCAGGGCAGCCCACTCATTGCGCGCACCCAATACCGGCAAACGCAAGCGGAGTAAATTTTTGACTATTTCCGCCCAACCTACACCGCGATGCCATTTGCGGTAGTAAACCTGCCCATTGTGTTCAAATCGCAGTGTTTGGCGGTCTGGCATTTCTCGCGCGACTTTGCCGGTCAAGTGCAACATCAGATCGAATACGGGCTCGTCTTTCCAGGATTCCACCAGCTCATCGCGCAAAATAACCGTCGTATCATTCGCGGTATTGCGCCATTCAAGACTTTTAAAGAGTGACGTTTTTTGCTGCACAACAGTTTCAACCGCAGCCAACGCCGCCGGTGCGCGCGAATAAAATTCACCATGCCGATTTAGCGTCGCTGCCTGTGCTTGCCAACGCGCGTTATCAACCGCCAATAGTTTTTGCAGTTGTGCCGCAATGTCGGCAGGTGCTGCGCCCAATGCGATCACTTCACCCATCTGATGCTCAACGATGTAGTGCGCGTAACCGCAAAGATCGCTCGCAATGACCGGGCAACCACAAAGTATTGCTTCCAGCAACACATTGCCCGCCAGCTCTTTGCGCGCTGGGTGTAGCAATATATCCACACCATGCAACAATTCACCAACCGGGCTGCGCGCACCCAGGAAAAAAACCTTGTGTGCAATACCCAGTGCACCAGCCTGCTTAGAATATTTGCCGGGCTTGTCATTGCCAACAACAAGCAACACGCTATCTACACAGTATTGTTGTAGCTCGGCAAAGGCCGCAATACTGATATCCACGCCCTTGGTATGGAAGCCGGACCCCAAACATAAAACAATTCGCGTAGTCTCGCGCAAATTCAAGTCGCGCCGCAGCTTGCTATAAGCGGCCTGAGAGTCAGCACAGGCTATGTGCTCGTATTCTATGCCCGGCGGCAACGGACAAAAGCGCTCTGGAGGAGTGGTATAAAAGCGCGCAAATTTTTTTCGTTCCTGTTCAACAAGAGAAAGAATTTTTGTTGCACTTTTCTCACCAAAAACATCCGCCTCATACTGCAAGTACAAGCGCGCACGCGGCGCCAGGCGATACAGCCAATTGCGCTCACAATAGGCTTTGTCAGCAAAACAGGTATCGCCGGCAAAATAGATATCCAAGCCTGGCATTTTATTAAAGCCAATAAGCGCATCAAACTCGGCACGAGGGAATTGCAATTGGAATTGATCGACAAAACACTTTACGCCCGCAACATCCAAAAATCCGCGCGCTTGAATCTCGACCACATCGATGCCGGCCTTTTTTTCGCCCTGCCAGTGCTTGCAAAATACCGTTATAGAATGACCTTGTTGCTGAAAATAATGGGCCAACGCCAGCATATCGCGCTGCAAGCCACCGAATGGAAAATAACGAAAGATAACAAAGGCAAGCTTCATGCGCGTTATTCAGCGATGGGCGTAAGCGGCAGGGGAATTAATGCATCCAGCGCATTCAGTACCTGCGGCGGCATTAAATCACGCAAGCACTTGTGATGCACCTTGGGGCATTCACGTTCAAAGCAAGGTGCGCAATCAATCGGCTTGCTAATAATTGTCACGCGCTCAGCCAGCGGCGGTGTATGCTCCGGCGACGTAGAGCCATAAATAACCGCTAGCGGTTTTTGCAATGCTGCGGCGATATGCATTAACCCGGAGTCATTGCTCAACACAGCATCCGCGCAATCCATGAGATCAATGGCTTCGCCGAGGTTGGTACTACCGGCGAGATTAAAACAATACTCGCGCTCTTCTTCCAATAACAATTGACGAATTGCTTCAGTGACTTCACGATCTTTTGCTGAACCCATCAACCACACCTGCCAACCAGCGCGAATTTTTTCATCGACGACTTCCGCAAAATAGTGCTCAGGCCAACGTTTTGCGGGGCCATATTCTGCGCCTGGGCAAATTATTAATAGCGGTCGATTCAACTGCAATGCAAATTTTGTTAACAATTGTGGTCGCAGACTTTTATCTACAACTAAATGCGGATACGAAAATTGCGTTAACGGCTCACTGTTTTTTGGCAACGCCAACGCCGTATAACGCTGCACCATCAATGGAAAACGAGGCTTATCCAGCACACGCATATCATTAACCAAACCATAGCGCATCTCGCCGCGCCAGCCAGTGCGCACCGGAATATTGGCAAAGAAAGGAATAAACGCGGACTTAAAAGAGTTAGGCAATAAAATCGCCTGATCATAGTGATGCGACGCTAATTCTTTTCCTAGCGCGCGCCGGTCGGCAAACGCCAGACTGCCATGGCCAATTGGCATATCAATCGCTTGATGCACTTCGGGCATACGAATTAACAATTGCCTTGTCCAACTCGACGCTAATACATCGATTTGCACAGTGGGGTTGCGCTGCTTCAACAATTGAAACAGGCTATGTGCCATCATCATATCGCCAATCCACGCAGGGCCGATCACCAAAATTTTTTGGATTTGTTTCAGCTCGGGCGGGAATTGAATGTCGATCATAGCGGCAATCAAAAGTTACGAAAGGCAAAAATAATAACGGAGCCATTTGGCTCCGTTAAAGTGGCGATTATTTTGCAACCGGCGCCAACCAGTTGGTGTGCTCGGGCAATTCGCCGCGCACTGATTTGAAATACAAATCTTGCAAACGCGTAGTGATTGGACCGCGACGACCTTCGCCAATTTGACGACCATCGAGTTCGCGAATCGGCAACACTTCAGCAGCGGTACCAGTAAAGAATGCTTCGTCAGCAACATACACTTCATCGCGGGTAATACGCTTTTCTTTGATGGTATAACCGCAGTCTGCAGCTAAGTGGAAAATGGTGTTACGCGTAATGCCGTCCAGACAAGAAGTCAGCTCTGGGGTGTAGATGATGCCATCGCGCACCAGGAAGAAGTTTTCACCGCTACCTTCTGCCACATAGCCTTCGTTATCCAGCAACAGTGCTTCTTCGCAACCGCTATCCAGGGCTTCTTGCAGCGCCAGCAGCGAGTTAATGTAGTGACCATTGGCTTTCGCTTTACACATGGAAATATTCACATGGTGGCGAGTGTAACTGGAAGTGCGGATACGGATACCCAGATCGCGCGCTTCCGGTGACATATAAGACGGCCAGTGCCAGGCGGCAACCATCACATGCACTTTCAGGTTATCGGCACGCAGGCCCATACCTTCGGAACCGTAGAACGCCATTGGGCGCAGGTAGGCTTCTGCCAAACCATTTTCACGCACCACCATTTTGTGCGCTTCGTTCACCACATCTTTAGCGTAGGGCATTTTCATACGCATGATGTGGGCAGAGCGGAATAAACGATCAGTGTGTTCTTGCAAACGGAAAATGCTGGTGCCCAACGAATCGCTTTTGTATGCACGAACGCCTTCAAAAACGCCCATACCGTAATGCAGAGTATGAGTTAAAACGTGAACCTTGGCATCGCGCCATGGAATGAGTTCACCATCGAGCCATATAACGCCGTCGCGATCGGCAAAAGACATAGCTAACTCCAAATTCTTTATCAAAAAAGTCTGTGTAATCAGGGGTGACCGATCACGCGATCCCAAATCGCCGTGACCTGCGCACGTTCTTCAGTAAAGTGATTGTCACCTTCCAGCACTGCCTCCTGTCGCTGTAGCGCAAGGCGGTGACCGGTGGATCGGTATGCTTTGTAAGCGGCGATCAGGTGGGCCACGGAGTCGGCATCCAGTAAGCCAGCCTCTTCCAGTGATCCGAGTATGCGAATGTTGTCCGTGTACCGGATAATATCGGGCGATTTAGACGCCCAAGCTAAAGCCGCGTATTGAACCATAAATTCAATATCCACGATACCACCGGCATCCTGTTTCAAATTAAATAGCGCGGTGTTTTTGCTTTTTGCCTTGGCTTCACTGCCCAGCTGTTCGCGCATTTTGCGGCGCATATCAGCCACATCCTTACGCAATTGTTCCAGATCCCGCGCGCGGCTCAGAATTCGCTGTCGCACCGCCTCGAACTGCGCACCTAGCGCGGCACTACCCGCCACTACCCGGGCGCGCACCAGCGCCTGATGCTCCCAAGTCCAGGCCTCATTCGCTTGATACTTTTCAAAGGCTGCCAGCGAAGACACCAACATGCCTGAATTACCCGAGGGTCGCAGACGCATATCTACTTCGTAGAGCTTTCCGGTGGGCGTATAGGTATTGAGCACATGGATAATCCGCTGACCCAAACGGGTGTAAAACGTGAGGTTATCAATACTGCGTTCGCCATCAGTAGAAAAGCTCGCATCGCTGTTGTGGATAAACACCAAATCCAGATCCGAACCATGGCTCAGCTCGATTCCACCCAGCTTGCCGTAGCCAACAATCACAAAATCGGCGACCGTATCTACCGAACCATCCGCACGACGCGGGCGCCCGTGGCGTTCCACCATATACTCCCAGGAGAGCTGCAATACATGCTCCAGTACTACCTCGGCGATAAACGTGAGGTAGTCGCTTACCTTCATTAACGGCAAAGCGCCGGTGACCTCACTTGCCGCCACGCGCAAACCGTGGGCGAGCCGGAAATAGCGCAAGGCTTCCATATGCCCTTCCAGATCATCCCACGTCAGCCGCAGCACATCGCGGCGCAATTCATCGCGCAACAGCGCCTTATCCGGCGGAGCGTAGAGACTTTCAGGGGTCAGCAATTCGTCGAGCAATGCCGGAAACTGGGTGAGCTGGTCGGCGATCCAGGGGCTGGCGGCGCACAGGCGAATTAATTGTTGCAAGGCGGTGGGGTTTTCCACCAGAAGCACCAGGTATGCTGTGCGCCGCGCTACCGCTTCAATGAACGGGACAATGCGGCCAAAGGTTTCCGCAATAGTTAGTGGTAACTTACCAGCGCCCGCCTGGGTAAATAAACCATGCAACAAGCGCGGAATAAATACATCCAGCCGGGTGCGACCACTCGCCTGCATAGAGAGAACCGCACGGCTAGCGCGCAAATCAGCCAGGTTTTTTACCAACCCGGGCGCCGCCTCCACATCGCGCGCCTCGAGTGCATGTATGGCATCCTCACCGTGCAAACTGCCTTCCCATAAGCTGAGGCAAAAGGTGAGGGCTTTTTGATCGATGGACTCCTCTTCATCCGGCGCGGCAATTACCGCTTTAAACTCGGCATTTACCCGTTGGCGATAATTGCTCAACACGGTGAAAAACCCATCCCAACTTTCAAACCCCATCGCCCAGGCCAATCGCTGCTGGCCGAGCGGATCAATCGGCAAAGCCTGGGTCTGCTTATCCTGAAACCCCTGAATGGCATGCTCGGTATTGCGCAGGAAAATATAGGCCTCCAGCAAGGCACTGCCAGCACCAGGCGGCAGGTAATTTTCTTGCTCGAGAATGGGCAACAACACCGGCACTTTGCGTTTACGCAAAAGCGCATCGCGCCCCCCGCGAATTAACTGGAAAACCTGCACCACGAATTCAACTTCACGAATCCCGCCCTCGCCGAGTTTCACATCCAGATTCATACCCTTGCGCTGCACCTGCCGCGCAATCAACCCCTTCATCTCGCGCAAAGATTCAATCGCGCTGAAATCGATATATTGACGATAAGTAAACGGCTGCAGCATTTTGCGCAGGGTCTTGCGCGCCTGTTCCTGCTGCTCGCCACCCGCCATGGCCACCGTGCGGGCCTTGATCATGGCATAGCGCTCCCACTCGCGCCCCTGGGTTTGGTAGTAATCCTCCATCCCCACAAAGCTCATGGCAAGCGAGCCACTTTCGCCGTGGGGACGCAAACGCATATCCACACGGAACACAAAGCCCTCAGCAGTGATGGTATCCAAACTCTTGATCAAGCGCTGGCCGAGTTTGACGAAAAACTCCTGATTGCTAATGGCACGGCTGGCGTGATTGGTTTCACCGCCCTCGGGAAAGGTAAAAATCAGGTCGATATCGGAGGAAATATTCAACTCACCGGCACCCAATTTCCCCATG
This sequence comes from Cellvibrio sp. KY-GH-1, assembly GCF_008806975.1. Classification (NCBI taxonomy): domain Bacteria; kingdom Pseudomonadati; phylum Pseudomonadota; class Gammaproteobacteria; order Cellvibrionales; family Cellvibrionaceae; genus Cellvibrio; species Cellvibrio sp. KY-GH-1. The sequence continues at coordinate 3,393,814 of NZ_CP031728.1, forward strand.
CCCAACACCATAAATGGCTGGGTCTTACCAGACTCGCGACCGATCGGCGTTCCGTAAATTTTTTCCAGCGCACGATAGTGATATTCCGCCGCGAGTTGAATCGATGTGTCCGCAAAGCGCGATAACTCAGCAGTCACTTCGCTCATGCTGGCGAGGCGATTCAGATCGCGCCAGATCACCCGGATCATCGCCTTGTTGCGCGCGCGGCGCAGTCGCGCATCGACATCCGCTTCGTTAATTCCAGCATTGATGTTTACCGCAAACGCCGCCAGATCTTCATCGTTCTGTGCACGGAAGAGCGCGCCGGATTCAATTAACTCCAATAACAACGCCGGTGTCCGGGCCGAGGTCTTGGCGATAAATTCACTCGCCACAAAGGCGCGCGTCAGTTGACGAAAAAACTCCTCGGCGAGGATAGACTCGGGTAACAGCGTTTGCGGGTCAGACAAATTCTGACTCTGGATAGCAGTGGAAAATTGCTCCCAAAAACGCTGGGCAGCGGGCTGCAGTTCGACGGGCACGCCGGTGAAATTCAGCATAAAGGCAACTCGTGTAAGGGTTATCGATTGAAGGGAATACTAGCAGCTTGGCAGACTGACCCGCTGAAACGGATCAAATAAACGAACCAATCCAGTGCAATAATCAGCGGAGCTAGGCACCCTCGTCCGCCTCCATTGGCAGGTTAATCCGCCCCAGATTCTGCTGTATCCAATCCACCAGGCTGCGCACCTGTTCGGCCACCTCCACACCCAGAGGCGTCAGGCTGTACTCCACGTGCGGCGGCACTACCGGCAGCGAGCGACGCTCAACAAAACCATCTGCCTCCAGCACCTGTAGCGTCTGTGCCAGCATCCGCTCACTGACGCCTTTAATCTTGCGGCGCAACTCACTAAAGCGATGAGTACCCGCCAACAGAGCAACCAGCACCAATACTCCCCAGCGGCTGGTGATGTGATTGAGGATCAAACGCGACGGGCACTTGTCGGCAAACACATCGCCCGCCGCCAAAGCATCACTGATTGAGCTGTAGGTCCCACCCGGTGCCTTCACGCCTGATTCAACCTCTGGATTCATTTTTTTCATACTTACCTTTTTGTGCGTACTTACTAAAAGTTAGCTTGATTGCTATTCTGCCTCCAACCTGGTGCACAGGCAAGCATCCACATTCACGTTATGAGGTTCATCATGATTGCTATTACCGGCGCTACCGGCCAACTGGGCCGTTTGGTTATCGACCAATTACTGCAAAAGATTCCTGCGGATCAGGTTATCGCCCTGGTGCGCGACCCGTCCAAAGCGGAGGAACTGCGCGCACGCGGCGTGCAAGTTCGCCAAGCAGATTACACACAACCAAGCGCACTGGAAGCGGCACTCAAGGGTGTCGATAAATTGCTACTTATCAGCAGCAGCGAGGTCGGCCAGCGCTTGGCGCAACACCGCAATGTGATTAACGCCGCGAAAAATGCCAAGGTTAAATTGCTCGCCTACACCAGTATTCTAAATGCAGACGTCTCGATTATGGATCTCGCGTTTGAGCACAAAGAAACCGAGCAAGAAATCAAAGCCTCGGGGGTTCCATTTGTGCTCTTACGCAATGGCTGGTACAGCGAAAATTACACCGCGGCAATTCCCACCGCACTACAACTCAAGGCACTGATTGGCAGTACAGGCAACGGTAAAATTTCGTCAGCAGCACGCATAGATTACGCCGCCGCTGCGGCAGAAGTTTTGGTACGCGAAAACCAGGCAGGAAAAATTTACGAACTAGCCGGCGATCAAGCTTATACACTGGCAGAGTTTGCTGCGGAGTTATCCAAGCAAAGCGGTGAGCAAATTCCTTTCAACAATTTGCCCGTTGCGGAATACAAGGCAGTGTTGCAAAGCGCCGGCTTACCGGATTGGTTAGCAGAATTGTTGGCCTCCTCCGATGGCAGTGCCGCACAGGGCGCATTGTTTGACGACTCACATCAACTCAGCCAATTGATTGGTCGCGCTACCACACCACTGAGCGAATCCATCACGGCGGCACTAGCTGGAGCTAATCATGCTGCGCATTGATTTTATTTCGGATATTAATTGCCCCTGGTGCGCACTGGGGCTGGCAGCATTGGACGCTGCCATTCGGCAACTGGGCGATGAAATCCTGGTGGAGGTTTACTGCCAGCCGTTTGAACTAAATCCGCAATTACCGGCTGAAGGCGTGAAATTAAAAGATTATCTGCAGCAAAAATATGGCATGGGTGATGCGCAAATTCGCAGCGTACACGACACCATCGCTACTCGCGGGCGCGAATTAAGTTTCACCTTTGCCGAGCGCGAATTCTTATGGAATAGCTTTAATTGCCACCGTTTGCTGTATTGGGCCGAGCAAGAATATTCCGCCGCTACGCAATGGGAATTAAAGCGCGCCCTGATGCAAGCCTATCAAGGTGAAGGGCGCGATATCAACCAGCCTGATGTCTTGCTGGCTATCGTCGACCACGTTGGCCTTAATAAAAATCGCGCAATGGAAATACTCGCCGGCGATGAATTTGCGCAAGCCGTACGCAACCTGCAACAAGAATGGATTAATGCCGGTATTAGTGCGGTACCCAGCGTGGTGATCAACCGCCAGCATTTATTGCAAGGTGCGCAAACAGTGGAAACTTATATCCAAGCGTTGCGCGAGATTGCCCAACTGCCTTCCGACTAATTGCCGCAACCAAACCTATTTACTAACTCACAAAAAAGCCGCACAAAAACACTGTGCGGCTTTTATTTTTCAAATCAAACTGTTTAGTTGATCGAGTTTATTTAAACGCATCCCACACGGCAGTGGCCTTGCCGTTATTATCCATTGCGCCGAGCGTGTAACCTTTCCAACCCGGGCGCGCTTCCGGCTCCCAGTAAAAAATTGCCGCGCCTTTGCCGCCACTAACCTGACCGAGTTTGGTGATCATGTCGGCAACAATTGTTTTTGCTTGCGCATGATCCCAGGGCACGCCGATTTCAGAAATCATTACCGGCACACCGTATCGGCTCACCATATCATTGAGGTTATTTAAACAGGCGATGTTGGCATTTTGCCAAGTGTAGCCGCTCGCATTCGTCGGATAAGAGGACGCGCCGATAATATCGAACTTGGCGCCGTTGTTTTTCAAACCATCAAAAATCCAGCGAAAGTTGGCGTTATCGTGACAATTTGCCAAATGCACAACAACTTTGGCGCTGGCGTAAATGCTTTTAACCGCGTTGTAGCCGGTGTTGGTCAACCAGGCATAATTTTGCATGCTGGTCGATGCCTTACCATCATTCCATAACATACCGTTGTTGGTTTCGTTACCCACCTGTACCCAATCGACCGTTACGCCTGCATCTTTGATGGCTTGCAGGGTAAAACGAGTCGAGTTCCACACCGCATCCATCAACTGCTGAAATGTATAACCACTCCAGGCGGTCGGCTTGGTTTGCTGGCCAGGGTCGGCCCAAGAATCGCTGTAGTGAAAATCCACCATCAGCTTCATGCCCGCCGCTTTTACGCGCTTGGCTTTGGCAACGACATCTTGAGTGCCGCTATACCAACCGTCAGCAGGATTAACCCACACGCGCAAGCGCACAGCCGTCATGCCCTGCTCTTTCATTATCGCCAATATGTCTTTCTTAACACCGCTACGGTTGTAATAGCTGTAACCGTTAGCTTCAATTTCGGAGGTCCAGCTGACATCCGCCCCCTTAACCGGTGCGGCAATGCTGGCTTGAGTGGAACAAAGTAATGCCGCACCAATAAAGGCGGCCAGGAGTTTTCCAAGTTTCATAGTTGATCACCCATTATTGTTATTTAGGTGTTTTAGGTTTGCGCGTGCCGATAACCACCGGAACAACAAGCAGCCGGCAAGCCCCTCTGATCTCACAACGTCAGAACTTAATTTATAATATAAATAATAATTAAAAGCAAATTATTGCGGCGGTACATTTTTTCGCGAGCCATCTGCAAAAAAGCCAAACCAGCTCACACCGGCCAGGAAAACTACGTCTCAGGCCGGAATACTGCGCGCCGCCGTTAAGTTATTGTTCATAAAAAACCTGCTTAAACTGGCCTCATGCAAGACAACACGGCAACAGGCCGGAGGAGAACACCATGAACAAATCCATGATAATCGGCACAGTATTGGGAATGGGCATTGCGACTGCAGGTGGCGCCATCGGCAGCTATCAATTGTTGAAAGAGCCGGATTACGCCGAAGTACTCAGCAGCACCCCAATCACCAAGCAAACCAAAATTCCACAACAGGAATGCCGCGATGAAACAGTGGTGCACAAAAAACCAGTGAAAGACGAAAACCGGCTAGCAGGTAAAGCGGTGGGTGCAGTCATCGGCGGCGTGCTTGGTCATCAGGTCGGCGGCGGTAATGGTAAAAAAGTTGCCACAGTCGCGGGCGCTGTCGCCGGTGGCTATGCAGGTGATCGCGTGCAAAAAAATATGCAGGATAAAGACACCTACACCACCGTCGAAAAACGCTGCAAAACCGTTTATGAAACCCGCGAAGATATTACCGGCTACAACGTGGTGTATCGCTTGAAAGGCAAAGAATCACAAGTACGTATGGATCACGACCCAGGCCAGCGTATTCCGCTGCAGGATGGTCAGCTGATGATTTTATCCACCAATGACGATGGCACTAAATTTAAATAGATTCAATGTTTAATCTACATCAATAAAAAATGGCGACCACCGGGTCGCCATTTTTTTGCACCGATTACTCATCATCCTTTTTCCGCCCTGCACGCGGATGCGCCTTGTCATAAACTTTGGCGAGATGCTGAAAATCCAGATGGGTATATACCTGGGTCGTGGAAATATTGGCGTGACCGAGCAGTTCCTGCACCAACCGCAAATCACCGCTGGATTCCAGCATATGGCTAGCGAAAGAGTGACGCAGCATATGCGGATGTACTGGTGTATCCATCCCCTGCTGCACGCTTAACTGCTGCAACCGGATTTGCACAGCGCGATGGCCGATTCGCGTACCGCGCTGGGTGATGAATAACGCAGGCTCTGCCGCAGATGTAAAAAGTTTGCGTGCGGGAAGCCAGTTTTTTAAGGCGCTCATGGCTGCAGAACCAATCGGCAGTACGCGCGACTTATCGCCTTTACCGGCGACCACACGCAGCATGGCATCGCTCCAGTCAATATCACTCACATTGAGGGCTACCACTTCCGCCAACCGCAATCCCGACGAATAAATTAATTCCACCAGGGCGCGATCACGCTGCAATATAAAATCATCGCCTTCAATTTCAACAAATTGAATAGCCTGATCCACATCAAGGGTCTTAGGTAATTTTTTAGGGGATTTGGGGGCAGCGATACCATCCGCAACATTGCTACTCATCCACTGGCGTTTGATACAAAACTGGAAAAAACTGCGCAGCGATGACAGCCAGCGCTGCAAACTTTTACCGCCCAAACCATCGCGATGCAAGTGCGCCACAGCCAGCCGAATATGGTTTGCCGTCAATTTATCTAACGCAGATAAATGCTTTTCCAAACAGTACTTTTGGAACTTTCCCAGATCGCGTGCGTAGTTGGTTTGAGTGTGCAGGGAGAGTTGTTTTTCGCTGCGCATGTAGATAAAAAAATCATCCAGCGCAGCTTGGAAAGGCAGATGTTCAGGTGGAGAAAAATCGCTCATGGACTCTCCGGAAAGCTAAAAACTAGCGTGGCAAATATTTCGGCAGCAAACGGTTTAACACTTCCGCAATGTAACTCAAAAACAAAGTGCCCATACTGGAGCGGTAATATTGCGGATCCCGGTTGCCAATTGTGAGCAGGCCGAAGGCGCTGCCATGCACAAGGGGCACAGTGGCAACGGAACCAATGTTGGCAGCGTGTTCGCCGAATAAAAACATCAGCTCCTTTTCGCCCAAGGTGCCGCACACCGCGCGACTATTTTTTAGCAAGGGGCCAATGTACTCACGCGCATCGGCGATGGAAACCACGCGCGCCTGACTGCTGGGAACCTTGTCCGGGTTGCCGATTAATATCACGCTGGTGAAATGAATATTAAAGTCTTTATCGAAGCTGTAATGCAGCGCATCGATAATATCGCCCATATCCTGACCCTCGAGCAGGCTCAGCACCAGGCGCTTGCTTTTATCAAAAAGTTTGTCGTTCTCACGCGCATTGTCGAGCAATTTGCTCAGGCGATTGCGCATATCGATATTGCGCTCACGCAGAATGGCCACCTGCCGCTCCACCAGGGACACCGCCGAACCAGACTCATGGGGCAGAGTTAATTCAGCGAGTAAATCTGCATGTTGCGCAAAAAAATCCGGATGTTCGCGCAAATAGGCTTCGATTTGTTCGGGCTCGAGCGGATCAGCAAGAGTGGCGATATGTTCGTTCATAACAGTCTGCTTATTGAAGAGCGATCAAATTTTTATTTGTCCATGAAATACGGTAACAGCTGGCCCCGTCATAATTACCGACTGACCTTCACCCGGCCAATAAATTTGCAAACTGCCGCCCGGTAAATTTACTTTTACTTTTTCATCCAACAATCCACGCAAACGGCCGGACACGACTGCACCGCAAGCGCCGGTTCCGCACGCAAGCGTTTCACCCACACCGCGCTCGAACACGCGTAGATTAATTTCATTGCGCGACAGAATTTGCATAAAGCCCGCATTCACGCGCGCCGGAAAACGCGCGTGACTTTCAATCAACGGCCCCAGTTCGGCAACTGGTGCAGTTTTTACATTGTCGACCACCAACACACCGTGGGGATTGCCCATGGATACAGCTGAAATGTCATAAGCTTTTCCAGCCACTTCGATGGGATAAGTAATTGCACGCGCATCGGCCACAAACGGAACTTGCGCCGGCTCAAGGCGCGGTGCCCCCATATCCACACTAACTTGTTCGTCCTGCTGCACACGCAATTCAATCAAGCCGCCGGCAGTTTCTACTTTAATCACGCTTTTGCCGGTGAGTTTACGCTCGCGCACAAACACTGCAAAACAGCGCGCGCCATTGCCACAGTTTTCCACTTCGCTGCCATCGCAATTAAAAATGCGATAGCGAAAATCCACATCAGGCGTCTCCGGGGTTTCGACCAGCAAAATCTGATCGCACCCCACACCGAAATTGCGGTCGGCGATGTAACGGATTTTTTCCGGTGTCAAACGCACACTTTGGCTCACGCCATCGATAACGACAAAATCATTACCCAAGCCGTGCATTTTGCTAAAACGTAAACGCATCATATGTCCCACAAATCGGTTGTTTATTCCGGCCGCTCTTACTCTGGTAGCAACTGTTCGCCGCGAATCATGTCTTCAAAGGTTTCGCGCGCACGCGCCAAATGCATCTGATCGCCATCAACGACAACTTCCGCTGCACGGCCGCGGGTGTTGTAGTTGGAACTCATGCTGAAACCATAGGCGCCAGCGGACATTACCGCCAGTAAATCACCCGGCTCAATATTTAAATCGCGGTCTTTGCCCAGGAAATCGCCAGTTTCGCAGATGGGGCCAACCAGATCCCATTTTTTGGCTTCGCCATCGCGCGGCTTAACGGCACGAATGTCTTGCCAGGCTTGATAGAGCGACGGGCGAATATTGTCGTTCATGGCGGCATCAATCACCGCGAAATTTTTATGCTCGGTCGGCTTCAGGAACATGACTTTAGTGAGCAACACACCCGAGTTGGCGGAAATAGACCGACCCGGCTCAAACATCAGCGATAATTTGCGATCGCCCAATTTAGCTTTGATGGCCGCCATGTAATCCGCCACCGGCGGCGGAGTTTCATTGCGATAGGTCACGCCCAAACCGCCACCCAGATCCAGATGGGAAATGTGAATACCTTTACCTGCCAGCTCATCGACCAAAATTAATAAGCGATCCAACGCGTCGAGGAAAGGAGTCAACTGGGTCAATTGTGAGCCGATATGGCAATCCAAACCTTTAATGGCCAAGCTCGGCAATTCAGCGGCGCGCGCGTAAACCGCCGGTGCACGCTCAATGGCAATACCGAATTTGTTTTCTTTCAAACCGGTAGAAATATAGGGATGGGTATTGGCATCCACATCCGGGTTTACGCGCAACGAAATATGAGCCACTTTGCCTTTTTGCGCGGCAACTTGCGCCAGCAATTCCAGCTCCGCTTCAGATTCCACATTGAAACAAAAAATGCCTACATCTAACGCGCGCGCCATTTCCTCAGCGGTTTTGCCCACACCAGAAAATACAATACGCGATGGATTGCCACCGGCGCGCAGCACACGCTCCAGCTCACCGCCGGAAACAATATCGAAGCCCGCACCGAGTTTGGCGAGCATATTTAATACCGCAAGATTGGAGTTGGCTTTAATCGCGTAGCAAATCATGCCGGGATGCGAACCCAATGCCTGCGCATAGGAAAGATACTGCTGGGTAAACGCCGCGCGGCTGTACACATAACAGGGCGTGCCGAAACGTTCGGCAACAGCGCTCAGGGGAGTATCTTCAACGTAGAGTTCGCCATTGCGAGGAGTGAAATGCTGCATAAACCAATCTCAATCAACAATCAGTGAAAAATAGGCCCAACAAAATAGGGATAAAAAATCAGGGGGCATCCGCCGGTTTTTCGGTTTTGGCCGGTGCCTCTGTTTCTGGCTCGCCGCTGCCCTGCTCCGGATTTTCCGAGGGCAAATAGAGTGGGCCTTTCTGGCCACAAGCAACAAGGCCTAAACCGAGGCAAGCTAACAGCAACAACACGGGGAGTTTCATAAGCACAGATCCGAATACACCCGGAAGGTCAGGCTTCAGGGGCGGGTAAAAGACGGGGCAGTATAACCCCGCCCCCGCAGGTGAACAACAAAGCAGGGAGACTAATAGAACGTCAGGGGAAAGAGGGATAAAAATGCGGAATTAACGATCAGTGCTGCCCCAGCAGCGGGCGCAGCTCAGCGGCAGACACCAAAGTGCCATCGGCCACCAGCACCAGTTTTTTGATTAACTCTTTCAGCTCCTCGACCTGACCCGGCCAAGGGGCGCTTTCCAGCAGGCACCAAGCCTCCTCGGTTAAATCGAAGGCTTCACCCAAAGCAAACTCTTGAATAAAAAACTGGGTGAGATCGCGAATGTCTTCCCGCCGCTCGCTCAGGCTGGGCAGATACAATTCCTGGGCGTGTTGCGCCAACCAATGCTGCTGGGCAGCACCCAGTGCACAATGTACCCGACTCAAGCTGAGGATCAACTTCAGGCTGTAGCTGCCATCAAATTCGGCCTTGGACGCACTGCGCCAGAATTCGTGCAAACTGTGAAAATCGCTTGACGAGAGTGCATCCAGATTGCGCAAAAACAAAGTCCCGCCGTTGGCAAAACTGTGCAGCGATTGCAGGATACTGGCCGCATTACCGACCTCCCACTCACTGCAATCCGATTCAATAAACGGAGCCAGCTCCGGCCGCCCCAAGCAGTGCAGACTGCGCGCCGCGATCACTTTACCGGTTCCTTTATCAGCGCGCACCAGCACCGGCAAATTCCCTTTGGCCAAGAGATCCATCCTTTGATCCAGCTGGCGCAATGCTTTGCTGTTGCCGATCCAAAAACTTTGGTCGCCATAAACATGGATTGCGCGATAACGCGTTTGGTAGCGACCAATGGTGCGTACAATCTCTTCCGCCACCAACGCCAGATCGTTCAACAGTGGGTCACGCTTGATGACGCCTTGAGGGCGGCACTGCGCGACCAAATATCCCAAGCGCTGCCCATTTCCCTGCGAAAGCTTAAAGTCGAGCGGCAAACTAAACGTGGTTTCCGCCTTAAAATTGGCAAAGGGTGCTGCAATAGTGTCCTGCGAGGAAATAATAAACTCCTCCACCTGCCCCACTGCAGCCACCTGTAAATCGTGCTCGTCATTAACCAGCAACAAATGGCGATACCCCTGGTGGGTAACGCAGCGCAAAGTTACCGCAATCTGCGCAAGATTTAAGCGCTCACTGGCTGCGCGCAAAATAATTTTGGTCAGCGTAATAAAGCTTTTATTCAGCGGAACCCACTTGGCCGTGGAAGACTGATTAAATTTATGAATAGCGCGCGCAACCGGCCGATGGGTGGAAGATGCTCTAAACAGACCAATCATAGTCACAACCCCGTGCTACCATTCGTGCATTTCAGGCTCATCGTGTATCCAGGGCGATAGGAAAACACTGCCATATTGTGGCAATCTATAGCCCGGCTCGATAATTGCCTATTACACAGAATTACAACTACCCTGAAAGCAATAACAAGCAGGCCCCCAGCGTCTGTATTAAAGGATCATCACCGGAGCCAGGAACTAGCGCCCACTACGCTGCGACCGCACTTGTCTGCAAAGAGATTGCCCACAAAGCAATTGCACATAAATAAATAGTTGCACGGAAATTGTTATGGCCTATTTGCTGGATGTCACTGCAGAGACCTATTTTCCGCTGGCGCCCCACCACACTTTTGGTCGGCTGGCGACCAGTGTCGATACCCACATCGATAAACCCTATGTGTCCAAATTGCATGCGGCGATTGAATGGAATGGCCGTCACTGGCGCATAAAAAACCTCGGCCTCAACGGCACCTGGATTAATGGCGTTAGCCTCGGCCAGGGCGACAGCCGCGATCTGGTTGCTGGCGATGAAATTCATTTTGCCGAACAGAGCGACCCGGGCTTTAAAGTAATCGATATTGCCGCCCCGGCCGATATGCTCTGGCCGCTGGACAAAAATCCGCTCCAGACCGCGCCCATTTATTTAAGCCGCTATCATTTACTGCCCGACGCCAATACTCCGGAGCTGGCACTTTTTTTCAATGAAGATTCGCAACACTGGCGCCGCGAGCCATTGCATCAACAACACGAAGAGCCATTTGAATTAAACGATGGCGACCTGGTGCAATTTTGCAACAGCCATTGGCAATTTGTGCGCGCGCAAATTGTTGGCCCCACCGAAGCCAAGGCCTCGCGTCACATTAACGATTACGAATTTATTTTTAATATGAGCCTGGATGAAGAAACTACCCAGCTCGAATTGCATCACCAGCAAACGCTCGACCTCGCTGTGCGCACCCATCACTACCTGTTATTGCAACTCGCCCGCCATCGCGCCGAAGATGCTACGCGCGGGCTGGACAGCAAAAGCCAGGGCTGGGTTTATGCCGACCAACTTGCGGCAGAATTGGGGCTGGATAGCACCCACATGAATATCCAGATTTTCCGCGCGCGCAAACAACTGGCTGATTCGCTGCCCGATGCCCTGGGGCAACAATGCCTGCTGGAACGGCGCGGCGGCAAGATTCGTTTTGGTTGCGAGAAATTTAAAATTTACAAAGGCGACAAGCTCACCCTCGCCTCATCCTGTTGCTCCCAATAATCGGGTAATGAGAGATTAATGACCCAGGCTACGCCCGATAACAACACTGCCCCACTGCCCCGCTTGGGGCACTACCAGTTGCTGGAAATTATCGGCCGCGGCGGTATGGGTTTGGTGTACCGCGCGCGCGATACCCGCTTGGAGCGCGATGTCGCCGTTAAATGCCTGCGCACTGAATTATTCGAAGCCCACTATATTGAACGCTTCAAGCGCGAAGCCCTGCTGCTTGCCAAATTGAATCACCCCAACATTGTTCAAATTTACGATCTGATTGAAACCGCTGATCAAATGGCCTTGATCATGGAATTGGTAGATGGCCAAAACCTGCAAACTTATTTGCGCGAACACATTGTCCCCATCAAGCAGCGCTTGCAGTGGCTGACGCAAATCAGCGAGGGTCTGGCCATTGCGCACGATACCGGCATTATTCACCGGGATTTAAAAGCGGAAAATATTCTGATCAACAAACGCGGCCAGGCAAAAATTACCGATCTGGGTATCGCCAAATCGCAAGACTTTAAAGGAACCCTAACGGATCACGTGGCTGGCAGCTATTGCTCCATGTCGCCCGAGCAGGCGGTAGGCGATCCTATCAGTTTTAAAAGCGATTTATTTTCGCTCGGAATTCTCGCGTACCAATTGCTTTGCGGCGCTCATCCCTTTGGTGACACCAGCAACAAACTGCAAACCATGCAGCGGATCATCTCCCATCCACCCACCGCACCCCAGCAACACAACCCGGATTTGCCAGCAGAATTTATTGACCTGCTCGGCCAGCTGTTATCCAAAGACCCGGATAAACGCCCGGACAATACCCACTGGGTAGCGGCGCAATTTGAAAAGTTGAAAGATCTGGGTTGGCGAGAAGAGTCCCTTACCGACGACACCCAGGCACTCGCCATACCCCTGACAGCCGTCAACAAACCCGTACGCACGCAGGACCACCCAACCTTTGAAACACGTTTTGTTGCCGCCAATAAAATGCAACCGCATTCGCGCGGGCAAGCCATTAAAAATTATCTACGCGAAAATAAAATTAGCGCCGGTGTTGGGTTATTTAGTGTTTTGATTATTGCCGCTGTTGCGATTTGGCAACTACCACTTAAGCAATTGCCAAGTGAACAAACCGCAGCGGATGAAACCACCGAAACCAGCACGCCCTCCGAACCCTATTCGCAAGCACGTGAATTTAATAAGGGCCTGGAAGCACTCAAACTGTTTGATCGTCCGGGCAGTCTAGAGGCAGCTGAAAAAAGTTTTAACACTATTCTTTCTCACGCACCCAACAACGCTGCAGCGGTTGCGGGTTTATCGCTGGTGTATAGCTATCGTTACAGTGGCGATAGTGAAGACCCGATTTGGATGCAAAAGGCAGATGCAAGTGCCCAGCAAGCGCTAAAACTAAACCCTCAGCTTGCGTTGGTTCATGTTGCATTAGGGCGCTTATTTACCATCAAGTCCGAGCATGAAAAAGCCTTCACAGCCTTTGCACAAGCACTAACCCTTGAGCCGAAAAACATTTTTGCATGGCGTGGCAAGGTGTCAGTATTACGATCCGCGCAGCGTTATGACGAAGCAATCGAGTTTGCCCAACAAGGGCTAAAACAATTCCCAAAAGAACGATTTTTGTTGGACGAATTAGGCAATGTTTATATCGATTCAAACAACTACGCACAAGCAGAAGAAATTTTCCGGCTAAGCATCCAATTGCATCCTGATGCGGTTACCTCCTATGCTGGCCTTTTTATTTCACTGGAGCGTCAAAATCGTGCAGACGAAGCCATGGAGGTATTGCAGCAAGGCCTACAAATACGCTCCAGTGCTGCACTATACGGAAATTTGGGCAACGCCTTATTTATCCGAGGAGATTATTTAGGAGCTGCTTCCGCATTTGAGGCGGCAGTATCTCCCCACAAAGGCAATCCAGGTAACTATTTAGCTTGGGCTAATTTAGCAGATGTCTTGTTATGGATTCCGGGACGGGAAGCCGAAGCGCAAAAAGCCTACCGTAAAGCACACGACCTATTAGCACCCATTCTGTCGAGAAGCCCAAACGATGTAACAATGACTTCACGTATGGCACTCTATCTTGCTCGCCTGAATGAGCGCCAAAAGGCAGAATTAATGTTAGAGCGTGTAATTGCACTTTCGCCAAAAAATGCCTATGTTCATTTTCGTGCAGGTTTAGCTTATGAGCTATTGGGGAACCGCGACGCAGCAGTTGCTGCATTGAAAAAAGCAATTGAACTGGGTTTTCCGACCAAGCTCATTGAAGCTGAGCCCGACCTGCTGGACTTGCGTCGCACCAGCGACATTTTTCACTAGTTGATCGCTATTCAAGAATAGTAACTGTCAGTAATCAACACCCAATAAAGAAGGAAAAAGAAATGGCCGATTATAGTTTTGCATTACTTTTCAATAAAAAACCCAAGAAAAATGTAGTCACCGATACCGATTTTCAGGTAACTAATTTAACAACAAAAGAGCCTCTACCAACCAATCAAATGCCGGAGGAGTTTTTACCTGGCGACACCATTACATTTGTTGTAGCTAACAGCACCAAGTGCAGCGAAATCAATAGCGCGTTATATACATCTTATCCGGTCAACGGCTCTCTGGGCCCAAGCCCCTTTGCACCACCTTATGACAGAGCAAGCATTGATTTTATTGCGGAAGATTTATTTGGAAAACCGCTGGAAGTTGCTCGCGAGCGCAAGGGGTCTTGGATATTTCATCTACTTGGGCTATACACATACAAGGGCAAAAAAGCTGCCTATTACCTTGATCCTGAAGTAACGACGGGTTAATCAGCCCCGTAATTGATTAGTTCCGTATGCACTCGCTTACTCAGGAGTGCACTGCGGCCTCACCCACCAAACTTACAGGTTTTATTTTTAACTCCCGCTCAATCACATCACAGGCATCTACAATCGCGCGGCTGTTGTTAACATCTTCCGCGTAGAAGCGCAGGGCTTTAGAGCTTTTAGCTTTCTGCAGCATATTGCCGATCATTGGCGCAACCACCTCTGCCTTAAATTGCTCCGGCATTACATAAGTGCCCAAGCCTAATTTATAGATGCGATCCGCATTATCCGGTTGATCGTATTTGATCGGGCGAATCAACTGCGGGATTCCGGCTTTAATGGCTTGTGCGGTGGTGCCCATGCCACCGTGATGAACAATTGCCAGGGCTTTTGAGAGGGCGTGTTCAAAATCGATGTAATCCAGATGCAGGCAGAGTGAAGAACCTTGCAAAATTTCTGCACCGCTGGCGCCACCGACAAATACACCGGGCACTTGCAGTTGCTCGCAAATTTTTCGTCCTTCGGTAAATAATTCCACCACATCTTTCACACCGGTGCCAGACGTAAAAATCAGCGGTGCGCCCTGCTGTTCAATGAAGCGATCCAACTCATTGCGGCTCTGATTACTCGCGCGATTTTGTAGCGGGAAGCCCACCAGTTTTAAATTGGTTGGCCAATCCTTAGCAGGCATACCAAACCATTCCGGAAAAAAACCGAGCTGTAAAACCGCATTGGATTGCGTTTGAAAGGTCAGCGAGCAACCCAGGCGTTGGCGGGTAGCCAAATAGGCTTGGGTATGTTCCATCCGGCAAAATACCTTAAAGCGGGTTTTGCGATTGCGGCGTAACAAAAAGCGCACGATAAAGCGCGGGATACGTTTGGGAATAGCCCACTTCATCGGTGCCGGTGGGCTGTAGGCAGAAAAAACAATATTGGGCGATAACAACATTTTTACATAAGGAAGGCGAAACTTTTCTGCCGCTGCCGCTGCACCGTTTTCTTCACCCAGCGCAAGAACCAGTACGTTCTTTCCGACCAGGCTTTTCACAAAGTTAAATGCCGGTTCAAACGCAGGAGCATGATAGTGCTCAAAGTTATCCACGTGATTTCTGGATTCCCAGGCCGTCACGCTGTTACCCAGGTGATATTGCTCAAGCGTGCCCACCGAAATAAATTCAAGGCCCGCCGCGGACACTCGCGCTTGAAAGTAATCATTGGTTAAAAAACTGACGCGATACCCGCGCCGCATTAACTCAATTCCCAGCGCGACCATGGGGTCTATATCTCCGCCGGTGCCCAGCGCATAAATCACAACCTGTTCCATAAGACTCCTGAAGGCCTGCACACGGGTGGTGTTTCTAACAAATATTTGCCACTAATAAACCTTTACCTGCGGTATCCACCTGGCATTACCCTTCGGCCACTACCGGTTCCGGATTTTGACGATATTCCGACGGCGTTTTGCCGACCAATTTTTTAAAGAAGGTGTTGAATACCGATTTGCTGTTAAAGCCTACTTCCAGATAAATATCGGTAATGGTTTTTTCTTTGTTGGCGGGATCCAGCAACCGCTTTTGCGCTTCTTCGATGCGATAACCATTCACGAACTCGTAAAAATTCAAATTGAAGTGGCGGTTGATGATCATGGATAAATCTTTCGCAGCTATGCCGAGGGTATCCGCCAGCATATCCAGCGTTAGCTCTGGATTGAGGTAGGTTTTCTGGCTGCGCATAATGCCATCGATTTTGGCCGCATATTCTGGATTGAGCAGTTTTTCCTGGGTAGATTTTTTCGGCGGCTCTTTGACCTCCTTTTGTTTCACCGCTTCAAAATTGCTGAAGTAGCGCATGCTGGTAAACACCAGGGTACACACCAGGAAGAAGAGCGTGTAGTTGCCACTCAGGCCGATGTATTCAATGGCATTCCCTTTCGGATTGGGGTGTTGGAAGTCGTACCCGGTGAGGTAACCGATCACCTTGGCGAAGGCGAGTACTTCGTGCATAAGGGTGATCACCATAAACCCAACCACCAGAATCTTAAGCCAGAGGATATCCACCTTTTCCACGTTGGAGTGGGTGGTTTTGAGAATATCCTTGTATTTGAAGATCAACAGCAAGGCGGCAGCGCAGTAAATGATGCGCAGGGTTTTGCACAGTAGCTCAGCGGTGATGTAGCCGCCGCTGTAAACAAAGGCCTCGGTATTGATCCACTCCAGCCGCACCTGCGCCGGGTAGCGGTAAAACCCCACCACCATAAAGAGGGCAAATAACCCCAGTGGAATCAGGTGCAGGTAATCTTTGGGGCGCAGATGGAAATCGCGAAACACCAGCGATTTCACATAAAAATAAAGCAGTACCGCATCCAGAAAGTAGGCAAAACCACCAATAAAGTAGATACCCGGAACATTTTCCCGTACGTGCAACTTAAATTCGGCGCCCCAGAGAATGAGTTCGTGCAACGGAATGAAGGCGTGCGCGACCAGAAAAGCCGCAAGGAAATAGTTGCTGGTGTTGTGCGGCGGGTTAGTCACTATGAGTAGTAACGCGAATAGACAGCATAGTGTCGCTGTCATTAGCAGGATTACGTCGTGAAAGTTAAATACGACAAAGTTCATTGAAGCTCCCCTGTGTTTCTTATAGCGCGCGAATGTGGCGTGTGTTTGGGTTGATCGCGCTTTGGTTTTGTCACCGGGATACTATAGAAGATAACTGACAGGGGCTAGCGGAAATGAGGTTCGAGGTTTTTTCCCCTGCTCGAACCCGTTCGCATCGTGATTTTTTTGAGTATCACTTTTGCTCTCGAACGACAGGCGCCCCGGCTCCCACCTAGATTTGCACCCAACGAAAACCAGACCAGAACAATAACGGAGTGGTGCAGGTCCAGGGATAGATGTACTTAGGCGCGAGCAGCGCAGAAGAGCAATCGGCAGCGGGCTTTCGTACTCATGCAATAACAATAACTTTATGGGTATCAACTATGAACACAACCCTGATCGGCCGTTTGCCTGGCAAATGGTCTGCGCTCGCACTGGGCCTAAGCAGTGCACTCCTCGGTCAAACCGCCTTCGCCCAAGCAACATTACCGGCCACCATTCAGGCGGAAGCCTATAGCCATATGAATGGCGTGCAGTTGGAAACCACCAGCGATACCGGTGGCGGCCAAAACGTAGGTTGGATCGATACCAACGACTGGCTCTCCTATGCCAACAACCCGGTCAATATCCCCACCAGTGGTGCTTATGATGTGGAATACCGGGTAGCGAGCCTGGGCGGTGGCGGCACCATCCGCCTGGAAGAAGCCGGTGGTTCAGCTAATTACGGCACCATTAATGTCGCCAGCACCGGTGGCTGGCAGACCTGGACGACCATCAAGCAACGCGTGACCCTGAGTGCCGGCACGCATCGCTTTGGAGTGGCCGTTCCAGCCGGCGGTTTTAACCTCAACTGGTTCAAAATCGTCCCGGTACAGACCCAAAGCTGGACGCCGCTGCCGCGCGTAAAACAAAGTGGTCACCTGTGGGTAAATGCGGCAACCAACCAACGTGTAGACCTGCGCGGTACCAATCTGGGCAACTGGTTGATCCAGGAGTTCTGGATGATGGGCGGCATTATGTCCACCAACAACGGCGGTATTAACGACCAGTGCACCCTCGAATCGACGCTCGCCCAGCGCTTCGGCAATACCGAAAAAGAGCGCTTGATGAAGGTATTCCGCAGCAATTACATCACCACCCGCGACTTCGACATGATGAAGGCGATGGGCATGAACGTAATCCGCATTCCCTTCCTTTACAGCTTGATCGAAGACGAATACAACCCTTACAACCTGCGCTCAGACGCATGGCAGTATCTGGATTGGGCGATTGATGAAGCCGAAAAACGCGGCATGTACACCATCATCGATCTGCACGGTGCCGTGGGCGGCCAAGCAGCAGCCTCTGAACAGCACGACGGTTGTATAGGTGCGGCGCAACTCTGGACCAACGCCAACTACTGGGATAGAACCAAGTGGCTGTGGGACATGATCGCGCAGAAATATCGCGGCCGCTCTGCAGTCGTTGCTTATGACTTGCTCAACGAGCCATGGGGCACTGATGCGACCACGCTTGCCAACCGTTCTTACGAACTGTTTAACGTAGTGCGCGCGAAAGATCCGGACACCATCATTCTGTTGCCAGGCCACAACTCGGGTATTGATGCCTATGGCAACCCCAACAGTCGCGGCCTAACCAACGTCTCTACCTGGATGCACTTCTACCCTGGCTTGTGGGGCTGGAATGACACAGCCGCTTACGGCGCTGGCCAAGCCAACATGTACGCCAATTGGCTGCACTGCAATCAGAACGGTTCAGGGGAAAGCTGCGACTGGCGCAACAAGATCACCGGAATTTCAACACCCTTCTTAGTGGGTGAATTCCAGCCATGGACCCTGCTCGGCTCTTACGGCGGCCAAATGACGCGCAAAGCCTACGACATTTACAACAGCTACGGCTGGGCCGCCACCAACTGGGCCTGGAAAACCACTTCTTCCGGTGGCTCCAACGGCGATACCAGCGGCTGGGCTTGGGGCATGATCACCAACGCCAGCAATGGCGGTGGCATGAGCGGCATCAACGTAAGCACGGCGAGCGCCGCGCAAATCGAAAGTTGGTTTAAACAATTCAGCACCCAACCCTTAGTGCGCAATGAAAGCATCGCCTATTGGATGAACTGGAAAGCGCAAACTGGTCAACGCGTCGAAGCAGAAATGTTTAAAGATCACAGCGGCATTCGTATGGAAACCACCACCGATGCCGGCGGCGGTTTTAACGCGGGCAGCACTGACGATAACGATTGGATGAGCTATCCCATCAACATTCCAACTGCCGGCAACTACACCTTTGAGGTGCGCGTTGCATCGCCCTACAGCGGCGGTACTTTGGTGCTGAGCAGAAACGGATCTGACCTGGGTGTGGTAACTGTGCCCAACACCGGCGGCTGGCAAAACTGGCAGACGGTTTCCATCACCGTGAACTTGCAAGCGGGTCAGCAGGACCTGGCGATCTTCGTGAGAAAGGGCGGTTGGAATATCAACTGGTGGCAGCTCACTAAACAGTAATCCTCTCGATTAGTGTCAGGTTGCTTTGACCGGCGTAGCAATGCGCCGGTTGTTTTTACCCCTGGCTTGAAGTGTTTTTTCGTTAATGTTTTTCTCCATGGCCTTTCGTTACATAGGGTTGATTGAAGCCAACCCCTTTTGTAATGAGCTCTCTTGCCGGTGCTTGCACCGGCTTTTTTTTGCCCATTATTCGCGTGTAAGCATTTGTACTAAACTGCGCCGCCCGTTGCTAAAGAATCGTATCAAGTTCGCAATTTCGATCAGGACAGAAGCGCCTAACGAGCGCACTATGATCCTCACCTAAAGCGCCACCCAAGAATGTCTGAACGATCGCTATGAACGAAAACAGAAAATCCATCTACAGCTACGACCAACGCATCGCTCGCGTGTGCGAATTCGTTTATCAGAACCTCGATAAGGAATTAACCCTTGAGCAAATGAGTGAGGTAGCTGCATTTTCCAAATTCCATTTTCACCGCGTGTTTTCTGCCTACACGGGGATGAGCGCAACCAAATTTCTTCAGCTGGCGCGACTCAGGCGCGCATCATTTCGTCTGGCGTTCGAACCGCAGAAAAAGATAATCGATATTGCTTATGAAGCAGGTTTCGACAGCCCCGAAGCTTTTGCGCGCGCATTCAAACGCACCTTTGATCAATCGCCAACAGACTTCAGGGCAGAACCTAAATGGCCCGAATGGCATTTGCGCTTTCAATTCCAACCCCAACCGAGCGGAGAAATTCCGATGAACGTCACTATTGTCAATTTTGAAACCACCACAGTGGCACTGATCGAACACTTGGGCCCACCAGAAAAGGTCTTGGAGACAGCGGGAAAATTTATTGCGTGGCGCAAAGCTACCGGGCTTTCACCCGTTAAGACCAGTAAAACCTTTGGCATTCCCTACAGCGACCCGAGCAATACCGAACCGGAAAAATTTCGTTGGGATGTTTGCGGCAGTATCGATACCGATGTTCCCGCCAACGATTACGGCGTAAAAGCCGGTGTTATTCCCGGCGGCAAATGCGCCGTGATTCGCCACCAGGGCAGCCACAGCACACTGGGCACCAGCATCTACGCGTTTTATCGCGAATGGCTACCAAACAGCGGCGAAGAAGTGCGGGACTTTCCCTGCTTTTTTCACTACCTCAATTTTGTTCACGAAGTTGATGAATGTGATCTACAAACGGATATTTATTTTCCCCTCAGGTAATCCCTGGCTTGCTGGAAACCCTATGGGCCAAGATTCGTAGCGCCTAACAGCAATCACCTGCGGCAACCAAAAATGCGCCGCCACCACCCGGCGGCGGCCCTCGCACAAACGGTTAAGTTGCATTCAACCTGCCAGCAACTAGACTCAAAAACACATGGCCGTCGCGCAGGTAAATGACATGGTTGCTGATACCTATTCCCGCCGCAAATTTCTCAAAACTTCCGCGGCACTCACCGGTGGTGGTTTAGCACTGGTGAAGGCGCCTTACGTATTCACCAAAACGCCAGTCACACTCAAGGTGATGGGTACCCACGTAACCCTGCAGGAAGAAATTCGCCAAAAAGCCATGGCGGATTTAGGGATTACGCTGGAGTTTGAAGCCAAGGGCGAAAGTGAACTGGTGCAAAAGGCCACCACTCACCCGGACCAGTTCGATCTTTACGAGCAATGGACCGATAGTATTCGCACCCTCTGGCATGCGAAAGTCATTCAACCTATTGAAACCGAACGACTTACCTATTGGAAAGAAATTAACGATATCTCCAGAAAAGGCCGCATTACTCCCAGTGCGCCGATCGGATTGGGCGATGCACCTTACAAAATATTGAACGTACAAAACGATGGCAGCCTGGGGGCAAATTTTACCGGCCAGATTAGCTTTTTGCCCTATGTCCACAACGTGGACTCCTTTGGTTACAACACCAAAGTGATTCCCAAGGGCATCCCCTATGAAACAGAAAGTTGGGGCTGGTTGTTGGACCCAAAATACAAAGGCAAGGTGGGAATAGTTAATGCACCCACCATCGGCCTGTTTGACTTGGCCCTTGCCGCCCAGGCACGCGGCTTAATGTCATTTGGCGATATGGGCAATATGACCATCGAAGAAATCGACAAACTGTTCAATATTTTGATGGAACTGAAAAAGCAAAAACATTTCGCCGGCTTTTGGAACACGGTTCCCCAATCCGCCGACTTTATGACCTCGGGCAGGATGCTGCTGGGCAGTATGTTTTCCCCCGGCATATCCATGGCCAATGGCAGTGGCACTCCGGTGACTTATGCCGCGCCCAAAGAAGGCTATCGCGCGTGGCACGGCGTAATGTGTCTGTCGAGCGAGTGTCAAGGCAGCAAAAAAGAGGCAGCTTACGACTATATGAATTGGTGGTTAAGTGGATGGGCCGGCGCATTTATCGCGCGTCAGGGCTACTACATTTCCAACCCAGAACGCTCACGCCCACTACTGAGCACAACGGAATGGGATTATTGGTACGACGGCAAAGCAACTAACCAACCTTTAAAAGGCACCGACGGACGCGTGTCTGTTCCCGCTGGAGATATTCGCACAGGAGGCTCTTACATTAATCGCTTTAGCCACGTCGCCATCTGGAATACGGTAATGGAAAACTACGAGTACTCGCTGGATCGCTGGTACGAATTTTTATTAGCCTGATATCACCATGCCATCGACCTCAGCAATTACCAAAGGACTCAGCATTCGGCAGCGCATTATGCTGGGCTTTCTGTTGCTGATTGTAATGAGCATTGCAATTACCACGCTCAATATTTATCACCTGCGCGATTTTCACTCGCTGTTTAAGCAGCACCAGCAAGTGAGTCGCGACGCCAATGGCATGCTGCAAGTCGATGCCGATATTGCGGAACTGCAACGCCAAATCCTGGCTTTCGCTCATACGGATCGCGAGGGAGATATTAGCAACCTGCTCGCCTTGCACGCTAACATTTTGGAGCAGATTACCAAACTGATTACCAGCCAGCAGGGGTTATCCTCCGCCAACGAACAGTTGCTCAAGCAGCTTGAATCGCTAGTGAAAAATTTACGCGAGAAAATTGAAAGCTTGTACAGTCAGCGCATTGACAGGGAAAAAATGATCACGAATAAATTAGTGATTTCATTCAACACCACTGACAAATTTCTGCATGAACTGTACAACTCCCTTAGCGATAACTTTAGCAAGGAGCTGCGTACGCTCTGGCATGCCCAGCATCTTTTAGCGACCATCCAAACCTACAGCGCCCAATACTTTAATACGCACGAGTACGCGGACAAAAAAACCATACAAGACACCTTCAAAGAGCTGAAAAGTGACCTAAACGGATTAAGATCTACTTTGGAAACGCCAGCACAACGGCAGACACTGGACCTTATTCTGGAAAACGTTAATGCAGCTGATCAAAATTTTCACACCACTGTTCAGGCCGATAGAAACTATTTGTTTTTGCTCAACATAGTTATTGCCGGAGAAACCGCAGAAATCGCCACTGTATCCGACGAGTTGAAAAAACAATTTATCTTAGCCGAGCACGAGGTTTATGAGACAGCGGAAAAACAAAGTGCAGCCAATGAACGCATCGCTATTAGCGCATCGATTAGTGGATCCTTACTCGCCATCTTGATCGCATTTTTTATTGGCAAGAAAATCAGCGAGCCGTTGATTTCTATCACCAACACCTTTAGCAAACTCGCCAATGAAGAAAATGTAACGACTATTCCTGGCACCGAACGTACCGATGAGATAGGTCGTTTAGCGAACGCCGCCAACGTTTTTCGGGAAACGAATAGACGCACCCAGGATTTACTGGAGCGCACCGAAAATTTTGCAGCCGAATTAAAACAACGTGAAATCGCCCTCGAGCAAGCTGTCGCCAAAGCCCAGGAAGCCAGTGTTGCCAAAAGCCAATTCCTCGCCAACATGAGTCACGAATTGCGCACACCGATGAACGCAATTTTAGGCATGTTGGCGCTGCTGAAAAAAACCGCGCTCAATGCACGGCAAACGGATTACATGCAAAAATCCGAAGCGGCGGCACGCACACTGTTGAGTCTATTGAATGATATTTTGGATTTATCCAAAGCAGAGGCTGGCAAAATTGAACTGGACCCTATTCCCTTTAGCCTCGACCAACTTCAGCAGGATTTAAAAGTTATCCTCACGCCGCTGGCGTCCAACAAAGATATTCAATTGGATCTCACTATCGCCCCTGAGCTGCCACGGGTTTATTTGGGCGATGCACTGCGCTTGCAACAAATATTGATTAACCTGGGCAGCAACGCGATAAAATTTACCCAGGAAGGCGGTGTAAGTATCGCGATAGAACCCATCACCAACGAGCGCAACCAACATCGGCTGAAATTTAGCGTACGCGATACCGGTATTGGTATTGCGCCAGAAAATATTGTGAAAATTTTTACCGGATTTACCCAGGCGGAAGCCTCCACCACCCGGCGCTTTGGTGGTACTGGCCTGGGGCTGGCGATTAGCCAATATCTGGTATCGCTCATGGGCGGGCAGCTACAAGTAGAAAGCGAAGTAGGCACAGGCAGCCTTTTTTATTTTACCCTGGAGCTACCGGAACTGGACGAGACGGAAATTGAACGCTTTCAGGCCACTGAAGAACCAAGTTGCCTGGCGGACAGCGCCCAACACCTGCAGGGCATTCAGATACTGCTCGTCGAAGACAACCTGACGAATCAGCAAATTGCCAAAGAACTTCTCGAACTGGAAGGTGCGGAGATTGTAACGGCCAATCACGGGCAGGAAGCGCTGGACATCCTTTGTCAGTACACCGAGGAATCAGTCCCCTTTCAGATTGTATTGATGGATTTACAAATGCCGGTAATGGACGGCATTTCAGCAACCCACGCAATTCGCCAGCGATTAAATTTCCCAAGGCTGCCAATTATCGCCATGACGGCCAATGCCATGAGCTCGGACCGCGAGGCGTGCCTTAATGCGGGAATGAATGACCACGTGGGCAAGCCCTTCGATATCGCCCAGCTGGTCAGTGTGCTGAATCAATATGCCAGCACGCCAACATCAAACAGCCAGATTGCAGCGTCCCACGCGGAGCAAAACGACCAGTTGGAGCAAAACAACCAGCTGGAACAAACTGGCGCCCCACCCCATTCACCCATCCCTGTTACAACGGTAGATCAAACGCAGAAAGACGCACAAGAACCGGAACTTGAGAATACCGTGGAAATGGATATCAAAGGCGCGATTGGCCGCATGGGGGGCAACAAAGACATCTATTTTCGAATGGCACTCAAGTTTATTCAGAGCCTCGACAAGATTCCTGCAGAACTCAACGCACTCCTTGAAAAGCACGATTTCGCGGCACTCGCTAAAGCATGCCATTCACTCAAGGGAGTATCGGCGACTTTTGGTTTTATGCAGCTTTCCGAGCGAGCATCACGCGCCGAGAAACGTTGCAGTCAAACTATTGAACACGAGCAAGCGGCACAGCTAATCGCCGATCTCTGTGCAGCTGCCACTCGCGCCGAGCAGTTATTCGCCCAGGCTGAAACCAATAAAAGTGCGGCTATCTAGCACCGACAGCAGATGCGCTAGTCACGCTCACGCGACCGTTCCCGTTTGTATTTTGTTCAAGGGTTCAACACTTGTTGAGTAAATGAACCCCGTAACGGTAATTTCGGCGTTCGAATAAATCATCCGAACCTTTTTGTTTATCCGTTGTGCTCCAATCCGCGTGCAATCACCACCTGTCCCGTTAGGGAATCGTCCTGCCTTCAAGCACCAAAGGCCGCCAATGGCGAGGACTTTTCTTTCGCCCGGAATCAGGTTCGAGCAAAACCGGTTCCCATTTTAAGTGACCTCCAAGGTGAACCGGTTCGAGTAAATTTAGTCGGGCGCAGCAGTGCGCCTTTTGGGTAACCATTCAGCGGCAATACCGATAAACCCGCTCGCTCTGTGAGCATTATTAATAAATATAAGAGAACCGCTATGAACCCAAATAACGCACATCCCAACGGCAAGCACCCCAACAGCAAGCGCCCCATGGGCACGAACAATCCGATCAATCACCCGCTCAAACTCAGTGTGTTAACCCTAAGTCTGCTCGGCCTGGTCGCCTGCGGCGGAGGCAATGGTGGGGGAAGCAAATCCTCCAGCAGTGTGACCAGCTCGCTGGCGTCATCCAGCGCTCCGGCATCCTCCAGCGCAGCCAGTAGCTCAGTACCACCGGAAGGGCTCACCATGCTGAAAACCGATGGCAGCAAATGGGTAAAGGCCTCGGGCAATCAAGTACATTTAAAAGGCACCAACCTGGGCAACTGGCTGGTGCAGGAATTCTGGATGATGGGTCAGGGCGGCAATGGTGTAAACGACCAATGCACCCTGGAGGCCAAACTCACCGAACGTTTTGGTTACGACGAAAAAGAGCGCCTGATCAAACTCTTCCGCGACAACTGGATTAAGGAGCGCGATTGGGATCAGTTGCAGGCCTTCGGATTTAACATCGTGCGCCTGCCCATTTTGTGGAATGTGATAGAAGACGAGAAGAATCCCAAGACCCTGCGCGCCGATGCATGGCATTACCTTGATTGGTCTATTGCCGAAGCGAAAAAACGCGGTATTTATGTGATCCTGGATTTGCACGGCGCACTCGGCGGCCAAACCCCCAACGATCACACCGGCTGCTCTGGTCAAAATAAATATTGGACCACCCCGGAATACCAGGAACGCACCAAATGGTTGTGGGAACAAATCGCCACCCGCTACAAAGACGAGCCTGTTGTTGCCGCCTACGACCCACTCAACGAGCCCTGGGGTTCAACCGCGGAAGATATGGCAGCGCGCGTAACGGAACTCTACGACGTCATTCGCAAGATCGATAGCAAACACATCGTGATGCTACCCAGTCACTACGGCAATATCGAGGTCTATGGTGATCCAGTTGCCAAAGGCATGACCAACGTCGCCTTTGAATTGCACCCCTACCCTGGTTTGTTCGGAGACAGACCGGGCGACAGCCACTACGACGTGCATCGCGATTGGTTGAAGTGCGGACAAACCGGTACCGGCGGCGTCTGCGATTGGGATAAAAAAATCTCCGCACTCAAAACACCGATGTTGATGGGGGAATTTCAACCCTGGCAATCGGCCGGTTTGGAATTGGGTGGAAAAATTGGCCGCGCCACTTACGATATTTTTGCGGGTTACAACTGGGCATCCACCAGTTGGGCGTACAAGCTAGTGAGCGTTGCCGGCGGGCAAGGCAAAGGCACCTGGGGTATGGTGACCAACGAAATCAACACCAACCTCGACACAGGTGTAGGTTTAATCACCAAAGCCAGTACCTGGGATTGCGCCAATTGGAATTCCACCTTCGCCAATGCCTGCGCGAAAAAAGCGGGCGTGATTACCGCCAATGGCACCGGCAGTAAAAATTATTATCTGGTGATTAAAACCGGTGCTAACAGCGGTGCAAATCCCGATGTGACGTACGACAGCATCAGCCTGAAAAATAACACGACTAACGAAGAAGTATTGGTCAATGGTGGATTCGGAAGTGGCAGCGGCTGGACTGAACTAACCATCAGCGGCTCACTGAATGTCGATTACAACAACAGCGATACGAGCAAGCAACCCACCGGTGGTGCAGGCGCGGCTCTGCGTATCAGCCGGCCAGCGGGTGTCACCGGAGAAATCAACGGTGCTGTATATCAGCAAATTACTCTGCAAGCGGGCCAAAGCTACACCTTCAGCGGTACATTTAAAGATAACGGCAGCGTGAACACCTGGGCCGAAATCTATTTAATTGAAGATGCACCTGTCGCCGGTAAAGATGTGGTTGATAACGCAGGTAAAGTGGATTTCACCACGGCACCGCTCGCCGATATCGAAAAATTATTTAAGAGTTACGGCGATGTCGGTTACGACGTTCATTCAGGTCTGGCCAAATGGTTAGTTACCAACGAGCATAACGATGTGTTTGATTACCCGGCCAAACCGGCAGGCCTTACCCTGACGCAATCCGGAACCGATGTTGCACTCAGCTGGAATGCCGTTGCAGGTATTGATATTACTTACAACGTCTATCGCTCCACCGTGGCCGGAGTAAAAGGCACATTACTCGGTGAAAACCTCACAGCCAGCATTTTTGCTGATTCCGGTATTAGTGAAGAAGAAACCTACTACTACTCGGTCACTGCCAAAAATAAAATTGCCGAAGGTTATGCGAGTAATCCAGCCAATACTAAACTGTTATTTGTACCGGTACCGGCAAAAATTGAAGCGGAAAAGTACACGGGTATGAGCGGCATCCAATTGGAGAACTCTTCCGATACTGGTGGCGGCCAAAACGTCGGACATTTTGACGCGGGCGACTTTATTGAGTTCAAAATCAAAACCGAAACGGCGGGCAACTACAGCATTGATTACCGCCTCGCCACGCAAACAGGCAGCACAGGTTTTGAAGTGTTGATTGATGATGTGGTAGTGGACACCCGCAGTGTCGATGCTACCGGCGGCTGGCAAACCTGGGTTACCAAAAGCAGCAACACATTCGCACTAAGCGCTGGCAACCATACATTGCGTTTCCGCTCCGTTGGCAAGGAGTGGAATATCAATTGGTTTGAAATTAAAAAGCAATAAGTTGTTCCATTCGATTTTCGCCCAATGTGAGTTGGACCTTGGGTTTAGTGTTTCGCAACACTAAACCCAATGGCAAACGCTATCAAAGTGCGAAACGAAAGTATCTGAAAATAGGCACCGATAAACAAAGCACCAATAAACAAAAGCACCAATAAACAAGAGATATTAAAATGCAAAGACATTTAAAACACTGGCTGCTCGCTACCGCGATAGCCAGTTCTAGCTTCTACTCACTCGCCGCCGACAAACAAGTCAGCGTTTACACCACCGCCAAGGATTCCAACCTGCGCCTTAGCCTGAGCGATACACTAAGCCTGAAACCCGCGCAGCAATATCCGGAAACGGATATTGCTGTTATTGTAAACCCAGACATTCGCTATCAAAAGTTTATTGGTATTGGTGGCGCAGTGACCGATGCCAGCGCCGAAGTGTTTGCTAAATTAAATCGCAAAAAGCAGAATGAATTTCTGCAAGCCTATTACAACAGTGACAAAGGTATTGGCTACACCCTGTTGCGCACCACTATTCACAGTTCAGATTTCAGCAGCGGTAGCTACACCTATATCAAGGAAGGCGATAAAGAATTAACAAGCTTCAGCATTGATCACGATCGCAAATACCGTTTACCGCTGATTAAGAAAGTACTCAAAGCGGCGGGCGGCGAAATCACGACTTATGTAAGTCCCTGGTCTGCCCCTGCATTTATGAAAGACACCAACAACATGTTGCGCGGCGGAAAATTATTGCCCGAATACAATGCCGCTTGGGCGCTTTACTACACCAAATTTATTAAAGCCTACGAAAAAGAAGGCGTTCCTATTTGGGGCCTTACCGTGCAAAACGAACCCATGGCCAAACAAACCTGGGAGTCAATGATTTACACAGCGGAAGACGAACGAGATTTCTTAAAGAATCACTTGGGTCCAACCTTAAAAAATGAAGGTCTGGGCGATAAAAAAATTATTGTCTGGGACCACAACCGCGATTTAATTAGCCATCGCGCCCACACCATCATGAGCGACCCGGAAGCCGCAAAATACGTGTGGGGTATTGGTTTCCACTGGTATGAAACCTGGACCGGTGGCCAGCCCATGTACAAAAACGTCGCCGACGTAGGCAAGGCTTACCCGAATGTAAATTTAATGCTCACCGAAGCTACGGTAGAAAAATTTAATCCGGAACGTTACCAATACTGGCCCAACGGAGAACGCTATGGCGATTCTTTAATTAACGATTTTAATGCGGGAGCGGTAGCTTGGACTGACTGGAATATTTTGCTGGATGACAAAGGCGGCCCCAACCACGTTGGCAACTTCTGCTTTTCACCCATCCACGCCGACGCTAAAGGGGAATTAATTTATACCCCCAGTTACTATTATCTGGGGCATTTCTCCAAATTTATTAAGCCTTCTGCCCAGCGAGTCAGCGCAGTTGCCAGCCGCAGTGTGTTACAAACCACATCATTTATCAATCAAGATAACAAACTCGCTACTGTAGTCATGAACAATAGTGATGCCGCAGTTTCCTACCGTTATTACATCGGCACACTTGAAACAAACGTTACTATTCCCGCCCACGCGATTCAAACGCTTGTTTACTAATAACTTTTTTGACGCATAAAAAAACCCGCCGCAGCGGGTTTTTTTATTTTATCTACAGAGAAAACCCAGTAGATTCCACATGCATTATGCACATTTCTTCTTCTGCTTTTCCGTTTCAATGGCGTTTACTTCGCCTTTCCAATTTGCAACTTCTTTTTCATAATCACCGGTAACCTTACTCAGCGGCACTATTGACAATATCAACAACCAAGCATCGGTATTGGCAGCAGAATTCTGCTTTTCTGTAGCAACGGCAAGTTCAGATTGCGCTTTTTTCAACTCAGAATCAAGCAGGGAACACTCGTGCGATTGATACTTATCTTGCGGCAAAGTTGTTGCTGCGATTTTATCCGGACGAGTTGCACATGAAGCAAGCCCCATTAAAACTATCATCGGAATAACTTTTAATACTTTAGGACAAATCATACACCCTCCTTATTAGACCTTTTGAGAATACGGCAATGGTTAGCACGAGAAAACCGAGGCAGTATACATAAGGCAAGTTGCAGCTCAATTAAAGATCCCATTTCCGCATAAAAATAGTCGCCAGAAATTTCATTTAGCTAGGCAACTTGTCGATTTAATTCAGAATCCAAACTCAAGTGTGTCAATTTAATCGAATCAATCAACTTCGTTAGTACGTTGCCAGGGCCGACTTCTTTGAATTCAAACGCACCTTGATCCAACAAATAGTAAACAGTATCCAACCACCGGACAGAGTTTGTAATTTGATCGCCAAGGTAAAATTTAAGGCTATCGCTGGTATGTGGGCGTGCAGTCACATTAGAAATTACAGGCGCACCCATTGGACAAAAGGTGAAATTATCCAAAAAAGCCTCAAACTCTTTCTTGGCATCGTTCATATACCGTGAGTGAAACGCAGCACTAACTGGTAACACAATATAACGAGCCTTGTTGCGTTCAAACACTTTAGCTGCCGCGTTAATTTCTGCCAAGTCTCCCGACAACACCGTTTGAGTACCTGAATTAAAATTGGCGACATCAATATTAATAAAATTACTGTCGCGCAGAATGTTATTAATTTCCTGAACGGATATCCCCAATACAGCTGCCATGCCACCACTATTTGCCCTTCCCATGAGCTCGCCTCTTTTTTTAACTAGTTTCAAACCAGTCTCAAAGTCAAATGCACCTGCCGCAAAAAGCGCGTTGTATTCCCCCAAGCTGTGTCCGGCCAAATAGTCTGCTTTACGACTAGAGTCTTCATAACACTTGAGATAACTCAGCGCTGAAACAACATAAATAGCAGGCTGGGTAAATTGTGTCTTATTGAGTTGATTCTGAGGATCATCTACGCACAATTCTCTTAACGAATAACCTAAAACACTATCAGCGACATCACTGAGCGTTTTAAAATCGTCAAACAACTCTTTTCCCATACCTTTAAATTGCGATCCTTGTCCTGGAAAAACATAAGTTAACATTTAGCAACTCCTTTAAACGTCATTGATGGATTTAAACTATTTATACATGTTTCGTAATTACTAACACTTCGCCCCATGGGGGACATAATTGAAAAGATGCTGTGGTATGCTTCTCGTGGCAGGCTGTACTTAACAAAATTTGCGAGCGACCCAGAGGGGCCAACGTCCACATAAGTCATATCGCGGTCCGGAATCAAGCCTTGCATCGTTTGATAAAACAATATGGGATTTCGCTTAACACGCCACATGTGCAACGCATTATAATTATCATTATTTGTAGCCGACATGGCCGACACTATCTCAGTTGTACTCTCCTTAAATTTTAAGCCAGAAAATATACTAATAAATCTTTCGCGCAGAGGCTCAAGATGTGCGCTATGAAATGGCTGACGTAAAGGAAGCCGTTCATATACAACATTACCATCCTTCAGCTTTTTCTCAGCAATATCGAGCGCCGCCTGCTTTGCAGATATACAAATCAACTGCGGCATATTTACTGCCGCCAACTCACAACCAGAAAACACGTCAGGATGTGAATAAAAGTAATCAACTCCTTTTAATACAGCTATCATCCCTCCATCAGAACACTCGCGCTCAATTAAATTTGCCTGTTTGATTAAAGTATCTAACATATCCTCTGGCGAAACGACACCTCCAACTGCCATGGACACGCACTCACCCAGGCTCAACCCTATTAAACGCGACGGACGGACACCATCCTCCATCAACGATTGAGCAAGAGCGTACTGAATTACAAACAGCGCGGGATGCGAATAACGTAGCTCATCAAACCTATCGGCCGGAGACATATTTGTGTCATACAATACTTCTATAAGCGAATAGCCTGTCCTGGACTTAAACACCCGATCAAGCAAATCAACGTTTGCTTTAAAAACTGGCAATTTCATATAGAGCTCACGGCCCATTTGATAGTATTGCGATCCTTGACCAGAAAACAAAAACGTAATCTTGCTGCTCATAACATTAATAATCCTTCAACTAAAAAAATTAAACGATGATATCGCTTAAGGGTAATCTTACTGATTTTTCACACAATTCCGCCTTGCCCATCCTAAAAACCATCAACAGCTCATCTGTCTTGGGAATCCGAAACTGTTCTTTAAATTTATTCGCGTATTCTTGTTGCTCGGAAACGTAGTTAATTGCCTGCATTCGATAATTTTGTCGCGTCGCATCCAGAAAGATGCGCTCAAACAACTGCCCGGATTGCAACCTTGAAGCATTGCTAACGTCGCTCGCTGTGATTACACCCCACAACGGAGTAGCTGCGAAAAGATTTTTCATCAAATCTATTTCACCCTGCCTACCAAAATCTCCCGCCATATCTTCCGGTGACACGCCGTATTGAAAATATTGTTTGATTGCAGAAGGAGCGGCCGATGTGAAAATCGAAATGCCATCCCGCTTTTTAAGAATTTCTTCCCGCGAGTAACGCCACCATTTCAAACTATCGAGATAGGCTGAATCATCTTTCGTAAAGGCCACACACGCGGCGTCGTTAATTTCAGCCATTGCAGCGAGATCCGCTGAATCGTCAAACCAGCGCAGAGATATATTTGAAAAATCATTAAGTCCCATCATCGATGACTTGATAATCTCAGGTGTAGGCTCTGCAAGATAAGGTGAACGGGTCGTTTGTCGCTTGAAGATTGAATCGAAGAGGGGGTTTCCCTGAGGCTGATCTTCCGACACCAAACTTACTTTGGCGCACATCCCGGTTTTTTCATATTCAGCATTGGGGGTTAACGAAATATCCGCACGATATCCCAATTGATTGGCCGCCACCCTAATATTTTCCAACGCGCAACCAACCGACATCTGTATCAATCTATGCTCCGCATCGGCACTGCCAAGACTTCGATTGGAATCCGCAAACACACTAATTTCCTTTTCCTTGATCGAAAACTTCCACGGCTGGGTATTGTGTGCACTGGGAGCCAATGACCCACACAGAATCAGATAGTTTTCGAGATTTAAACTACCCTGTGTAAATTTATTCCAGTACAAATAGGCGGGATCAGAGTAATTAACAGCACCGCCCTCTTCACAAAATAGATACAAACCCACAGCTGATGTACCTACTCCAGCAAGGGTCAACTTTAAAAAATTTCTGCGTGTTATGATATTTCCTTTAGGCGCGTTCATGTTTTTAACCTATTTATTTACCGGGAGCTGAAAACGGTTTGAAGATGTGACCATCATGTTGATTGCCTGACACAACAGCAGAATGATGATTAGACTGAAGATATGTTTGTCACCCAATACAGACATAAACAGGGAGGCAATAAAAGGTCCGGCAGCGCAGCCGTAACTGAACGACGCAGTGAACAGAGCGCTACCTGTCGGCATTTCTGGTTTCGACAATTGATTCCCAATCATCGCAAGCGTTATCGGAAAAAACGTTCCTACGCTTAATCCCAATAAAACTGCACCCACTGCAATCACGTGATCGTAATCAATTGTGAGCATGAGGAATAATGTGGCAATTCCAACTAGCGCCGATATCAGCAATATTTTCCAATGCCCATACCTATCCCCAAAATAGGAAACAGGAATCATTCCCACCCCAGATGCGATCATAAATAACGGCAAGGGCAAAGAAGATATTTCTACTGGCAGGGATTGATTGATTAAATATACGGGCAACAAGGTAACCACAATGCCTTCAAGTGCGCCGTATATAAACACCCCAAATAAAGCTATCTGCACCTTTTTAAATACAGTAAAAAAATTAATGTATTTTTCAACCGGTATGGTTTTATTGAGCGCAAACACAACAAAAACACCAAAAGAAATAACGCAGCTACCAAATACAAAGGCGTACTGCGGATAATGTGCATATAGGAATGATCCAATCAGCGGGCTGACAATAAACCCAACGCCAAACGCGGCGCCGTGCATAGCAACAATTACTCCTCGCTTCTTTGAGTTTGCATATAGGTTCAAGCCAGTTTGTCCTGCAACCATGTACAAGCAAATACCAACGCCCATTAAGATCCGCAAAATAAACCAGGTTGCAACACTATCCGTTCGAGGGAACATGGCAGTAGCAATGGCGGTGATAAAAATCCCCGCAAAAATTACCCAATGAATACCGAAACGACGAATCAAAGCGCCTGCAAATGGTGAAAATAGTGCAATAGACAAGTAATAAACACTTGCATTCGCGCCAATCATCACTTCACTAACGCCGTGCTGCTTCATCAATATGGATATCAATGGATTAAAAATTCCCATTGAAAAACCTGACAATAACGAGATGAAATACAACGCAAACAACGGGCTAGAAAACGTTTTTTCTGTATCCCTCATAATATTCGTAGCCATAATCATCATTTCCCTAAAATGACACTTTCACGCCAACGGAGAATCTATCTACCTCGTCGTAATCGTAATAATAGGCCCCCTTCTTTGCCCCCTCGATCCCACTTAGCGCGATAAAGAACTTTACGTCATCATCGTAGCTATAGGAGACATCAACCCTGAAAATATTGGCGTTATCGCTAATTAGATGATTCATCCAAAGCGAGGCGGAAATATTTCCATTTGAAAATGTGCGAGATATGTAGGTTGATATTTTTCTTTCATACTTGCCCTCCCTTAACATTTCAGTGTGATCTTCTATGTAGCTTGCAATGTACTCTAATGAAACCTGAGTATCGGAAAAGCCACTGTATTCAATACCGAGCATACCTTTATCCAAGTTTTTTTCTTGAAAGGATATGACAGAGTCTATTGGCTCTGTTTGTAACTGCGGCACCACATACTCAACAACTTTTACATCGTGAGGCATGTTTAACGTACGCGCAAAATCATATTTCAACTGCCACGAGCCTTCGATTAAGTTGCCAAAAAAACCGTAGGAATTAAGCTGGTTATACTCTGGCTGGAACACCAACTGTTGGGTACTTGCATTCACCCCTTTAAAGACCAATAGCGGAAAGCCTTCAAATTGGCGGGCGGCAAAAAAGCTGATGTCTCCCCAATCATTTGACATATACAACCTGCTCAGCACTCCCGTGTTATCAAGATCTGAGTCAGGCTCATCGGCCGACAAAATCATAACGCGTTCGCGAAAGGCCAAAAACGGATCAAACTCTGAACCTTCCGCACCCAGTTCATCCACTCGAGCCTCGTGAACTGCAATAAGGTTGTATTCCCATGACGCGTTGTACACAGTTAACTTAGTCGCCCCGACAGGGAGTCGAATATCCTTAACATTCTGTAAGCCCAGTTCGCGCAGATCGCGGGGATTGCCGATATCACTTATTTGCTCGCTATTACTTTCGCCCCACCCAAAAAACTGACGTCCAAAGCGAACGTTCAACCAGGAGTTGATATCTATATCGGTATAAGCCTCATTAATACGAAAGTCTTTCTCATAGATATCCAGAGTGTCTTGCGAGAACTCGCCGCGCCCTTCTAATTTGTACGCCGCATCATAGGTTCCTTGGAAATTTAACTTCGCACTCCAGGACGATGAAAAATATGCATCTACATTTAAATTTGCTGTGGAGCTTATTTTTGACCACTTAAACTCCTCGTGCTGATAGCTATTACCTACCTCTTCTACTAAAAATCCACTGTAGGAAAGTGCGGTGTCATCCGCGCTAACAAGAGGCGCAATTACAAAAAGCAGGGCGCCGACAGAAAAATTTTTACTTCGAAAGATCATTTAGCAATGCCTCGCGACATTTTTAATGGCGTGAAATTGGCATCATCAACATCTTCCTCGTAGCGCACATTCTCAATTTTTATTACGGTCGAGTGTTCAGTAGCCCCCCCTTTAGTGGTGGTAATTTTATTTACCTTGGCCGTCCAAATGTCATTAATCTTCTCAACTTCCTTCGCTTCGAAATATTTTACCCTTTTCCCTTTCACGACCCAGAAAGTACCTTTTACCTTAATAAAGTTATCCTTTCTAACCCAGAGGTGGATTTTGTTATACCCTGTTTCCTTAATGACCTTATCGTCATCTCCATTTTTTGGCAGTCCCTCAAGGACCCAGCAATCATGTCCATCAATCACTTCACTTGTTTTAATGATTGAATAATCCCAATAGTTATTGCGCGAAGTCTTTATATCAGCATAGGTAAAATCGCTTCCCAGAAATGGATCCGATTGGTCTGCCGCCGCTAGTCGCTTTACTTTTTTAAGCGCCGGCAAGTACAGCCAAGAATCATCATCTTTCCCCTCCTCAATCCAGTCAAAACTCAAGTAACTCGTATCTTTAATATCTTCAGGATAATTAAAGAAATATATTGCTTTCTGATCCTTCAGATTTTCCCCGAAATTTTTCCTAATCATACTCATTCGTCTAACTCGTTCTTTTCCATCTGAGTTAATCATAATCATCGTTGAGTCAGACTTTTGCGTTTTACCTATATACCGATCCTCGGACGTAGCAACGATATCATTGCCAGACATTTGTTCCGCAGTAGCGGCTTGCTGCACCGCAAAAAAACACATAAAACCCAGCATTCCGCCTTTGAATAACTTTTTCATTTCCACGATAGAGACCTTAATTTGTTAATTGTGAAAGCCAATTTCATTCATTTGTTAGTCTACGGAGGTGGTTGTAGTCGCTTTAACTTCGGCGACCAAGTCTCTCAAAATAGACTGATATTGCACGCCAACTTCCTCTATTGTTTGTGATGTATAGAAATTGTTGGAGTAGGATATTTCAAGATAAGTTACTTTATTTTTGGTATAGAAGAAGAACTCCACCAAACTGGTTCGCTTTTGATCAGCAAACGATAACCGTTGATTTAATTCCTTTTCATTTGCGTAGAAGTCTTCACTTTCCACAGCGGTCACATCACCCAAATAATTTATTCGAATGTTTGTCAGCTTATGATCAGGATACATATCTTTGGGAAGCGCAGCGGACACCCAGTCATAACTGGCACCACTCATCGGCATATCAGCCAGACCGTTCTTAATTGCATTGATCGCAACACCAAGCCGATCCTGCTTTTTAATGCTGATAGTGAGCGGGGCATTAACAGCGAAATTTCCAACACAACTAAAGTAGTTTTTGGTTGGGCCGCCAACATTTCGAGCATTTAGCTTGTGGCTGATAGCTATCTGCGGACGTTTGAGTATGTTCGCCATCAATTTGTAAACGGGTGCGCACAACAACGAATAGAAATTACACTCATAGTGTTCGCATGCATTTCGCTGCAGGAAATCCACGGCATTTTTTTCTAAAGGCACAACCAATCGCGCATCAGAACTCTCTATGTTTTCTCCACCACGATAATCATAGGGAATTTCCACACATTTCTTGATTCCACCTAGCTGCTTCTTCCAGTAGCTCAGGAGGTTTGTGTACTCAGATGAATCTGCTGCGAATGCCGATTGAAGCTCCTCTACATAACCGGGATAGGAAGCCGACGAGGCAAATATAGACTGATCATAGGCGGATTTATTAATCAGGCTCGCGTACACAGACCATAGCTGCCGGCTCAGCAACTGCCCAGAGACCAGGTCGGACACTAAGTGATGGGCAACCCACAATATCTTGCTCGACCCATCTGCCAAGCTAACTACCGCAAATTTACACAACGGCCATTGATCAACTCGCAGACTTTCCGCCATTGCATAGGCGAGCTCCTGAATGGATTCAGCCAATTCGT
Organism: Cellvibrio sp. KY-GH-1; assembly: GCF_008806975.1. NCBI lineage: Bacteria > Pseudomonadati > Pseudomonadota > Gammaproteobacteria > Cellvibrionales > Cellvibrionaceae > Cellvibrio > Cellvibrio sp. KY-GH-1. The sequence goes on from NZ_CP031728.1 coordinate 3,431,413, forward strand.
CGCCACTTAATGTGGTTTGATGGTGAATCACTTCAAGCCCCGGACAATGTGAATGAATTTTCTGAACCCAGGCTCCGTTTTCCTGACCGAACACGGTTCGCAATTCCGCATGTTTTTCCACTAATACGTTCACAGCCGCTTGGAAACTGTCGATATGCAGGACCTTACGATAATGAAGCTGACTGATGCCGAACCATTTAAAAGGCGCATCGAAATAAGAGAAAATCCAATTTTGTGCAGGCCCAACCGGAAGCACTTTCTCAATCACAGGCACTGCTGTCGATTCAGATTTCTTTTCTGAATTAGCCGTCAATTGGTTCAGAAGCACTTTCCGATCGAGTTTTCCGTTGCTATTTTTCGGCAACGCACTGTCTGACCAGAAGATAAAATGGGGCACCATGTAATCCGGACAGCGCTCGTTGATAAACGACTTAATCTCTGCTTCGGCGGTTTGCGCTCCCGCGTACCACATGATCAACTTATCAGTACCGCCCTGATTAACAAGCAACACCGCCGCTTCATTAATGTTTTTGTGGCTGGACGCGATATTTTCTATCTCACCCAGCTCAACCCGGAAACCGCGAATTTTTACCTGACTATCAATACGGCCATGATAGTTAAACGAACCATCTTCGTTTTCCGTTGCAAGGTCTCCCGTTCTGTACAGAGTAGCTCCGGGAACTGAGGCAAACTTGTTGGCAATAAATGCCTTAGCGGTCAATTGCGGTTCATACAGATATTCTTTGGCAACCTGGATACCACCAATGCATAACTCGCCCATTTCACCCGGCTTAACTTGATTACCATCTTGATCGATAATTACCAGAGAAACGTTGTCAATCGCCTTTCCAATCGGGATAGGAACTGCATCCCCGGGACGCTCACTAATAACGTGATAAGTAACATCGATAGACGCTTCGGTAGGACCATATAAATTGCACAACCCTACATTTAATTGATAGGCATCTATCCATTGCTGAACGGTATTGGTAGCCAGAGCTTCACCAGAGAATGCCAGCCAACGCAAGGATTTAAATTGGTGTTTATCCGTATCAATATTGGAAATAAAAGCACCAAACATCGACGGGACAAAATGAGCAATATTAATTGACTCCGCTTCAAGCCAATCCGCAAATTCCCAAGGGTTCGATACAGTGTCTTTCTCCACCGCGCTTACGATGCCGCCGAACATCAGCGGCCAAAACAATTCCCACAAAGAAACATCAAAACAGCAAGATGTCTTCTGGGCAACTTTTTCGCCCGGACGCAATTGGAATAGTTTCTGATGCCATTCAAGACGATTGTTGTAACCTTCATGATTCAACACTACGCCTTTTGGATTACCGGTAGAGCCAGAGGTAAATAGGACTACCATGTTATCCCGTGGATCTATGGATTGTTCTAGTCGCTCGCCGGGTTGAGTGATCCAAGTGGATGCAGGTACAACATTTTTGACAATTTTTCCAAAACTTTCGCATTGCACCTGATTCGCATCGCCCAACAATACAATCGATTCAAGTACCGTGCCTTCGGTTCTATTTGCTCTATCCGCTGGAAACAAATCATCGAGTACGTCAAGCAGCGCAGGATCTGTCACCAACGTTTTAATCCGCGCGTGCTTTAAAATGTAGCTCATTCTTCCTGCAGGATAGGTTGGGTCGATAGGCACATAGGCTGCACCGGATTTTAAAATCGCCAGTATCCCCACCAGCATTAAAGGTCCGCGGTTGGAAATAACGCCTACAAAATCGCCGGTGCTAATCCCCTGTTCTTTTAGCACGCGAGCGATCTTATTGGATTGAGTGTCCAACTCTCGATACGAGATGGATTGCCCCTGCTGATTAGTAACGGCTACCGCATCCGGTGTTACTTGAGCCTGATGCACGATGCGTTCAATCGGGGTGAGAAATGATTCGTCACAGCTCACTCTCGTTTCTGCGACTGCCACCGACTTGCTCAACACAGTAGCGGGCGTTGCTTGTGCACTAATGATTGACGCGCTGCGTTGGATGGCCGCAATCATTTCGCTTAAACTACGACACTTGATTAATGCAGAGCGATTGATAGTTTTATTCCAGGTATACAGCTGTGTAACCAGTTTGATTTTATCGATGGAATCAAAACCGAGATCTGCCTCAAGATCTTTCTCGGCGTCGCTTAGCGTAAGAGAAGCATTAAGTACCTTATTCGCATGTTCAAGCACAATGGCCGTTTCCGGAAACCCATCCACGCGAGCCAAAGCCGCCTCGGAATCAGCCACAAAATCTTGTGCGATAAATGACTCCAGACTTGCGATGTAGTCGTCAACTAAACTATTGATTAAGGCAGACGAGAAAAAACTCGTATCATAGTTTACAAAGATATGTAGCTGCCCATCGAAAATTTCCTGAAGTAAATCAATACTGCCCGGAGAATTAGAGGTCCCCGCGGTGTATTGCACTACGCGAAGGTCGCCGTAACAGCATTCAATACCCGTCTGTCCGGTGTAAGGAAAATACAAATTCGATTTAACGGCCGCCAGCATTAAGTCAACTGCATGCTTCGGCAACAGGTTCTGCTCGGTTAATGGCAATTGCTTAACAAGTGCGGTCAAATCCCGAGCTTGCTTTATGTCAACACCATATAAAATCGAGTCATTAATGGTGTTTTGCACAGACTCAAGTCCATGCAGGCGATCTTCAATATTGTTACGTGAGAAGCTAATTGATAGGTTCTGTGCAAAACACCCCATGGTATTCGTTAACGATAAATCCGGATAATTCCGTCCCCCAGTGGGGATTTGCAAGGTTATGTCCTGGCTGCTCTTATCGTATTGTGCAACAACCCGGATAAATGCATTTACCAACAGCGTATTCATTGAATATCGCGAGCGTTTCGTTAACGCAAATAATTTCTCGGTTAACGTCGAATCCAGTACACGCTTGGCGCATTCAAATTTTACGCTACTACGATCGCGAAGATTACCCTCGGGATTAAAGGTATAACTACCCGCTAACGCAGTAGGAGTCTCTGTAGGTGTTTCGCTTTCGGTGTAGCTATTAATTCGATTGATTAGGTCGACGTATTTTTCCGTTGAACCATATTCAGCCACTGGAATTACCGCGCCAGTTAATTCTGCGGTGTAAAGCTGCAAAAACTCTCGCAGCGCCTGCTGGTTACTTAGACCATCGGAGATAATGTGTTCGTTACTCCAAAACAGAACATATTCTTCATCGCCTTTTTGGTAGAGCGAAAACTCATGCAAGGGCCACTGCTCCATGTTCCACTGGCGATTTAGTTGCGCATTAAACGCTTGCAGAATTACCGCATCCTTATCAGGTACAGCACGAATATCCGTACATTGAATGTGGGGCGCGGTGTAATCACGAACAAAATCGACCTTAACATCGGAAAAAGTTGCTGATTTTTTCCCGGGCCATTGGAAACCAAGCTGCAAGACTGGATGACGTTCAATTAGCTTCTTCCAGACAGCGTTGGCAACATCCAGGTTGAGCGGGCCTTTTAGCTCCACATATGAACACAAAGAGCTCGAGTTGGTAATAAAATACGTTGGCAAAAATAGGTATTGCGAATCAAGCAAGGGAACACCGTTGTGTGGCGCAATTTCGTGTTGCACGGCTACCGGTGGTAACGCCTCGGCAGCAACCGCAACGGACGACACGCTCGCTTCCGCTTTGGTAAAAATGTCGATCAAACCTGAGATGGTTTGCGCTTGCCCAACGATGCTATTCATTCCAAGGTTATTAAAATATTCCAGCTCGGCTTCCGGCCTCGATGAGATAAGCTCATTAATCAAGCTCATCATTTTTATCGAGTCCAATCCAACATCTGCTGCCAGATGGGCGTTGTCTGTAAGGTCAGCTACTTTGACATCAACAAGCTGAGCCACTTTCTCTCTTACCAGCGCAGGAATAGCGGATACTGCCGGTTTGGTTACAACGGATTCTGTTACTAGAACTCGCTCGGGCATTGCAACGGCTACAGGCACACTTACCGGCTCGACTACTAATGTTTCGCTGACCTTTGCATCAATCCAGCAACGCGTTTTAGCGAAAGGATAGGTCGGTAGCTGGATCTTTTGTGCAGCTACATTGGTATATAGCAACTGCCAATTGAAGTTAACTCCCAGTAGCCACCATTTTGCTAATTGCCTGTTGTTACCACTTTGCAAGATGTACCCTTGCAAACTGTCGTCCAGTAAATCTTGAACAGGAATATGATTACTGGCCTTGCTGCCTCGACAATCAATGTGATCCAGCGTGCCGGCCAAATATCCACCTAATTTTTCGCGCAAGTCTCGCCAATTACTTACCGTAAAAGCCAGGCGCTCTTCCATCGGCACGCGACCAACTTGCAAGGTATAAATGAAATCGCGCAATGAGGTAGTGGCGCGCGCGGAAGAATCCACATAGGCAATTAAATTGTGTACCGACTCATCCAGTTGCGCAGCGGATTTTGCAGACAGCACGAAGAGATATGAGCTCTGCTCAACGGAGTGTTGGCGAGGGGCCACATACTCTTCCAATACCAGGTGGGCATTGGTACCGCCAAATCCAAACGAACTTACACCGGCAACCAGTGGCAACTCGCGTCCATCGCCATCCAGAGTTCTTACCCAATCACGTTTTTTATCGACGATATAAAACGGTGAATTCTCCAGTTTAATCAGGGGATTTAAATCGGTGAAATGAAGGTTAGACGGCAGCTCACGCGCCCTCATTGAAAGAATTACTTTGATAACACCGGCAATACCAGCGGCGGGTTCCAGATGACCAATGTTGGATTTCACCGACCCAATACCGCAATAGTTATATTTGGAAACCGGAGCACCTGACTCTGCTGCCAACATTGAAAATGCTGACTTGATACCTTCTACCTCCACCGGATCGCCAAGGTTAGTGCCCGTACCATGCAATTCAATATAGGAGACACGTTCGGCGCCAATACCGGCTTCAGAATAAGCCTTAAACAGTAATCGCGCCTGTGCAGCAGGATTAGGAGCAGTGATCGAATTACTACGACCACCATGGTTTACTGCAGCGCCTTTTATAACGGCTAATATATTATCGCCATCTTCAATGGCGGCTTTTAATGGCTTTAATAATACCGCCGCAACACCCTCACCTTTTACATAACCATTGGCATCCTTATCAAACGTCTTACAGCGGCCGTCGGGAGAATAGATATTGAGTTGGCTGGTTCCGATCATTGTCTTGGGCGAAAGAATAACGCTAACCCCTCCCGCTATCGCCATACGCGACTCACCCGACTGAATCGATCTAATCGCTCTGTTAATTGCTACCAGGCTACCTGAACAGGCTGTATCTACTGCTTCACTCGGGCCATCAAAATCAAAATAATAGGAAATCCGGTTGGGGATCATGTTGAGCGAATTACCAATCGCCATTTCAGCGTTATAACGCACCCCATTGCGATCGAGGTAATCCTTATAATCGCTAAATTCAACACCAACAAAGACACCCACATTATTGCCTTTCAATTCCGTTGCGTTGTAGCCGGCAGACTCGATTGTTTTCCAAACTGTTTGGAGAAACAGTCGTTGTTGCGGATCCATATAAACCGCTTCGCCGACAGACAGGTCAAAGAATTGATGATCAAAATATTCGATATGGGGCATAAAACCACCCCACTTTGAATTGGATTTATTTGCTGCACCGAAGGTGCTGCCATAGTGATCCTGCCAACGCCAACGCAACGGCGGTATTTCACTGATGGGATCTACACCTTCACTTAAATTTTGCCAGAACACATCCAAATTTTCCGCACCTGGAAACATGCCGTCCATACCAATAATGGCAACAGGTTCGCCGTAGGTATGCGGCACCGATGTTTGATCCGAAAATTGATTTTTCACCAATTGATCCACCGGTTTGGCAAACGCTTTCTCTTGATCGCCAAGATTACCAATAGTGGAGGCAAAAGCTTTTTGCAGACTGGAAAGATGCTCAGTCATTAAATATTGCTTCATCTTGTTCAATGTATTGGAGGAGAAAAATACGGCAGGCGAAATTTCAACATCCAGCAGCGTTTTGAAATTGGCTGCAAATTCACGCAACACAATTGAATCAAAGCCCATATCCCCAAACACCTTATTCGGGTCTATGCGATCTTTCGGCAATTGGATCGCCTTACTGATCATCTCACGCAGTTTTTCATCGAGCTGCTGCGTCAATTGACTTGCGGGACCAGGAATCACATTAGGAGCTTTCTGAGCAACATCCGTATTGACGATTGCGTTATCAATTTGGACGGATTGATCATGAGCATTGTATCGCTGCAAAGTATGCTCTAAGCGCGCCAGCACACCATGTAATGGCATTACTTGAGCGAATGAAGACCCCATAATATCGTTAAAAATTGAGAGTCCTTGTCGGTCCGACAAGGGAACAATTCCCACGGATTCTTTCATCGCATTTAAAATACTTTTTTCTATCGTCATTCCGCCCTCTTCCCAGATTGGCCAATTGATAGAAATACTTTTCCCTGATCGCAATTTTTTATCTTTTAGATTGTTTCGCCAACGGCAGAGCTCATCCAGATAAGCGTTGCCATAGGCATAATCTGTTTGCCCCATGTTTCCTAGTACTGAACTCACTGAGGAAAATGTAACAAAAAAGTCCAACGGCATCGCCGCACTTTCCTGATCCAGGTTAAAAACACCTTTAATTTTTGTATCGATAACCGACTTGAAATCTGGCCAGCTTTTTCGATTAATCAGGCAATCTCTAATTACACCAGCGCTGTGGATAATGCCATTAAGTTTGACAAAGCGATTTGATATTTTTTCAAAGAGGACATGAACGTCTGCTTCCGACGTAATATCACAGGAGTAATATACAACCTCATTGTTGTTTTCCCGTAAAGTTTCTAGAAACTCCTTATTCGACTCGGTCAGCGCTGACCGTCCCGTTAGCGCCAATTTCACCCCACCTACTGAGGCTATCCGCTTGGCAAATACCTTTCCCAATCCGCCCAAGCCACCGGTGATCAAGTAAGTTCCTTTATGTTTAATCCACTCATTCGACCCAACTGTTGAAGTAAGTTCTATGGACTGAATCTTCTCAACAGCACGTCGTCTCGCTCGATACTTAACAACAACGGAACTTGACGCAACTTCCATAAGTTCGGCCGCCAAAGCAGTTACCTGATACTCCAGGGAATGCTCTTGACTGGTTTCGAAGATTACATGCTTAACATTGAGATTCTTCAGCTCAGCTTTGACGGACTTAACAAATCCGGAATAGGCCAAACTTGATAAATCCGACAGACATCCATTATCTACGGACCAGACAATTATTTTGGGCAGGGACGTTTTACTGTCGTTGGAAATTCGCTTTACCAAATTTAGGAGAGGTTGAATTCCAGCATATAAAGACTCTGCGGTACCGCTTTTTTCGTTGGCTTCTATAGCAGCATTTTTCCACGCATAGATAATGGCATCTAATGGTTTCGTTTTGGAAGCAGCCCTTAAAAGCAATTCCATGTCTTCCATGTGATCTTGACGAACCGTATAACTATTGTCTGAGTCGTAACTATACATATCCCCAAGGGCAACAAAATTGGCATGATTAAAATGACGTGCAATCAACGGGTAATCACCAGTTTCATTGCTGAAGACCAATAGGTTGGATTGGGAATTCCCGGTATCACCAGTTGGAATTGATTTTTCAACCCAAGTTTGAGTTAAATACATATCGCCTACCAGTTGGGATGCTGGAGCCAGCGCTGTCTGTAACGGAGCTACCCCAGCGCTTTCCTTCGCCACATGCGTTGTTTCGTTTGCAATTACCTCAGCCGGCGAACGAGGAACCCAGTAACTCTCTTTCAAGAAAGGATAACCCGGTAAAGATACGCGCCTAGGATGGAAATCTTTTAACAGAGAGCTAGGCTTCTTGACTTCGCCAATCACCCATTTTTTAGCAAAGCTAATTAGCTCCTCAATTTTAAGGGAAGTGAAAGCGAACTCCTGCTTAGAATCTGGCGCGTCTGTTGCTCCTTCAAAAAGGTTTTCAATATTGCGCTCCCCTCGCATGAAATCGCGTAATTTTTCCAACAGTTCTTCAATATTATTGGCAACTATTGCAAGACGTACCGCCATATCCTGACGACCTTCAAGCAGCGTGTGGGAGACATTGACAAGGCTAAAGTGTTTGGTCGTTTTATTCCTTTCAATCCACACAACTAAAGACTGCACATAGGTGGCCAATTGTTGTTTATGCGCGACGGATAACGGGATTAGGCAAGGCATATCGGCATGAGCTTGCTCAGGAACATCAAATGATTGAAGGATCATATGAGTATTAGAACCGCCTGCACCGAATGAACTTATCCCAGCTAACTTTTTCTTGCCCACCGCCCATGAGCTGATTTCCCTTTGCAGAAAGAACGGAGTGCTTTTTAAATCAATGTATTCGCTTTCCTTATTTGAATTAATCGTTGGCACCAATGTTTCGTGCTTCATTTGTAAAAGAATTTTAGTAATTCCTGATATACCCGCCGCCGCCTCGAGATGTCCAATATTCGCTTTCACCGAGCCTAACGCACAAAACTGCTTGTCTGTAGTTTCCGAACCAAACGCCTTGGCCAAGCCTCGGATCTCAATCGGATCGCCCAGCGCGGTACCAGTACCATGAGCTTCGATATAGCTGATTGAACGTGGATCGATTCGGGATTTTTTAACAACGGTGGCAATCAAGTTTGCCTGTGCCACCGGATTAGGTACCGTATAGCCGCTGGTTTTTCCGCCTGAATTTAACGAGCTGCCCCGAATAACTCCGTAGATGTTGTCTCCATCTCTCAAGGCATGATTCAGAGGCTTCAACAACACAGCACCTACTCCCTCTCCATCGGCAAAACCATCTGCTCCTTGACCAAAGCTATGGCACTTTCCCGTGGGAGACAGCATGCCACGCTTGGCGAGCACTTCCATCTGCGCGGGATGGAGAATTAAATTCACACCACCCGCCAGAGCAACTTCACACTCATTGCGGCGAATGCTCTCACAGGCAAGATGAATCGCTGTAAGGGAAGATGAGCAAGCAGTATCTACGGCAAGACTAGGCCCGTTAAAATTCAATGTATATGACACACGATTTGCTAATGACCAAAACATCGCATTGCACATGTAGTTTTGATCAGTTTTGTGTGTCTCATTCCACAGGGACGCGCCCAGAATTGAGTAGTTGGAATTCATCACGCCTACAAAAACACCTACCTTTCCACTACTGTTAGCCAAGGTCCTTGGTGTATAACCCGCGTCTTCTATCGTGTGCCACGCGGTTTGCAGGAACAAGCGCTCCTGAGGATCCATTGAGATAGCTTCTCGCGGAGCAATACCAAAAAATTGCGGATCAAACTTATCGACATCTGCGATAAAGCCACCTCGGGTTCTTGCCGAGTCAACATCGGTACCACGCTTGAATTCCTCGGGCCGCCAGCGGCTGTCGGGAATATCAGTAACACAGTCTCGCCCAGTGACCAAATTGTCCCAAAAAGTTTCTATGTTATCCGCCATAGGATAACGACCACCCAAACCCACAATGGCAATAACATCGTCGGGGATTTTTCTATCGGCTTGATTGTTTGCCTTTGCACTAATCTTTTTTTGCAAAAGCTTGGCTAACAATTCGCGTTTGTTTTTTTCGTTGAGGCTCATTTCAAAACTCCGTTTCCAATTCGTCTGCAGCCAACAGCTCACGCAGTAAGTTCTCTACTTCCACATCACTCAACGCGCTAATAGTTCGTTTCAATTGATCAGCGGCAGATAGTGGGACAGCATTGGATTGTGAAAACTGATTTGCCGATTGCGTAGCGGAGCTTAAATAGTCCACTCGCGGTTCAGCTAATCGATGCTCGTGATGTGCAGCCTCGCCACTGGCGAATGTAATTTCTGTAGAAGAATTGCCGAAGCGAGATTTGATATTGCCAGCCGATACTTCTGCCAGAGTGTCACTCATCGTAATCGCACCGGAAGCAGCCCGTGTTGGCACCGTGTCGCTCGCTTTAGTCTCAACTGCAGGACTCAAAGCTCGTAGCTCAGTGGCGTGATTCTCCACCAGAAAATCCACCAGCTCATTAATGGTTTGATACTCAAAGAAAAGTGTCTTGGGAATCTCCTGACCAAAGGATTTTTCCAAATCTTCATTCATTCCCATGATCATCACTGAATCGATGCCGTAGTCTTCAATGGCAGCATCGCAATCAATTTGGGCTTGATCAAGTTTTGTGAATCGAGCGAGCAATACACTCAAATAGTCCCGTGCAATGCCGTCCAACGCAATCTGACTTGGTGCAACTGGAACCGGACTTTCAACGGGAACAGCAGTTTCATCGAATTGGATTTTATGAATATCTTCTGCATGATTTTCAGAAAAATATTCCGCCAAACTATCAATGTCTTGGTACTCGAAAAACAACGTTTTTGGCACACTTAGCCCAAAAATTGCCTCCAATTTCTCATTCATCGCCATGATCATTACTGAATCAATACCGTAGTTTTCCAACGCCGTTGCAGTATCGATTTGCCCCGGAGGTATTTTGGTTACCTGTGAAACCAGCTCAGCTAAATATTTTTTAGCCACATTTACCGGGGAATAAACTGTTTTTGTAGCAGGAGAAGGTACCGAGTAGAGTGCTGCAGGCGCCACGTAGCTAGCCGGTGCCTTCGCAGCAGTAACTTGCGGCCGCTGCGGCTCGCCTACAGATATCAATTGGTCAGTAGATTTTTTCGTATCAGCAAAGTGGGAAACATATTGTGTTGTAAATCCTAACAAGGTTACCAACATTTCCCCACGAGTATTGAGAATGTAAATATCATAAGATCGTTGGCCTGCTTGAGTAGGCTGGCTCGTGGAATAAACAGCATAGCTAATACAATTTTCAGTTAGCGGTTTGTGAATGACGATACGACCAAGGGAAATAGGAAGTGGCATGCCAGCATTAGCAGCACCAAAACCACCTATACCAACTGCCGTACGCAGAGCACCATCCAATAACGCCGGGTGTAGTACATAGTCATCAGTAGAGTTTACTAGTTCAGTAGACAACGCAAGATCCGCCATCGCCTCTGATTGATTGACGAACAACCCTTTCATAACTTGAAAACTTGGACCGAAACCGAATCCAAAGCTTTCAAATCCACTGTTAATTTGGTGCTCATTTAGATGTGTTGATCTTGCTTTTATCGTATGAGGATCAACAACTGGTAATGGAAGTCTCATTCCCTGTACCGATGAAGCTGACGAATAGCGAGACACCACCGCTGAGCCACTACAGAATAGGATACGACCACCGCCACTTGCGCTCTTAAAAATTTCAAATTCAACATTGCCTGCACTGGGCCGTAAGCTTATCTGAATAGACTCTTGCGCGCCGTTAACAACAATTGGCTTCAGCCACTTTATATCTGTCAAACCTAAAACGGGTTCACCATTAGCCGCCAGTTGTGCTGCCTGACGAGCAAGTTCCAGATACGCGACCCCAGGCAACACACATTTTTTACCCAATTTATGGTCTTTTAGATAAAACGCGTTTTGATTGAATGTTTTTACAAACAGCTGCTCTTCGAACGTGGAAACATTTTTATCAATCAGTGAGCTAAGTGCGTCAAATTGCGTAGCATTATTTGGAGCGGTTACCCAGTAGCGTTGCCGTGAGTACACATAACCAGGGACTGAAATCCGAAATGCCGAACCGGAGTTATAGAGCTTCTCCCAGGTAATATTCTCTTGACCCTTTAGCCAGGCATCAGCAAGACTATTGAGATCTTTACGCAACAACCATTCATCAACTTGTTGATCAGAGAAATCATTTTTTGCATTTCTATTGCGCGGGCGCTTACCAGAGTAAATCCCGTACGAAGTATCACTCCGCCCTTTCACAGCAAGATAGTCGTTTAATTTCGTTTGCAGCTCCGCAAGCGACGCGGCAATCACAGCGATGCCAAAATCCATATGGACACGACCAATCTGCAAGGTATATGCGATATCAGCTAAGTGAGTTTGAGGCTCACTCACAATAAAATCGCGCAATTGCACAACCATCTTTTCCAGCGATTCCTCCCGCTTCGCGGAAAGCACAACCAATACCGGATCAGAAGTGCGAGGGGAATAATTGCGTGGGTCGGATTCAGCCGGATATTCCTCAAAAATAAAGTGTGCATTGGCTCCGCCAGCACCGAATGAGCTTAATCCCGCAACACGTGGTAACTCGATCTTTTTTCCAGTGGCGGGATCGGTTTGCGTTGGGCGCTGCCATTCTTCTAATTTCTGTAAGACATAGAACGGGCTTTGATCAATTTTTGCATAGGGGTTGAGCGTGTTCGAATGCAACGACGGAGCTAACGTTTTGTGTTTTAGCTGCAATAGAATTTTAGTCACGCCAGCAACACCAGCCGCAGCTTCTGCATGTCCGATATTGGATTTCACAGACCCAACGGCACAATATTGGGTATCAGCTTGTTCATATGCTTTAGTAAGCCCCGATATTTCAATCGGGTCACCAAGGCTAGTGCCGGTGCCATGTGCTTCAACGTAACTAATGTGGCGAGGATTAATTCCAGAACGGGCGATAGCATCCTTGATTAACGCCCCTTGACGGTTAGGGTTCGGTACCGTAAAACCAGAGGTTTTTCCACCGTGATTTATCGACGAACTCTTAATGACCGCATAAATATGGTCACCATCACGCAAAGCATCTGACTTGCGCTTTAAAATAATTGCCCCTACGGCCTCCGCAGGAACATAACCATCGCCACCTACACCAAAGCTGCGACAACGACCGTCTGATGACAAAAAATGCAGGTCAGATAGAGTGTTGTATTTCTGCGGGTGTAAGGACAGGTTGACCCCCCCGGCGATACCGACACTGATGTCGCCTTGCTTTAACGCTTCACACGCTAAATGGATTGCAGTGAGCGATGAAGAGCACGCTGTATCAAGCGTAATACTGGGTCCAGAGAAATTAAATTGATATGAAATTCTGTTCGCGACAGCCCAATACCACGAACGAGGAGCAATCATATTTTTTGGCTTATCACCTTCAACACCAAATAATTGATAATCTCCCCACATAGTTCCAACATAGACACCGACCGGGCTCTCATGTACACCCACAGGCTGGGCTAATTTGTCAGGGCAATAGCCTGCATCTTCCATGGCCAAGGCAACTGTTTCGAGGAATAGACGCTCATGAGGATCCATGACCTCGGCTTCCGCCGGAGAAATACCAAAAAACAATGGATCAAAATGGTCAATACTCTTTAAAAAACCGCCCCATTTAGAATAGCTTTTCCCCAATACCGCTGGGCCCGGCTGAAACAGGTTTTCTACCCCCCAGTTTCTGTCCTCAGGTATTTCTCTGATGCAGTCGACACCATCTTTCAGGTTATTCCAAAACTCAGTAAGTGTTTCAGCTTCTGGATAACGTCCTGAAACGCCAATGATAACAATGTCTTCTTTTGCTGGCGTCTGCGCATTACCATGAATTGATGAACGCGTCTGCTCTGCGGTGGGCATAGCCGCAATTGGAAGCTCGACAGGCGCTGAATTATCCGCAGCATTCTGATTGCTTGAGGCGGTAACTGATGGTGCGGCAGGTGGCACCATGCTTTCAAAATGTGCGGCATAGTGGCTCGCAAAAAAATCAGCCAAGTCGTTGATATTTTTATATTCAAAGAACAAGGTTGCGGGAAGATTTTCAAATTTCTCTTCAAGAGCTATTACCAAATTCACCATGACTACTGAGTCAAAGCCATACTGCTGGAAAGGCGCATACAGCTCAAAGCGCTCTGCAGGCAGTTCAACCTCTTTTGCAAACAGCTCGATAAGGTAAGAAACCACTACATTCTTAACCTGGCTGATATCGTTCTTGCTTTCAGAAGGGCGCTCCAAAGCGACCTCATCGGCCCCCAAGCCATCCTTAGAGGCAACAAATTTTTCAGGGTAATTAGCGACAAAGAAGTCGGCCAAATCATTAATGTTTTTGTATTCGAAGAATAAAGTGGCTGGAAGATTTTCAAATTCCTCTTCCAGCAATATGACTAAATCAACCATAACCACCGAATCAAATCCGTATTGCTGAAACGGCGCATACAGTTCAAACTTATCCTCAGAAAGCGAAACTTCTTTTGCGAACTGACTAATCAGATATTTGACCGCGTGTTCTTTTAAAATCGAAACATCGGTCGCTTTGCTGGAATTGCTCCCGCTTTTTCTTAACACAATTTCACGTTCAGCTTCGGTAAAATCTGCTTCGTTGACGTTAGCTCTCACCCCAAGTACCTGACGAACTTTCTCCTTGTCACCCTCTAATACAGCGAGCTGGGAAACGGGGGCCGCAACTGCGTATTCCAAAGCTTGTAGGCCATTAGCATTTTCCAATGGAACGATACCGAAATTTTTCCTTAAAATAGCCTCTTCCTTGTCAGTTAAGACCATACCGCCCTCTTTCCAATAGGGCCAATTTATGGACATTGTCTTCCCATTTCGTTCGCCCAGATGCACTAAATCATTGCGATAATGACTAAAATAATCTTCATATGAATTCGCGAATGCATAATCACACTGACCAAGGTTACCTAGCACACCCGTTACCGACGAGAACAATACAAATACATCCAACGGCTGCCCTTTTGTTGCCTCATCTAAATTAATCGTACCCATCACCTTCGGCGCGATCACTCTGGAAAACGATGCAAATTCCTTTTTGAGGATAAAGCTGTCTTCGATCACTCCAGCTGAATGAATGACACCATTTAATTTGAATCCCTGGTCATTAATCGAGCTAACCATAGTGCTAACAGAATTTGCATTAGTAATGTCGCAAGGCATATAGACAATGCGATTGCCGCGAGTGTCAATCGCATCTAAAAGCTTTTTCTTCTCCGCAGTAAGAGAGGACCGACCTGTTAGATAGATACGCGCGTCATAGTGTTTAAGCAGGTACCCTGCAACTAACAAACCCAGCGCACCTAATCCACCAGTAATTAAATATACGCCGCCCGTTTTAAAAGCAGCTTGCTCTGAAGTTAGATTGAAGAACGTTTTTATCTCATCGGTCGCGACAAAGTCACGTACGAAGCGAGCCCCGTCCAGATAACGTATATCGGTATAAACCGAGTTATCAGTGAACTCGCTGGCGATCAAACCTGCTAAACTCGCATCGCTGCCATTTTCAATATCGCAAATAACAACACGACCGCTATACGCTGGGCGTTCTACTTTCACTGTTTTATAGAATGCACCTAGCGCCTGATAGACGGGAATAAAATCTACCCCCGAGCCTTGAACAACGTTTATAAACCTTGCGCTTTTTGCAACTTTCAAATACGCCTTCACTAAACAAAACGAACTTTCCGCGCCCCTGGAGAGATCTTCACCTATTTCTATCCCAGCTTCCTTTGAAAGTTCTTTAGAGAGAATTAATACATTTCGAGGGACTGACTGCTCAGCAGATATATCATTTACCAGCGCAAGAAAATCAACATCAGATCCCGCTCTGAGCGCATATTCACTGGAGCTTTTTTTCGCATAGGAGCTAGAGAACTCCGCTGAAATAATAGTTGTACTACTAAATGTAGAGTTTCGTTTCAATCTCGACACGCACAAACTTACATCTTTCGGATCACCAATAATTAACAAGGAGTCCAGGATTTCTAGCGTGGAATTTGAAGGTTGCTTGAACCAGTTTGGTATGTAGAAGTGGTCTTGAATATTCATTATCTTGTCCTTAAAGGGGTGGTTGGCCAGCTCATTTGAGGGTAATGCATCCTTTTCAAACTGACGCAGCCCAAGGCCTTTGAATTGCGCAATTAGCTGCGACCTTCCATCTGCATCTGGAATTTCGCTAAAAATATCGATGTCGATTTTTTTCGCTTGCGATGGGTTATTCCCTCCAACGGGACGTACCCAAGCCCACTGTGCTAGCTGGGTTGGCCGGTAAACTCTGAGACTGTCCAACGAAAAAGGGAGGTAGGGAGATAGGGATTGTACGGCGCCATTCGTACCAGTAGCCAATCCCGATACCAATGCAACAGCAGCTTGCAAAGCCCCATCCGCAATAGATGGGTGCAGCGTATATTCACCTACTGAATCCTGTAACTCAGTAGGCAGAACCAGCTTAACCAATACTTGATCTGCATTCTGGGCCAGAAGTTCAATACTCTGATGAGATTTGCCATAACCAAAACCCAAAGCAGAAAAACGCTCGTAGCAATCAGACGAAGAGTAGGTGCTCCAATTGCTCCCGGGATAATTGAAGTTTGGCAGAGGAACAGGCTCATTGCGCTCAACAACAAATGCCTTCGCCTGGCAATTCTTTACCAGTGACAGGTCTTCAACACCACTAATAAATTCAAACCTTAGCGATGAGCCGGCTTTTTCAATATTTTCCACATTGAGAGTAGCACGTAGCTCCTTGACGCCATCCGACATGGTGAATGGTCGCAACCAAATTACGTCACGAAGCTCAACCGTGGAATCCGCGTCACTCAATTGCGCATGCGCGGCTCGCATCATGGATTGATACATTACTTCCAAATACGCAACGGCCGGCAACACCCGCTGGTTTTTCACTTGGTGATCTTTCAGGAAGAATTCCTGACCGTCAAACAAACTGTAAAAGCTTTTCTTATTTCCACCAGACAATACGGCATGCAACAATGGATGAGAATTATTGTGAGTATTTCCTTTCTGGTCCTTCGCAATCCAGAATGTCTCTTTCTCAAAGGGATAGGTAGGTAAGTTGAGGCGCAAAATTTGCCCGCTAGAAAATAGTTCGCGCCAAATTGGATCGGCGCCTTTCACGTACAGCTCAGCAAGCCGACTCAGGCTCTCCAGGTAACTCTTTTTGCTGTCACTTTTTGCTGACTTTTCAATTATTTTTTTTGCTGATTGCGTTACTTCTGCGAGCAACTCAAGATTGTCCCTGTTTACAATTGAGTATTGTGCGTTGCCATTCGCACTGTCTCGTAACGCCGTCATTGCTCCCTTCAAATCTTTCACAACACACGCAAATCTGACCGCATGATGATCACGCCCAACTAGTAATCCTGCACTCAAATCTGGCAAACCGGTATTCTGATTTTTATCTAACCAAAGTAACAAATTGGACTTCAGTCTTTGCAATGCTGCGGGCGATTTTGCAGATAACACAAGCAGATAAGCAGGCTTGCTTATCGCCTTTGGATTATCCCCACGCACAAATTCTTCTAACACTATGTGAGAATTTGTACCGCCAAAACCAAACGAAGATACACCCGCGCGCAATGGGCTGCGCATGCTTTGGTCATCACCTGAAGCCAACTCAGGTAACCACTGTTTATGTTCACTGAGGATAGAGAATGGAGTATTTTCAATGGAAATTTTTGGATTGACATCCGAAAAGTTTTGCAGGGCGGGTAATTGTTTATTGCGGAAAGAAAGCAAAACCTTAATCACACCAGCAATTCCTGCCGCGGCTTCCAAGTGACCGATGTTGGTTTTAACAGACCCCAACGCACAATAACCTGGTTTCAAACTAACACCTTGTCGAGCGGCCAATGCCTCAAACGCACGCATTAATCCGTCAAATTCAATGGGGTCACCTTTCGGGGTTCCAGTACCATGAGCCTCAACATAGTTCACGGTATTAACGGGTACATCAGCGCGCTCATGTGCTTCTTGAATGACGTTCGCTTGTGCCACTGAGCTGGGATAGGTCAACGTGTAAGTTTCACCACAATGATTTACTGCGGTACCTTTAACCACACCGTAAATTGCATCCCCATCTGCGATCGCTTTTTCCAGGGGTTTCAGAAGGACAACGCCCGCACCTTCTCCTCGTACATAACCATTTGCACTCGCGTCAAACGTCATGCATTGCCCCGTAGGGGACAGCATTCCCATTTTGGAAAAAGATATATGGCGAGTTGGTGTTAGCAGAAGATTTACCCCACCCGCTAACGCCATTTCACAATCGCCAAATTTCAACGCTTGAATTGCGCTATGGATAGCATTTAGCGAACTGGAGCACGCCGTATCTATTGGGAAACTGGGGCCTTTCAAATCAAAATAGTGCGATACGCGGTTGGCGATAATGGACGCAGCGGTTCCCGTTGAGTAATGCGCCTCAATGGCTATATTGGTAGAGTCCTGCGTTTCTTTGTAGTCATGATTGAATACGCCCAACATGACGCCAACTTTTTTCCCACGCAGGGACGAAGGTGCGATACCAGCGTCTTCAAGACAGCTCCACACCAACTCCATCATGAGTCGCTGTTGAGGGTCCATGGTCTCTACTACTTTGGGTAATATTCCAAAAAAATTTGCGTCAAACGCATTGACATCAGCAACGAAGCCGCCCCACTTACTATTGCTTTTTTGGGCTTGTTGTTTCGGGTCTCCCCAGTATTCTTGCCAATCCCAGCGAGAAGATGGAATTTCACTAATACTGGATTTTTTTCCGATGAGATTTTCCCAGAACTCAGAATAATTATTGGCGCCAGGAAATTTACACGATACCCCTATAATGGCTACGTTCATTTAATCACTCCTTGCAATTTTTTAGATAAAACGAAAAAACTGAAATTTGGAAAAAGCGATCCCCTAGCCAATGGCCAAATCAAAATAAAATTCAAAGGGATCTTCCGAACCTACCTGCCCCCAAGGCAGCAAGGTAGATATCGAAGTAAGGCGCTTATCCATTTGCCCCTTACTTCACAACACAATAATTCCTGGCTAACTTTTTCTTCAGTAGAACCTTATACCGAAGTTGCTTCAGGCATAGGCTCCACTGCTTTTTGTTTCTCACCGATACACATGAGCACTGCAGGCAATATGATCAAATCGCATAATACTGCTAACCCGATGGTGAGGCATCCCAAAATCCCCATGTAGATGTTGGGCACAAAGCTACTCATAATCAGCATCGCAAAGCCAACCACCAAAATGATAGTGGTTGATACCAATGCGATTCCACTTTCACGCGTAGCAAGCGCAATCGCTGCTCTGTTGTCGAGATTTGCTTTTTTGGCCCTTTTGAATCGATCCATCACATGAATCGTATCATCTACTGCAATACCTAAAGTTGTAGCGGCAACCATCATGGACGCGAAATCCAGGTAGATATCTAACATCGCCATTACCGCACCAGTAATGATAATAGGAAGAACGTTAGGGATTAACGCAACCCAGCCATACTTAAAGGAACGCAACACAACAAACAGACAAACAAGAATTGAGATTAGCGAGAACATAAATGAACTTGCCAAACCAGTTAAGGTGTAATTGTCGACATTGTTGAACAGAACCGCTCTGCCAGTAACTGAAATATTCAGATCGGAAAAATGCTCAGCGATGTGCTTTTCGATAGCTTCAATTCGAGCCTTGGTGATAACAGATGGGGCCACAGCAAAGAAAACTGACATGCGCATTTCCTGACCGTTAAACGTAATCAGGTCAGATAGATCTTCATCAGGACCAGAGTTTGAATACAAAAGCAGGAATTGTCCTACCATATCCCGTGTATCCGGAACCTTAAAGAAACCAGTGTCATTATTGTTCATGACCTGGTTGATTTTCATAAGATAGTTAACTGGCGAATTAACCTTCCCATTTCCTTCCAAGGTCACCAGATAATTTTGGAACTCCAGTGCGCGCGATAAAAAGGCCGGATCTTTCACACCATTCTCCAACTTGGAGTCAAGGCGAAATTCCAAACTTAAAGAGCCTTTGAAAGTCTCATCAAAATATTCCAGACCTTGCTTTACTGGTGCATCATCTTTAAAGAAACGTACAAAATTAGTATCGACTTTTACTTGAGAACATAAGTAAATCATTGGGAAAAGCGATAATACCGTTACCGCAATAATGGCTTTGCGAATCGGGTAAATTTTATCCGGCAGATTATTAACTGCACGAGCAATAACTCCGTTGGAGACAAGCTTTTCTGCTTTTTTTCCTTTTGCGCTGGTATAGCTCAGCAAAGCAGGCAATGTGAACAGACTGAAGAAAAATGCAACAGCGACGCCGATCGCCATTTCCACCCCAAAAGTCACAACCAATGCTATCGAGCCGGTTGCTAATGAGAGGTAGCCCAACAACGTAGTAATGCTGGTATAAAAACAGGGTTCAAAACAATATTTAATTGTTTCCACCGCGGCTTCTTTTGGTGAAAGGCCTTGATTACGGAAACGATAAAAACCGATCAACACGTGAATTGTTTCTGCAACAACAACTACTGTCAGCATAGTGGGTAGCGTAATATTCAGCATGTTCATGGACCAACCGAAGTAGCCGATCAAGCCAATGGCTACCACACAAGAGACCACAAGAACCAAAATTGGCAACACAGTCCCAGCAAGTGTTCTAAATGTCAGAAACAGAAAAATAATGATGAATGTCAGCATTATTGGATAGCTAATAGATTGATCCACAGTAGAAAAGTAGAAAAAGCTTTCACTAATCGCCGCTGAGCCAGAGATATAAATTTTATATTTATCGCTTTGCTGCAAACCTTCACGCTCAACAAAGGTGCGAAAATCTGCAGCCAGATCTGTTTTCGCATTACCTTTACCGGTGTATTTGCTTTGCTCAATTACACGTGCAGAAATAAGCGTATTTTTTAAGTCTTTGGTGAACAGTAGATCATGGGCAATATTTTCCCCATTAAGTATGGTTCTAATATCGTTCCATTCCGTC
Source organism: Cellvibrio sp. KY-GH-1 (assembly GCF_008806975.1). NCBI lineage: Bacteria > Pseudomonadati > Pseudomonadota > Gammaproteobacteria > Cellvibrionales > Cellvibrionaceae > Cellvibrio > Cellvibrio sp. KY-GH-1. The sequence goes on from NZ_CP031728.1 coordinate 3,452,109, forward strand.
TCAGAGAAATTGAAATTTTTGGAGGCGGGAATTGCAGTCTCGACATTTAGCATCTCATCTTCATAAAACATGTATTCATATTTTACGAGAGAGCGAACCTTGTTAACTGCGGCGTGTTCTTCAAGGTAATTAGTGATCTTTTGAATGGCCTGCACGGTTTCAGGATTCAGAACATCCTTTTCCCCAGCAGCAGCTTGCACACCGACAACCAAATAATCGTCGCTGCCAAACTTTTTCTTTAATTCGTTATATTCCAGCAGGACGGGATCATCATCAAGAAACCAAATATCAGTACTACTGTCGAAATACAGGTTTTTGAATCCCAGGGTGGAAAGTATTATTCCGATGAGGCTGGTGAGTAAGACAAGAGCCCTGTAACGCACCACAAAATTGGCAATATTAGCAATCAAGATTAGTCTCCTTTAAAAATAAATGCACAGCATCATTTGCAATGCGTTCGCAGTTTAATTCCCCGCAAATCCATTTAGCGATATTCATAGGTTGCAATCGAATCAGCATTAAACCCATGAAATTACTACATAGGCCTATAACTGACCACGCGACACAAAACTACTCGATGTTTATTACAAGTTAATTTTTTGAAAAAAATTAAAAAATTTATTTCGAGAATTTACGTGACAGGGCGCGACAACACTGAGGGAGCGGCGAATGGTAGACAAGAATTTTTTTTTGTCAACGTCAATTAAATTTTTTGCCTCAACAGTCCACAAAGAGAATTTTATAGCTTTTAGCGACACGAAATTAATCTAAGCGACACATACATTCCAATAAAACCTTTTATGCGACAAAAATTTGCCACTCCCTTTAACCAAAAAAATGTTTTTTTGCAAGTGACTATTCACGTTTAAAAACGACAATATTTCTTCAAAAAAATATCGAAAAACACGGAAATATATCTTTATTTCCGATGAGTTTATATCTTTCTTAAGTAACAACTACCAGTATGTCCCCACAGTGCATACTGCATTTTGGCATTTAAACTCAGGTTTTATTTCACTATCCAAATGGCAACTTAGCAATTATTCTAACTATTACAGTGTACGCCAAGGACAAGACGAAGAGCCCAACATGCAACTATCAGATCATAGAATCAAAAATGAATCGCCCGAGTCAAAGTCCGGCGCATTCTTCACGCCCAACATCTCCCCGCCAACTTTCTCTGGCACAATATCCCTCAACCACTGTTGCTTTTCACTCTCTGCATACCACGACAGTCTTTTTAAGGAACACAACGTCTATTTTCCTGCCGAACTGGACAGGGCGTTTTTGAAACGTAAGGCAGAATTTTTCGCAGGTCGGTATTGCGCAAAGCACTCGCTACTAGCCCTTGATGGCACAATTGCGGACGTGCACATAGGCCCACAGCGATGCCCTATTTGGCCCGCACACGTCGTTGGGTCAATTAGCCACAGTGGCAATCAAGCCATCGCTGTTACAGCACTAAAGGAAAATTTTCGCGGGCTAGGAATTGACATCCAATATGAAGTTGACGCAAAGACCTACACGGCGATAAAGAATCAGATTTTGTTCGGAAATGAACATGAGGTTATTTTCAGTGGTAGCGAACTAGATATTCGAGTGTTGTTCACGATTGCATTTTCTGCTAAGGAGAGTTTTTTTAAAGCTGCATTTGCAGAGGTTGGTTGGTATTTTGATTTTTCTGCAGTCAGCATAAAAAGCATCGACCAGGAGGGTAAAATTATTCACATGTGCATCAATGAAACGCTAAGCAAGAAATTGGTTGTCGGAACAGAGTTTCAAGCGGAATTTAGACACGCACATGACAATAAAATAGTAACACTCGTGCGCCTTCACTAAGATCGACTGACAGCTAGTCAAGCACCTTTCGGAAAATTGGATTGGTAGTTACTGCAACTGCAGTCACACACCATGCTGATATTCTAGTGCTTTGGTCGCCATTTTTATCAGGATTTTCTTTACAAAAAATAATCCTGTGCAGCGCCCTCAAGGCAAAGCATTCCTGTCAAACTCTCCTGCAGCAACCAATAACTATGGAGTCATATATGAAAAAGCTCACGCTTTTGGTAGGCGCCCTTGTCATAAGCGCCTGCTCCACGCAAAACACACCAGTAACCACCGCAAGCAAAAAAGACACCCTGCGGCTTCATACAATTACCCAAGGTCTCCCGGCCGAACAACAAGCGCGGTACCCTGCGCGCCACCCGGTAGAAACCCTGTCATTTTTTGGCGTTAAACCGGGCGATACAGTCGTAGAAGTTTTGCCCGGCGATGGCTGGTATTCAAAAATACTGGTCCCTTATTTGGGTAACGATGGACAATTGATCGGTGTGGACTACAGCCTGGATTTGTGGCCAAAATTTGGCAGCTGGGCAAATACCGAATTCATCGAAGGACGCAAGCGCTGGCCTGCCGAGTGGACTGATAATGCCAAAACCTGGGGCACAACCGATAAGGCTTCAGCACAGGCTTATACCTTCGCCAGTTTGCCGGCTGACCTCACCGGCAAAGTAGATTCGGTGTTATTTATTCGCGCGTTACACAACCTTGCGCGCTTTGAAAAGAATGGCGGTTACCTGACGCAAGCTTTGGCTGAAACTCGTCGGCTGTTAAAGCCCCACGGCGTGGTTGGCGTAGTGCAACATGCGATTGCCGAAGATAAACCCGATGCTTGGGCCACTGGCGAAACCGGATATTTAAAACGCTCCACCATCATCTCATTTATGGAGCAAGCCGGGTTTGAATTAATTGGCGAGAGCGATATCAACAAAAACCCAAAAGACAACCCGGTTGCCGGTGAAGTCGTGTGGCGCTTGCCCCCCAGCCTGAATGCTGCTGAAGCTGATAAGGCCAAATATCAAGCGATTGGTGAATCCAATCGTGTAACGCTGTTGTTCCGAAAAAAATAAATCCGCATAAATAACTCGCGGAAAAAATAAAAAGCCAATCATCGTTGCGATGATTGGCTTTTTATTTAGCAATTTTTTAATCACACTTTTGAGTTTGTGTTTTTATCCAAGGCTTCTTTTACTAGGGTTTATTGGAAAACACTAACAGCTCGGAAGGACCGAGATCGCGCACCGAAATAAAATGAATTCCACTGTGATGTATATGCACCGACACATGATCACCAACGCGATTTTTTTCCAGCCCTGGATTCGCAGACTCTTCTGTGCTCATCACTAACAGCATTCTACTGGCTATCGGATTTAACGCGACGTCCACCAAAATATCGGCACCGCGCGCGGCAGTGCCATGGGGATTTAACACCACCAAACACTCTTCGTCATCCAGAATCCGTGACCACGCGATAATTTCACCGTTGCTGTACACACTAAACGCATTATTTAAAAATGACACCGGCCGCAAATATTGGCGCCCCAAGCGCAACGCAGGAAACGCCGCGCGCGTTTTTGCCATAGCTCTGATGCGCACATACGCCGGACTTTGCGCATCAAAACAGTGATGCCCCTGAGTACCGCAGGGACCAAAGCCCGGTAAATTTTCATCGAGTGGATTCTGCGCATCCAAACCGGCCAAACCGCCTTTACGCGGATGCTCGGGACCAAATAACGTCTCGCGCAAATAGCGATCACTGGAACCAAAATTTTCAAGCCAGACACGCTCGTGCATTTCTGGCCCACCCAGGCTTTGCTCAGTACCGTAATAAATGCAGGGAATTCCCAGGGTAAATAATTGCAGGCCAACACCCGCGGCAACTTGCTGTGGCGTTGCGGATTCTGCGGAGAAACGCAACTTTTTGCCAAACACGTGATCGTGATCATCGAGAATAGAGACATGTTTTGCGCCCAAAGCACGATGTGATCCCATTACCGCGTTACCCGGGTCAAAACCGGCAAAATAGTCAGCCGGATGTTGCAATCCCTTCGCCACCTGATTCAGGGTCACACGCATTTCGCCAATATCCAGCGCCGCATTTAAATTGCGCTGCAACACATCCAAATAACGATCTTGCCCGAAATCGCCGCCCGCGATTTCGCCTGCCAATAAAAAATCGTGCTTGCCAATATTGGCAGCGAATTCTTTGATGCTGCCACAAAAATTGCGCGCCTGTTCATAGGAAACGTGCTTGAGCGTATCTATGCGAAAACCATCGCAGTCGGTGAGCGCGATCCAGTATTTGTAACAGCGGGCAAGATCATTCATCACATCAGGATTATCCAGTGCAAAATCTTTGAGCGTAATAAAGTCGGCTCGCTTGTGTTCGGCGTAAGGGTCATCAATATCGCCCGCGCCCAAGCTGCCAGCACCAGCGCGAGTGTAGGCGTCAGGCGTTTGCAATTCGCTCGGCCAGACACCTTCATCAATGCTAGTGATTACAGCAGTATCATCGCCCTGCTGATTGCGCCAAGCCCCAAAGCCGTGACGATGACTTGTGTAATGCGGCGTGTATTTACCGCCTGGTAAATCTGCCGGGTAAGTCCAGTTTTCGCCCGAGTGATTAAAAATAATATCCAAAATAATACGCATGCCTTTAACGTGCGCTAAGGCTACGAGATCAACCAGCGCCTTGCGATCACCAAAGTGCGGATCTACGTCCAGAAAATCCTGAATTCCATAACCGTGAAAGGAATTCATGTGCCCACGCTGCTTAAACACTGGACTCAACCACAGGCAGGTCACCCCCAACTCTTTTAGATAATCCAGCTTGGAGGCAACCCCGTGCAAAGTGCCGCCCTGCCAACGGTCACCACCGGATTCCGACCATAGATCCCAGCGCCAATTGGCAGGGCGCGCGGCTGCCAAATTAGCGCGATCAAGCAGTGGGCGCTGCGCCTCTTTGCCATCGCTAAAGCGATCAACTAGCAAAAAATAAAGGGTTTCATTGCGCCAGTCGGCCGGCGATGGAAAGTGATCCAGCCGGCGCGGCAAATTCACGCTGGCAATTGAGTCGGGGCGAGGAGCCAACAGTTGTTGTTGCACAAATGACATGGAAATCTCCTTCGGCGGACGCCGCATTCCAAATAGGGAGACTCAAAAATCTAGCACCGCCACAAAGCCATAAACCAGCGTAAAAATGCCGCTCCCTAGGTTGTTTTTTCACTAGCGGATAACTGCTGATAACTGACGATTATTGAAACCATAGCGCGTTACCACCACAACTTGGCGTTCCGTTGGAGGTGCATATTTAAACGCCACAAAAAACAACATTTTCAGCACTATTAACTAGACTGAAGAATCAACACCGCTGGGTTTTATTATGTTTAATCGCCTGGTCATTTGCTTAATCATCAGCACAGTAATTCCCGGTGCAAGTCAGGGTGCAGACACCGAACCCATGGTGGTTAGCTATCACCGGTCCGAAGGCTATGACAGCCAAAATCAATTTCAATTTGAATTGATAGAACGGGCGATGGAAGTGACTCGTTCAGAATTTGGCGCCTTTGTGCTCCGCCCCTACGGCGGCGCCCCCACGGCCAAACGCCAGTCAATTTTGATGAGTGAGGGCAACTTAATGAATATCCAATGGGCGTCCCCCGGGACACCCATTGCTCAGGCGGAGGTAATTCCCATCCCGATCAATATTTTGCGCGGCCTACTGGGTTTGCGCATTTGCTTGATTAACCAGAGCGATCTACCTCGTTTTGCGCAAATTCAGACACTGGACGACCTGCGTCAAATCAAAATCGGCCAAGGCCAGGACTGGACCGATACACTGATCTACCGATCTAACCAAGTCCCGCTGTTTGAGTCTGCAGGCCTAACGCAGCTATTTCCACTTCTTGCCACTCATCGCATTGACTGCCTTCCCCTGGGCGCCAATGAAATAGGCGTTAAATATGCCGAACAACAACCATTGCACCCGAACATGACAATAGAGCCAGCACTGCTGCTCTATTACAACTTTCCCACCTACTTATACATCAGCAAAAACCACCCGAAACTGGCACAGCGGACACTTGCCGGTTTGCAGATTTTGAAAGCGAGCGGGGAGTATGACCGCATGTTCTGGCGCTACTTTGCCAAGCAACTGGCGCCGCTGGATTTGCATAAGCGACGGATTATCTGCCTGAAATCACCCTATATTCTTGAACCTGAGCAGTGCACAGGCCCTATAGCGCTGCCCGACATCACCCCACCTGGCGACGTTCAAACCCAACCTGCAGTCGAGCACTGATAAAGCCTAAAAAATGTAAACGATAGCAAGCCGATTTTTCAAATAACTTCCGCAATTTCATTAGCTAAAAAATATGCAGGCAATTTTTCAAAAATAATTTGATATGTGTACCAATCCACTTTTTTTAGCCGCTTTGATAGCTTGCATTTGCCTGCCACTAAGAAATATCATGTAACCGATTACAAAAACCAGTGGTCGCTTGCCATAACCAAAATAATTTTGCTCCTGTTTCCCCTCTACTGGAAGCACGTGCGGCAAACGGGTGATGTTCGGTAATCACCGTTTTGATAACACCGATGTTTACAGCACCAATCCCATAAATCTCACCGCCAGGGGCATGCTTTTCGTCACTGCGTTGAGCCCGGTATTGGTGGAAAAATTAACTGATAACAATAACCACCAACGCATCCGCCGGCGTCATTCGTCACGGCTGCAAAAAGGAAAACCCATGAAAAACCTGATCCCACGCAAGAACTCATTACTGAAGAAAACCGCCCTGGCTGCACTCACCGCCGCCATGGTTTCCCCTGCTTTTGCCGGATGGAGTGTGAGCGGAACCCAGATTTTGGACCCAAAGGGCAATAACTTTATCTATCGCGGTATAAACCACGCCCACGTTTGGTATCCGGACCGCACCACTCAAGCCCTGAAAGACATAGCCGCTACTGGCGCCAACTCGGTGCGCGTAGTCCTGGCCAATGGCACTCAATGGACCCGTACCAGCGGCGCCACCGTGACCGACATCATCAATCAGTGCAAAACCAATAAACTGGTGTGCGTACTGGAAGTACACGATTCCACCGGTTTCGGCGAATCAGCCGCAGCGACCAATATCTCTAATGCCGCTAGCTACTGGGCGAGCGCCGATATCAAAGCCGCAATCACCGGTCAGGAAGATTACGTAATCGTAAATATTGCCAATGAGCCCTACGGCAACAATACCTCCGCCTCCACCTACACCAATGAAACCATCGCCGCCATCAAGACCATTCGCAACGCCGGTATTACTCACCAAATCATGGTAGACGCGCCGGCCTGGGGCCAGGATTGGCAGTACGTGATGCGCGACAACGCCGCCAGTATCTTCGCCGCTGACCCACTCAAAAACCTGGTGTTTTCGGTACATATGTACGAGGTGTACAACACGGCCGCGCGCGTACAGGAGTATTTTTCGACCTTCCGCGCCAAAGGCTACCCCTTGATTGTGGGTGAATTCGGTACAGAAAATAACGGCAACAACGTCGATGAAGCCTCGATTATGCAATATGCGCAGGATTTAGGAATCGGCTATATGGGCTGGAGTTGGAGCGGTAATGGCAGCTGCTGCGTACCACTGGATATCGCCAATAGCTGGAATGCCGGTTCACTCAGCACCTGGGGCAATTACCTGATCAACAGCACTAACGGGATTAAAGCGACTTCACGTCTGGCGACCCATTTCGGTGGCACTACCACCAGCGCCTCCAGCAGTTCGCGTTCCAGCGTGACGCCGAGCAGTTCATCCGTGCCGTCGTCAATTCCGGCAACCAGTTCATCCAGCATTCGCGCCAGCAGCTCATCTTCGCTGAGCAACACCGGCGGCACCTGCAATTGGTACGGTACTCGATACCCAATTTGCGTGAATACACCGTCCGGTTGGGGTTGGGAAAATCAACAAAGCTGTGTGGGGCGCACCAGTTGCGCGGCCCTGCCTGCCCCTTGGGGAATTGAAGGAGGAACAACTTCCAGCACCCCCTCGACCAGCAGCCGTAGCTCCAGCAGCACGCCCGCAACGTCCAGTAGCCGCAGCAGTAATGCTCCTTCGTCCAGCAGCACGAGCAGTGCGAGCAATAACGGGGGATTGAGCTGTACTTATGTAGTTTCCAACTCCTGGGGTTCAGGTTTTACCGGTGCGATCCGCGTCACCAACGCCGGCACCAGCGCCAAATCCGGCTGGACTGCCAGTTGGCAATATAGTGGGAGCAATCGCATCACCAGTACCTGGAATGCCACCCTGAGCGGCAGCAATCCCTACAGCGCTACTGGTGTTAGTTGGAACACCACCATTGTCGCAGGGCAAACGGTGGAATTCGGCTTCCAGGGCAATACCAATGGTGGCAGCGTAGAAATGCCAGCAGTGACATGTCGCTAACCCAATGAAAAAATTACGCCTGTGAAAAAAGAGGCGTTCCACTAAACATAAAACCCCGCTTTTTACGGCGGGGTTTTATTTTTTGCAGTAGGTTTTTCTGCGCGAACTAATTATTCAACCAATCGCAACGAACCAAACACACTCGCATCCTGATAGCCCAGGTTGTTTTTATGGCCCGGCGTATTCACCGAACCCATCATACTTTCGCGCTGCGGGCTGCCATCATTATCGATGTAACAGGCCGAGAAACCCATCAACTTACCGCTGAATAGTTTAAGCGGGGTATTGGTTTTCCAATCGGCGTAATCCTCACCGTAGATGCGCACGCGCAACTCCCAGAGATGCTTGCTGCCGTTACTCACCAGGCGGCTGGTGACGTGATCATTCAGCAGTTTTGGTCCCGAGGTGGTGTAATCGACCACATCGCCATAGGTGCTGATGTGATAGGCCCAGGCACTGGTGTTGTAACCGTGTTGGCCGCCGTTTTTATTTTCGTCGATAAACAGTTCGACCGTGTCATCTTCCCAGTAGCGATCCAACGCATCGCGCACGCCGTCGTAAATGCGATCGTCAGTGACATCGAACAGCAGGTATAAGTAGTCTTCATCCCACAGGGCTTTATAGCGGCCGCTGTAATCCTGCGCCGATGGATTGGATTGGGTACCCAGCCAGAACACATCAATCGGCGCCCAGGCAGCGCGCTCCCACACCGTATCAGCGCTGCCATCAATGACCGGGGCAGACGCTGCGCGCGGCGCATCATAGTGATTCGGCACGCTGCTGGCGCTGGAAGAACTGCGAACACTACTGCTAAACGCTGATGAGCTCACCAACACATTACCGACCGTCACGGGAATGGTTTTCACGCCATTGCCAAAGTCACCGTAAGCCGTGAGCTTGATGTTGTAAGTGCCTGCTGCCGCATAGGTATGGGATTCCAATAAGCGACCACTGCCACGGCTGCTGGTTTGGCTGCTGCTGGTCTGAGCGGTATCACCAAAATCCCAGTCCAGCGCGCGCGCCTGATAGGACGTACGCGCATCCACCTTCACATTTAAACCGTCCACTGTGTAGGTAAAGTGTGCCGAGCCACCGGTATCCTGGAAGGCACCACATGGCAGGGCAGCAGAGCCTTGCACGGTGTCGGCAAGTTCCCCGTCGGATACGGTCAAGGTGACAGGGGTGGCGGGGCGAATTAGGCCACAATCATAAAACGATTGTTGGAGAGAGCCACTAAACTGCCCTTCACCAAAATCCCACAGATAGGTCAATCCACCAGTTTTTTCAGCATCGTATGAGGTGTTGGCATAAGCGATTATACGTTGGTTATCGCGCACGACATTGAGTACAGCAATCGGCGGCTTATTACTACCGGCACCCGTTAGTGTAATGAACTCCTGTGTTTCACTAATTGATGTGCCGTCATCCACTGAAACAGTAACCGGGTAAGTTCCCGGTGATTTGTAGGTGTACCAGACATCACCGTATAGAAAAGCACTGCCACTACCAAAAGCGATGGTGTAGCGCAGCTTATCCGCATCCTCGTCAGTGGATGCCAACGCGTTAGCACGCACAGTCAATCCATTTGCGGTTAACGTCAAACGCGCTACCGGGGGATGATTAACCCCTTTGGAACTGCTTGATCCTACCGAAGACACCGATGAGGGGCGCGAACTCGCGCTGGAAAAACTGGAATTCGAATTACCTGCACTGCCAGTCGATCCTGCGGAAAAGCTGCTAACACTCCTGCTAGTCGACACACTGGAGTAGCTGCTGGTCGAAGGTGCACTGATAAATGGATTGCTGGTGGATGGACTACTGGTCGTCGGCATACTCGTGCTTGGACGGCTAGTCGTCGGTAAGCTGATCGCAGATCTGCTAGTCGACGGAATACTAGTCGTTGATGCGCTGGTAGATGGATTGCTCGTTGGTGATGAACAAAGACTACCATTCACAACCGGACGTGCCGCCGGCGAGTTGGCAACGCCTTTATTCCCCTGCACGCCAAACTCCACACTTTGACCCGGATTAATCTGGTTATTCCAACCCACTCCAGTTGCGGTATAGGGGTTACTGCCACTGACGTTGGCATTCCATCCGCCGGTGCGGGTGGTGCCGTCAGAATAGGCCCAATTGACCGACCAATTGTTAATAGGTGAACTGGTGTCATTGGTGATGCGAATGGCGGCCACAAAACCGGTATTCCAATCGCTTTGCACGATATATTCGCAGCGCGCCGCAAAGCTGCTGGAGGCCTGAAGCGCTAAACCAGCAACCAGCAAAAATGCCGATTGCCGCAATCGTTTTTTAGTAGTGATTTTCATTGTTCCCTCGACGATAAATAAATTGAACGCTTGCCCGGGATGGGAAAAAGCGTCGCATTGTCGAGGGTAATGCGCCTCAAAGAAGTGCAGCAGTCACTATTTACAAAATAATGGCGCTTAACTCAGATAAAGTTTACATTCGCATTTTTGGTAGCGATGATTACCAATGTTCAACCATAAAAACATACTATTTTTATCAGCCACGAACAAAAACAATCATTCGCAAGCAACAAATAACAAGCATCGATCAAATCATTTTGAGCAAATCTTTTAAATCACTGACATGACGTCGGCTGATCACCGGGCGCGTTTCAATATCGGACAGACGCACTTGATACTGCCCTTGCGCTGAGCGTTCAAGCGCCTCTATGTGCCTGATAGACACCAGCGAATTGCGATGCACGCGCACAAAGCGTCCGGCAAATTCTTCCTCCAACTCCTTCAAGGTTTCATCGAGCAAATGTTCACCGTTGCGATGATAAACCGTCACGTATTTGTGATCAGCGAGGAAATAGCGCACATCGTCTACCGGAATTAACTCCACCCCGCGGCGGGTTTTGGCACTGATTTGTGTACGCTGGTTTTCCTTTTTGGGGACAGGATTTTTTTGGGCGGCCACGCGCTGGATTTTGTTCAGCTTGGTAGCCTTTTCCAATACTTGCAAAAGCTGTTCAGCCTTTACCGGTTTAAGTAAATAGCCCACCGCGTTAGTGCCAAAGGCATCCAGCGCATACTGATCGTACGCAGTACAAAAAATTATCGCCGGGGGGTCTTCCAAGGCGGCAATATCGCGTGCGAGCGACAAGCCATCGCGCCCGGGCATTTGAATATCCAGCAGCACAATATCGGGATCATGGCCGGTGATCGCAGCCATCGCCTCTTCCGCGCCATCGGCTTCTGCAACAACAGAGAAGCCTTCAATCTTCTCCACCATGCGCACCAGTCGCTGCCGCGCCAGAGCTTCATCATCGACAATCAATACATCCATAATTATTTTCTCTGCGGATGACTAAAAATGTATTTGCCGGCACAGCTCTCACACTGTTATCGGGCAAAAAATATAGGTCGTAAATACACCGTTTTCCGCACTGCTGGATAAGCGTGCGGCACCTCCGAAATGCGCCGTTAACCGGCGGCGAATATTATCCAATGCCATGCGATTATGGCGCTGGGAATGTTCGTGGTTTTGCGAATTTCGTTTTACCAGGACATAAGGGTTGCTAATGACGATACTCAGTTGCTTATCGTTTTGCGAAACCTTGATGGTAATTTTCCCGCCCTTGGGCATGGGCTCCACCCCGTGGAAGATCGCGTTCTCCACCAGTGGCTGCAACATCAAACTCGGAATTTTCACTTCACTAGTGTAGCTGCCGATTTGCCAATCCACCTGCAAGCGGCGCCCCAAGCGCAGTTGCTCAATCTCCAGATAGTGCTTGCATAAGGTCAGCTCGCGCTCAAGTGGAATGAGCGAAGGTTCTGCCAGGCTTGCGCGAAACAGTTCCGATAAATCTTCCACCACCCGCTCGGCGGTTTCCGGTTCAGTGCTGATCAGACTGGCTATTGAATTCATACTGTTAAATAAAAAATGCGGGCGAATACGTGACTGCAACGCTTGAATACGGGCCTGCATTTCCGCTTGCTGTTGATTACGTAATTGCTGCTGCAGGTAGAGATAACGTAACAAAATACCCGAGAGGATTGCCGCCAGCGCCAGATTGTCCACCAAGAGCCAATAATCCAAGCCCACCGGGCGCTCTACCACCAACACCAAATCACTAACACCATAAATTATCCATTGCCCCACCAGCGACAAGACCAAAGTAATTAGTAGTACTAATGCGTAACTTACACTCCCCGCCTTAATCTGGGTTTGACGAGCGAGCCAGAAGCGCATTCGGCAGAGTGCAATCGCACTGCACAAGACAATCCATTGCACTTGCACCGAAACCAAAGCCAATTTATCCCAATTGAAATTTCTCAGCCCCGAGGGTGCACTAATGGTTAACAAAAGCGCTAACAGCTCTGCAACCAACACCAGCAGGAATACCGCCTGGCTATTGCATAAATCAGGCAGAAACGGCGTAAGCGGCTCGCGCACTTCGGCACGGGTATTTTTGACCCTGGGTGCAGACATAAATCCTCTGTGGTTTTTCCTCGAGTGGCCGATCACTGGCCCAACTTATTGGCAGTAGCTTGGGCTATAATGCCCGGCTTTGTGGCACCAGGGCAGTTTTCGCTACGCAAAAATGCGAATCTTAGCCTAGCTCCACCAACGAACTTCTTCATTATTCAAAGATTGTGGACCCTTCCTCATGAGCCAGAACGACCAGCCAATCAAACCCTGGGGCGGCCGCTTCAGCGAAGCGACTGATGCATTTGTCGAGCGCTTTACCGCGTCTATCGGTTTTGATTACCGCCTCTATCACCACGATATCAACGGCTCTATCGCCCACGCCACTATGCTGGCGAAAGTCGGCGTGCTGTCTGAAGCCGAGCGCGACCAAATTATTGCTGGTCTGGAAGAGATACGCGCAGAAATCGTGGCCGGCAAATTTACCTGGTCGGTAAGCCTGGAAGATGTGCACATGAACATCGAAGCGCTGCTGACCCAACGTATTGGCATCACCGGTAAGAAACTTCATACCGGCCGCTCGCGCAACGATCAAGTGGCGACCGACATTCGTCTCTATATGCGCGACGAAATCGACGCTATCGCTAAAGAGCTGACCCGCTTGCAACAGGGCATGCTGCAATTGGCCGACGCCAATACCGATACCATCATGCCCGGTTTCACCCATTTGCAAACCGCCCAGCCAGTGACCTTCGGTCATCACATTCTGGCCTGGTTTGAAATGCTGCAACGCGACTACGGCCGCCTGCTGGACTGCCGCAAGCGTATGAACTATTTGCCACTGGGCGCCGCTGCGCTGGCCGGCACGACATACCCGATCGATCGCGCCTACACCGCGCAACTGCTCGGTTTTGAAGCGCCGACGGAAAACTCGCTGGATTCCGTGAGCGACCGCGATTTCGCCATCGAATTCTGCGCTTTCGCCAGCATCCTGCTGACGCACATGTCGCGCATGAGCGAAGAGCTGGTGCTCTGGACTTCATCGCAGTTCAAATTTATCGACCTGCCCGACCGTTTCTGCACCGGCTCATCAATCATGCCGCAGAAGAAGAACCCCGACGTGCCCGAGCTGGTGCGCGGTAAAACCGGCCGCGTTAATGGCCATTTGATCGCGCTGCTGACCCTGATGAAATCCCAGCCACTGGCCTACAACAAAGACAACCAGGAAGACAAAGAACCGGTATTTGATGCAATCGATACCGTCAAAGACTGCCTGCGCGCCTTCGCGGATATGGTTCCTGCGATTCTGCCGCGCAAAGCCGAAATGTACGAAGCAGCCAAACGCGGCTTCTCAACCGCAACCGATTTGGCCGATTACCTGGTGCGTAAAGGCGTTCCCTTCCGCGACGCCCACGAGATTGTGGGCAAGTCAGTGGCTTACGGCGTGCAGACTAACAAAGATCTGTCCGAGATGAGTCTGGAAGAACTGCAACAGTTCTCTAGCGTGATTGAAGCCAATGTATTTGAAGTTCTGACGCTGGAGGGCTCGGTCGCTGCGCGCAATCACATTGGCGGTACCGCACCTGCACAAGTAAAAGCGGCCGTTGAGCGCGCGAAATCCAGCCTCGGTAACCGCACCACCGTTTAACCGCTCCACTAAATGTTCAAGTAAAAAATGCCGCCTCCTGTCATGGGAGAGCGGCATTTTTATTGCTTTGACTTTCATAGCACCCGAAAAGATTACGCGCCATTACAGTTCGTCCCCATTTGGCGCATTTTTCATTATTATTTCATCCATCCGCTGGTATTTGCATCGGAATGAACTAGGCTGAAGATTCGGCAGTCTATTTTTTCGCCAACACAATCACGAGGCGCACAATAAGGGAGATGGGCAGAAAATCCTTGCATTCAGGAGATTCAGAAGAAGCACTGGCAGCAAAAATACAGCTGCTGGAGGAGGAGCTGTCGTCCCTGAAACAAAGCCTGCACGCCAAACACGCCATTAACCAGCTGCGCGCCAGCGCCCAACTTCCCCTCAGCTCTACCGAGAGCGATCAGGACGCGCCTGGTCCACTGCGCAAAGCTGAAGGCGCTACCTTTGATGAAACCTGGGTACAGGAAACCCTCCGGTACTTGGTTAAACAGCAACACCCGCACAGCATTCAGCAGGTTCTGCGCAAAGTGGGTAGCCTGCTGGGCTTGCGCGAGATAGGCCTATGGAGTTGGGATGCACAGGATGCACAACTCAATTTACTCAGCCAATGGAGCGCTAGCGACCTGCCGGATGCCAGCCGCTGTCGGCTGCAAGCCCCGGATTGGCTAAGGTTTGCCGTGAAAGCTGACTCCAGCGAATTACGTAAGCTGCAAAACGGAGAGGCGCTAGCGTTGTCTGCCACTGATCCCGACCTCGCCTCCGCGTCCGAGCCCTTGCGTCAGTTGGGAATCTTCAACAGCCTGATTATCCCGCTCACCGAGCAAGCCCAATTGCGCGGCTTAATGAGTTTGCACCGCGACAGCCCCAACACCTGGCACCCACAGGACACCAAGGCGCTGGGCAGTTTGCTGAACTGGTTATTCCGCTTCATGCAGCAACACGAACACCTGCGTTTAATGAATGACCGCGACACCCGCCATCAATATGCGATGGAAGCCAGTAACGACGGCATTTGGGATTGGAATTTATTAACCAACAAAATCTATTTCAGCCGCAGTTATTTGCGAATGCTGGGTTACGACTACGAAGATCTGCCCGGCAATTTAAATACGTTACGCGATTACTTTGTCCACCCCGAAGACCTGGACAATATGCTGCACGAATATCAAACCACCATCGACAACAAACGCGACTCACTGCAATTACAATTCCGCTTGTTGCATCGCGATGGCCATGTGATCTGGGTACATTCCAAAGCCAAATTCTTTGAGCCAGATCATCAGGGCCGCCCCACTCGCTGCGTGGGCGTTAATACCGATGTGACTGATTTTATGAACTCGCGCGAAGAGCTGCTCAATGCCAAGGCGCAAGCCGATCTGGCGAGCAAAACGAAAAGCGAGTTTCTCGCGCGCGTTAGCCATGAAATTCGCACCCCCATGAATGCGATTATCGGTATCGGCTACCTATTGCAAGACACCACTTTGGATGAGCAGCAAAAAAGCTATTTGATGAGCATTAATTCCGCCGCGGATTCGCTCTTGCAAATCATCAATCAACTGCTCGACTTCTCCAAAATTGAAGCGGGGCGAGTTATTCTGGAATACGCCCATTTCGATCTTGATCAGTTATTTGAAAAAATTTCGCGCCTGTTTGAAATCAGCGCGTTACATCGCACGGTCAATATTGTGTATGACATCAAAGCCGATGTGCCACGCTTTTTGCGCGGCGATGCCTCGCGTTTGAGCCAGATCCTCAGCCATTTGATTAGCAATGCGTTTCAATATTCCAACACTAGCCAAGTCGTTGTCCGCGTGCGCCGCTTGCCGCAAACACAAAAACAAGTTGTGTTGCAATTTGTCGTAGAAGACAGCGGTCTGGGGATGACCAATGAAAAATTGGCACACATCAAAGAACGACTGGTGTTTAACAAATACCATGCCGACACCGAAAGAAATTCCTACGGCCTCGGCATTTGCAGTCACCTTGTGCACTTAATGCAAGGCGAGTTTCAAATTGATTCCCAATTAAATAAAGGCTGCAAGGTAACCTTTAGTGCCGCGTTCGAGCACAGTCACCTGGGTGAAAAAGCCTTGGTAAATCACCCGCGCGATTTAAACAATATTCGCGTGTTGATTGTGGATGACAACACCATCGCACGTACCATTATCGCGAGTACTGCGCGCAGCATCCATTTGCAAGTGGATGAAATTGACAATCCCTTTAGTGCCATTGAGCGCATTCGCCAGGCCGACAATCTGGGGCAGCCTTATCATTTTATTTTACTCGATTACCGCATGCCCAACATGAATGGCTTGCAGCTCACCGGTTTAATTAAGTCGGATAACAGCTTGAAACAAAAGCCCCGGGTGTTTTTGATTTCCGCCTATCATCGCGATGAAATTTCCAGCGCCGACCCCAACGCTATTTTGGTGGATGAATTCTTAAGTAAACCCGTCAGTGAGTCGCGTTTATTTGATGCCATCAGCCAGGCCATAGGGCGTGAAAGCCTGCTACAACAAATCAGCCCGGAAGTAATTGCTGCCAATGACACACTCGATGTATTGGACAATACCCGTATGCTGATTGTGGAAGATAATATTGTTAATCAGCAGGTGATTCGCGGCATATTGAAAAAGAAGCATATCCACACCACCATCGCCGGCAATGGCATAGAAGCATTACAAATATTGGAAAACACCGACGAAGCCTTCGATGCAATTTTGATGGATTTGGAAATGCCGGAAATGGATGGGCTGGAGGCCACGCGCCGTATTCGCGCAGGCCAATTGCGCAACAACATCCAGCTGCAACACATTCCCATTGTCGCCGTCACCGCCCAAGCGATGCGCGGCGACCGCGAGCGCTGCCTGGCCATCGGCATGAATGGGTATCTGTCTAAACCGGTAAATCCGGAATTGCTCTACAGTACACTCGCCGATATTCTGCGCAAGAAAAAAATGCCCAGTAGCAACCCGCAGCGTTAATCAAGGCCAATCCGATTCATGCAATCCAAGCTTATTCCATCGCGCCCCATCGACATTCACAACATCGATGAGGGTGTGGACCGCAAGCAACTCAGCCAACTAAAACAGCGCTTTATGGATTTGAATCGCGTTCGTCATGAACGCACCTGCGCTGCATTGTCTGATCGTCAACAACAGTTTTTGCAATTATTACCGCTGCTGTTTCACGTAAACCATCCGATGCTGCCCGGCTATTGTTCGCACTCTACGCCAGCTGGCATTTACCAATACTCACCCAACAACGATGAATTGCGCCTGGCAAAAATTATTGCGCGCAGCTTTCAATACAATCGCGACCTGACCGAAAAACAAGCGCAAATAGATGCACTGTTTTTAATGGGAAGTGTCGGCACTGTTGCACAAAGTGATGCGAGCGATCTGGATATTTGGGTGTGCCATAGCTTGGGTGATGAGCCGCAACAACTACAGGAGCTGGATCGAAAATGTTCGCTCATTAGTCAATGGGCCGAACAGCAAATCCACCTTGAAGTACACTGTTTTTTAATGCAGAACGGTGAATTCTCCAACTTGCGCGGCCAGCAGTTAAGCACCGAAGGTAGTGGCTCTGCGCAACATTATTTGTTATTAGACGAGTTTTATCGCACCGCATTGTGGCTTGCCGGTAAGGTCCCGCTCTGGTGGTTTATTCCTGCTTCGCAAGAGGCAGACTACGCAATCTATCGTGAAAAATTATTAAGCAAACGTTTTATTAAGCCGGAAGAAGTCATTGATTTTGGCGGGTTACCGGAAATTCCCGCGAATGAATTTGTGGGTGCCGGTGTATGGCAACTCTACAAGGGCATAGAGTCACCGTATAAATCCGTACTAAAACTTTTATTGCTCGAAGCCTATGCGAGCAATATGGCGAACATGGCAGTGAGTGCAGAAGATGCTGACTCACTGTCCGCTGATATGCAAATTACCGAAGACCCAGCAGCACATCACCAGCAGAAACTATCAACGACCAGCGAACCACTGGCCCTCAGTTTCAAGCGCGCCATCTACGCCGCCACGCCGGATGCCGATCTCCTCGACCCTTATGTCATGGTGTATCAGCGGCTGGAAAATTATTTGAACCTGCACCATCAATTGCAGCGCCTGGAATTAGTCCGCCGATGCTTTTATTTTAAAGTCAATAAGGCCCTATCGCGCACCAGTCGAAACCCGAATAAATCCTGGCAACGAAAATTATTGGAAGAGCTGGTAAAAACCTGGCAATGGTCCACCCATCAATTGCATATGCTCGACAACCGCGCCTATTGGAAAGCGCCCCATGTTATTAGCGAACGAGCGCTATTGGTTAACGAATTAAACCAAAGCTATCGCCTACTCAACGAATTAAACAAGCATCAAGGGCAAGACATTGCCATCAGCAATGAAGAGCTATTGATACTCGGGCGCAAACTGCATGCTGCCTTTGAACGCAAAGCGGGAAAAATAGAATGGATTAACCCGGGCATCTCGCGTGACTTAAGCGAAGACCATTTGTGTTGCATTCGCGAGCAAAGCGAAGCTGGTGAAAGCTGGCAATTATTGCGTGGCAGTTTTAACGACCTGAGCTTGCGCAATATAAATGTGGAACCCATTAAACGCTCACGCAACCTGATGGAGTTGTTGCTCTGGTGCCATGCCAATGAAATTATGGCCAGTCACACTAAAATAGATATAGTGGGTAGCGGATTTGTGCTCAGCAGTTTACAAAAACAACAATTGCTGCAAACCTTGCAACAATGGTTGCCATTACCGCTTGCTACCGATCACCAGCAGTTTACACGGCCAGCGAGCGTGGAACGCTTACTGTTTATTATTAATGTTGGCGTGGAGCCTCAATCTGAACTGCATAAAAAAGGCATGCAAATGCTAACCAGTCAAAAAGATGCTTTGGGCTACAG
This sequence comes from Cellvibrio sp. KY-GH-1, assembly GCF_008806975.1. Taxonomy (NCBI): domain Bacteria; kingdom Pseudomonadati; phylum Pseudomonadota; class Gammaproteobacteria; order Cellvibrionales; family Cellvibrionaceae; genus Cellvibrio; species Cellvibrio sp. KY-GH-1. The sequence goes on from NZ_CP031728.1 coordinate 3,471,343, forward strand.
CGGCTTGCGCGAAAACCTGATGCTGAACGCAGATGTAATTCAGATCAACTCCTGGGGCGAGCTGTTATGCCGTCATTACGCCAGTGATGCTCTGGTAAATTGTTTGCAACATTATTTTCGTTTAATACCTCCCGGAAAACATGCGTCATTGCCCGAATTAACCGTGCGCTGTTTTAGCATTGGCCAAGGAAGCAATATTGCCCAGCGCTTGACCGAGCTTTGGCGCGACATTATCAGTTGCTTCTACTCCGGAACGCGGCCGCGCACCAGCCGTTATGTTCTGGAAGTCGGTGATGAATACTTGTTGTTGCAATTTTTCCAGCAGCAACCGCAAATTTCTCGTTTTAAAACCTATGAAAAACTGTTGGAAAAACTCAGCCAGCCACAGTTGGAATTTAGCCCTATTGTCATAGACAGTTATTGCCTGCGCGACAAACCCTTGCGCCTTATCTGCAATACGCTAAAACCCAATGGCATTTATGTGTTTTATCAACAACAAAACAGCCAAGCCATTATCACACTGATCGATGAAAAGGGCTCGTTGTTTAGTGCTCGCACCGAATTCCATAACCAGCAAACGCTACTTCGCCCACTGGTGCATTTTATTCGCGCCGCGCTACAGCGCTTGCATATGGATGGTGACCTCAACAATAAACATGTTGAGCAGGAAACGATTTATCTGTATGAACTAATGGGAAACTTTAAACAACAGCACGGATTTGTGGAGGCGCGCGGCCTACAGCGTGAAGTCAGTCAATTGCATTTTATCAATATCAAAGCCATCGCCGAAATGGATGATCAGGAACTACGCTTCACAATTTTTTGCGATGAGCAGGAATTTTCTACATTGGCGTATGGCGCCGATTTATTTAAAGCTGTCGCCAGCTATATTATGCGTCGTCGCCAGCGCAATGAGCGTTACCCCTGTTACATTACCGACCTGGATCTATCCCTCTGTCGCGACGTTCTCGCCCAGCAAACCGGTTTACAACTTGGCCATTATCTTCAATTAAAAGCTGATTTGGAGCGCCGATTGAATCAAGCTCTCGCGCAACTGTGATTTCTCGCCCACCAATTCTTAATTCGCACCAGCTACCTACTCCGATAGACCGCGTTAACAACTATTAATTTTTGTTTAGCGGGCTGGCTGTGTTTATTCGCTCAGGCATAATTTCAATGCGGCAACCTAACCACAGCACAACGTGGAACCTTTCAGTCACACTGACAAAAACCCGCACAACCAACATAACAAACACAACAGAGAGAAAATCGACAATGAAAACTATTTATGCAGCAGTAACCAGCCTGTTATTGGTGATTAGCTCGTGGGCACAGGCCGGTGAATTAACGGGAGCCTGGGAACTTGAATATGCGGTTTACAAAAACAGCACAGGTGAGGTGGTTGGCGAAATTAAAGATAAAACAACCCTTTCCCGCAAAGTATTATCTGACCGACACTTCACCTTTATCACTTGGGATAAATCCGGAAAATTTACCGTTGCCGCTTCAGGCACCTACAGCCTTCAGGGCAAAGATTACAAAGAAACCGTAGACGCAACGTCTGAAGCGCGCTTGATGGGAAAAACTTATGAATTTAATTGCGAAATTAAAGAGGGCGTTTGGATTCACAAGGGCTTAGAAGATGGAATTTTAATTGAGGAACATTGGCGTAAAATTAACTAGCATTGCGCCAAGTCACCCTCCTGCTACGGATTAACCTCTGCCTGAGAGCCGAGCACACTCTACCCGGCTCTCAGAGCAATGAGCTATAAATAAATCGCTTCTCCATTCGCAATCCGAATGGATTTTTTATCAAAGCTGGTGAAGGTAAAAGACACGGGGTACTCCGCATATTCCAGGGTACGTTTTTTGAGGATCTCTATAGCAATCTGCTCCCCTAATCTTAGGCTGCGCGTATTGTCCGTCCGCCAATGTACTCCTCCCATACTCCGCCCCATAGCAACATTCGCTGCAACCTTATTAAGCTCCCCCCCAACAGTCATCGAACTTATTTTCTTAACTTCTTTATCATTCAAACACGTGGGTGGCGTAGCGGTTGGCCCGCTCAAACTCGGATACAAAATGCCTGCGACTGGAAGAGGTGACGGCGGCTCCTTGGGACCTTTTATACACTTGGCCGCGCTGGTAAACAGCGATTCAAATTTTTGATCTTCATCGAACCATGCTTTGAGCACAGTTACACATGCACCAGCCACAGTTGCGTGCCCAGCACCATAAGCTGGGTGTGCAGGGGACCCGGCAGAAAAGGCCATTGGCAGTAACAACTGCTGTTTTCCGTACTTGGTCTTTAACATCCCAGCGATAGCTGAAGATAAAACAACCTCCGCGTCTGCATCATTTAAATCATAATTGCGTTTTAATGCGGGATCATCATCTGCTCCTATGTGCTTAACATGTAACAACCCACCGTAAACTTCCGGCCGACAGCGGCGATGAACCAACCATTTTTGCCGCCAGACCACTTTAAGTGCGCGACTGGCAACCTCGGAAACCAGGGTCAGTAAATCTGGGCCACCGAGAGTCGCAAAGCCGCCTTCTCGAGTGTACAAAGTACCACTGTACGGATTACCGCTATCGATTTTTGCTCCATGAGAATCCAAAAATAATGCGGCATTAAAGTAAGCCTGATGCAAGGCATCACGATTAACAAAGCGCGCCAAATCTCGCATAGTCGCGATTTTGCGCTTGGACTTCTCATAATAAGCGGGGTCATCAGCAAAGTAATTACAATTTGCGTAATCACGCCCATAAGAATCTTTTCCGGTATTTTGCGCATGAAGCCAGGCTTTATAGTCAACCAGAAAATCTCGACCTGCTGCATAGGGAAACTGATCGGGCACAATCGTTTGAGTGCCATAGGCAATGTCATGCAAAAAAAACTGACTTACCAGAGGGCCAAACTCTTCGTCTTTTAGCCCACAGCGAAACAATGAATTCACATCTATTGTTTCAGGAATATCCAGACCAACTTCAATGTCACCCCAGGTTTTATTTTTTGCGTTCTGTGCTTTGGTATAGGCTTTTGAAATATCCTCAACGGCTTGTTGAATTTCCGGATCACTAGAACAAAACTCATAAATATCTTTATCGCGCAAATAGGCCATCCAATAAAGCTCGACCATTTCCGCCGCCGTGGTGTGAGATTTAACCGAGGGGGCGGGAATCATCTCCATGGATTTAGGTAATGGCCCCAATGATTCGGTGGAAGCGCCCGCTAACGGACTGGTGAATTTCGCTGTCCCTCTCAAGGCCCTCACCATATCATGCGGATAAACGAGGATCGGACTACCCTTCGGTACATCTTCAAAGTTGACCGGCATTCCCTGTTCAACCGCATTGCAGATCCCTTTAAATTTTCGGTAAGCCACAGAATCAACTTCACCATACTGGTTGTGTGGCAGGGTCTTATGGAAATTTCCTAAAAACAATGCCTCTTCCGGAGTACTACAATCAGGTGTGAAATCAATTGACTCATCACCATTATTCGTGGGCATAACCATTTTTCTGCTCTCCTTATGTAATCAGCAATTCAAACGTTAGATGAATGTGACAATCCCCCTGCAATTGCCCTGAGCTAACAACAATAAGGTGTCACATGGTATTACCGACACCAATTAGAATGAACCAAGCCAGTCCAGCACATCCCCCATATAGGGGGGAACTAAGATTTTTAGCAAAAAAAAAGCGGCAAGTTTTCACTGGCCGCTTTATTGACAATGTAAAACTATTAACGCAACGCTAATTGAATATTAAAGCAGGTTCCATGTTCATCATCAGAAGTGACTGCCATTTGGCCGCGATGATGATCGGTAATAATAAAATGCGAGTAAGACAAGCGCTGCTCCACCGGGAAGCTGGAGTTGTGTTCACTCAGCGCAAAGAAGGGCTGGAAAATATCCAGTTGTTCTTCTTCGGTTAAGCTCTTGCCGTTGTGTTCCAGTTTAATCCAGAGTGAATCATAAAACGTTCCTATCTCTATATTTATCCAAGGCTTGTTGTGTTCATCCCACAATTTAGCATTAAGCGCATAAAAGGCATTGCGCATCAAACGCACAAATACTTGTTCCAACTCAGTAGCAAAGCAGGGAATTTGCGGCAATGCGTCAGCATAGTTGCGGCGGATATTAATGTATTTAAAGGTGATGCCATTTACATCAGTAAACAAATCGCTCGCCAGTTCGATGGCACGATCCATAATCGGCGGAATTTCTGCGAGCTGTTTGCTGTCGCGATGCGCACGCGCCAGATCCAATAAATTGTGCGCAATCGCAGTAGCTTGTTGCGCACTTTGACGTACGGTTTCCACTTCCTGTAATAGAAATTGTTTTACCTCGCCCAACTCAGCAGCTTCAATTTCCTGACGCGCACTGGAAACGCGCGCAAAAATGGTATTAATCGGCAAGCTAATGTCGTAAGCCATCGCAGAAGCCAATTCCCCCATGGCCGATACTTTATCACGTTCTGCCAATTTATTTTCGGCGCTGACTAACTTGGTGACATCCGAAATCAAAATCACTATGCCGGTGTTTTGATTGTCGAGTGGATACAGCGTGATATCAAAGGTGTATTGACCGCGCTGGGTGTGTTTAAGGCTAGTGGTTTCTCCACTCGCCAATACCGCCTGCACCTGCTCTTTGGTAAGCGTGATCGCGGAATAAGCCTCCCACAAATTTTTACCAATCACATCCTGCAGCGGGCGTCCGGTAATTTCTTCAGCTTTTTTGTTCCACTGGGTAATGTGCAACTGCTGATTCAAGCCAATCAACATCACCGGCATAGAGTTAACAATGCTCGCGATATAAGCCTCGCGCTCTTGTAATTGCTCAGTAGTTTGCTGCAACACTGCAGTACGTTGGGCAACCCGCTGTTCCAGATTGACTTTGATATCAGTGAGCGCGCGGTTCCAACGCATGGCGCGGCGATGGGCGCGAAACAAAAACAGCAGCACAATTACCAAGGTAATAATTAAAACCCCCGCCGAGGTGTTGGCCACATACTGCCATTTGGTGCTGCCATCGGGCTCACGGAAGATGGCGAACATATCAGCGCGGGCGCCAAGACTGGTCATGGCCAGCGCACAAAAAAGCAGAAGTTGTCTCATGGGGAAAATCTCATAGCAGCCCGGGGGCAGTTCACTGTGTATGCAGTGTCGGGGAAATCCAGATCAGGAGCGTGATTTTACTCGATCCCCCCGCTAAAGAACCAGCTCCTCAGGCCGTATTGAGCTATACCGATTAACGCGAGATCCGGTTTAACTGCAGCGCGACAGTACCGCTGGGAGCTGACCTGTCTGCAACCTGGCATCGGGGATTAGCTCAAACACATTGCCTTTTTTGGTGGTCATACGCAGGGATTTTTTATACATCCAGGATTCGTCAATTAAACCATCACGTACCCGAAACAAGATGTGTGAACTAAATTCCAGGTAAGCGCCGGTCGCCGGTAATCCCATAAACTCTTCGTGGTGATAACCGCTAATGTGAAATCGCACCAGTACCTGAGAATCACTGGCGAGCAATTGTTCAATCGACCATTGGCGCTGTGCAAATACATCCACCAGATAATTGAAAAATCCCTGATATTCCGCCCGATTGGTGGGATCAAACTCTGGAAAACCCCAACAGTGAATCTGCGGGGCCAGCAGATTATCCAACTGGCTTTGAGGAGCCGAGAGGGCACCATTGAGGAATTGTTTGACCTGAGCGGCGAGGTGTTGGTGATGGTACATATTGACTCCTTCCCTTGTGGGGATTCTAGTGATGCGCAGCCGGTTTGGTAGCACCGACTGCAGTATGAAACCTTACTCCAAGGTAAGGTCAAACACCGGCAGATTATGTCAGTAGCCTTGCAATAAAATGTTGCAGTTTGTAGCTACCAGCGCTGACGGCTACGGACCAGACACTCATCTAAGCTGGTAATGATTAATACAAACTTTTGGTCGGGGTCCGCTTGGAAAGGGCCGGCGAATTCCGACCTGATGGAGCCACTATAGAGAGCCAATTATTTGCGTCGGTAGCAGATTCCTCGCCAGTCATTGCCTAAAACTCCAGACTCAAGGCCAATCGATTTAACCGCAACGGGCAAGTTATTACACTCTGTACCAACCGACAACGGCTATTTTTCGCTATTTAAAAGAGACGCCCGATGAACAGTGAAATGAATAACCTGTTAGCTGAATTGGCAATGCGTGCACGATGCGTGGCGCTGAATGAAGGCATGACGCCCACTGCCCTTGAATGCGTGCAATTGTTTCGCAGCGATCAACCCACGGCAATAACCCACAGTATTTATGAGCCGTCGGTATGCATCATCGCGCAAGGGCAAAAGCAAGCGCGCCTGGGCGACGAAACCTATATCTATAATCCCTCCCATTATCTGGTTGCATCGGTAGATTTGCCGGTGCGCGGCCAGGTAATCGAAGCTAGCGCGGAGCAACCCTACCTGTGTATCCGCTTGGGATTAAAGCCGCACAAAATCAGCGAGATGCTGGTCGAAAATCGCCAGCTGTTGCGCCCGGAAAAAACACTCAAGCGCGGGCTGTTTGTCAGCCAGGCCAATTACCAGTTGCTCGATGCGGTATTGCGCCTGCTGCGCTTGCTTGATACTCCGAAAGATTTGCCAATCCTTGCGCCGTTGGTGGAGCGGGAAATTCTTTATCGACTACTGCAAGACGAACAAGCCATCACCTTGCAACAAACTGCGCAAACCGACAGCCATGCCCAGCAAATTGCGCGGGTGATTAACGCGTTGAAGCGCGATTACCATAAAAACTGGCGAATTGAAGATCTGGCGCAACTGGCTTGCATGAGTAATTCAGCACTGCATGCACACTTCAAAACAATCACCAATATGACGCCTCTGCAATTCCAAAAACAATTGCGCCTGCAAGAAGCGCGACGCCTGTTATTCAGTGAGAATCTGGATGCGGCAACCGCCAGTCATCGCGTCGGCTACGAAAGCCCATCGCAATTTAATCGCGAATATCACCGCATGTTTGGTTTGCCGCCGGTGCGCGACCTCGCGCGTATCCGCAATGCAAACCCAGAATTATTGAATGCCTAGGCAAACAGCCAGTTGGTGTGAACATCGAGCCGTGCTCACGAGGAGATGAGGACTAGGGATAAATAGGATTGGAAGAATTGTCGGCCGCTACTGACAATAACTGCGCAGGGGGAATTACGTAGGCGATGGTTCCTCTCAGAAAAACATCGCCTCACCAGGAAATTAGTAACACGAACCGATTGGCGGACGCCAAATCACCACCGTAGAAGCCTTATTCATCGTTATTGTCTTGCACAGTGACGGGCAAGCGAAAAACTTATCCCTGGCCATTCCCAAAAACGGTTAGCGCCGTTCGCGGGTGGCTGCCTGGTTTGCCCCGGCAGTTTTCCAGTGAAGCTTAGCTCTTGCCATTACCCAAATTATTCGTCGTTATTGTGGGCGCTATTGTCGGCGAGATCCCTGCTCAAAACCTGAACCGATATCACAACTTTTTTGCATAAAAAATGAATTTTTAGAACTGTGACAAAGGTCGCGCCCCAAGCAAAACTTCATCAAACAAGTTCCTTTTACAATTTTTTGCGCTTTATTTAGCCTTGTAAATCGATAATGCCAAGCAGGTACAGGTTTTCTGCGGCGCCAATTCGCAAAATGGGATGCCATACCAACCTTGTCACACAAAGTTTTCCTGAAAAATCCTCTTCTGACGAATTAACAGCCACTACACTCAGCAATATCTATCAAGGAGCTTTACTCATGACTATGGACCCATTTATGCAAGCCGCAATTGAGGAAGCCAGGAAAGGGTTGGAAGAAGGCGGCATTCCTATTGGATCGGTATTAGTGATCGATGGCCGTATCGTCGGGCGCGGCCACAACCAGCGCATCCAGAAAGGTTCGTGTGTTTTGCATGCGGAAATGGATTGTCTGGAAAATGCCGGTCGGCTCAGCGCGCGCGATTACCAACGGGCGACACTCTACTCCACCCTATCGCCATGTGATATGTGCAGCGGCACCGTCCTGCTATACGGAATCCCCAAGGTGGTCGTCGGTGAAAACACCACTTTCCAGGGGCCGGAAGCCTATGTACGCAGCCGCGGAGTGACTCTGGAGATTCACAACAACGAAGAATGCCAACAACTAATGCGCGATTTTATTGCGCACAACCCCGAACTCTGGAATGAGGATATAGGTGAATAAGGTGCGTAAGTTGTCCACCTTACTTGTGGCAGGCATCACCAGCTTGCCTACGCACGCCATGGCTGCCGCCGATTACGGTTGGGTATACATCGGTGTAGGTGTTCTTAGCGGCCTGCTGCTGTTCGCGGCGGCTGCGCTGCATACCTATAGAGTTAATCGCAAATTACACAACATGGTGCGACTCATGCGCAGCGTGGATGTGCAACAGCGCAATCACAACCTGGTCCTCGCGCAAATCGCCGCCGACGATCCACTCAATGAAATCATGACCAGTCTGGTTCAAGGCGTTGAAAACCTGAATCCGGAACTGCGCTGCAGCATTTTATTAGTTGATCATGAACACCAGTGCTTTCATCTTGCTGCAGCGCCTAGCCTGCCGGGTTTTTATTGCGATGCGATTGACGGGCTCGCCTTTGATGGAACGCTCGCCGCATTTGGAGAAGCGGCAGTTACAGGGCAGCGCGCCATTACCACTGATATTCAAACACACCCCAATTGGTCCGGATTCCGGGAACTTGCTGCGCAAGCCAACCTCGCTTCCTGTTGGGCCGAACCAATTACCAATCACAACCAGCAAGTGCTGGGCGTATTTGTGATTTATAAAAACCGAATAGGCGCACCCGATGCCGAAGAAATCAAATTGATTGATGAATCTGCCTACCTCGCCGAAATTGCCATTGAACGCAAGTTATCGCTAGAAGCCTTGCGCAAAAGTGAAGAGCTGCATCGAATTATGGCGCAGCACGACAACCTCACAGGTTTACCCAATCGCGCACTGTTTGATGACCGTTTGCAACAAGCGCTCAGTTATTGCAAACGCCATGAGCGAGTGCTTGCGGTAATGCTACTGGATCTGGATAAGTTCAAGCCAGTCAATGATCGCCACGGCCATGCAATAGGCGATGAATTATTAAAACAAGTGGCGCAACGGTTACTGAGCTGCGTGCGCTCGTCGGATACGGTCGCGCGTATTGGTGGCGACGAGTTCGTGATTTTATTGCATCAAATTGACGATACCGCGCACGCCGCTATTGTGAGCGATAAAATCCAGCAAACACTTGGCAGTTTATTTTTTGTGGGTGACCAGCGGGTGCAAATTGGTTGCAGCATAGGCACTGCGTTTTATCCACAGGACGGCAAGGATGCACACGAGCTGACACAAATTGCCGATCAACGCATGTATCAACAAAAGCATCAAAATCCGATCAGCCTTTTTGTGCGAGGTTGATTAACAGCTGCGAGACTAATCAAAAGCTGCGCGTTGAAAGTAAATCCTATGCGGCACAAAGAAAAAAGGGCAACCCGAAGGGTTGCCCATTAAGCCGACTCATGAAGCAGTCGAAGAAGAAGGAAAGCTCACGTACAAACCAAAAACTATTACAACAATCTGTTAAAACAATAATTACGCTTGAACCTGCACCAGGCCGTCATCCAAACGCACCGGGAATACTGCAATTTTGTATTCCGGTTTTTCCAGGCACTCACCCGTACGCAGGTTGTAGTGCTCTTTATAAAGCGGCGATGCCACAACCACTTCATCACCTATTGAGCCAATAATTCCACGCGACAGGACATTGGCCTCACCAATAGGATCGTAGTTGGACACCGCAAAAACTTCGTTCAAACGACGTGAACGGAAAATCGCTACTTGCTGTTTATTCACCAGTGCACACACGCCGGTGTCAGGTAATAAATCACTTAATTCGCACACGCTGATCCAGGGTTTTTCGCTCATAATTTTTCTCACAAAAAATGTAATTCGTAGTTCTGCATCACTCCTCCCATTAAAAGGAGGTTAGGTGGGACTAAAAGCGAATCCCCCTAGCCCCCTTTTTCAAAGGGGGAAAACCCCTCCCTTTGAAAAAGGGAGGTTGGGAGGGATTGTTAATCCACCAATTCCACAAACTGGATATTGCTGTTTTGGCGCTCCAGTGCAGTCGCAGGGCGAATTTGTTCGCGCTCAACCACGTAAGCCAGGTTGTCATCCTTGGCTTCGCTGTTAATAAAGTGCTTGAAGCGTTTTTGTAACTCTTCATTTTCAACCGTGGTTTTCCACTCGCACTGGTATTGGCTGATGTTGTAATTCATTTGCTCTTCCAACTCTGCACACAGGCCGAGCTTGTCATCGATCACCACTTTCTTCAGGTAATCCAAACCGCCTTCCATGTTTTCCATCCACACAGAGGTACGTTGCAAACGATCAGCAGTGCGAATGTAGAACATCATTACGCGGTCGATATATTTAATCAGGGTGACATCATCCAGACCGGTCGCAAACAAATCGGCGTGACGTGGACGCATTCCGCCGTTACCACACACATACAAACTCCAACCAGTCTCAGTCGCAATCACACCAAAGTCTTTGGACTGCGCTTCCGCACATTCACGCGTACAACCGGAAACGGCAAATTTCATTTTGTGCGGTGAGCGAACACCTTTGTAGCGATTTTCCAAAATCACCGCCATGCCCACGGAATCCAATACACCGTAACGGCACCAGGTTGAGCCCACACAGGATTTCACCGTGCGCAATGATTTACCGTAAGCGTGCCCCGTTTCAAAACCGGCATCCACCAATTTTTTCCAGATGGCAGGCAATTGATGCAGCTGTGCACCGAACAAATCGATACGCTGGCCGCCGGTGATTTTGGTGTAGAGCTTGTACTCTTTTGCTACTTCACCCAGCACAATTAATTTCTCGGGAGTAATTTCACCACCGGCGATACGCGGCACAATTGAGTAGGTGCCGTCTTTTTGCATATTGCCGAGGAAAATATCGTTGGTGTCTTGCAGACCGATATGCTTTTTATCCAGAACATATTCGTTCCAGAAACCGGCGAGGATAGAAGCCACTGCTGGCTTACAAATATCGCAACCCAAACCGTGACCATGGGAATCCAACAAGTCATCAAAGGTTTTGATTTGCTTGATACGAACTATGTCAGCCAATTCCTGACGCGAGTGAGGGAAGTGTTCGCAAATATGGTTGCTAACTTCTACACCGAGCTTCAGCAGCTCTGAATCCATAACTTGTTTTGCCAAGGCCGAGCAACCGCCACATCCAGTCGATGCTTTGGTAACTGCTTTAATATCGCCCATGGTGCGCGCACCATCTTGCACTGCGCAGCAAATTGCACCTTTACTGACGTCGTAACAGGAGCACACACAGGCAGATTCCGGCAATGCATCCACACCGATTGCCGCACCGCCGCCTTCAACATTCGGCAGGATTAAACAATTAGGATCTTCCGGTAAATCCATACCGTTAACACACATGGATTGCAAGGTGCCGTAGGCATCTACATCGCCGACTAATACCGCTCCCAACAATTTTTTATTGTCAGCAGAAACAATAATGCGCTTGTAAACTTCTTCTACGTCGTTGCTGTAGGTGTAGCTGAGTGAACCGGGAGTGTTGCCGTGCGCATCACCAACAGATGCTACGTCAACACCGAGTAATTTCAACTTAGTGCTCATATCAGCACCCATAAATTGATCGCTACCACCGGTGATGTGTGACACAGCCACTTTTGCCATTTGATAACCGGGCGCCACCAAACCGTAAATACGATTATTCCACAGCGCACACTCACCAATCGCGTAAACGTCTTTAATCGTGGTTTGACAATTATTATCCACCACAATACCGCCGCGCTCGCCCACACCAATACCAAATTTACGTGCGAGTTCATCCTGCGGGCGAATACCGGCAGAGAACAAAATCATGTCGGTTTCCAAATGGCTGCCATCAGCAAAGTTCATGCGATAGCGCGCTTCAGTACCGGCAACAATTTCGTTAGTTGCTTTTTGGGTGTGTACTTTTACACCGATGGCTTCAATTTTGCGACGCAATAATTTACCGCCGCCTTCATCGAGCTGCACCGCCATTAACCGTGGAGCAAACTCCACGACGTGAGTTTCAAGGCCAGCTGCTTTTAATGCCGCTGCCGCTTCCAAACCTAACAAGCCACCGCCAACGACCACACCAATTTTACTTTGCTGTGCCGAAGCAGTAATGCGCTCCAAATCCTCAATGGTGCGGTACACCAAACAGTGTTCACCGTTGTTGCCAGGAATCGGTGGAACAAACGGAAATGAACCGGTAGCCAGAACTAACTTGTCGTAGCCTTCGCGACGGCCAGATGCGGTTACAATTTCTTTGTTATCCAAATCCAGATCGACGACTTTATCGCTCAGGATATATTGCACCGATTTTTCATCGTAGTAATCCGTGCTGGTCAGCATCAGATCGTCGGCGGTAGAGCCAGAGAAATATTTGGAAAGCTGGACGCGGTCATACGCGAGGCGCGGCTCTTCCGAGAAGGTAATTACCTGGTATTGATCCGCGTCAGCGTGGCTCACCAGGTTATCGATAAATTTATGGCCAACCATTCCGTTGCCAACAACAATAATGCGCTTCTTCATATACTGCCTCACGGTCGTAAGATTTTTTGTATTAACTAATAAGGTTTATTAAGCCAACAGATATTTGGTTTCGGCAGCATGCGCCTGTACTGTTGCTTGTAATTTTTCACGCATGCGCACCACTTCACCCACAATAATCAGTGCCGGTGATTGCACTTGCTCGCGGATGACATCCGCCGGAAATTCACTGAGCGAAGAAATAATATTGCGCTGATCGGCGCGGCAACCATTTTCGATAATGGCTACAGGAGTGTCGGCCGCCAAACCGCCTGCCAATAATTTGGAAGAAATTTCATCGGCGCGGGTCAGGCCCATGTAAAACACCAGCGTGTGTTTTAATTGCGCGAGCGCATCCCAATTCAGATCAAGACTTTTTTCCGCGTGACCGGTAACAAACGTACAGCCCTGAGACAAACCGCGATGGGTCAAGGGAATATCAGCGTAGGTGCTGCAGCCAGATGCAGAGGTAATACCGGGAATCACATCCGCTTCAATACCCGCGCTGCGCAATTCCAACAATTCCTCGCCGCCGCGACCAAACACAAACGGATCGCCGCCTTTTATACGGCAAACGTTTAAACCCAACTTCGCCTGGTTAACCAGCAATTGGTTTAAATCTTCCTGGGCGATGCTGTGTTTGTTTTTCGCCTTGCCCACGTAGAAAGAGGGAATATTTTTGGGGAAGAGCGCGCGAATCTCGGCACTCACCAGATAATCGTAAAAAATCACATCGGCAGAGTTAATCGCGCGCATGGCTTTTACCGTGAGCAACTCAGCATCACCCGGGCCAGCACCGACCAACCACACTTTTCCCGTGCGATTGCTTTTGCTGAAGTCATCGCCTCTTTTAGCCGAACCATCACCACCCACACGCGCTTTCAACATCGCTGAAGGAAGGATTTCTACATTAGCTTTAAGGAAATTGATCATGGCAACACCTGCATTTTGATTACACAGGGGTAACTGCAAGGCAAATGCCATAACGTAATTTTTGCTAAAAAATAATTTTTACCAATTTAAAATCAATAAGTTAGAAATAACTCCTCACCCCAAAACACCCACCAATCGAATTGCACGTCAGCCCCATCAAATCACATTGTGGTTTTTGTTGGTGCAAGACCGCACCAATTGATAGCAAAATTGAATTTTCAATTTTTGCTGAAATGCACCATTAAAAAACAAAGTAATGGTGCACCGCGCACCATATAAATACATTATTGGTTTTTTGTAGTGTTTTATTCCCAGCCATCACACCCGAAACCCGGAGAAACCTGCAAAAAAGCTCACTGATGCCGCTCGGTAAAGGTGTAAAATTTTAGGATTCACCACTTTGGAACACGCTTTTTGCAATCATCCGCCAACGACCAGGGATTTCTGGCCGCAGGCTTGCAAGGCTCTTTTACCGCCAGGGGAAAATACCTTGAGCCAACCCAATTGCAGGGTTAGAGTGCCACCTTCACAGAACCGTCTACTTATATATGCAACTGATCGATAGCTTTGGCCGCACCGTCAATTACGTTCGCCTGTCAGTGACTGACCGCTGCGACCTGCGCTGCGTTTACTGTATGGCCGAGGAAATGACTTTTTTGCCCCGCACCGAGGTGCTCAGTATTGAAGAGTTCGCCAGCCTAGGGAGGGCATTTGTCGATCTTGGGGTAACCAAGCTGCGCATCACCGGCGGCGAACCCCTGGTTAGACGCGGCATCATAGAGCTACTCCAAAACCTGGGCCAACTGCCCGGCCTGAAAGAGCTGTGCATGACCACCAACGGCACTCACCTGCCCCAGTATGCGCAGGCCATTCGCGACGCCGGAGTTAAACGCATCAATATCAGCCTGGACAGCATCAATCCGGATAGATTTCGCCAGCTAACGCGCTTTGGTGACCTGAATCAGGTGTTAGCCGGCATCAAAGCCGCACAGCAAGCCGGACTCAAGATCAAACTCAACTGCGTTGCCCTCAAACATTACAACGCCGACGAAGTTCCGGAACTGGTGAAATTCGCACTGGATGAAGATCTGGACATTAGTTTTATCGAAGAGATGCCGCTCGGCAAAATCAGTGAGCATGGGCGCGCGGCAGAATATGTCAGCAGCGACGAATTGCGCAGCCAATTAAGCCTCACGCACGAATTACAGCCCCAGGATAATTCGCAAGCCGATGCAGGTCCATCGCGCTACTGGCAAGTAGAAGGGTATAGCTCACGGATCGGATTTATCTCGCCCCATTCGCACAACTTCTGCGGCAGCTGTAACCGCGTGCGCGTCACAGCAACAGGTCGCCTGTTACTATGTCTGGGCAATGAACACAGCGTGGATTTACGCCAGCAACTACGCTCCGAACATTATTCGGAAGCCGCGCTGCGCGACGCAATTGTTAATGCCATGCATCACAAACCAGAAAAACATTATTTTGATTTAGATAACGAACCGCAAATCGTGCGGTTTATGAATATGACCGGGGGATAATCTCCGCCGCACGGAGAATATCAAGAGAGAAATTATGAGCGCCCAAAAAGAATTCGAACCACTCAATATTTGTGTCCTCACCGTATCCGACACGCGCAGTTTTGAAACCGACACCTCCGGCCAAAAGCTGCAAGATTTATTAACCGCGGCCGGCCACAAACTACATGATCGCAAATTGGTAACCGATGATATTTACCAAATTCGCGCCGTAGTTTCCAACTGGATTGTGGATACACACGCACAAGTGGTACTGATTACCGGCGGCACCGGCTTTGCCGGGCGCGATTCCACAGTAGAAGCAATGACGCCGCTCTTTGATAAAACCGTAGTAGGTTTTGGCGAGCTATTTCGTCAAGTGTCTTACGAAGAAATCGGAACCTCTACCATTCAATCGCGCGCGACGGCGGGCCTCGCCAATCGCACGCTGATTTTTTGTTTGCCCGGCTCTACCGGCGCATGCAACACCGCTTGGACAAAAATTATCGAAGCACAGTTGGACGCACGCAACCGACCCTGCAATTTTGTTGGCCAACTGAGCCTCTCATCGTAAGACGCTCGAGCGATGAACGAGAAAAATAAACATTGCGGCGCGCGCTTAAAAATTCAGGCGCGCCTAATGCTGGATAACGACATTGCCCTTGGCCCCGGTAAAATAGATTTGTTGGACGCGATATCGGCAACCGGCTCTATTTCTGCGGCGGGAAAACAAATGGGGATGAGTTATAGGCGCACCTGGATGTTGGTCGATACCATGAACCGCTGCTTTCAACAGCCCTTGGTTGAAACCGCCACCGGCGGCGCGCAAGGCGGAGGTACTCGGCTTACGGATTACGGCGTAGAGGTATTAAAACGCTACCGCCAGTTGCAGGCTGATATTCACGCACTTAGCGCCCAATACTTTCCTGAATTTAAACCACTGCTGCGCGATAAACCTGCCCCATCTGCCCGCTAATTAACCATCGGCATGCAAGGTGCCGTCGCGCACCACAAAGCGGTGTGAAGTTAAAAATTCCAACTCACTCAGGGCGTGAGTAACATAAATCATCGGGATTTTACATTCATCGTAAATACGTAAAAAGAAGGGCAATATTTGCTGCTTCAAGCGCTCATCCAGTGCCGACAGCGGCTCATCCAGAAGCAATAATTCCGGCGAATACAAAACCGCACGCCCCAATGCCACGCGTTGCTTTTCACCACCCGATAACTGTGCCGGCCTGCGCTCCAGTAAATGCCCAATTTCCAATAAATCTACAATTACATCCACGCCAAAGCGGCGCTGTTCCCGCGCAATATTGTTATAGCCATATACTAAATTATTGCGCACCGATAAATGGGGCAGTAACTGCCCATCTTGAAACATCAAACCAAGGTGCCGCTTATGGGGGGAACACAGGTGCGCACGCTTGCATCAAACAGTGTTTTCCCGTTCAAAATAATCCTGCCCTGTTGCGGCTTTACTAAACCAGCAATTAACGACAGCAGTGTACTTTTACCGCTGCCAGACGCACCCAGAATACCGTTGATAGGTGCAGAGAATTGTTGTTTTACCTGCAGCGAAAATTCATCGCGCCGAAACTGCAAATCCATTTCAAGCACGACGAACTCCCAGCCAGCGCTCAGCGCGATGCGTAAGAATATTGCTCAATAACAAGGAAAAAAAAGCGAGGGCAAGACAAATCAAAATCAACCGCAGCGCCATAGCATCGCCGTCCATTTGATGCGTTGCGGAGTAGATAGCCAAAGGCAGCGTGCGGGTTTCACCGGCAATATTGCCAACAAAGGTAATAGTCGCACCAAACTCTCCGAGCGAGCGACTAAACACCATAATTGATCCAATTAATATACCGGGCAACATTAGCGGCAAGGTGACTGTGTACCAGACCTTTATAGGGCTTGCCCCCAGAGTGCTCGCTGCTAATTCCAACCGACGATCAATCATTTGCACCGATAATTTCGCCGCTTGCACCATGAGCGGAAATGCAATCACGGCTGACGCCAGCACTGCGCCCTTCCAATTAAAGGCAAACTCAATATTGAAATGGGTTTTGAGCCACTGCCCCACCACCCCTTGGGAACCAAACACCACTAGCAGCAAATAACCCGGCACGGTAGGCGGTAATACCATTGGCATAAATAGCGCAGCTTCCAAGACCGGTTTGGCCATAAATTCCTTACGCGCCAATAACCAGCCAAAAAAAACGCCAGGCAATAAACACAGAAAGGTTGCGCACAAACCAACCTGTGCCGATAAAACCAGTACTTGCCATTCCGCGTCTGTGAGCATAAAGAAAATTATAACTTGCTATTGATTAATGAATAACGCCAAAACCGTAACGCGCAAACACGTCCAGCGCGGGCTTGGACTGCAAAAATTTCCAAAATTCCTGAGCGTCAGGAGCAGCATTTTTAGTTAACCCGCCCGGGTACACAATCGGCAAATGGCTTTCTGGTGGGAAGCTCGCTACTCGCGTTATTTTTTTGCTCAATTGGGCGTCGGTTTTATACACAATTCCCAAACTACATTCACCGCGCTCTACGAACGCCAGCGCAGTACGCACATCTTCTGTACCAACCAAGCGCGGCCTAATGGAATCCCACCAACCAAAATACTGTAAGGCCTGTTTTGCATATTTCCCAACGGGCACATGCGCAGGCTCCCCGGTGCATAATTTCCCGGTAAAGCGACTCGCCAGATTCGTATTTTTGTCCAGCGTAATTGCTGGTGTATGGTTTACAGGAGCAATCAGTACCAATTCATTGGTTAATAACTTCACTCGGGAGGCCGCGTCCAGCAGGTTTCGCGTTTGCAAATAATCCATCCACTCGTCGTCGGCGGAAATAAACAACTCTGCCGGCGCGCCATTTTCGATTTGCTTCGCCAAGGTGGATGAACCAGCAAAGGATGTTTTGATGTGCGTATCGGGATGCAGTTGCTGGTAGCGTTTAGCCAACTCGGTGAGCGCATCGGTCAAACTCGCCGCCGCGTATAGGTTCACCTCACCAGCCTGCACAAAACTCGCCATGACCACCGCACCGACAAGCAGACTTTTTTTCATCACTTCAATAATTGCTCGCACCGCCATTAATTCCTACTCAGAGTATTGAAAAGTCATTTCATGCCCGTTATATACCAGCATATATAATGACATTGGGGATCTCGCCACTCAAGATTTCATTAACTATTCCTGGCTATGCGCCCGATTTCCAAACCAGATACCGACAAACGCACCGTTGGTGACAGCCGAGACGGCAAAGATCGGATACGCCGAATTGAGTCTACCGCTCACTATTTAATCCCTCTCACTACTAGCCGAGTCTGGTGCAACGATATTTTCTGTTTGCACCACTACTATGCAATACGCGCTTTTCTTGCTTCATTCTGGTGATATTGAATTATTTTTTTGAACAGCTTCTCGAATTTTTTATTTTTTTTGTCATAAGAAGCAACAACTTTTAGTCATTTTGTAAAGAACTCGTAAATATCCTTTTGCTGGCAAGCATATTGCTAAACAGCTCCAGCCAGGCGCAAAGCTCCCCACATTTCTTTGCGGCTGGTTAATGTTTTAGCGAATAGCCTTACGTAGTTTGTTACACCTTCGAGCCAAGCGTCATGAATCAATTGTTATTGCACACGGCGGTACCTTCGTTACTCGCTGCTATGGATGCATTGACTCTGGAACCGGATTTTCAATTATTTTTTAAAAAGGCCGCGGCAGCGGTGCGCAATTTATTGGGCGCCGACGGAACCGCATTAATATTATTGGATGAAGACAGCCAGACCTTTGAATACAAATTATTTGAAGGCGAGCATCAACATTTATTAGATGCCTTTAAAGGTTTTCGCTTTTCGGCAACCCACGGTATTTCCAGCCGGGTACTGGCGAGCAAGACCAGCATTTTTACCCGCAATTACCCTGCCGCGCCCGACGCTATGCCACAGTTGGTCAGCGCCGGTTTGCAATCGAATCTGGTAATTCCGCTGGTTTCATCCGATAAGGTCTTGGGAGTACTTGCGTCCTCCTGGTTTAAACACACCAATTCCATTGCCAACATTTCGCCGCAGTTATTGACGCTAGCGGAGCGTATTGCGAGCCAGATTGCCGTCGCTTGTCACCGCGAAAAATTGGAAGCGCAACTGCGCTCACTGGTGACCGTTGATCCTCTGACCAAATTATTAAATCGCCGTGGCATTCTGGATTGCCTGGATAACAGTTTGGAAATGCTGCACCGGTACAATCGCCCATTTGCCTGTTTTTTTATTGACGTGGACGGATTGAAATCCGCCAATGATCACTGGGGCCACGAAACCGGAGATATATTATTGCGTGATCTCGCACAACGCTTATCTGATGTGGTTCGCAAGGGCGATCAAATCGGTCGGTTAGGCGGCGACGAATTTTTAATTATTGCCGAGTGCGATGAAGCTCATATCGATATTCTCGCCAGACGTTTTTTACAGGCGCTGCGTATCCCCTACGGTAGTGGACGCAAGCGCGGCAGGTTAAGTGGCAGCATTGGGGTGGTGATTGCACCGCACGACGGCGTCGATGAAATTAATTTATTGCGCAAAGCGGATGCCGCCATGTACGTCGCTAAAAGTGAAGGCGGCGATCGCTATCAACGCGCATCCATCAAGGCCGAATTGTCGCAGGACACGCAAATTTCAATTGTCGATGTGGAGGGTGCGCTGGAGCGCAATGAATTACAATTGTGGTATCAGCCCATTTGCCAACTCGACGATTTGCATCTGGTGGGTTTTGAAGCCCTGTTGCGCTGGTGCAAACCGGACGGCGAAATTGTCAGTGCCGGCCCATTGATTCAAGCCTTTGAGTCCGCGCGCGGCGATCTGGAATTTCGGGTAGGTAATTGGGTATTACGCGAAGCCGCACGGCAATGGTGTTTATGGCATAAGTACGCGATTACTCCAGACATTCACATTAATATTTCACCGCGCCACTTTTTGCATCCCACCTTTTTAAATGAACTGCAAAATATTTGCGCAGAGTTTAGCGATTTCGGCGATGCATTGATTATTGAGATTACCGAAACGGCGATGCTCGAAGACCTGGAGCGCGCCAAACGCATTATGTTGCGCTGCCGCGATTTGGGTGTGCGTATGGCAGTAGACGATTTTGGCACTGGCTACGCATCACTGACGTATATCAAACGCCTACCGCTGGATATTATTAAAATTGATCGCTCTTTTGTTGCGGAGTTACCGGGCAACAAAGTGGATTGGGACATTACCAAAGGGGTCGTCTCGATCGCACACGCGTTGGGCTTATCGGTCGTCGCAGAGGGTGCGGAAGAATTTGAGCAAATTGGCAGCCTGCGCGAATTGGGCTGCGATCAAGTACAAGGCTATTTTATTCATCGCCCCATGCCCTTTAATGATGCCAATGACTGGCTGGATAAAGCAGCAACCCAGGCGCTGGAAAAAAAATCCAACAACAAATCGCATCGCACTGTGAACACAGGCAATGTGCAACCGGTAAATCACTGGACATTAGCAGCGGCAACACGGGTGCAGCAGGAATATTTTGATCCGCGTTTTACGCTGTCAAATCACTGCCGCAACCGCTCTGCCTAGTGAAAAAACAATTAATAGTGTACCGGCAGGCGACGCAGCATCGCCTGGCGCGCACTGATTAATTCTTTGTAGGTTTGGATCATGGTGAAATTCACCTGATTGCCGTTGAGTTTTAACTCGGCAAGTTGACGTTCGTAATCGGAAATTTCGCGGATTAATTTATCGCGCATCAAATCGGAACGACTGGTATTGAAATCGGCTTTCAAATTTTTGTTTTGCTTTCTCATTAAAACACTCCCTAAGACCCTGTGACTGGAAATAGCAGCATTTCATATACTGCTTGTTGTTCAACGCTGGCTTTCATCTGCAACAGCGACATACCAACACACTGCTGTAATTGAAAGCCTAGACCAGATAATTCCGCTCAAGGTTCAGTCAAATTAGAATATTTTATTCTCGAAAGCTTATAACTTTGGTTATAAAACCAGCAGCTTTGCCGCCAGCTTGTTACGCAAAAATGTTATGAAGGCGGGATAAAAATGTGCGTCAGTTCCGCTTAGCTAACCAACTCTTCTAAGCCGAGCAGCCACTCCCAACAAAAACTTTTATCACCCAACGCATAAAAGTGCGGATTGAGGATGTCCTCACCCGCGTTATAACGCAGCGACACCAAATTGCGCGACTCGCCCGGCTCCGCACAAACCACTCGCCCACCTGCAGCCTCCAATACGGCTTGTGCCGCCGCCGTGTCCCATTCTGAGGTGGGCGCGAGGCGCGGATAAAAATCGGCTTTGCCTTCAGCAATCACACAAAACTTTAACGAGCTACCTGCGTTGGTTGTCTCAATTGGACCGGTCCAACGCGACTTTACGCTGTCCATTAAATCCACCGTCGCTTGAGTGCCATGGCGATGACTCAATAAAACGGTAAATGACTCATGGCCGGTATAACGCTCCCCCATACTGCGCACATGAATAGGCTCCGGATTACGCCCCTGCTGATATTTCCAGGCGCCCAGACTGGCGCTCTCTCGCGCGTCCAACACACCCAAATAGGTGATATCCGTCGCCGGCACATGCACCACGCCTAAAATTGGGCGATTGTGTTGCACCAAGGCGATATTCACCGTGAACTCACCATTACCGGCAATAAATTCCTTGGTGCCATCGAGCGGATCAACCAACCAGAAATTTTCCCAGAGTCCACGATCGGCAAAGTCGGGAACTTCCGCCTCTTCCGAAATAATTGGCAGTGCCAATATCTGCGGCAACTCGGCGGCAATCAGGTTATTGGCCGCCAAATCTGCCGCCGTGAGCGGGGATTCGTCCGTCTTGTGTTGAATGTTGTAAGAGTCGCGCTTGTCGTAGATCGCCATAATCGCATCCCCCGCGCGGCGAGCGAGCACAACCAATTGGGCAATCATGTCAGGGCTAATCGGGTGGGTCATAACAAATCCTTAGCTAGCAGCGGCCTCTAACAGGTTACCCGCGAGCCACTCGCGTGCCATAAAAAGTGCGGCAATGCTGCGGCCTTCACAGACATCGGCGCGGGCGATCAGCTGCATCAAGTCAGCCAATGGGTAGGGGACGACCTCGATCGGCTCTGGCTCATCGCCCTGCAACCGCTCAGGGTATAAGTCCCAGGCGATCACTATGTTGATCCCGTGCTCCATATAGGATGGGGACAGATTGATGCGCTTGAGAAATTTTAGCTGGCGCGCACCGTAGCCCACCTCTTCTTTTAGCTCACGATTGGCGGCATCCAGCAGGGTTTCCCCCTGGTCAATGGCACCTTTGGGCAGGGCCAGGTGGTAATCCTCCAATCCGACCGCATATTCACGCACCAAAAGCACCGTATCGGCATCGAGCAAGGGTACAATAAGCACCGCACCCGGCCCGCCGGAGCAGAGTTTTTCGTAGGTGCGCTCTTCGCCGTTGCTGAAACGCAGGTGGATTTCGTCGGCGCGAAACAGCCGGCTGCGCGCCACTGTCGCGCGCTTTAAAATACTGGGCTTAACAGGCATAGGTTGTCTTTAGGCTGATAAATCGTGGTAGAGATGATTTTATGATTAATTGGGACTCAATAGATACAGTCATGTTGGATATGGACGGCACTTTGCTGGATCTCCATTTCGACAACTATTTCTGGCTGGATCACCTGCCCCAACGCTATGCGCAGATTCACAATGTCGATTTAGCCACCGCACAGCAAAAACTCAGCGGTGAAATTCGCCAATACGAGGGCACCTTGCAATGGTACTGCCTGGAGTTTTGGTCCAACGCGCTGAATGTGGATATTCGCAGCCTGAAAGAAGAGGTTAAACACAAAATCCAGATTCGCCCTTATGTGGGTGAATTTTTAACGCGCCTGCGCCAGCAGGGCAAAAAAGTATTGTTGGTGACCAACGCGCACCCACAAAGTCTGTCATTAAAACTGGAAGTCACACAAATCGATCAATGGTTGGATGTGATTGTATCCTCGCATCAATTTAGCGAGCCCAAGGAATCACAAAAATTCTGGCAGCAGTTACAAGAAGCCGAACATTTTGACCCGGCGCGCACCTTATTTATTGATGACACCGCGCGTATTCTGGATTCGGCGCAGCAATACGGTATTCGCTATGTATTGGGCATTCACCAACCCGACAGCCAGATCCAGCGCCGCATGGAACAACACCCGGCAATTTACCATTTCGATGAAATTATGCCGCCCTTGACCAATGAAGTAACCGCCCATGGCTAAGCAACAAAACAAACAACCGCAGGATGAAGACGATGACGACAAGGTTCGCATCGACAAATGGTTGTGGGCCGCGCGTTTTTTTAAAACCCGCAACCTCGCCAAAGAGGCCATCGATGGCGGAAAAGTGCATTGCGATGGTCAGCGTGTAAAGCCGAGCAAAGAAGCCATCGTCGGCCTGGAATTAACCATTCGCCAAAACTGGGATGAAAAAACCGTCATCATCAAAGCGCTCTCTGACCAGCGCCGCGGCGCACCGGAAGCGGCATTGTTGTACGAAGAAACTGAACCCAGCAAAGAGCTGCGCGAAAAACGCGCGGCAGAACGCAAAGCTGGATTGGGCGCGTTTATTATTAGCGACCACCGCCCCAACAAAAAAGAACGCCGGCAGATTCACCGTTTCCAGCGCATTAATATACTGGGGGAAGAGGATTAATTTTTAAGGAGGAAGTCATGGATGCAAGTAAAGTGTTGATCTTAAGTTTGTTTGCCGTTGCAATGAATTGCAGCGCGGAGGTTTATCGGTGGGTCGATAAAAATGGCAAAGTGCATTTCACTGATCGCAAGCCAGCAGCTGATGCTGAAAACATCACTGAAAATGTAAAGTCACAAAATATCGATACCAGTAGCAGCGAGTTACAAAAATTAACTTCCATGCGCGAGCAGGAAGAAAAAGAGAAGCAGGAAAAAACACAACAAGAGCAAAAAGCACAACAAGAGCGCAAGGAACAACTAACAGAGCTGAACCGCCCTGTCTGCGAAAAGGCCAAAATACGCCTGAAAAAAATCAGCGGACATATAGTTTTTACCGACGAACAAGGCAGAGCCGTCACCGTAACGGAAAAAGAACGCCAGCAAATGGTTGCTGACCTCAAGCAAGAAATTCAAGAATATTGTAGTGAGTAGTTTATTTTTAAAGGTTTTTTATGCCCAGTAATGATTTGCTCCACCGTTTTTTATTTGATGACTGCGATGTTCGCGGTGAAATTGTCACGCTCAGTAATAGCTATAGCGAAGTGCTAAGCCATAACCCCCATGTACCGGCCATTCGCCGCTTACTGGGTGAATTCCTTGCGGCTGTGGGCTTGCTGTCCAGCACGCTAAAATTTGACGGGCGGATAATTCTGCAGGCGCGCGGTGATGGCCCCATCTCCACGATCATGGCAGAGTGCAATCATCACAACAGTTTGCGCGGTATAGTACGTATTAACGAAGATATTGAACTAACAGAGGAAATTGCCGCGCACGGCAATATGCAACAATTGCTCGGCAACGGCGTGCTCGTGATCAGCGTCGAACCACAGCGCAGCGAAAATTTTGAAGGCAAGTTGGAACGCCATCAGGGCATAGTCCCTATGGATGCCGAGAGCCTTGCCGGTTGCCTTGAACATTATTTCCAGCAATCGGAACAACTGGCCACGCGCTTATGGTTCGCGGCCGATGACAATTCCGCCACTGGTTTTTTAATTCAAGCACTGCCACAGCAATTAAATACCAACCCGGATGATAACCGCGATAAATGGGAAACGATCATTACCCTCGCGGAAACTATCACTCGCGAAGAATTGTTGGAGCTGGATCACCCCACTGTGCTCTACCGTTTATTCAACGAGCAACCCGTGCGTATCTTTGACCCTAAAAAATTGCACTTCGCGTGCAGCTGTTCCAAAGAGCGCTGCGCCAGTGCGTTGTTGACTATCGGTATTGAGGAAGTCGAAGAATTGCTAATCGAGAAAGGTCATATCGATATCGACTGCCAATTCTGTAATCAGCACTATCATTTTGCCGCCGATGAAGTACGCAAACTACTGGGTGGGAATGTGTTGCATTAATCATCCTCTCCGTCCCTTAACAGGCGGAGAGGTCACTTAACTGGCTGATGTATATATCGCACTAATATTCAACCCACCGGTTAATATCAATCCAATAATAAACAACCTGAATGACTGCCAAAAACCAATTCGTTTAAAGCCGAAAAGCTCAGACAATGTCATATTCCAAAACAACATCAAAATTATTGTAACGACAGCTAACGAAATAGTTAACCAAAACATCATTTCCAGAAAATGCATAATAAATTCCTTTTCCTATAAAGGCCGAAGCATTTCCTCGTAGAACTTAATTACTGAATCAGGAACACTGTTATCAAATTCACCAAGCTCTTGCGCATTTCTTGCTTTCTGAATCTCATCATAGATTTTTTTCGCATTTTCTTGAACTGCGTCTTTATCTTGTTGATTTATCTCATGTGAATAGCGCTTTAACAGGTTCTCACCGCGAACAATGCTACCCCACCAATCCCCTCTTAATTGCGCTGCATCATAATAAGATAACGCCTCAATTATTTTTGCTTTCCTGTCATCGACGTTCATACTGTCCAAATTCTCAGCCTCATTGATGGCTCCCATTCGGATCAGCGCCTCTGTAGACCCCAAAACAGCCGCCTTATGCAACACGCTTTCGAAGTCATTAATATTTTTTGCTCTATCTGCCAGAACATGCAACGCCCTTAAATCTCCATTTTCACCGAGCTTTATTAATACATTATCTTCATATGTTGCATAGTCACTTAATTGCTCATCTCCCATAAAGCTAAAATTACCGCGCTGAGCAAACCAATCTTTAATTTCAGCTGCATCAGCAGGATTTCCCATTGGGTTCAAAATTTCTTTTTTGTTGTTACTGGTCTGCTTTATATTTTTCACTGCATCCGACAGTACAACGTCACTTTGTTGTAAATTCAGTGATTCCCTTTGATCGGCCTGCATATCGCCCACACTTTTAAATAAGCTTGTATAGCAATATAAGCATGCAGCCACCAAAAAAATGGCGCCAGCAACTACTTTTGTAATTTTTTTAAAATGCAAACCATTCACAATGTCATACCACTTTTAAAAAGAGCTGCATTTCACATGCTGCTCCTGTTCAATTTTTTCAGGTGTTTTTGGCACTAGTGATGGAGACGGAAAGAAGGGAAGGACTCTCCCCTCCATGATAGAATAAATTTTATAAAGGTCTTAACATTTCCTCGTAAAACTTCATTACTTCATCTGGTACTGTATTGTCAAAATCACCCAAACCCAAGTCGGTTCGTTGCCTCTGAAGCTCATCGTAAATTTCCTTGGCTCTATTCCTAATGCGAGCCATATCATGTTCATCAGGCTGATATGAATACCTTCTTTTTAGTGAACCTCCATCATTAATACTGCCCCACCAATCACCACGAAGTGTTGCAGCCTCATAATGAGCAAGCGCCTCTACAATAAAAGCATTTCTCTGATCATCAGGTAACTGATCAATATTTTGCCACGACTCAATAGACGAACCAATTTGCGAAATAGCAGCCGTAGAACCAAAAATGGCCGCACGATATAAAATAGAGTTTGCTCCCTCTATGGTCTCAGCTCTATTAGCTAACTCATGCATCGCACGAATATCACCGGAGTCGCTGAGCTTTTTCAGTGTTTCAAGATCATAGTTTTGAATATCCCTTTTTTCATCTGGCCCATAAAAACTGTAATTGCCTCTAGCAGAAAACCAGGACATAATTTTTGCCTTCGACGCCTCGTCCCCCATGGGACTCCAAGTTTGCGCCTTAGCAGCCTCATGATTTGTCTCTTTACCAATTTCTTCATTTTCCAATATTACGGTTTCAGTTGCTGTTATTCTTTTTGCTGGTTCAATAAGTTCTGTTAAATCTGAAGAACCACCTAATGGCAATAACGGTTTATAGAAGAGCCAAATGACAAAAGCAATTATCAAACAAGCTCCAATGAACAACAAAGAAAATAATTTCATCCCCGGATTTTTATCATCTGAATTAACCATCACAACCTCCATTTTCATTGAAAAACGGGCAAGATTTACCTGCCCGTTAATATGATTTAATGCACATCGGAGCACTGTTTTACCAATGCTGACACATACTTATCTCCACTAGCAGCACATGCGCGAATAGTGTCATCCATAGCGAGTTCAGCATTAGCTCTACATGTGGGACCAGGCTCCACAGTGATCCCTACCGCCAACTTCGGACAGTTAACTAACATACATTTTTTGCCTCAAAGCGCTCGGGGCTAACAAAGCCAATAGCGCTGTGACGGCGGTAGCGATTGTAATCCACTTCGATATATTCAAAAATAGACTCGCGCGTGTGCTTTCCATCTAGCAATGGCTCGCCGTGAACCAGCTCAACCTTAAGTGAATGAAAGAAGCTTTCCGCACACGCATTGTCCCAGCAATCACCCTTGCGACTCATACTCTGTATTAGCGAATATTTTTCCAGTAAATCCCTAAACGCATGCGATACATATTGGCTGCCACGGTCACTGTGAACAATAACGCTTTTTGGGAATTTTCGTCGCCACAACGCCATCATCAATGAATCACAAACCAATTGCGCATCAATATGTTTGCTCATCGACCAACCAACAACTTTTCGAGAATATAAATCAATCATCACGGCCAGATACAACCAACCTTCTGTAGTTTGAATATAAGTAATATCGGTCACCCATTTTTCATTAGGTTGTTGCGCAGAAAAATCTCTAGCCAACAGGTTGGGCGCAACAGGTAGTGTATGATTGCTGTCCGTAGTCACCTTGAACAGCTTGGCCGCTTTTGCAATTAACCCCTGCCGTTTCAGGCTTTTCCGAATGGTTTTTATGTCGAGCGGATTATCTTGCTCCGCCAAATCATAAAAAATCCGATCCGCGCCATACCGGCCTTTTCCAGCCTCAAATGCTGCCTTTACCAACGCATCAATCGCTTCTCTTTGCTGCATGCGCCAACTAACCATTTCACGATTATCAAGCCAGCTGTAATACCCACTTCGCGAAACCAACAGAACGCGCGCCATCATCGCGATTGAATATAGCGCGCTATTTGTCAGCATAAATTCGTAGCGTTTTATTTTTGATGCTTCGCGAAGTAGGTAGCCGCCTTTTTTAGGATTTCAAGCTCCTCTGCTTGCTCGGCGAGCTGACGCTTGAGGCGTGCATTTTCAGCGGCGAGGAGCGATTCTCTTTCAACATCAGTACGGCTATTGTTGAGTGCGCTACGCCAACTGTAAATTTGACTGGCATATATGCCCAGTTTTTCGGCGGCTTCCGCTACGCTCAATCGTTCGGCCAGTTTAATGGCCTCACTTTTGAACTCGGCTGTATACTTCTTATTCTCTTTTGGGGTTGGTTTCTTGCTCATGGATCACCTCTGGAGTAAGTTTACTCAGTTTCTAAGGTGTCCGATATTCGCGGAGGGGATCACAGTTTGTGAATACTGAAAGCCAAAAATATCTTTAAATCCAGAACTAACACTCCAAGTTTGCGATGTAGTTAGAGGGCATTTAGTACCTACAAAATAACTAAAATATCCTCTCGCAGTATCTTGGCATTGTTTTACAGCAGTATTTATTTGCCCTGGATACTCCTTGCAAAATTTCACATGCTGTTCCCTCTCAATTTCTTCCGGCGTTTTCACTACCGAAGGCGGAGGAGATGATGGAGGTATTGACGATGGCGGAGGCGTAGATGGAGGCGGTGAGGAAGGAGCATCAGGAACCCAAGTGCAACTTTGAGACGGTTTACAAACTCTTTCCCAGTAATACACTCTATCGATCATTGCACATGACTCATATTGTTGACACACGTATGCAGCTTTTACCGGCATTACGGTAAAAACTGCGGTTGCAGGCAATAAATAAATCATACCCTTTAAAAGCAAAGAGACGTGCGATGCATATTTTTTACAACGAAATCCCAAGTTAGCCCTAAGCATAATATTCTCCTGTTGTATATGTTGTTTCCTTTCGCGAAAAGGCAGGGAATAGTACTCCCCGTAACAACACGCATCCATGCACTTAAGTGCCAACATGAAGATTTATGTAACCGTTCTCACACCCAGTAGTTGTAGTCAATTTCCTACAAATAATGTAGAGATTAACAACTATGCCCACAGGCGTGAATTGGGTGCAGCTTAAGATGTATGGGCATCAGGCTGAACGCACTGATTTAGATAAACATATCCAGCACCAAAACACCGATCAGCCCAGCGACACCAATAATTGTTTCCATTAGCGACCAGGATTTAAAGGTGTCTTTCAAACTTAAATTGAAATATTCCTTGTACATCCAGAAGCCGGAGTCGTTAACGTGTGAACACATCAGACTGCCTGCACCGATGGCGAGCACCATTAAGTTGGGATCAGCGCCGGTCAGTGGAATGATGGGCGCAACAATACCTGCCGCTGTTAAACCTGCAACAGTAGCAGAACCCAGCGCGATGCGAATGACAGTTGCTATTAACCAGGCGAGGATGAGTGGATTGATATCAATATTTTCCAATGAGTGCGCGAGCTGATCGCTAACGCCACTCACCACCATTACTTGTTTCAGTGCGCCGGCACCGGCAACGATTAATAAAATTACGGCGATATCTTTAATTGCATCGCCATAAATCGCCATGACTTTGCTAATACTCATGCCCTGCTTTACTCCCAGGGTATAAGTAGCAATTGCCAAAGCCACCATTAATACCAGCATGGAATTGCTAATAAATTTAGTGATAGGTGCTTGCGCTATGGGCGCTGGCATGGCGTAAACCGCAATGCTGCTTAACGCGATTAATAACACTGGCAACAATGCCGTGATAAAACTGTTTGCGATGCCGGGCAATTTTTCTGCAGGCAAATCGGTCGGTTTGAAGGTAGCGAGTGGCACACTGTGAATGCTTTTCAGCGTCGAGGAAAAAATGGGACCGGCGAGTATCATCGTCGGTATGGCGACCAAAAAGCCATAGAACAAGGTAGTCCCCATATCCGCGCCGAATTGTGGAATCAACGCAACTGGCGATGGATGTGGCGGTAGAAAACCGTGGGTTACCGACAGCGGCGCTAACAGTGCAATACCCAAATAAACCGCCGGTAATTTGGTTTGGTGCATCACTGAAAACACCAGCGGCACCAGCAATACAAAGCCCACGTTGTAAAACAATGGAATACCGACAATAAAACCGGTAAGCATGAGTGCCCAGGTAATGTAATTTTTCCCACACCAGCGCATTAAGCTGCTGCTGATTTGCTGCGCCGCACCCGATTCTGCCACCAGCTTTCCAAACATGGCGCCCAAGCACAAAATAATTGCCAGCGAGCCGAGCATTGCACCAATGCCCGCTTCGATAGTGCCGGGAATTTTATCCAGCGGAATTCCCAACATGACCGCCGCGCAAATGGAGGAAACCAAAAACGCCAGGAAGGGATTGAGTTTTACCCCAGTGATTAATACCACCAGAATTAAAATTGCAATAACGACTGCAGCTATGGCCATGACTAGTCCTATTTTTAATTATTGTTTAATTGATAGACCGAGTCTGATTTCTATGGTCCCTTTACGACACGCCGTGAACCCATCCATGGGGGCTTGTCGTCGACGCCCCTGTCTCCGACAGTCGTAAAGGGACCAGAGACACCAGCCTCTCAACACTTCGAATAGAGTAAGGAAAACAATTATCAGGTTGTGAAATTTAACAGTATTTAACCGGCATCTATTACTTAAAGTTTTCTCGCCCTAAATTTCCGCCCCTTCAATTTTCCATCTGACAATTGTTTCAAGGCAGCACGAGCAATACTGCTATCTACCGCTACGTAGGCCGCAAAATCAAACATATCAATTTTGCCGATTTTCTCAAATGGCAGGCCAGCGTCTTTGGTGAGCGCGCCGATAATATCCCCGGGGCGCAACTTATCTTTTTTACCACCATCAATATTGAGCGTAACCATGTTAGGCGAAGGTAATGATTTTTTATCACCGTGCGGCAAGGCTTCAAGATTAATGGATTGCCCCATATAATCTTCCAGTCGATTAATTTTATGCACTTCTTTTTGCACCACCAGATTCAACGCCAGACCGGATTCACCTGCGCGCCCGGTGCGACCAATGCGATGTACGTGCACTTCGCTGTCGCGCGCCAAGTCCACATTAATTACCGCATCCAAACCTTTGATATCAATACCGCGCGCAGCTACATCCGTGGCAATTAATACGGAACAACTTTTATTGGAAAAACGCACCAGAACCTGGTCACGTTCTTTTTGCTCCATATCGCCGTGCAGCGCTAACGCACTAACACCTTCATCGCGCAGATAATTCAATAAATCATCACAACCCTGTTTGGTGTTGCAAAACGCAATAGAGCTTACGGGATGAAAGTGGGCTAATAACGTTAATACCGCCGGGTGAGTTTCATCGCTTTCGCGCAACTCATAAAAATGTTGTTCGATCTGCTGTTGATCGTGAATGGTTTCCACCTCAATCATTTGCGGATTTTTTTGGCAGCGCGCGCTGATTTTTTTAATGTTGTCGGGATAGGTGGCGGAAAACAATAAGGTCTGGCGATTTTCATTACAGGCAGCCAGCACTGTATCTATGTCATCCGCAAAACCCATATCGAGCATACGATCAGCTTCATCCAATACCAATTGATTAATGGT
Source organism: Cellvibrio sp. KY-GH-1 (assembly GCF_008806975.1). Taxonomy (NCBI): domain Bacteria; kingdom Pseudomonadati; phylum Pseudomonadota; class Gammaproteobacteria; order Cellvibrionales; family Cellvibrionaceae; genus Cellvibrio; species Cellvibrio sp. KY-GH-1. Next base: position 3,503,210 of record NZ_CP031728.1, read on the forward strand.
ACCCAATTGCAACGTGCCTTTGCGAATGTGATCCACAATACGGCCGGGCGTACCCACCACAATATGCGCACCGCGCTCCAGTGACCCAATTTGCGGACCAATCGACACACCGCCGCAGAGCGTGAGAATTTTTACATTGTGCGTGAGGCGCGCCAGGCGACGCAATTCTTTCGCCACTTGATCGGCCAATTCACGCGTGGGGCACAGCACCAATGCCTGCACACCAAAAAAACGCACATTTAATTTTTCCAATAGCGCAATACCGAACGCCGCCGTTTTTCCGCTGCCAGTTTTTGCCTGGGCAATAATATCCTCACCGCGCAAAATTTGCGGCAAGCTTTCTGCTTGAATCTGCGTCATCTCCTTGTAGTCAAGCGAATCCAGATTGGCGAGCATGGCTTCGCTCAGCGGCAGTGATGAAAATGAAGAAGCAGACATAAATTCACTCAAATAAAATAGAAAAATTAAATACGTTTAAGCAAACCGAGCGTTTTGATTAACGGCAGTGCTTCAAACATTCCGGATTCCTGCGCAAGCTTCCAGATTTCATAAGGCGGGCGGCCACCATCGGCAGGATTGGGAAATACATCATGGATTGCCAGCCAACCACCGCGCATTACCTGGGGAGCCCAGCAACGATAATCATTGAGTGCTGCCTCCATACTGTGGCCGCCATCAATAAATACCAATGACAAAGGTGTAGCCCAAAAACGCGACGCCAATACCGAAGGTGCGACAATAGGAACCACAGTTTCCTCGAGTTGCGCGCGCGCCAGGGTGTGGCGAAATTCGCGAAAGCTATCCAGTTTGCCAAAGGCTGCATCATAGAGTTCGGGATCGTGGTATTCCTCGCCCAATTGGTGCTCTTCTGAACCACGATGGTGATCTACCGCATACAACACTGATCCCGCCTTTTTACAGGCCGCACCCAGGTACACAGTGGATTTGCCGCAGTAACTGCCTATCTCCAGGCAGGGGCCAAGGTTCGCGCTCTGCAAGGCATATTCATACAGGGCGCGACCTTCCTCATCATCCAGAAAGCCTTTGACTGTCTCTATGGCAATTGGCAGCATCATGTTTCTCACTCATAATCGTAAACCGAATTCTAACAGACGCAGGACTGCCATGCGCCGCAGTAATACGCCTTATCTGGTCAAAAAAATCTACAAAACCATTAACCAATGGTATATCACCCGCTTTATCGCCCCGCAATTTGATAGCCTGGGCAGCATTCCTGAGATTGCGCACCCACGCAGCCTGGTAATTTTTGGTCGCAACATTCACTTGGGAAAATATGCGCAGATTATTTGCGCAAGCGATAATTGCGTGCGCTTTACCAGCTGGCCCAGCAAACAAAGCGATGCCGAAATTGTGCTGGGTGATTACTGTTTAGTTGCGCCCGGCGTGCGCATTTCTGCTGCGCAATCAATTCGAATTGGCGATAACTGTATGCTCGCCGCTAATGTCATTATTAGTGATAGTGACTGGCACGGAATCTACAATCGCATTCGCCCCTTTCGCTGCACAAGGCCGGTGATTATTGAAAACAATGTGTGGCTGGGCGAGCGAGTGATTGTCACCAAAGGCGTCACCATCGGCGAAAACTCCGTCATTGGTGCCGGGGCAATAGTTACCAAAAATATTCCCGCTAATTGTGTCGCCGCCGGCAACCCGGCGCGGGTGATTAAAACCATTAACCCTAACCGACGCATGTTAAAACGCGAATTATTATTTAGCGATGCCGAGCATTATTTTTATAATCAGGATCAGCTTGATAAATATATGCTGGGCAATAACGGCTGGTGGAATTGGCTGCGTAGCTTATGGAAGCCCACGCAGCAAGATTAGTTGGCACACACGAGAATTGAAATGCGCAATTTGATCGGTCCAACACATTTGTACAGCCCGCCAATCGACAACCTCGCGCATTTGGGGTTTCGCAGTTTTTTGCCGCACCCTTATTTGCAAACCTGGGTACAACGTTATTGGATCGCACGGCAACCACGCATTCCTGAACAGGGCTTTGTAGAAAAGCTTTATCCTGATGGCGGCACCAATATCAATTTTCGTTTTATTACCAATCAATTGCCTGAAGTAAGTTTCAACGCATTCCAAACACTGAGCACCATGAAATTCACCAGCAGTGTCGATTTAATGGGTATACGTTTTCATCCCGGCGGCGCCTTTCAATTATTTGGTTTGGACATGCCCGGGTTAATGGGCAATGTGTACGACACTCAGGATCTGGATACCGATATCAACAATCAACAGCTACTGGATTTGCGCGATCAATTAAATAGCGCAAACAACATCGCCGCACGCATTGGTTTGATTGACGATTGGCTACTGCAGCAGGCGGCACAATGCATGGCACAAGCAGGTCCAATACAACAATTGTTGCCGCACTTACCAAGTGCAGATAATTCCATTGAGACCATGAGCGCGCAGGTAAATTTGAGCCGCCGTCAACTCGAGCGACGCTTCCAGCAAGAAGTTGGGTTGACGATGGTGTACGTCAAACAGTTGCAACAAATTAAAAAAGCACGCCAGTTAATTAGCGCCAATCCTGAGCGCCCATTGGTAGACGTCGCCCATGAAGCCGGCTTTTACGACCAGGCCCATTTCAATCGCCAATTCCAAAGGATTAACCAGCAAACACCAGGGCAATATCGCGACAAAAAGCGTGCGCAGAAAATTCCTCACAAGAAACCCAATTAACGAACCACTCATCCCGGTAAGATGTCGCAAATATACAATCCAGATTAAAATCCGTCCGACACAATGACTCCCACACCCTAACCAAGGAGTCTATTATGAAAGAACGTATTGCCTACCAAACCACCTACCAACTACAACCCGCGCTGGCTAATTCACTAATTGATCTGGGTGAAGCCGCCGCACAGAAAATCGACGTATCTCTGGTGCATTTGGTAAAACTGCGTGTATCGCAAATCAACGGTTGCGCATTCTGCCTGCACATGCATGTCAACGCCGCACGTAAAGATGGCGAAAAACAAAGCCGTTTGGATGTATTGCCAGCGTGGAAAGAGGTTCCTGTTTTTTCTGCACGCGAGCGCGCGGCGTTGGCTTGGTCAGAAAAACTGACGTTGCTTGCCAACAAGGAGGTGCACGATGAGGATTATCTGGCAGTACGCGAACAATTTTCAGAAGAAGAAATTGTCAATCTGACAGCAATTATAGTTGCTATTAATGCATGGAACCGAATCGCTGTTGGCTTCCACTTCTTGCCCGTTATCAAGGATTAAAAAGCCGCCCATAACCGGATAAATAGTAATGCCGGTTATGCGCACCCTTTCAGTTTTGCCTATTATCAGTGACGCGGTTCACAGTACCAATTCCGATTGCAACCAGAATTTCTTCTTCCGCATGGCGGGAAAAAACCTGGCACTCACAAACAACCTGCCGCGACCCTACATGAATAGATTTTGCTCTGGCAACAATTTTTTCACCTACGGCAGGGCGCAAATAATTTATTTTTAGTTCGGATGTCACACAGTCGCGAATTTCCGAGGCAGCTGCATAAGCCAAGCCGACATCAATCATATAACTGATTACACCACCATGGACTGCGCCGTAATTTTGTTTAAATTCATCCCTGACATCCAATGATAAAACAACATCTCCCTTTTCCGCTTTTTCAAATTTTGTTTCCATCAAACAACTGAATGGCTGCTGCGACAAACTCCACCTTCCCAACTCCAACAGATCGCTCATATCGCCTTACTTCCTTTAATTAATAAACAAACGTTACGTAGACAAATTATGCAACACTATTTATGATAAAGAAACCTTTATGATAAGTGCATAAAGACAGGGAGAACGTTATGTACTGTTTATGCTCCAACAAATCTTTCGATGAAATCATCGCAAACCAATCGCAGGAACGTCTGCCGCTCAATGAATTCTTCCAAACATTTACCAACTGCACCACAACAGGTTGCGGCTCTTGTGTGGAGCTATTGACCGCTGAACTGGCCGACAACGATCTGTTAATCCACAACGCTGACTAAAAGAGGGACCTATGCTTTTCTCAAAAATATTCATTGATATGGAAAATGCCCGCTGGAATCTTTCCAAAGATATTCCCTGGGATAAATTCAATGCAGACAGGCTGAGTGATCGTCAATTGCACGGAATCAAGATGAATGCATTATTGGAGTGGGCTGCCGTACCTGCTGTCGAAATGTTTTTACGGGACAACCCGAACGATCCGGATTTCGCTGCGTTTATTTCAATATGGTTTTTTGAGGAACAAAAACACAGTCTTGTATTATTGGAATACCTGCGCCGCTTCGCTCCTGACTTTGTACCCACCACAGAGGAACTTAACGAAGTCAATTTTGAATTTGATCGCGCCTCACCATTGGAATCCCTTGCACTGCATTTCTGCGGTGAGACGCGCTTGAACCAATGGTATCGATGTGCCCACGAATACCATGATGAACCGGTGATAAAACATATCTATACAACACTGGCAACGGATGAAGCGCGCCACGCACGTGCCTATTTTCAATATATGCAACGCGCAATCCAAAAATATGGAGACACGGCGAAATTACATTTTGCAAAAATTGGTGTATTGATGACGAATGCGCGCTTGAATCCGGCGTTACACCCTACCAATTTGCACGTCAACAAAGAGCTATATCCAAGGGATACAATCACCAGCCGCCTTCCAGATCCTGAGTGGCTCAGCCGTTGGCTGGACAATGAAATAAAATTTGATATTGAATGGGAGAATAAAGTTGAGCAGGGAATTCTCGGAAATCTGTCTGCTTTACTCTCCCAAAAATTTGAATCCTCTGCCGATTTGCGACAGTATAGAAAAAAATTGGAGATAGTTAGCAGTAATTCAGCCAGGAAAGAAATAGAAACTTGCCCTGCATAAAACAATGGCTCGCTAAAGATCTACTGCTATTCGGAGCAACGCAGCAACAGAAGGGCCATCCGTAATCTCTCCGCGTTTCACCATCGCAATGGCTTCTTCAAGCGGAACTTTACTATATTCAATATCTTCCGTTGCTTCCAATTGCTGCTGTCCTGCATATAAGTCACGGGCAATGAAAATAATACAGACCTCATCCGTAACTGAATTGGATAAATGCACGGTCATTAATTCTTGCCAGCTATTTGCTTGCAATCCAACTTCTTCTTCCAATTCCCGCTTGGCCGCATTTAATGGAATTTCACCGTGCGGGCAACCGCCTTCCGGAATTTCCCAAGTGTATTGATTGAGCGTATAGCGACTTTGTTTTACCAGCCAAGTATTGCCATCATTATCAATGGGCACAACACCAATCGCGGTATTTTTAAAATGCACCACGCCATAGATACCATCTGTACCTTTGGGTGTAATGACTTCTTCGTGGGACACTTTTATCCAGGGATTTTCATAAACGGTGTTAGCGGTTTTGGTTTTCCAACCGCCGGGTTTTTCGGCCAGGTATTTTTCGCTCATAGTTAATTCTCAATGCTTTATTTCAACACAATATGAATCAGTGTTCGCGCATCAATAATTGCTTTTCAACATCCAGGCACGCGGGTTGTGCGTGAAACCCAATTTGGGGTAATAGTCGTTCGCTTGCGGGGCGGAGAGCAATACCAGCATACAATCCGGTGCGGCTTGCGCCTGGGTTAAATCAATTAATTGTTTGCCAATGCCTTGTTGTTGATAATTTTCATGCACTACCAAATCGGCAAGATAAGTGACATACACTAAATCGCTTAATGCGCGCGCAATACCTACCAGCTTTTCCTTATCCCACGCAGTGATAACAATATTGGCATTAGCAATCATGCCCTGAAACACGTCGGGTTTATCGACAGGGCGACGCGCCCCCAGCGTAGACGATTTATATAATGCTATTACCTGATCAACGTCGAGCGCTGCATCGGTGCGGTATTCAATCGTCATAATAGAAACTCTTCAGTGCAGGCGATGCGGGTCAAGCTCGACATGAGTAATGCTTGGGCCAAGCATGATAACGCGACCGAAGTAACGATCAGATCCGCTGACTGTAAATTCAAAATAAAAGGCGCGCCACAGCGACAGCACACCACGATCATTGCGCTTGAACCAGATGCGCCGCAAATACACAGTTTCATCGAGCAATTGCACATCCATTTCCGCACAGCGCCGCTGCGCCGCAACAAATGCGCGCTCTTTTACGCGCAGCGCACCCCGCCAGTAGTAAATAGTCAGAATGATCAGAGTCAGCCAGAGAATGGATTGCAAATCGAACATGAAGCAGAAGCCGTTGCGGATAATAAAAAGTGATCGCCTGATTAAACCAGCGAAATAAATAGTGCAGAAAATATGAAAGCCCAAAACACTAAGGGGCGATTGATTACTCAATCACCCCTTAGTTGAAACTCGCACAGATTAGAGTGGAGTTACGTTTTCCGCTTGCGGGCCTTTTTGACCCTGGGTTACTTCGAAAGTGACCTTTTGGCCTTCTTTCAAGGTTTTACGGCCAGTGCCGTTAATTGCGCGGAAGTGTACGAATACATCGGCACCGCCTTCACGCTCAATAAAACCATAACCCTTGTCATCATTGAACCACTTAACAACACCAGAGACTAGATCTGACATAGTTTCCTCATCTTGCATCTAAAACGTCAGCGCAGCTGACCGAACAAAAAAACCGACTTTACTAAAAGCCAGAGTGAAATAGCTTGAAATAAAGCTATTGCTCAGGTCGTGGTACGTCCAAGTGTCTTGAGCAAGCGGTTGTCTTACAAAAGCCTAGTCTTGGGGCGGATCTCAATCTGTAGCGGATCAAAATTAAAGCACTTGGCCGCGCCGAGTCAAGCGCTTATCCATGAATTTGGCGAATATCGACACTTTTTGTAATGCTGTGTAACAGGGACACAATTAATCGGGCATTTTTGGATCATCATTCACAGAATTGCCATCATTTTGTGCAGATTTCGCGGCAGCTTTTCCTAATGTTTCGTGCAAAAAAAGGGCAAGCGGAATGACTGCAAATCCCAACATCATCACGTGGCGCTTAATACTTTGAAATTCATAACCTTGCTTAGCTAATTGGTAACAAGCAAGCGCCCATGCGGCAGCGGCAAAGTAACCCCAGCGATTATGCTGATAGCAAAACCAGGCAATTGCTGCTGTTACGGCAGCCAGAAAAAATCCGTACGCATTGGCAAAGGAAATAAAACCCGCAACAGCGGCAACTAATATCACCAACAAAAACCCATTTAAGACGCGCGCAACCACCATTACTTTTGACATAAAACCTTCAATATTAAGTGTTACTTTTCTACACCATTTGCGCAGAGCTACAAGGGTGAATTAATCCGAACTACTTTTATTTTTGCCGCGCCAGTCCTGATATTTTTTATGGACACCGCGTGTAAACGCTTGGGAATAATCTTCTAACAAGTCCACACCGACCAGTACGGCAATTACCACCAGCGATAATTTTATCGCCACCAGGTTGTAGCCTATGGCGATGACTACACCGATAGAGGCCAGCGCCCAAATAGTCGCTGCGGAGGTAACTCCCAGCACAAAACCATCGCGCGCCAACATAACGCCAGCGCCTAAAAATCCAATCCCGGTAATAACCTGACCAATAATACGCGAGGGATCAGTCACGACTTTTTCCGGGCCGGAAAAATGCGATGAAGCAAACAGGGAGGCGGCGATAAAAATATAGGTGCCCAAGGTAATCAGGGAGGAGGTACGGATACCGACCGGTTTGCCACGCAGCTGTCGCTCCACACCGATGATACTGCCACAAAGCAAGGAAGTTCCTATGGATGCCCAGTCAAAGGGCGCTATCTCAAGCCAAACATCTAATGATGCCATCTAAACCACCTGCAAACGCTCACTCACCCACAACGCACAGCCCCTTATTGAACGCCAAGGGCGGCATTAACAATAATTTTTTTAACTGCTGTTATGGAGTTTAGCTGTCGCATGCCAGTATTGCGTAACCAATTTACCGCCAATGATTGACTACCGAACAAGCGCTTAAAGGTTTCCATCGCCGCCATCATGCCCAGGTTGCCCGCCAGGCGTTTGCGCTGGTAGCGGCGCAGAATAGATTCATCGCTTAACGGCAAGGCTCGCACGAGTGCACGCTCAAGCTCCTCCGCTAGCGCAATTACATCCAGAAGGCCGAGATTGACACCCTGCCCGGCCAGCGGATGGATGTTGTGCGCGGCATCGCCCACCAACGCAATGCCCCGCTTGATGTAGCTAGTCGCGTGGCGCTGGCGCAACGGAATTACGTAACGTTTATCGCAGGTGCGAACATTGCCTAACCGCGATTCAAACGCGAGAGTTAGGCGCGCGCAAAAGGCTCCATCATCCAACTCCATCAACTGTTGTGCCAGCTCGTCATCTGCTGACCAGACAATCGAACACTGATGTGCATCACCATTATTTTGCAACGGCAAAAATGCCAGTGGCCCTGTGTGCATAAAGCGTTGCCAGGCAGTAAATTCATGCGGCTGTTCCGTGCGCACCGTAGTGATAATCGCTTGCTGACCGTAATCCCATTCGCGCGTAGAAAAGCCCGCTAATTCACGCACGCGAGATTTGGCACCGTCAGCCGCAACAATTAGTTCCGCACGCAACTCACTGCCATTATCCAAACGAATCTGCACCGCTGAATGTTGCTGCTCCAACGGGATTAAGTCTGTCACAGTCGCAGGTTGAATTAAGGTGATATTGGGTAACTGAGCCATACGTGCGCGCAGTTGGTTAACGATCAATGAATTTTCCACAATATGGCCGAGATGATTTTGCTGTACCTCGGCACAATCAAATTCAATGGCAGCAGTGCCTTCACCATCCCACACCTTCATTTCGCGATATGCACAAACGCGTGCGCGCACAATCGCATCCCAACATCCGATTTTACGCAATAGCTTTTCTGAGGCGTGTGTTAATGCCACAACGCGCGGATCAAAATTATCACCTGAAAAATGCTGCGCTTCACTGCCAGCTTCAATGACAGCAATACGCAGCTGCCGTGCACTGCCAGTTTGTGCAATAGCACACGCGAGAGAGGCGCCAACCAAACCAGCCCCCACAATAATTACGTCAAAAGTGGTACCCGGAGTTGTATTTGCAGTTGAACCCTCTACAGTTTCGCTCGCAGATTGGCTTGGCAGTAAGAGATTCTGTTTCCACTGAAACTGTCGCCCCGCTGTACCCATGGTTTGCGCGATAAACTGATCTTTCAGCAAAGGAAAATATTCAAGACTAAACAAGCCCAAATGACGCAATGCAATCAAGGGTAAATGGTCATTGGAAAAAAGACGCACCAGCTTATCGCTAAATTCGATCGTTAATTGTTGATCAAACGCCTGGCGATCGAGATAGGTTTGCAGCACTGACAAATCGCCAGGTGATAATTTATTTGCGATTGCACCGCGCAGCGTTTCTACCAAACACGCGCAATCGCGCAAGGCGAGATTAAACCCCTGTCCGGCTACTGGATGCAAAAAATGCGCAGCGTTGCCCAACAACACCACATGCGAACGAATTTGCTCTTCCGCCAACAACAATTGCAATGGGTAGGCATAACGCCTGGCAACACGAGTTAATTTTCCTACGCGAAAACCAAACCGCGCCTGCAGCTGCGACAAAAAATCCTCTTCGCTAGCCTGCAGGATTTTTTCTGCCTGATCCGTCGGCAAGGTCCAGACTAGCGCGGATTGTTGCGCGTAAATGGATTCACCTAACGGCAATAATGCAATCGGCCCCTGATCGGTAAATCGCTCATAGGCCACGCCAGCGTGAGGTTCGGAAAATTCCACATTGGTGATAATCGCCGTTTGACCATACTCGCGCACTTGCGTTGCAATACCCAGGTTACGCCGTACGGCGGAATCTCCGCCATCAGCCACTACGGCGAGTGCAGCATCAATAAAAAACTCCTGCCCATCCGCTTGCACCTGCAAACGTGCCGAGTTTTCCTGCGGAATTAATTGCACCACTTTCGCCGGTGCAAAACATTGAATAGTTTCCTGCGCTTGCAGGTGGCCAAGCAATACCTTGCCCAGCCACGCGTTTTCCACAACATAACCAACGGCATCAAGATTGTTCGCCGCTGCATCAATCAATCCACCGAGAAAATGCCCGCGATCAGAAACATGAACCTGAGCAATTGGCGTAATGTGCTGTTGCAACGTTTCCCACAGACCCAACTCGCGCAGAATTTTTGCTGTGCCGTAAGAGAGCGCGGTAGAGCGCGCATCAAAACTGGCTTGATAATGAATTTCATCGGCGCGCGCAAACGGCTGCGCTTCAATCAAAGCAATACGCAACTGCGGCTGACTCACCGCCAACATATTCGCCAGACTGGTGCCAACCATACCGCCACCGATGATGGCGATATCAAACGCAAGAATCTCAGACATGAATTAACCAGCCATCAAGGCTTCAATTTCGATAACTGTTTTGGGGACGCCCGTAGTAAGAACCTCATTACCATCTTTAGTGATGACCACATCATCTTCGATGCGAATACCGATACCGCGCCATTTTTTGGCGACGCGTTCGTTGTCCGGTGCCACATAAATTCCTGGTTCGACCGTCATCACCATGCCGGGTTCCAGCACGCGCCATTCACCGCCGACCTTATAGTCGCCCACATCATGTACATCCATTCCCAGCCAGTGACCGGCGCGGTGCATGTAAAATTCTTTGTAGGCTTCACTTTTAATTAATTCGTTTACATCGCCTTCGAGCAAACCAATTGTTACCAGACCTTCAGTAATGACACGCACAGTGGCTTCGTGCGGATCATTCCAGTGATTACCCGGTTTGGCGACGGCGATGGCCTCCAGCTGTGCTTGTAAACAAATTTCGTACAATGCTTTTTGTTCGGGAGAAAATTTTCCGCTAACCGGAAAGGTACGGGTGATATCGGCAGCGTAATAGTCCAGTTCACAACCGGCATCGATTAATACCAGGTCACCATTTTTAAGCGGTGCCGAATTTTCAATGTAGTGAAGAATGCAGCCATTTTTTCCGCCGCCCACAATGGAGTTGTACGCGGGAAAGCGCGCACCGCTCATTTGGAACTCGTGGATAATTTCCGCTTCCAGCTGATATTCCATCACGCCTTGCTTGGCGGCTTTCATTGCACGCACATGAGCGCGCGCCGAAATTTCACCCGCTTCTTTCATTACTCGCAATTCAGCCGCACTTTTAAATAAACGCATGTCATTTAAAAAATGGCTTAAATCCAAAAATTCACCGGGAGGTGTCGCACCCGAGCGAACTTTTGCGCGAATGGTATTCACCCAGTTCATAACATGCTTATCGAATTCGCTGTCTTTACCCATGGAGTAATACACACGCTGCTTACCTTCCAATAAGCCGGGTAAAATTTCATCGATATCGTCGATGGGAAATGCGTCGTCCGCTTCAAAGTCGCTGCAGGCACCTTCAGGGCCTGCGCGATATCCATCCCAAATTTCACGCTCGCGATTGCGTTCGCGCACAAACAACACAAACTCACCATGCTCGCGCCCGGGAATGAGCACCAACACCGCTTGCGGTTCTTCAAAACCGGAGAGGTATAAAAAATCACTGTCCTGACGATAGTGGTATTCCGTATCGCGACTACGCGGGCGCTCAGGTGCAGCGGGTACTATGGCGATGGAGTTGGGCTCCATTTGAGCCATTAATTGTTTGCGGCGGCGAGCAAATTCGGATTTGGCAATTCTCATAATTTTCCCTACGGCGAAGGTGTTTTTAATGTAATTAGCAAACGATTAATGCAGTTGATGGGATACCGGCGCCGTGGTCGATGGATCGACTGCAGTATCTTGTTCAGCAGCAAATTCAAAATAGAGCGAACTCACCACGACGCGCACATATTCAGTCACTTCCATATAATCCGCTTCTGCGCTGGGCTCATCGTCTTCATCATCGGCCTGGATTTGCACTATATCCGCGAGGTCATGCAACATTTCTTCCGCTTCTTCGGAAATCTCACGCTTGCCTTGGTGATCCACACTGCCGAAACCGGTTAGGAATCCGTGGCACCATTCGCTTAATGCGCGCACGCGCTCGCTCAGCAAATTGTCATCATCGGGTAGCATTAATTTCAGATTGAGCTCACCCTGCAACTGACTGTTAGTGCTGTGATACAAGCGGCTAAGTGCACGGCGCACCTGCTCGTCCGGTGCAGCAATAAAATCGAGAAACTCCACTGCCTCCAGCAGCCAATTAATTTCCGGCAACTGGGCACCACCGGCCAACTTCCCGCATAGCAATCCGTGCAATTCAGAAGGGCTATTCAGCGTTCCCAAGGGAGCTAGCAGGTTGGCAAGGTCATCGAAATTCAGGGGGGATTGTAGGTAATCATCAGCAGTTGTGGTCATGAGGGGCCTCTCTATCGCAATGGGCAAATGCTACCACGATTGCCGCTAGCGACCCTGCAAAGTTTTTATATAGCAAATTCAATGGTTGATAAGCCCCAAGTAAAACCTGTTTGTGAATCATTTAATAACAATCGACTTCTCGAATTTACATTAACTTAAGCTGTGTGATTGACCACCTGCCGAGGGCGCAATATAGTGGGCAACCCGCGCTTTTTATTGGTTATTAATAAATCATGTCTGACGATCTTTTACTCGCCCTGGAAACCAAGCTGGATAAGCTGATCCTGTTGTGCAATCGCTTGCAACAAGAAAATGCTGACTTAAAGGCCCGCGAAAGTGAATGGCAGCGCGAGCGAGTGCGCCTGATTGAAAAGAATGAGCTCGCCCGCAGCCGTGTAGAGGCCATGATCACCCATTTACGCAATCTGGATGCCGAATAATCGGCCCAGCCATCGGGAGCACCAGCACCAATGAGCAACGAAACTGTTTTTGTAAAAATCCTGGATAAAGAATACCAGGTGGCCTGCCCACGCGAAGAGCGTCAAGCGCTGGTTGAATCTGCCCAATTGTTGGATGAGCGAATGAAAGCCATTCGCGGCACCGGCGCCATTATCGGCCTGGAGCGTATCGCGGTGATGGCTGCACTCAACCTGAGCCACGAACTGCTGCAGGCTCGCCAGGCCGGCAACGGGGGCGACAGCTCTGCCAGCCAGGTAGATTTATTGCGTTTGAATGAAAAGCTGGATCGCAGCTTGGCGAATCTGGGCTAGTCAAGCACAACCCCATTTTTCGATAAAGCCCGCAATTGCGGGCTTTTTGCTATTGAAACTAGCGGGTTACTGCACCCGTGCACACGAAGGAATCAAATCGATCAGTTGCACACCATAAGCAAAGAATTTCGTTTTTCGCCAGTCATGTTTAAGACGAATATTTGCTAACCGGTTATATAACCCAATCATAATTTCATTTGCGAAAGCCCACCAACCTTGGGTTATACTGGCGCCACGCCCTGGAATGTTTGCAAACCGACAAGTCCTTGAGCCGATTTCCACAAAACTGGTGGTGTCTCGTTGTGTTTGGTGTGCATGTCCGCCTGACGGAAAGCCTTAAAAACCACAGGTGCTACCTCCTTGAACCTATGGGTTCAAGGCCAGCTTGGTAGCGGCATTTCGGGGTATCTTATTTCCTTTCTGTTGTTCCCCTGTAATTCGTGTATTCAAGGCTAGTTATGGCCGACGCTTCAAACCCTATCCCCGAGAACAACCAAAATAAAGCCCTGTTGCGTCAGGAATTGCGCCAACGTCGCCGCGCGCTGAGTCCGCCACAACAAGCCCAGGCATCAGCTCTGCTTTTGCGCCACCTGCTGCAGTTTTCAGCCTTTATGCGTGGCCGTCATGTGGCGCTATACATCGCTAATGATGGGGAAATTGACCCGGGGCCTATCGCCCAACGACTGTGGCAAATGGGCAAACGCTGTTATTTGCCCGTATTGCACCCCAGTAAAGTACGCGAATTATGGTTTGTGGAATTTACCCCCAATACCACCCTGATTCCGAACCATTTTGGCATTCCGGAGCCGGATCATCGTCACGCGCATAAAATGCCGGCGCATATACTGGATGTGGTGCTGATGCCGCTGGTGGGTTTTGATCGCCGAGGTGCGCGCCTGGGCATGGGTGGTGGGTTTTACGATACGACCTTCGCGTTCAAACAACAAAAGCCAGCCAGCAAACCGGTATTGATCGGTCTGGCCCACAGTTGTCAGGAAGTGGAATCACTCAGTGCCGATAACTGGGATATTCCCCTCGCGGCTATCGCGACCGAAAAAGAAGTCCTGCAAATCCAGCCCCTATAAACGACAACTCCCGCCAAAGCGGGAGCTGGTTACCAAATTCCGTTTACTGCTTAACCTGTCAGACAGGACTCATTTATCAGACATGGAGTCAACGGCGGCCTCAGCAAAAGAAACCAGCGCATTAACATCCACGACTGTGATGCAGACTCCCAAGCAAAACAAAAAGATTACGACTGAGAGAACATCGACTTTCATGGCTGTACCTTACTTTTGACTGCAAATTGCAGCCACACCTTGCGCGTTGTTATTGGAAAAACACGATTGGATCTTCCACCACAAAACAGCACAGGTACAAAAAGTAATCTGGCTGTGGCGTGCACTAATAATAGGCAGGGTGTTTCAGGAATGAAACCCGCGACAGGTTGAAATGCGCGACAATTTGCTCAAAAAGTCTCAAAAATCAGCAATTTTCCCGTTTTTCTTAGTGTTTTACATGAAGAAGCCCGAAGTTCATCAATGAAAACCAGTGGTTAGCGCATCCTTGCGCCGCGTCCACTACTTGCTGGTACTGATTGGGCGACTGGTGGATTCACCCAGGCGACTGCGCACCAATGCGCTTGAATTGCGCACACTGTCATTGCCGTTATAACCAGTCCAGCTCGCGCCATTATCTAGACTGTATTCCAGCTTGAGACCAGGTAATGCGCTATTTGCTTTCAATACACCATCATCGACGACGGCTCCAGGGGGAGGCAGATAGAAGCTCCCACCCAAGGCTGCCAGTTTGGGGAGCTCTTTAACGGCCAACTGGACGGAAAATGCGGCCCACTCCGCATTGCGCGCCTCGATGTTCGGCTTATCGCCCTCCCAGGAAGCTTTGTGCCAGGCACGCTCAGCCAACGGAATCAAGCGAGGATAGATCATCTCTTCCATTTGCTTTCCGGTACGAATTGTTTCGCTCCACACCTGGCCTTGCAGCCCACGTAGATTTTCCGGTTTTTCCAAGGCAGGCAAGGCCCGCCCTACCAATGCTTCCAGGTTCTTAATGGGTGCGCCCATGCGGGTTTTATCGGCATTGGCGTAGAGGTTATCCGGCATAAAACCAAATACCTTGGCAGTATCGGTGTAGCGCGCCGCCCAGTAGTAGCCGCGCTCTTCAGCGTTAGTCTCATAAGGATGATCAAAATACAAATGGGTCGCGGGCGACAAAATCGGCTCGTAACCCGCGTTCGCCAAGCGATAGGCGCGGTCGGCTACACCCCATTCCCAAATGTTATCCCAGGCATTGGCCAACACATGCTTGTTAGCAAACTGACTGCGGTTAAAGGTGTTATTGGGGTCGTACATCAAACCATCTTCCCAACCGGCCAGATCCAACCCGCGCAGCGATGTGATCGCCGAGATTTTGCTAACAAAATAGGGTTTGAGATCAGCAACGCCGGCAACGCCCTGCTCACCTTTGGCAAAGAGTGCATCACACGCCGGTGATGCCGTCCAGGAGCCTGCCCCTACTTCATCACCGCCCATATGGAAGGTCGCGAGCTTTGTGCCCGCTTTGCGATACATTTGCTGCAATTCGTAAATCACTTTATCGGCAAACGCGTAAGTCGATGGCAAACACACATTGATGGAATTATCGGTGTAACTTTGCACGGTAATGTATTGGGATTTATCTTGCGGATCAGATAACAAATATTGCTCCGCTTCGGCTTTTTTACCGGCCTTCAATAATTTTTTGTAGCGCGCTTCCATAGATTTCACGGCGGCACGCGCATGACCGGGCATATCAATTTCCGGAATTACTTCAATATGACGCACGCTGGCATATTTTAAAATTTCAATAAAATCTGCGGTGGTGTAATAGCCATTTCCCGAACCTGTTTTGTGTGGGCCAGTCCCCAGCTGCGTAAGCAAACAGCGTTGTTCACTCAGATCAAAACAGCGATAGGCACCTATGTCTGTCAACTCTGGCAAGCCGGGAATTTCGATCCGCCAACCTTCGTCTTCGGTTAAATGCAAATGCAACTTATTGAGTTTGTAGCGTGCCATTTGCTCGATCAACCGCAGCGTATATTCTTTGCCGTGGAAATTGCGCCCCATATCGTAGTGCATACCACGCCATTGAAACCGTGGTGAATCCACCGCAGTAAGCTGTGGGATTGTGTAACTGCTCGCGGTTTGCGCGGGCAATAAACTCAGTACGCTTTGAATGCCGTAGAAAGCACCGGCGTTGTCGCCCCCCACAATAGTAATTTTATCGGCGCCGATTGTGAGTGAATAACCTTCGGCATTGCCGATCGATTTATCCACTGTTACTTCAATTACCTTGCCTGATACCGGCAAATGATCCGCGACAGTTTTTACCGTTAAGCCATAGGTTTTTAATTGATCCGCGAAATATTTTGCTTCTCCGGTTAGGCGCCCGGCAAAATGAATTTGCCAGTTACTATCCAACAGCGTTGTGTCTTTGCGATATTTAATTTCCGCAGGCGTTGGAATAATTTTCGCGCTGGTATCGGCTTTTATCGCAGCGGCATTTACTGCGAGATTATCCTGATAACGCGTCGCCGCTGTCGCGATTGGATACTCATCATTGCTCGCACGTAATTGTTGCTCAGGTTTACTAAATGGCTCGACAAATTCACTCAATTTTTCAGTATCGGTATTCGCAAAAACTTCTGCTTGCAAACCCGCCTGGGCGATAAACGCACGCGGCATAAAATCGGTGTAGCTAACCAAATGTGCGCCCGCCGTGTAAGGAACTTCCAGCTTTGCATTGGCCGCCAAACCCTTAAAGGCTGACGTCGGCGCCAACTCATGTAAATCACCCTGAACATGACGCAAACTCAAACCGTCCACCTGAGTGGAATCCAGTTTGCGCACCGAGTGAAAATAAATTTTCCAATCGCCGGCTCCGGCCGGTATTGCGGAAGCGCCATTGGTAATAGTGACGCGAGCTTGCGGTTTGGTAGCGAAGTTGCTGATCACACCAAAGCCCAGCTTGGTGTCGCGCGCGATGTCGTTCAGTTGTTGCTGGCTCAAATTGGTGGCACTGGCACCCTGCGCAAGTCCGAGCGCAAGCGCGAGCAGCGCAAGGCACGTACTGGTCGCCCTAAACGTTTGAATGGGTAATTTCACTAAGGTTGGCTTCATTCATTGGACTCCTGCCACATGGAATTGGGGTTGATAAGTCATCCAATAGTCATTATTGGCGTTAGAATTGTTCTGACAACGTTGTCCAGATTACACCAAAATCTGCAGACCGCCAGTGCCTGAACATAAATTAACCCTTGGAATAGAGGTAGATTAAGGATAGACGTTGTAGTAAAGAACGCGCTGGAAAGAAAAAAGGGCGCCAAAGCGCCCTCTGTGGATCAGCTACTTGCCGATTAACTCAAGAAAAACTTAAACGCTTCATTCTGGGTCTCGTCCCAGAAGGGGTAATTGAGCTCGCTCAAAAATGTTTTCAGCTCTGCGTAATCTTTCTTGGGCACCTGCATGCCAACCAATACCCGCGCAGCGGCCGAGCCGTGGTTGCGGTAGTGGAACAGCGAAATATTCCAGCGCCCCGCCACTTTGGTTAGGAAGGTCATCAAGGCACCTGGACGTTCCGGGAATTCAAAGCGATAGAGCACTTCATCGGTAATCTGCGGCGCGTGGCCACCGACCAAATGACGAATATGCAACTTCGCCAATTCGTTTTCGGTCATGTCCACCAGGTCATAGCCCTGGGCTTTTAACTCGTTCACCAAATCAGCACGGTCCTTACCCCCCGCCGCCACCTGCACGCCAACAAAAATGCGCGCGTCTTTGGCATCGGCGTAGCGATAGTTAAATTCGGTGATATTGCGTTTGCCCAGTGCCTTGCAGAATTCCTTGTACGCACCCGGACGCTCTGGAATAGTGACTGCGAGAATTGCCTCGCGCTGTTCGCCGATTTCCGTGCGTTCGCTGATATAACGCAGGCGGTCGAAATTAATATTGGCTCCACAGTCAATTGCGATCAGCGTTTGTCCACTGATGTTATGTTCCGCGACGTATTTTTTCAGCCCGGCAATACCGGTTGCGCCGGCCGGCTCAGCGATGGAACGGGTATCTTCAAAAATATCCTTAATACCCGCGCAGATTTCATCGTTAGTCACAGTGATGCATTCATCCACTGTCTTGCGCAAAACACGGAAGGTCTCTTCCCCAATTTGAGCCACGGCGATGCCGTCAGCAAAGATGCCAACCTGTGGTAACACCACGCGCTTTTTCTTTTCCATGGCAGCTTTGAGACACGCAGACTCTTCCGATTCCACGGCGATAATCTTGATCTCCGGGCGCACATATTTCACATAAGCGGAAATACCTGCCGCCAAACCGCCGCCGCCAACCGCGATAAAGATCGCGTCAATTTTGCCGGGATACTGACGCAGAATCTCCATCGCGATAGTACCCTGGCCCGCGATCACATCCGGGTCATCAAAGGGGTGCACGTAGGTCAGGCCTTTTTCTTCAACCAACTTTTTAGCGTGCGCTGAAGCCTCATCATAGCTATCACCATGCAACACTACTTTTGCGCCGCGCGCTTTCACCGCATCCACCTTAATGGCAGGCGTAGTCCGCGGCATTACGATAGTGGCTTTAATACCCAAGTGCTGCGCGCCGAGCGCCAAACCCTGCGCATGGTTGCCAGCCGATGCAGCAATGACCCCGCGATTGCGCTCTTCGTCGGAAAGCATTTGCAGCTTGTTGTAGGCGCCGCGCAATTTGAATGAAAACACCGGCTGCAAATCTTCGCGCTTGAGCAACACTTTATTGCCGGTGCGGACCGACAGTAAGCGCGCTTCATCAAGCGGGGTTTCGACCGCCAAATCATAGATTCGGGCGTTGAGGATACGTTTTATGTAGGATTCAGGCATAACCGCTCGTGCTTTTACCAAGTGAAAAAAGTCGCCGCAGTGTAAACAATTTGCCCGCCGCTGGCACGGCGATATCCGTATAATGCGGCAAGTTTTTTAGCCTAATGAAGAACTGCTCCCGGGTTCACTTTTTTTCGAGACAACCATGACACAAGATCAACTCAAACAAGCCGTTGCGCGCGCCGCGATTGAATACATCAAACCCAAGTTGTTTAGCGACTCGATTATCGGGGTGGGCACCGGCTCGACGGCCAACTTTTTTATCGATTATCTGGGCGAGATCAAATCCCTGTTTGCCGGCGCCGTTGCCAGCTCCGATGCCTCGGCCGAGCGCTTGAAAAAGCTGGGTATTGAAGTGCTCGACTGTAATTCGGTGAGCGAGTTGGTGGTCTATGTCGATGGTGCCGATGAGAGCAACGCCCAACTCCATTTGATCAAAGGGGGCGGCGCCGCCTTGACCCGCGAAAAAATTGTGCGCGCCGTTTCCAAAGAGTTTGTATGTATCGCCGATGGCAGCAAATGGGTGGACGTGCTGGGCAAATTCCCGCTGCCCGTAGAAGTCATTCCCATGGCGCGCTCCTATGTTGCACGCGAGCTGGTAAAACTGGGGGGCACACCGGTCTATCGTGATGGGGTAATGACCGATAACGGCAACGTCATTCTTGATGTGCACAACCTGCAAATTGTTGACCCCGTTGGATTGGAAAATTGCATCAATCAGATTACCGGGGTAGTAACCAATGGGCTCTTCGCCGCACAGGGCGCGGATGTGTTATTGCTCGGCACCAACGAGGGCGTAAAAACCCTGTATCCTCGTTAAGCGCGATTAATAGCGCGCTAGCGTTTCGCAAAAAAGCGCCAGCTAATGCAGTTGGCGCATTCTTTCCTATACTCGAATAACCTTCCTTCGGTTCTTTCGGGGCATTTCTTATGTTTTCCTTTTCCAGCATCCAGGGTCGCCTGATTTTTGCCGTTAGCGCCGGCGTAATCTTATTTGTGATTATCAGTGGTATCGCCATCTCGCTGCTGAGCCGAACCATCACCGATTACAACCAATTGATTGCAGGTGCGGTTGCCCAGGAACGCAGCATCAACACCATGAACTTTAAATTTAAAGTCCAAGTACAGGAATGGAAAAACGTGCTGCTGCGGGGGAAAGACCCAGCCAAACTCACTCAATACTGGAACCAGTTTGAAACCCTGCATAAAGAAATCCAACAGCTGGGTATGACGCTGAACAAAACACTGGCAGGCGAAGCACACCAGAAAGTCGATGCATTCCTGAAAGCCCACGACCAGGTATTTGGCCGCTACAAGGCCGGTTTGGAAGCCTTTAAAAACGCTGATTTTGACCCGGCAGCGGGCGATAAGGCGGTTACCGGTATAGACCGGGAGCCGAGCGCACTGCTAGAGGAATCCGCAAAATTGATTAGTGACCGGGTAGCCAAAGATACCGAACACAACCTCGCCGTCAGCAGCAGTGTGTCACTCTGGTCCAACGCCTTGATTATCCTCGGCGCTATTTCCGTGGTATTCCTGGTCCTGTTTATTTTGCGCAAAAGCCTGATAGTGCCGCTCGCGCAAATCAATTCACACCTGAGCCTGCTGGCCGAAGGCAACTTCCGTCAGCCTTTGCATTTTTCGGCGTCGGGCGAACTGGGGCGTTTGAGCAACAGTATCCAGCAAGTGCAGCAAAGCATCGTAGAGGTAATTACTGCCGTACAAAACTCCATGAGTAGCCTGAGCCAAGCATCCAATGCCATCACGCAAAGTTCATCGTCACTCGCTACCTATGCCGATGACACTCACCATGCCACTGATCAGGTATCAGCGGCTATTACCGAAATGAGCGCAACCGTTCAGGAAGTTGCCGGCAATGCCAGCGGCGCAGCGGATGCGGCGCAATCGGCGGATAACAATGCCCGACAAGGCTTAAAGGTTATGGACAATACCCTAAACGCCATCAACCAGTTGAGCAACGAGGTCGACCACGTGGGTAGTGCCATGGCGCAATTAGAAACAGACACCTCCCGCATCGGTAGCGTATTAGATGTCATCAAAAGTGTGGCCGAGCAAACCAACCTGCTCGCGCTCAATGCGGCGATTGAAGCGGCGCGCGCGGGCGACCAAGGGCGCGGGTTTGCGGTAGTGGCCGATGAGGTTCGCTCGCTGGCCAAACGCACGCAGGACTCCACCGCTGAAATTCA
This sequence comes from Cellvibrio sp. KY-GH-1, assembly GCF_008806975.1. Classification (NCBI taxonomy): domain Bacteria; kingdom Pseudomonadati; phylum Pseudomonadota; class Gammaproteobacteria; order Cellvibrionales; family Cellvibrionaceae; genus Cellvibrio; species Cellvibrio sp. KY-GH-1. Next base: position 3,524,503 of record NZ_CP031728.1, read on the forward strand.
GCAGATTATCGAAGCAGTCCAACAAGGCGCGGCCAAGGCCATGAACGCCATGAAGGTGAGCCAGGAAAAAACCGGTGTTACCCTTGAGATGGCCGGGCAAGCGGGCCAATCAATTAACCAGATCACCCAATCCATTTCGGCAATTCTGGGCATGAATATGCAAATCGCCACCGCGGCCGAAGAGCAGAGTTATACGGCTGAAGAGATCAACAAAAACATTGTGAAAGTGGTGGGACTCATTAGCAATTTGAATCGCGATGCGCAAAAATCCGCGCAAATTGCACAGCAACTGGATGGCACCGCAAAAGGACTGGAAACCCAAATCGCCCATTTCACCATCTAATTGCCAACAGCTATCTCGCCATAAAAAAACCGGGCATTTCGCCCGGTTTTTTTCACTAAATCCCCACAGATCTTACTTGCGGCGACGCAGACGGCTAAACCCAATCAGGCCCAAACCGCTTAACAACAATACCAACAACGATGGCTCAGGCACTTCGACTTCAGTTTCTGGCTCTGGTGGAGTCCAGAAATAGCCGTGCACTTCGCGCAAACTGCTGTTGGTGTAAGACTTGGCATAAAGAGAACCATCAAAACCCGCTGCATCAAAAACGTTGGCGTTGGCAGCTAATACTGAACCGCGCACTGCCATGTAGTTGAAGTTTACGCTGGTGGCGTTATAGAAGTTCCACAGGGTGTTGGAGTAGTTCCAGGCACCAGTAAGGTTGGTGTTGGATACACTCACATTACCAGACACGTTGATAATCGCCTTGGTTGCAGAACCCAACAGCAATTCAATGCCCGAGTTTTGGAAGAAGATATCTGTAGCATTCAGATTGAAAACTGCCAAATCTTCGGTGCCGGTATAAATCAGTTTTACCTGATTGCCACTCACATTGGCGGCGGCATTCGCACTGAGGCTCTGATAGCTGCTCGCCAAGCCAGTCATTTCGGATGTCAGCGCTGTCTTTTTCGCAGACAGGTCAACACCGCCGGTTGTGCAATTTACGCTACCTACACAATCGATCTGCGCGCCTACACTCTTGGTACCGTAGGATGCAGTTTCGCCGTGCATAATTTTCATCTGGCCGCTGACGTTACCCGCCACTTCGAGACCATCAAAACTTGCCGGGTCGGCAGGTGTGAAATCCTTGTGGTTGAACTCAGACATTTGCGTAGAAACCAGGTTACCGCCCACGAAGGTTGCCCCTTCAACGTGAACTGCACCCGTGAGGTTTCCGCTCAATACCAGATTGTAATCCAGCAATCCTGCGCTTGCGGTCAGCGAGCACAGACTCAGACTGGATGCTGCTAACAGCTTGGAATAAAAGTTCATAAAAATCCCCTTGCTTGTAGTGTCGTCTTATTTTGCTTATTCAGTACAGCAGGAAATGTGCCTATTTTATTTTCTTCTTTAAGATCAATTATTCGCGCCATTTAGTGCTAAGCGCATCACAAAAACATGTCAATTTAACCGACAGTGATAAATTGACAGCGAAGGACATTATTTTATTAATAAAAAATTTCAATCATTATTTTTTATTAATCACCCACCATTTTTCAGTAAAAAAGCCACCGTTTCAGGGTGGCTTTTGGGCAAAACGCAGAAACGCTTACTGGTAAAGGTTGGGCAATTCGCTTTCAAACATTACAAAAGGATTATCGAGAAACGCTTTGAAATTATCTGCGGAGGCGTGCCCTGCATAAGGTGCATAAAACTGTTCGGCTTTTTCACGCGCGCTATTGGCATTGCGCCACACCAATACATAGGTAATTAATTGCGCATCCGGGTCAGCCAACACCGGCCCAAGGATTCGGTCAGTCCAGAGGTTGGGCAGCTTCACCCCGTTGTTACCCGTTTCCGTCAGTGCGGCGATTTTGCGGCGTAATTGCGCGATTTTGGAAATACCGCGCAAGGCTGCGGTGAAATTGGCTTTTTGCTCGTCGGCACTGGCAGTGTTGGCCTCATGACCGAGATCCCAGTAGTTGTCCAATCCAATGACATCCACGTACTCATCCCCCGGGTACCCGTAAAAATAATCACTTTCGAATTTAGCCATGTCGATACGACTGCGGTCGGGTGAGAATGCAAAAATCAGGTTGTGCTGATCTTTTTCATCGCGCAAATATTTCACGGTAAATTGATATAGCGCGATGTAATCCTGCTCGCTCGCATGGCCTTTACCCCACCAAAACCAGTCGCCGTTGTGCTCATGCCAAGGCCGGAAAATAATCGGGATTTGCTGCTCCTTGCCCTGCGCATTTGTCACCACTAAAGCTTCATTAAACTCGACAAATGCATCCAGGTATTTTTTCAATTCTTCATGCTTGGCTCCGCCCGGAACCAATTCGTGGACCGTCGGTGTTTTATCCCAGGAATTACCGCCGGACACCGGGCTGTACATATGCCAGCTGATGGTAATTACACCACCCCGGTTAAAACCGGCCTTAATCCATTCCTGCATTTGTTTGAAATTAACGCCGTCCAGATTTTTTTCATGGCCCAATTCCAAACCGCCAATTTCCCAGCCGTAAACCGCCGGGTTTGAACCGGTGACGTCGCGCACGTCGGAGCGATCCAGGTCACCCTCCCAATTAACACCATAGGCCAGGCTGTCTTGATGACCAAACAGAAAATGTTTGCCGCGCAGTGCCGCCAGATTGTTGTAAAGCGCCACTGACGCCGGGATGGCATCTTTATCGATCAATTTAAACGGGCGGTTGGCAGAAGTAGAATCCTGCTCCTGCAACGCCCCCTCTGTCAGCACTAACGATGAGGAAGAAGGCGCAGATTGGTTGTCACAGCCGGCCAGACCAGCCAGGAGCAAAAGCGCTACAAGGGGATTAAAAAGAGAAGTTAATCGGGACATGAGAGCTCCTTACGGGGAATAGCGCAGAACGTGGCGTTTTGCAGGTTTGTTATCAGTGGTCGTTATTATCAATGTAACCGTTTTCATTTGACGCATACTACCAGCCAAAAACCTGAACTGGCAAAAGTATCCGGCAAATAAATGTTGAGCAGGGCTGCTATTTTGCCTAGCCTTGCCGTTTATTTGAGTGACCGGCAACCTGTTATGGACTTTAGCTTTCCCGCCATCGGCATAGTGCATTCCTGTTTCAAGGAAAAATTCGGCATACCCCGTCAGCCGGGCTTAGCTCCACTAGCAGAGGCGGAAATCGAAATTCTCCCACCCTTTGATGATATCCAGGCCTTTGCAGGCTTAGAGGGTACGTCTCACCTGTGGGTTCAATTTGTGTTTCATGCCAACAAGCGCGAGGAGTGGAAAGCCAGGGTAAAACCGCCCCGGCTGGGGGGCAATAAAACCCTGGGCGTATTTGCCACCCGCTCGCCGACTCGACCAGCGCCAATTGGTTTGTCGGTAGTGCGGCTGCGCAGCGTCATTGAACGCGAGGGGAAAATCTTTGTGCAAATCAGCGGGGTGGATTTACTGGACGGCACACCGGTGTTGGATATCAAACCCTACGTGCCCTATGTGGATTGCGTGGTCGCCGCGGAAAACAGCTTCGCGCCAGAACCACCGGCGCCAATCGATGTGGATATTCCCGCCGCGTTGATGGTGTTTTGTGTCAGCTATTGGAGACAGACCGGAACAGATCTGGCCGGATTAATCACCCAGGTGTTGCAACAAGATCCGCGCCCGCAGTATCAGCAGCCTGACCAAGGGCGAGTGTACGGGATGAGGTTGTTGGATCTGGATGTGCGCTGGCAGTATCGACTAACGGGAAATAGCTACAGTATTTGTCTTACGCAACTATTGCCCTGCCAGCCCTAAAAAAACCAGTCAGCCTTAAGAGGTCGCTTCACCGGTACGGGGATCGGCACCCGCACTGCCAATTAGCTCCGGGTTGCGTCGCGCATCAATAATCATCCAGTAAAACATACCCATTCCCGCCATAGACAACAGCACGCCGACCCAGCCAGTGGCGGCGTACCCCAAACCGGCGTCAATCACCAACCCACCTAAAAAGGCACCGGCGGCATTGGCAAAGTTAAAGGCTGAATGGTTCATGGCGGCTGCCATGGTCTGCGCCTTGCCGGCCACATCCATCAGGCGAATTTGCACGGCCGGACCAATCACCACCACGGTGCCCACACAGAATACCGTGACGCAGGCGAGCCAGAGATTCGGGGCAACCAGCGCGAAAACCGCGCAGACAATCATCGACCAGATCAGACAGCGCTTGATGGTGCCGAGCAGATCGCGGTCAGCCATGCGCGAACCGAAAATATTGCCCGTCACCATGCCCGCACCGAATAGCGCCAGCACAAAAGGCACGCCCATTTCGGTCAATCCTGCCAGGCTCATCAGCGTGGGTTTGACGTAGGAATAGATGGCGAACAACCCGCCCGAACCAATTGCACCTATCCCCAGGGTGATCCACACCTGACGATTGGTGAACATCGACAATTCATCGACGACGCGCCCACCCACTTGCGGCGGCTCATAGGGGACAAACTTTGCTATGCACACTGCTGACACCAGTGCTATTCCTCCCACCAAAACAAACGCCGCGCGCCAACCCAGCCACTGCCCGAGGGCTGTCGCTATAGGTACACCGGCGAGCGTCGCAATCGAGAGCCCCAACATCACATAGGCCACCGCGCGGGTGCGCATATGCGAGGGTGCCAGCGAGGCCGCCACCAGTGAGGCAATCCCGAAAAAAGTCCCGTGCGGCAAACCACTCAACAGACGCAATGCCAACATAGCTTCATAGTTTGGCGCGAGCGCACTGGCAATATTGCCGAGCGAATAAAGGGCTATTAACACCACCAGCATGCGCGTGCGCGAACGGCCGGTACTGAAGATCGCCAACAGCGGCGCGCCTATCACCACCCCCAGCGCATAGGCGCTGATGGTACGCCCCGCTTGCGGAATACTGATGGACAGCGAAGAGGAAATTTCGGGCAACAAGCCCATGGAGACAAACTCGCCAACACCTATCGCGAAACTACCCAACCCCATGGCGAGGAGTGCGATAAAAAATGTTGCAGAAGGTGCTTCGTTCGATACCACTGAAGACGATGACAAACCTTGAACCTCGAAGGACGTGATTATCTACCGCAGATAATCGGTGCCGCCATTATAAGAAGTTCAGGCGCCAAGAGTAATATAAATATTGACTATAAGCTGTGTAAAACCACTAGTTTCAACGCAACTCAACTCGCCCCTAGCGTTAAATATCCGTCATCTGCTCGCGGCGGCAGCTGCTTTTCCCTCGGGCGGCTGTGGTATGATGCGCGCCTTTTTCAGCCTCCGCCGGCTCAGGTTCCGGCCCCTCCGTCTCCCGTTTGATGCCGTTGCTCCCGGAGACGCCGCTGTCCCGCTTTCGATTTTAAATTTTAGGTGCCTCGCACTTTAGGAGTTTGTTCCATGAGCAAGACCTCGTTAGACAAAAGCAAAATCAAGTTTTTATTGCTGGAAGGCGTACACCAATCGGCGGTGGATACCCTCCATGCCCAGGGTTACACCAATATCGACTACCTGAAAACCGCACTCGGTGAAGATGAGCTTATCGCCCGCATTCAGGATGCCCACTTTGTTGGCCTGCGCTCGCGCACCCAGCTGACCCGCCGCGTGTTTGAAAACGCGCCCAAGCTGATCGCCGCCGGCTGCTTCTGTATCGGCACCAATCAGGTAGATCTGAAAGCCGCACAAGAGCACGGCGTTGCGGTATTTAACGCGCCCTACTCCAACACTCGCTCGGTGGCGGAATTGGTAATCGCTGAAGCGATTCTGTTGCTGCGCAATATTCCGCAGAAAAACTTTGTCTGCCATCGCGGCGGCTGGGACAAGTCTGCAACTGGCTCCTACGAAATTCGCGGCAAGACCCTGGGCCTGATCGGCTACGGCTCTATCGGCAGCCAAACCAGTGTGCTGGCGGAATCCCTGGGCATGAAAGTGCGTTTTTACGACGTGGTTACCAAGCTGCCACTGGGTAATGCCGCGCAAGTGCGCGAGCTGGATGAACTGCTGGCTACCGCCGACATCATCAGTCTGCACGTACCGGAAAATGCCTCCACCCAAATGATGATCGGCGCGCGCGAAATCGGCCTGATGAAAAAAGGCGGCATTTTGATTAATGCCTCTCGCGGCACTGTGGTAGATATTGATGCCTTGGCGGACGCCATTAAATCCGGTCACATCGCCGGCGCGGCGATCGACGTATTCCCGGAAGAGCCAAAAGCAAACGGTGACGAGTTCCTGAGCCCACTGCGTGGTTTGGACAATGTAATTCTCACCCCGCACATCGGCGGCTCCACTATGGAAGCGCAAGAAAATATCGGTGTGGAAGTTGCGGAAAAACTGGTTAAGTACTCCGATAACGGCACCACCACCAGCTCGGTTAACTTCCCGGAAGTGGCGCTGCCCGGTCATCCGGACGCACACCGCTTGCTGCACGTGCACGCCAACGTTCCCGGCGTACTGTCGAAGATCAACAAAATTTTCTCCGACAACCAAATCAATATTTCCTCCCAGTACCTGCAAACCAACGACAAGGTTGGCTACGTGGTAGTAGATATCAACTCACCCTACAGCGAAGTCGCGCTGGAGCAGTTGAAAAATATTGAAGGGACTATTCGTTGCCGCGTGCTCTTCTAATCCACCGCAAATAAATCGCCGCATAAAAAAACGCCGCACTGGAGACAGTGCGGCGTTTTTATTTCTGACCACTTAACTTAGGCGACTGAATTCGCTTTACTCGCTTTCCGCGATTTCCACGCCTCATAAACAATGGGCAGAATCGACAACACAAGAATTCCCAAAATCAACAGAGTGAAGTTTTTTCTCACCACAGGCAAGTTGCCAAATACGTAACCGGCGTACAGAAAAATCCCTACCCACGCCACCGCACCGATCATGTTGTACAACATAAAACGTTTGTAACCCATACTGCTCATACCGGCCGCAAAAGGCGCAAAGGTGCGGAAGATAGGCACAAAGCGAGTCATTACAATGGTTTTGCCACCGTGCTTTTCATAAAACGCGTGAGCGCGGTCAAGATAATCGCGCCGGAAAATTTTGGAGTTGGGGTTTCTAAATAGTTGCTCACCAAAGAAGTGGCCGATGGTGTAGTTCACGGTGTTCCCCAGAATCGCTGCACTGACTACCACCAGGGCCATTAAATTAATATCCAGCGTAGTGCCCACCACCAAGGCACCGGTAGCAAACAGCAGCGAATCACCCGGTAAAAATGGCGTGACCACCAAGCCTGTCTCACAGAAAATAATCAAAAACAAAATGCCGTAAATCCACAATCCATATTGATTAAACAACTCGGTGAGATGCTGGTCTACATGCAAAATAAAACTGATAGCTAACTGGATGAGTTCCACGGTAATTCCTTAGTCGTCGCTGATAATGAAAAGGGTTCAAGGCAGTGTACAAAAATAATCGCGCAAGGTTACAAAGACTTGATCACGAAAATCCTCGCGCTCATTCACTAATTGATGGCCAGCGCCCTCGATAAATTGCACGCGCGCTTGCGGCAGGCGGCGCTGAATTTCGCCAAGATTGTAGCGCCAGGCAACGGTTTGATCGTCAGTCCCCTGCAGGATCAACGCCGGCGTATCCAGTGGCTGGAAACGCAAGAATTGCGCATGCCAGTTTTTCATGGCGCCCACCCAGCGCACCGACAGAAAACGCGATTGCAAGCAATCTTGCTCGTCCAGAAAACGAATAAACTCCTCGTCGTGTGAACTGCGTGAGGGGCCGCGCGGCAGTTGCCGTACAAATCGGTGAATGAGCATATAGAGCCAGCGTCCACGCGTCCACCCGCGCGGCAGAATCAGCGGTGCACAAAGCGCCCTCTTGCTTAGCCAGGGCTCGACGCGCTGAATCTCGTAGCGCCACAAATGATTGAGCAACACCGCGCCACCAGTGCTTTGCCCCAAGCCATACCAGGGCAACGGCAATTGTCCCTTGGCGCGCAGGAGTACCGCCTCAAGCGCATCTCCGTACTGATCAAACGAATCAATCGCCGCGCGCGCGCCGCTACTCAAACCGTGACCGGGTAAATCAAACGCCAAAACCGCCAGCCCCTGTTGCAAGCCAAAGGCGATAACCTTGTCGTATATTCCCACGTGATCGTAATAGCCATGCACCACCAGCAAGGTGCCACGCGCTTCCGGTGGAATCCAACACTGGGTAGCAATACGAAATCCCGCTGCATTAACTATTCCGATTTCATGGTGAACACCGGGGAAGCGAGCACTGAAATCCAGTTGATAACAACCGAGGTAGGCCGCTAACAACGGATCATCACTGCTGATCCCCGCAAATTCACCGGAAAACTCCAGCTCAGGTAACAGCGCTTGCAAGGCATCGCCCTGCTCCCGGGAAAAGCTCACTGGCGACATAAAAGGCTCACAATCAAAGTGTCATTTTCACTATATCGATGTAATCGGTTCACTTTCGCCACCGATACATCATCCCCTCAAAGTAACTGGGTAACGCAGGGTAAATCGGTGCGACACCTGCGGGAGCTTCCACTATAATCACCCCCATCAACCAAAGACACCCCAATAAAATAACAACCAGACCTAAAAACCATAACAACGACAACACCAGGGTTTGAGCTAATGCAAAAACATATATTCAACATTCACGATGTAGTGCTGTTTATGACCGTAGCAGAGTGCTTCTTGCTGGTCATTTTTCAGGCGATACTCCCGGTAAAAAACCAGCTGGCCAATCGCCTGCTCAGTACATTTTTAATTTCCATTGCGATTACCTCCGCGTGCATTCTGGTGTTGTGGAATGACGACGTCAGTTTATTCACCGCCTTTGACGAGTATTTATTGCCTTACTTTTTAGTAATCGCGCAAATGCTCAAGGGGCCACTCTTATTGATTTATGTCATAGCGCTCACAGAGGATGCCTTCAAGCTGGCGCGACGACATCTGGTACATTTAATTCCAGCGGCCGTTGCCGTCGCCTGGCTCGCACTCTTCCAGATTGACAGCACTGATTTACGGTTTCGCACACTGGGCATGACCGAAACCGAGCGGCAAATTGCGAATGGTGTTTGGCATTTTATTAAAATAATGCCGTTCTTTTATGCACTCGCCGCCGTGAATCGTGTGCGCCTTTATCGGATTGGCTTGCACAACCAATATTCAAACTTTTCACCCACTGAGCCCAGTTGGTTAAATATTCTCACCCTCGGGTTTTTATTTACCTGGAGCTTTTCAATTCTCGTTCACGTGATAGCCAACACTGTCGCATTAGCTGCACCGCAAATTTCCGACCTCTTTGGCATTGCCGAAAATTACATCATTTTTATTCTAATCAACGCACTCTTCGTTAACAGTGTCGTGCACACGCACAAGCTGCTCACTACCAAACCAGAAGCCGCCAAAGATAAAGTCGACGAAAAACTGACGGATACCGCCATCCAGAAAGTACAGCAGGGCATGGAAATCCAGAAGCTATTCCTGAAACAAAACCTCAATATCGATGAGTTTTCCAAACGCATCAATTTGCCGGTAAAAGAGGTGTCCGCCGTCATCAACAAACACTACGGCACCAACTTTTTTGAATTTATGAATTCCTATCGCGTAGAGGAAGCCAAGCGTTTGCTAAGCGACAACCAACACGCCGACATGACCGTAATGGATGTGTTACTACATGCGGGCTTTAACAGCAAATCAGCGTTTCACCGCTTCTTTAATCGCTTGGTGGGCATGTCACCCACTGAGTATCGAAAACAGAACATGAATAAAGAGGTGAAGATAGCGTAGGTAAAAAAGAAAGCCGGCAACTATGCCGGCTTATTTTTTCATTTGTTCGCGCCAAACTTAGCGCGTAAATTTCATCCTAATCTCGCAATCCGTTTGGCGTTCGGGAATGACGTATTGCCCTCCGTTAAGCACGCCACCGCAACCACCCAAAAGAAGCGCCCCGCCAAAGACAACGCTGAAAAACGCCGACGATAATAATTTCACGTTTATTCCATAATTAGATTTCATCAATGAAAGCTTTTCCCCTGATTATTCCAATACCCGTCAGGGGGCGCACAGAATAACATTTATGCCATTAAAATTTGTCGCCCGGTTTTCATCCAGGTTATTCAGAGAGTGGTATCCGCCAAACATTGCGCTCTTTATCAATGATTCCATTCATTTTTTGAACAACGACTTTATCGACGATTGTCAGCCCAGTCGCAGCCATAGCATCAAAAGTATCTATGCCATTATTGGGAAAATTTTTCCGGGTGCGATGAATATTAAAACGGTTGGAGAATGTTTTACCAAAAGCCTGTTCAATTTTATCTTTACCGACGATAAAACCGAGCAGCCCGCCCCAGGTCGCCGTTGGGTTATCAGAATCCCAGCCTGCCAGTGCGCCGATTTTTATCGTCGCTTTTAAATCACCTTCACCGTAAAAAAGACTGATTAAACTGGACGCAAAATTAATTCCGGCTGCAAAACATCCATTGCAATAGAGCTTGCGGGAGGTGAGCGTATAACCATCCAATTGCTCTACCTGGTAGCGCTGATAAATTGCATCGCGCGCCTGCTCCCAAGGCACGCCCGATTCATACTGTTGTTTAACAAAATCGTACATAGCTGCAGGGTATTGCCCCTCCGGTAAATAGCGCCGCGCCTCCTGTGCGAGCCAATGTACCTTTTGCGCGGGCGTTAACGCGGGATCAACGCGCGCGGCAAGCGAATAGATAACAACATAGAAACGTGCAATGTCAGCGGCTTCTTTGTCTGCCACTGTGCGTATGGGCAAATCAGCGAGTTGCAGCGCAACATCGGCGCGCGTTGGCGCAAAAAAACCAAAAATCTCTGTGGTTAATTGCGCGTCAATCATATCGAAATGAGGATTAAGCGGCAGGCTTCCCGTTGCTGGAGGCAATATACCCTGCTGCATTAGATCCATCGCACGTTGATTGGAAACCCAGAGGAAATTTTCAGAGTTTCCTTCCGGATCTTTACCAAAGGGTGTGGGCTCCTGGGCAGAATAAATGTGTGTTAACCAGGCATTGCGTATTTGCTCTGGGCTAAGCAGCACCGATTCACTTTGCGCTAGTGCGGTTTGATAAATATATTCAATATCCGTATCGTCATCCGCCCCCCAAATGCCGTCCGGACCCACTGTCACAAAGTCGATGTTCGCCGAGAGATTACTCGGAATACCTTGCCCCCAGATACTGGGTTGATCCGGTTTACCCCAATCAGCGCGCGTATAAAACGGACCTGTTTTGATTTCGCCGAGATTGCCAACTTTATCCATTTCCGTCACCAAACCAGTCCAGTTAGCTATGCATTGCCCCAACCAAAAACCGTACAGTGAGTCCAAATACTGAGTGCGAGAAATTTCAATATAGCGATCACTTGATAATGTTGACCCAGTATGTGAAGACTGACTCGCACATCCCACTAACGCAACTAACAAACACAGTGCTCGTAGAGTCACAATTGATGCTCCCAAAAAAAACGGCTGCAATTTTGCAATTGCAGCCGTTAATAGTTATTTCGTTGAAATTACTGTTTTTCTACCAAACGCACGTTATCAAACACCACATCAATGGCACCGGACGGCTCCATTACAAATAGATTGGTAATCGAGTTGAGTTTGGCAATGCCTGGACAGCAGGAAACTGAATTGCCGTTATCAATTAAATCGGCAACACCGATACGGTATTCGGTCCAGACTCCATCCGCCGGTAAAGGCACAGTAACATCGCTCACGTTAGGCCAGCCGCTGTCCATTTTTATCAATAACTTAGTGTCAGCTGCTTTGCTATTTACTTTGAAATCAAATACCAATTCACCTTTGGCGGACCAGTGATTTAAATTGGCCGGACCACTGATCACGTTGAAAAACACATTGCCATCGGGCCCGGTTTTTACCACCTTAAATACTTTCCCATGAGCACCGTCGTCAACTTCAGATGAGCTGATTTGACCAGAAGGATTATAGCTTTGCACTTGTAACCCGGATGCAATACTCGTGTCATACAAAGTAAACAACGGCAACTTGGCAAATTCATCAACACCGCTACTGGCTTTACCTTCAATGCGCACATTGTCGAACGAAACATTCATCGCTGCAGACGGATCAACCACAAAGGTATTTACGATAGAGGCCAAGGTCGCTTTACCCGCTGCCAATGAATTACCGTTATCCAATAAATCATCGAGAGTGATGCGATATTCTTTCCACACACCCAAATCGGTAACTGGTACGCTCACGTCGCTCACTGCAGGCCAGCCACTATCGAGCTTAACCAAAAGTTTTGCACCGTCTGCTTTGCTATTTACTTTGTAATCAAAAATTAATTCGCTATCACCTGACCAACCACGCATATCGGTTGGATCGCCAGCGACCTTAAAATAGGCGTTGCCGTTTGCGCCGCTTTTAACAATGTTCCACACATCGCCGCGTCCGCTTTCAGCAATTTCCGAATGGCTAATGACGCCGTCAGGGTTGTAGGAATCAAAACTCAGCCCCCCAGCCAAATCGTTATCGAACATGGTGAATAACGGCGGCCCTGGCAATTTCACAGCGCCAATTACCGGGCGTTGATGACCGGCAACCAATTCAGCATTCGCACCAATAGTCGCGCAGCCTTTACCGGTAGATGGATTGGCGCTGCATTGATAGACGCGCACAAAATCCACCAACATTTTTTGTGGGAAAACTGATTCGTCTACACCTTTATTATTGACGTTACCGGCCCAATTGCCTCCCACCGCTAAATTGAGCAGCAGATGAAATTTGGAGAAGCGATCAAAAGGCGCACCAACGGGAGCATCTTTTAACACACCATCTTGCATGTACTGGCCATACCAACCGGTTTCGCGTTGAGTTGCAAAATGAACATCATCTACATACCAACGAATTTCACCCTCTTCCCACTCAACCGCGTAAGTGTGGAAATCATCTGCCGGGTTGGCATTATTCGGTAATAAATAATCTGCACCCGAGTTAACATTGCCCGGCCAGTTGCGGCCAAAATGTAAAGTCCCGTGCACATGAGCTTCCGGCGCACTGCCATTAGTAACGACTTTTAAATTCACCGCTTCCATAATGTCGATTTCGCCACTGGAGGCCCAGCTGCCGTAAGGTGAATTAGTCGGCAACATCCAAATCGCGGGCCAGGTGCCTTGGCCAGCAGGTAATTTCGCACGAATTTCAAAGCGACCAAAAGTCCACTCTTTAATATTTTTGGTGCGTAACCGCGCCGAGGTGTAGGGTAAGGTTTTTGTGGTGGGGCTTTCACCTTCGGGCGAATCCGAACCGGTAAAGTCCTCGCGTTGGGCGACAATATTTAACACACCATCAGCCACAAATGAGTTGGCTGGGCGATCGGTGTAACACTGCTGTTCATTATTACCGCCGCCCCAACAATTTTTTTCGAAACCCCATTTGCCCATATCGATTGTGGTGCCGTTAAATTCGTCACTCCACACCAACTCCCAGGTGGGCGCGGCCGAACTCGCAGCACTGCTGGAACTCACCGCCGCACTCGACGCCAGTGAGCTGGATGCCGGTACACTGGAATTATTGCTGTTACCACCGCCGGAGCCGCCACAGCCCACCAGGCCAAGCAGCGCGATACCGAGCAGAGAATGAGATAAACCGGGTTTGAAGCCATATTCGTGATTTTTCATACTTACCTCTATTGTTATTGTAAAACCCTGGGATTTTGGAATTGCTGGTAAAAAAGAGCTGTAGTTATTATTTAGATCATTCGTTGAAAATTTTTCAAACGTCGCGCTAAAAAAATCTCGGCGGAGCCTTTCACTGCGCCGAGATTTTTTTCAGAAATTATTCCGTACACGCAGGTGCAGTGGCATTTTTCTCAATACGAACGTTGTAGAGCGACACATCCAGACTGCCATCGGTACTGAGCATGAAAGGCGCAAGTACCATATCCAGTTTCACGCGTTTTTTCGCAAAGCATTCCAGCGCAATACTGACACTGGTCCACTCACCCAGAGGGGCAGCATTTAATTGCTCGGTCACTGGAATTTCCCCCGCACAATCACTGCCGCAGTACATACCCACACTCACTGCAGCGGTGGGTTTTGCATTCACTTTCATATCGAATACCAACGCGCCCTTGTTTTCTGCATAAACACTCAGATCCGAGCGCGTTGTTGAACCGAAAGTCACTGTCGCTTTAGCACTGCCGTTAAATTGCACACGGCGTGTATCTTCCTGCACTTGTTTATCCTGCGAGGTAACTTTCACGGCACCCAACTCGCCGCTGCTCGTGGTCACTGGCGCCATATTATTTACATGGTCCAGTAACACCAAGGTCCAGGGATTCATCACGCGTTGATTAAACACAGGCACCACATCCGGTGCCTGTGCAGCGACCAGTTGTGCAGCGGTTTCATCCAGCGCGGGTGTTTCGGTTTTATCGGCGTAAGTCAAACCAAAATCAAACGCAAATTGTGGTTTGTAATCAGCATCACCTTGGTTAAGCGGCGACTGCACAGGTGACGCAGGCCAGGAGAAAGGTAATTTACCTTTCACATCGTAATTCAAGGAACCGTCTGCTTTGGTGAGCAACACATCGGCAACCCCAACACCTTCGGAACCGGGTAACCAGACAACCGCAAAAGCATCAGACGCATTGATAAAATTATTAGCCCAGAGCGGGCGGCCAGTAATAAATAGCGAAACCACTTTAATGCCATCGGCCTTCAATTTTTTCAGCAGTGCCAAATTGGTTTCGCTTTTGTAGATCAACGTCCCAACATCGCCTTGCATTTCAGCGTAAGGGTCTTCACCAAATACCACGAACGCAACATCGGGTTTGGTTTTGTAATTGCCATCAACACTTAACTCAGCCGCACCACCCGCGGCGTTCGCCGCATCGGCAATGCCTTGATAAATAGAGGTGCCGCCGGGGAAGTCCGCATTGGTATTTCCAGTGCCCTGCCAGGTGATACTCCAGCCACCGGATTGTTTGCCGATATTGTCCGCGCCATCGCCCGCCACCAATATTTTGCTGTTGGCTTTTACCGGCAGAGTCTGCGCATTATTTTTTAACAATACGATGGATTCACGCACAGCCTGGCGCGCAACAGCGCGATGCGGAGCCGAGCCAATCACTTCGCGTTTTCCGGCGAGTTCGCGGGTAGAGGGTGCACCTTTCTCAAAGAGACCCGCGCGAATTTTCACACGCAGAATACGCGCAACGGCATCATCCAGACGCGCTTGCGATATTTCGCCGCTTTTCACTTGCGCCACAGTGTTGTGATACAACTCTTTCCAGTTACCTTCCGGCGCCATGAAAATATCCAGGCCGGCATTAATTGCTTGCGGGCAGCTCACCGGTGTACAACCCGACACAAATGCATGGCCATTCCAATCACCCACCACCAGACCATCAAAACCCATTTGGTTTTTTAATTGTTCAGTAAGCAGATATTGGTTGCCGTGCATCTTCACGCCCTGCCAACTGCTGAAGGAAGCCATGACAGTTTGCGCGCCGGCGGCCAGTGCCGTTTCATAACCCGCGTTATGGATTTTTACCAACTCGGCTTCGCTGATTTGCGCATCGCCGCGATCCTGCCCGCCCTGGGTTCCGCCATCAGCCAGGAAATGTTTGGCCGTCGCAATGACATGCTGCTCACTGAGGAAATCCTTACCCGCAACGCCCTGCAAACCTTCCACCATTTTGCCGCCGTAGGATTTCACCACTGCAGGATCTTCAGAATAGGATTCATAGGTGCGGCCCCAACGATCATCGCGCACTACTGCGAGCGTTGGAGCAAAACTCCAGTCAATACCCGTCACGGCAATTTCCGCACCGGTCGCCGCACCAATTTGTTGGATTAATTCGGGATTACGTGTTGCCCCCAAGCCAATGTTATGGGGGAAAAGGGTTGCGCCGATAATGTTGTTATGGCCGTGAACGGCATCGGTACCCCAGATAATTGGAATCGCCACGCGGCCATTTTCCGCGTTCATGGAGGCGTTATAAAAACCATCGGCCAGGGCTAACCAATCCTCCACTTTTGCGTGTTTATTTTCACCCGGGTAAGACCCGCCGCCATTCAGAATTGAGCCCAGGTTGTACTCAATAACATCCGCCGGGGTTACATGGCGCAGTTCGGGCTGAATCAGTTGCCCTACTTTTTGCTCGGTGGTCATCTTGCCCAGCAGTTCAGTAATTTTTGCTTCTACGGCGGGATCTTTCTTGACCGCAAAGTCCAGCTTGGGCCACAGCGATGCAGGCGCATCCGCAACCGGGGCACTGACTTCAGTTGGAGTCGCTTCTGTCGATTTTTTACCGCAGCCCGTCAAAGCCGCCACCACCGCCAGACTGCAAAATGCCAATGCTGCGGATTTGTAAAGAAGGGGCATAAATTACCTCGCCGTAGAAATATTATTGTTGGATAGTCAGGTTGCTAATAATTTGTTGGTTGTTCACGTATCAGGTCAGCTACCACTCCAAATAGCAAAAATGCCCCCCGCATTCTCCTTCGAGGAAAGAATGTGGGGGGCAAAGCAAGGAGAGCTAACAAGCGTAATTCGGGTTGGCATATGTGTACCTAAACCACTCTTGCTAACACCCATGGGGACCTGACATCACCCAGGGGTTCAGTCCCAGTGAGAAAACGGATCACTGGCACACCGAACAGCGGCTCAACCACGGGCGCGCTATCCGGCTGACCAATGCATAGTGGCATCGGAATCAAAAGGGTGTCGTCCCACTTTAATCAGCGGTGGAACATGGGGCTGTTCACTTTTGTGAGGGGGATTTTTTCATACGGCGTTCTGATAAATTTTGGCGTTTGAGCTAGTCGAACCTGCCTTTTTTTTCGTTTAAATAAAAAAGCCGGTTATTGGGTTATAACCGGCTTTGAGCAGACATTCACTTCAGGTGAAGGCGGGGAAAAACTAGATTTTCTGAAACCCGAACTCACGCACCTTGTTCAAGAGCGCTCGGTTCGTCGGCAAGTTGTTTATAAATGACTGGGTTTTTTTCATATTGGCGTTAAACAGTTCACCCGCTTTTTCACTGTTTGCTGCCGCTGCTCGCTTGGCCACCGATGAAATCTGTGTGTCAAACCCCATGCCGTAAAGCACGTATTGGTAGCTCGCCCAGGGAAACATTTCATCGCCGCGAATATCGTGTTTCCAGGGAACGTGATAACGCCAGAGGTCGAGTAATTCGCGCAGTCCATCCGGCTGGGTTGAGTCTGCCAAGTGATCGCGCCAGTAGTCGGTATCGCGTCGCTCACTCAATACATAGTGCAATTTCAGGAATTCAATGATGCGCTGCCAGTGATCAAAGAACTGCTGGTTAAAGCGTTTAGCCACAGTATCCATCACCGCGCGTGTTGCCGGTAGTTGTTCGGCGATCATTTGCGCCGACAATTCAATCAACACCAACGCCGTTGCTTCAAGCGGTTCAATGAAGCCCGCCGCTATACCCACACCCACACAGTTCTTGTGCCATAACACCTTGCGATAACCGGGGTTAAAGGTCAGCTTGCGCGGCATAATTTTTTCAGCGGCCGCCTTGCCGATAGCGGGTTCAAGATAGTCCTGCAGATTTTTCAGCACCTGCTCATCACTGGTGTGCGCACTGGAAAAAACATGGCCGATCCCACGCCGCGTCGGCAGGCCAATATCCCAAATCCAGCCGCAATCCTGCGCGGTAGAAACCGTGCAGGATTGAATGGGCGATTCCGTTTCGCCATAAGGAATTTGCACCGCCAGGGCACTATCGTTAAACAACACCCGGCGCTCTTCGTTAAGCGGGATTTGGTAGTGCTCGCCTAACAACAACGAGGCAAAACCGGTGCAGTCGATAAATAAATCCGCAACCAGGTCACCATTCATCTTGGTGGAAATGGAGGCAATATCACCGTTTTCAGCAGAATTAATTTTTATGACGTGATCCTGAATATAAGTTACGCCCAGTTTTTCAGTGCAGTGCTTTTTCAGGAAGTTGGAAAATTTACCCGCATCCAGATGATAGCCATAGTTACTGGCACCACCATACTCCGGGGAAGTAATTAATTTAGGTGCGAGATTACGATCTGAAATAAAGCGAATGGGGCAGACAGCATCGGAAAAATTCACTTGATCGCGATGCGCTAGCCATTGCTCCGCCAGATTAAAGTCGTTGCCGCCATCGGGCAGACTAAAAGGATGGTAGTAGGCGCCGCCAGCCGGCTTCAACCAATCGACAAACTTGGAGCCTTGCTTAAAGCTTGCATCGCATTCGCGAAAAAATTCTGTCTCCGACACACCAATTTTTTTCAGGGTAGAACGCATGGAAGGCCAGGTGCCTTCGCCCACACCGATAGTAGGCACGTCGGGTGATTCAACCAACACGAGTTCCAGGCCGTTATCTGGATCGACCAAATGCTCGGCCGCAATTACTCCTGCCGTTAACCAACCGGCAGAACCACCGCCGACAATCATTATTTTTTTAATTGGATTATTCATTTTCTGTTTGACCCGTAACCACTATGGCTGTGTAGTGGCTGGCATTATGCCCCAGGCCCACGCGGGGCGCACCTCTCGGATTATTGCTATCCGCTATCCCTGATCACCCGATGGCCGCTGCAACCAACCCACCCCCTTATTTCCCCGTACATCGTTCACCGATTTTGCCCAGTTTTAACCAACACAAAAGGTGGGACGATATTTTTTGCATTTAGGGTTACAACTCTCGCCCACGTCAAGGCCGAGCCTTACTGCTTGTTTTAGCTGTAGTTAGAGTGACGCGACAAGCAGTCAAGTTTGAACCCGCGAGAAATTTCTGGTGGGTTCGATCATCAGCCAGGAGGCTGATAACACTGGCGATGTAATTTGCATCGCCGCGAATATTCAACCGGATGCTGAATATTACGCGCGCATAATCAACCTAAACAATGAATGGGAATTTATATGAAATTAGTAAAATTAATCCTGGGTATCAGTATCTCGCTCGCGGGCAGCTTGGCCGCGAGCAGCTTTGCGCAATCAACCCAACCTTCGGGTTGCAGCTGGGTTAACACCAGCGTGCAAAACATTCCCTCTGGCGCGATTGTTACATCATCGTGCCAACTGAACGGCACTTCAATTGCGACACGCGAACAAAAACATCACCAGTACAATCCATCTACGTGCAGCATCACCTGGGTTGCATCGGGTTATGTGTCCAGCGGCGCTTGTGACAGTGCAGTTATTTTAAAATATGTCACTACCAGCACACCGAGCAGTTGTAATACCGGTGCCACATTAATAGTACAAACTGGTCCTAATGGTTCATTAAATCCGAATATGACACCCAGCCAATTCTGTGGCCAGAATTGTCCCTACACGGTACAACCACTGGACCCATATTCTTATCCACGCTTGAAATACACGTGCAATTAACTCCGCCCGGTATTTGCGAACACAAAAAAGCCGGATAACTTTTATCCGGCTTTTTTTATTGTCACTGGCCAAGTATTGGCAAAAAAATAATTTTAACCAGGCGCTATCGCTTTGCAGTAATGATTAATAAATTGCTGGTGACTGGGGAAGCGCGCCAGATATTGATTGTGTTCGTTTTCGATGGAATTCATGAGTTTCACCAACTCTTCATCGCTGAGTTTATCCACCACCGGGTGATATGCAGTGGGGGTTATACCCTGCCCTAACATCACCTGCTGCCAGGAACCTTCATGAAATAGTTCGTCCTGCTCTTTAAATACGCTGGTGGTGTTTTTATAAACTTCAATTTTGCGCGCAAGGGTTTCCGGAATAGACATGCGGCGGCAGTAATTCCAGAAAGCACTATCGCTACGTTGAGTCACATGGTAATGCAGAATAATAAAATCGCGGATACGTTCGTATTCATAGCGCGACTGGCGATTGTATTCATCAATTTCCGTTTGATTAATTGCATCGCCGGGGAACATGCGAATCAAGCGCACAATACCGGTTTGGATTAAATGCAAACTGGTGGATTCCAGCGGCTCCAAAAATCCACTCGACAAACCAATTGCAATACAATTTTTATTCCACTGCTTAAGCGCGCGCCCGGTGCGAAATTTAATCAGCCGAGGCTCAGTTCTTACCTCACCCTCCACATTTTCCAGCAGGAGTTTTTTAGCATCCTCATCGCTACTATAACGACTGCAATAAACCAGCCCATTACCCACACGATGCTGCAAGGGAATGCGCCATTGCCAACCCGCGGAGTGAGCAATAGAGCGGGTATAGGGAATAGGTTCACCTACCGATTCAGTTTGTACGGCAAGCGCACGATCGCACGGCAACCAGTGTGACCAGTCTTCAAACCCGGTGTGCAGTGTGTGTTCAATCAGCAGCGCGCGAAAACCCGAGCAATCAATAAATAGTTCACCGGCAATGATATCGCCCGCTTGCAGTTTTACCGATTCAATAAAGCCATCATCGCGGGTTTGCACTGATTCAATGAAACCTTCGATACGTTTTACACCGCGCGCTTCGCTGTATTTACGTAAATAAGCCGCGTATAAACCGGCATCAAAATGATAGGCATAATCCAGCCCGCTATTGGGGTCGATCATGCATTTGTTGGCTTTGGCGGTGCGAATATTCAACGAATAATCGAAATAACTTTTTGCCACACCCATGCGTTTTGCTTTCAACCAGAAATGCTGGAAGTTGGCCATCCAGGAATCCTTACCCACCAGGCCAAAGGGGTGCATATACACATCGCCCTGCGCACCCCAGTTTTCAAATTGAATACCCAGTTTAAACGTGCCCTGAGTAGTTTTTAAAAACTCCGCTTCATCAATGCCCAACAATTTGTTAAAGGATTTTACCGCCGGAATGGTTGCCTCACCCACCCCCACAGTGCCAATCGCCTCGGATTCAATCAGGGTAATTTGCTGGGTTGCGCCAAACGCGTTGGATAAGGCCGCAGCAGCCATCCAACCGGCGGAACCACCGCCGACGATTACAATGCGATTATTTTTTTTCATGGCGAACTATCTATAAAAAAATTGGTGGGAAGAGCCATTATCGGTTTAACCGATTCAATAACTGCGAACGCAAACGGCGCGCGGCGGTCTCATCGATATCACCGAGCACACCGAGCTTATCCTGAGGAATATGTGCCGTGTCTTCAGGGTTCGCATCAAAAATGTAGTAGTCGAATAGATTTTTCCAATGCTGACGTTCATCGGCCGGGAGCGAACGAATATTCATCAGCGCATGGGTAAAGGCATCCTGCGGTGAGCCCAGGTAATTGGGGAACGCCGTCCACCAGTAATTCACCATTACATTAAACGGCATTAATCCTTCAACATGGTGCCACCACATACTGGGAATATAAATCGCATCGCCCGGTTCCAATTCGGCAATTTGCGCGTGCGCCAGCGCTTCTCTATAGCGAGGAAATTTTTCAAAGTCGGGATTGTGTAAATCCACCAGACTGATTGCCGGGCCGGCGGGATTAAAATCCAGCGGTCCAATGTATAAATTTTGTAATTGATCCGGAGGGAAGACGACAAAGCGGCGCTTACCAATTACTACGCAGGCAATATTGTCAGGAATATCGTGATGGGCAGAGACGATGGTTCTATTACCCATCCACACACTGACACGCGGATTGAATTGCCCCAGATTTAAATCATTGTGCGCGCGAAAGCCGGGCACGCAGGCATTAACAGGCGCCGAGTCCACATAATAGGCGCGCTGCGAACCATTGGCGTGCAGGCGATTAATATTTTCGTAAACATTGGTGAGCGATGAACGCGCGCGTTCGTAGGCAAAGCCGGTGAAATCCTGATTGTAGAAAATCGCACCGTTATTATTTTCATCGCCAATGGCTGTATTCACCAGTTCACCATTATAAAACTGGCAGAGATAATCAAAACCAGCCTGCGCAGAATCTTGTGCCGCCTGCACAATGGGCCATTGTTTTACCAGACCTTTGAGCACCAGAGGTACGACCGAGGTTAATACCCAATCCGGAATTGCATCGGCACTGACACCCTCAACGACATTTATGGCTTGCAGGTTTTGCAACATGATACTGCCTCACTCACCCGGCGCTACTTAGAATTGCAGCAATTTATTTTTTTTACTCACCAACTTCTTAATGTTGGCCATAGAGGCAATTGACATATAAATCAATTCCAGAAAATTTTGACTGTGCAAACGCGCCAATTGTTCTGCCCCCAGATCGCGCAACACCATTTCATTGATGGTATAGAAGCCTCCTAACTCTACTTCCGCTCCGTTGTCCAACATAATTTTCAACACGAAGGGCTCCAGTAGATCTTCCGCCTGCAAAATGTCGGTGTAGCGCTGGCAAATAGTTACACCATTAATCAATTCCGCAAGAATACTGTTAATACTTTCCAAATAATCGGAATTTCCACCTTGCGGCAGAAACACCGGCAGGCCTTCTGTTGCGCTCACGCGCGGATGATCCATATCCACGTGAATCACCGGTTGCCGGTGGCCGGTCGCGGAATCCTGAGTATAGCCAATGGAAAATGGAATACGCTCCATGGAGAGAGGCAAATAATTCCCACACCAACCCGCTGCATCAATAAATAAATTTTCGTCGGGAGCAAACCCAAACAGCGCTACGGCTTCGAATTGGTTGTTGGTGGTTTTGCGATAAAAAATCGGGTAGTTCGCAGCGACCTGCCGAAATTCCCAAGGCACTATCGCGGCGTAGCCTATCGCATCACCAAGGTGCCGGCCCCGCGCTGGATTTATTTTTAAATCTTTATGAGTGACGTTATCGAGCAACACATTCTTGGCCACAACAGACTCCTGACAACTGCAAAAAATTGAGTCAACCGTTTTGATCGACAGAAAAGAAAAAGCCGCTAACACACAGCGGCTTTTCCTTAACTCAACTAACCCGTAAACGAATTAGAAACTGTAGCGAACACCCAGGTTATAGCGCGCACCGTATTGGTAAGCCGATTTAAACTGGTTCTCATAACGCGCATACACACGTTGCGATTCTTCACTCACGTTAATACCTTCCACAAACACAGTCATACCTTCCACAAACGGCAAGTCATAACTCACGGAGATATCGATTTGGCCGTAGTCTTCGGTGTAGTAAGGCGCATTACCTTCGCCCACGCCGTTCAAGTAGGTATCGCGCCAGTTGTAAGCGATACGCGCCTGCAGACCATTTTTGTCATAGAAACCCACCAGGTTGGCTGAGTCACTCATGCCAGGCAATACGAACTGGAAGTCGGTAGACGCGTTATCCACATCCAGATCACCGTCCACCAGGGTCGCGTTAGCCTGCACACCGAAACCGGATTCGCCGAACATGTGCTGAACCGCCAGTTCCCAGCCGTAAAGCTTGGCTTGTTCCTGGTTGATTGGCTGGGATACTTTGAACTTGGCCAATGGGTCGGTGTTGTCCTGAATAATCGGACTGCCTGCTGGTCTACCGGTGTTGATGTTGATTTGCTCGATAATGGTGGTGTCATTAACCGGCTTGCCCGCTGCTTGCAGCGCCGCTTTCGCCGCTTCAACACGTGGACCCGCTGACGGATCACGCAGATTGCCCACGGTGCGTTCGATAATTTGGTTAACGATAAAGTCATCCACTTGCTTCATGAAGAAGCCCGCCGACACATAGCTGGAATCCGCGTAGTACCACTCGGCCGACAGGTCGAAATTGTCTGCCATAAAGGGCTTCAGATCCGGGTTACCTGCGGTACCGGTACGCTCGCCCGGCTTCGGACGCGAGGTCACATCGAAGGTGCCAATCATGCTACCCAGGGTTGGACGGGTAATGGATTTGCTGTAGCTCAGACGGCCGACTACGTCATCGGTAATTTGCAAGCTGGTATCCAGGCTTGGCAACCACACATCGTAATCACCTTTCTCGGCGGTGTAGCTACTGTCTTTCGCCAGGTTACGGCTCCACTCGGTAGAGCTTACCCACACCAGTTCAGTGGGGTCTTTCTGGAAGCTGTTGGACTCAATAGACGTTGATTCGTAGCGCAGGCCGGTAGTGGTTTTCAGCTCCATACCAACCAAGTCGCCAACATTGTTGACTTCCATGTAGGCGCTGGTGGTTTCTTCGGTTACGCGGTGATCGTTAACAGGATCGCCGTTTACATTGGGTTGCATTACGCATGGTTTACAGGCTGAAGGACCTGAACCCCATACCCAATCCACTGGCTCTTTCCACTTGCCGTTTTCCAACACTTGCACGTTGGTTTCAAAATCCCAGGAGTGATAGAAAGGCACGTTGGAGCCACCGCCAGAGAAGGATGGTGTCAGACCATTCAGATTTTCTTGCTTGAACACTTCATCCGGGAAGAGGTTAGCATTGCCGCCGTACCAGCCCGCCGGGATCTGACCCGTGCTGTAGCCTCTCCAACGGTTTTCGATCTCGGATTGGCCTGCGCCGAAATCAATAGAGGTAATTCCGGTATCGGCGTTGGTGTCGAAGCTGCCGGTGAATTGGAACTGGGTTACTTCCGATTTGTTAATGTTCAGGTTGGCTTCACCGAACAGCGAATCGTAAGACGCTGCTGTTGGGAACCCATCAACGATACCCGGGTCATTTTCTTTAAAGGTCACGTGCATGTAGGGAATATCCTGTCCCTTGGTAGCATCGTAAGTTTTTTGGTCGATAGACGCCGCCGCCAAAATCAGGAAGGCATTGTGGCCACGACCCACGCCGCCATTTTCATTGGTGGAGTTGTGCGCATCGAAACCGAGCTTCAGGTTGTCGGACGCTTCCCACGCGATGTTGAAGCCAACGGAGTTGTTCTCGGTTTCAGAGGTGTTCAAACGGATATTGGACGCAAAGTCATCGCCCGCGGCAGTCAGCTTGGTGATAGTACCGTTCTTGTCGATCACGACTTCGCGCGCGTCAGAACCTGAATCGTTGTACCAAATACCAACACCGGTGTTGAGTGCAGTCATGTCAACCTTGGCGTAGGTGTAATCCAGGGTCGCTTTCAGGGTATCTATTGGCTGGTATTGCAATACCAATTGGCCGTTGGTTCTTTCGCGGTGGAAATCTTCAATGCCGTAACCGAAGTTACGTGGGTAGTAAACGTTGCCGGTTTTGTCTTCGCGGTTGTCTTGCACTACGCGCAGGTTAGAGCCAGCCGCTGATTCAAAATCGATATTGTTACGCCAGTTGGCGATATCGGCGTTAACCGCGCGGTTGTCGCGCTCCTGATAAGAACCGGAAATCGCTACGCCAAAGGTGTCATCGGCAAAGGTATTGCTGAAAATGCCAGACACTTCCGGAGTAATGTCATCACCCACTTCGTTAGTAGAGTCCATTACTGCCTTGGCACCCACAGATGCCTTAAGACCTGGGTTATCCAGCGGGCGAGCAGTTTTGATGTTCACCAGCGAGCCAATGCCACCCGAGGTGCGGGTAGCACTGAATGTTTTGTAGACCTCTACACCACTCACGGTTTCTGCCGCCAGATCGGAGAAGTCAAACGAACGGCTATAGCCATTGGTCGGCATTTGACGGTTGTTCAAAGTCACCAGGTTGAAGTCGGGGCCGAAGCCGCGCACGGTAATTTGTGAACCTTCGTTGTTGTTGCGGCTAATGGATACACCGGAAATACGCTGCAGTGATTCTGCCAGGTTGGTATCGGGAAACTTGCCGATATCCTCCGCCGAAATCGCATCGACAACACCCTTGGCATCGCGCTTAACGTCCATCGCACGCTGTAACGAGCCTTTAATACCGGTAACAACAACTTCTTCTACGTTGTTATCTTGCTGTGCCATGGCCATGCCGGTCATGCCGAGCATTGCTGAAGCAACGGCGGTGGTGATGAGCTTTCTCTTGAAGCCTTGGGTTTGCTTGTTGGTTAGTGTCTTACTCATGGAATTCTCCACTTTATTTATTGGTATGGAATTATCCTGGCCCGCTCTATGGAGCAGATTCTCTCGGGTCCCCCTCGTATCGGGCCATGACCGCTTTTCTAGCGGGGCGATAATCCCAACTGGCATCTAATGAGTCGTCCCACCTTGAAAATTTATTCAAACCTGACGCATATCACTTTTTTTCCACCTTACTGGGAAGCTATTAAATTTAATATTTTCAATGGCTTATCAACAAAAACAGCGCTAAAAAACACTGTGTAGATTCTTCCCACTCGCAAAAGTGGTACTAAAAAAAAGCCCCCTAAAGAACGGGTTCTTTAGGGGGCGAAAGGGCATCCCACTCAACGTGGGAAGACGAACTTATAAACGGGTAATACGGAACCAGTTGAAGTTCCATCCAGCCTGTTGGGCGAAGACACCGAAGCTGTAAGTGCCCGCATTCAGGGTCACGGTATGGCTAACGGTAGTCCAGTTTTGCCAGCCGCCAGTGGCTGGAATAGCGAGATTACCCAGCTGAATCGCACCGGCATTCAGGTCAGCAGAAAGCAGTGACCCCGATGGACTGGCAACGCGGTATTCAATGCGATAGCTGCCCGTTGCCGGGACGGTGATGTTGCCGTAGGCCATCCAGTCACCGGCATCGATGTAAGCCACGTTCTGGCCGCCATTGGTGTCGGTAGTGGCTTCGGTCTGCACACCACTCATGGCAGTAAAGGCTTCGGCCTGTACCAACTGGGTAAACGCCGGCGTTGAACTACTGGCCGCCACACTGCTTGCAGGAGTGCTGGAGGTACCGCCAGTGCAGCAACCAAACTGCACCCAGGCGGTATCAATCGCACCAGCACCCTGGGCGATGGTGAAGAAGTAGCGCACAGTCGCACCCGCCGGAATACCGGTCAGGGTATAGGTGTTGGAGTTATCCGCATTGTGGGTCATGCGGATATTCTGCTGGGCGCCACCATTGATGGTGTAGTGAATGTCTGCCCAAGCCGCTGCATTGGCATGGAAGCGCACACTGGTGCTGGTTAAAACCGTATGCCCGTAGGGCGTTGCAACGGCAGAGCTAGCGACTGAGGAAGTCGCCACGGACGATTTGGAAGAGCTAGCCACAGAACTTGGGGTAGAGCTGGCAACCGAACTGCTGGTACCGGAACAACCTGCACCACTCGAAACCACCGATTGACCGGTGCGCTTCAGGGCATAACCCTTGGCTGGAACCGAGAAGCTGGTGCCATCCGAATAGGCCACATTGATCGCTGAGCAACCGAAGTTGTAGGCGATGTAGGTGAGGATGCCGCCCTTGTTAAAGGCGACTGCGGCCGGGTGGTTAGCGGTTAATGCACCAGTACCCGTCGCCAGGCTACCCAATTGCTTGAGGGTATAGACCCAATGATAGGTATGTGCTTTTGTTTCACCCTCTTCCGGAATCAGGTTGTTCAAGCCGTAGGCGAGCATGTCATCCACCGCCGCCTGACCGTTTGTCATTGACCAAATATTCCACCAGACATCGCGCCACTGGCCGTTAGGCAGACCGGAAGGTTTTCCATTAGAGGATTCACTCAAACCCAATGCGACATAGTTGTTCAGGTAGCCGGCGTGCTGACCAATGTGCAGTACCAACGGGCTGAGTGGCAAACCCTGAATACCCAGGATGTGCGCATATGCACCGGAGAACCAGGTAGAGAACACGTGGCCGTTGCCCCAAATAATGGAGGTGGTTGGCTTGGTATAGCTGGCGGAGAAGTTATCGTAATCGCCACCCAGACCTTTGTAACGGTCGATGTTGTTCCAGTATTCCCAGTAGGTTGCGGCCGATGACGCATGCAAATACATGCCACGTTCGGTCAGGGCATTGTTACCGGTGATCATGCCGTAGAGCACAATCGCACCATAGGCGTTAGCGGCTTCCGACGTGGATTCGTTGTTGTTGCCCAGTGCGAAGTTGGCGTGACCGGAAGCCCAGGAGAAACCATAGGCCGGGTCAAAGTTACGCAGATAGGGGAACTGGCTGTCATCGCGCCCAGCGGCGTAATCGCGAATTAACAATTCCACCATGGGACCGTATTGGGTAGATCCACACCAGGCCGCATCAACACGACAGATTTCAGCGGCAGCACGCACAAAGTAACCGTAGTGGAAATGGTGGTCGTTCAATTGTTGCTGTGCACCGAAGGACTCATCAAAGCCCAGCAGGGTGTTCCAGTTGCTGTCGTAGGCGAAGTACTTGGTGGTATCCAGGTTGCCGGTGGTGTTGGCGCGGAACCAATCCTGCAATTCGGCTTTAAGCCACGCAATCATTTGGTTAGCTTCGGTGGTCATACCAATAGAACGAGCAATCGCGGCCAGTTCCGCTACCTTGCCGTAGTTTTTACCGGCCCAGTAGGTATCAGTAGCGGTGTTCCACTTGGCGGTACCCTGGTTTACAAACTCAGTCACCAGCGCGCGCAATTGGGTCGCGTTGTAATCGCCAATATTTTCCGGGAAGTAAGGCAGCACGCCCACGTAGGGGATGGTGTAGCTAAAGCTGTTGGTCGCCGCAAACTTGGTCACCCCGCGCGCCGAGCGAACCTTATAGCTGGTCACGGCCTGGGTAGAGTTTTTCCAGTGCAACGGCAACAGGCCCGCCAGTGTAGTCACATTGGCACCATTGAATTGGTACTGGTGGCTGATGGTGACTTTGTTGGTATTGCGGTCTACGGCGTAATTGATATTGACCTTATCCACGCGTTGGGTTGCGTACTGGATAAAGGTATTGATCATGGATGCATCCGGCGTACCGGTCAGTTGCGGCAACCAGGCCACGGTCATACGTTTGGTGCCGTTACTTACACCGATGCTGGCGGTGTTTACGCCGCTGAAGGTAGTGGCATCGTGGCCGGTAATCAGGAAGGCATTGCGATTGCCTGCCACTTCGGTCCAAACACCCAAACTATTCCCACTTTGATAGAAAATTCCTTTTTCACCGCTATCTGCTGCCTTGGTGCGTACGACAAGGTTTCCCTGCAGGGCGGTGAAATAAACATAGGGCGAGCCATGCACGAAGGTCGCTTCCATTACCGGGGTAGAACCGCTTTTCCATTGCACGGTGACTGAGCCATCGCTGTAGTCTTTGAGAAAGGCGTCGAGGTTGGAATAGGCGGAGTTGCCAATGGCGATGCCATCAAACACTTCACTGAATGGATCAGGAATGGCATAGATGGTGTCATTAGTGCCGGTTCGCAGGCCACCGGGAATACCCAAAAGACGTACACCGCGATCGGTAATGCGGGCGGTGATTGGGTCCGGGGTGATATAGCCAGAGTCAGTCGATGCGCCAACTTTCATTTCGCCCATGAAGGAAATCGAACCCCACCAGCGATGGGTCATGGTTGGCTTGGTAGTAGCTGGCGACACTTTTTGTGGGTAGATCGGGGTAGGTGCGCCTATAGGGTTACAGCTGCTAACGCCGGGCTTTACCACACCGGCGTTGTGAATCCAGTTGCCGTAGTCGACAGTACATTTCCAGCCGGCGGTATTGATGGTATCGCTGATATTACCCGCACCATAATTGAGAATGGCGGCATGGCTGGCCTGAGCAAAGCCCAGGACGCCCAGCAAAAGCAAGGCTCGCTTGAATCGGTTCATGATAATGACCTGCATGATGGTGTTGTTATTGGTTATTCGCACCTGGGTTTTTTGCGTCCCGCCCACAGCCACTTCTTATTGTTATTAATCCTTAAAGACACAACGGAGCTGTAATCGCGCAAAGACTTGGAGGAGACCCCAGTTACACCAGTGTTGCCCAAGGCCTCAACCCTGTCGTCCCAGCTTGGGTTTTCACCCTAAGGTGGGCGACGTCTCACTTTAATTTGGCACAAAGAGGGAATTGGCACTAACGACCCGCGGTGGGCTGCTATAGTTTTGAGGTTCAGGTGCCAAGGGCGGTAAGCGCCATGGCGCGCAGATTCGCTCGCCAAACGTCCAGCCAACGAGGCCGTTACCAATTAACCCTCACCGGTTAGACCCCAAGGTCCATTATGTGGTTAACTGGCTGGACCTTAACAACGACACTCTAACCTTCGCTGTAGCGGGGCGCCGCTGGTATCTGGCTCTGGGAATGAACTGGTAAAACTCTTTATGAAAATGTCGATCGCCAGGGTGTTGTTCATATTGGCGCCGCTCTATTTGCTATCGGAACACGCAATCGCCGTCAATGCGACCGGCACCACTATGGAGGTGCGTTACTATGATCGCGGCACCCAGGATGCCCGCCATGCTTACAAATTCGAACTGATTCGCGCCATTCTGGAAAGTACCCGCGCCGAATTCGGCGACTACACAATTCTTCCCTTTGGCGAAGAGCCCAGTGCCAAGCGCCAGTCACTGCTCATCAGTGAAGGTAAAATTCTCAACCTGCTCTGGGCCTCACCCGGCACTGCAATCGCCAAAGGCGATGTGATTACTATCCCGGTAGATATATTGCGCGGGCTGGCCGGGTTTCGCGTATGTCTGATTAACCCGGTTAATTTCCCCAGCGGCCCCATTGAATCTTTGCAACAGTTGCAATTGGGCCAAGGACTGAACTGGGCCGATATGGAGGTGTACAAGTACAACGGCGTACTGCCCAAACAAGGCCCCACCTTTGAATCCCTATTTGAAATGCTCGCGGCCCAGCGCTACCACTGCTTGCCGCTCGGAGCTGATGAAGTGATGTTTACCTGGCGCGAGAAAAAAGTGCTCTACCCCTTCCTGACCCTCGAACCCAACTTACTGATTTACTACGATTACCCCGTTTATTTGCACGTGAGCAAACGAATCCCCGCGCTAGCGGAGCGGGTCGCGCTGGGCCTGAAAAAATTACAGGAGAACGGCGAGTTTCTGCGCTTGTTTAACAAGCATCACGCCACTGATGTTGCGCAGCTCCGCCTGGATCAACGCAAAGTGTTTTGTTTGCGCTCGCCCTATTTGCCCCAAAAGGGACAATGCGAAAAAACGCTCAACTACCCTCAGTTACCAGCAAAGCGCTAGTTGGAAGGCTCATCATCAACGCCGGCATTCATCAAACACCGTCTTAAAAAAGCTGCCCGGCTCACAGAGCCGGGCAGAAGCAAGGGCGCCACGGACGACGCTTAGGGAATACTAATTAATCGGGCAAGAACCTGCGCAAGCAGAGGTATTCATTTGACTGTTACCGAGCAGAGTCACATCCGCCGGGCGCACGTCGCAGTTGGCAGTATCAAATTCCACCCCCAGCGCAGAGCTGCTGCCAGAACCTTTCACTACGCCTTTATACACCTGGCAAATTTTGGTTTTGGATGTACCGCTGTTATTCAGGGTTAGGTTGCGGATAATTGCCGTATCACCAAAGTTGGTGTTGATGCCGACAATAGTACTGACATCGCGCGTGATCACATCGTTGATCACAATTTTGCGCGGGCCGCCGTTGTTGGTGCAGTCACCACAGGTACGCGCCAATTTACCTGCGCTCTGCACGTAGAATTTACTAATGTGCAATTCACCGCGACCATTAAACTGGAAGGTTTTATCCGAGCCATTAAATGCCGCACCGCAAGTGATGTTCATGATGGTACCGGCTGGGCCCATCGCCGTCGCCGCATCTTCACCGATATCTTCCCACCACACACGCTCAATGGTGCAATTGCCTTTACAGTGAATCCCATCCGCCGCGAGCGAACCGATAATCACGTTGCGCACTACTCCGCCCTCTTGCACTTCAAACAATGGCGGCTGTCCCTCACTTTGGCTACCGCCCGACAAGTTGTAGCGCTTATTCAAACCATCAAATATTTCCCCCGCCGCCACTACGCGCGTCGCCGGCAATTGCACAGTTTCGGTGGGTTCAGGTTTTTCACAACCGGGATAATAACTGCCGACCGAAGGTGCACTTGAAGCTGCACTGCTCGCCACTGAACTTTTAGAGCTGGCGATTGAACTGGGTGCGCTCGAATTTACTTTACTGGATGTTACTGCACTGGACGATGACTGCGCCGGCGCAGAACTGCTGACAGCTGAAGTTGCACGACCAACCGAACATTCATTAGTGCCGCCCGCTACTTTGGTGCCCGCTCCAAAGGTCACTTCGCCGCACACAAAACTGCCGCTCAGGGTTTTATAAGTAAATTTATCGGCGCGACCATATGCCACCAGCGTCGATGCAGGAACAGAACAGGTTTTGCCTTCGTTGCAAATGGTAGTAAAACCGGTAGGACGATTGGCAGCAAAGGCGCTGGTCGCACAAGCAGCCAGCACCACACCGGACAATAACAGGGAGATACGCATAATAATTTCCTCAAGAAGATTAGCTGTGTTGCATTTAGGAACACGCACCGCTGAAAACTTATGAGGTATTGCACGAGAGAACCGAATAACCCAGAGGGAAACCACAACGGTTCAGGAATCGCCACGCCGAAAATTATTCTTATGTTTTGATGAATTATTGCGGCGGCAGTCTACTCCGCAAAAATAAAAGCACAATTCCGTCACAGACCGAATTTTCAAACTCAGCACTCTCCCACACATGAACTGTGTTGGGGTATACACAAAAAAAGGGACGCAGGTTGTATGAATTTACCTGTAAAAAATTCACAGTTTAATTTGCGGAAATAAAATTCCAGCACATAAAAAAGGCGATCCGAAGATCGCCTTTTATCAACACCAGAGGTTAGCAAATCAACCCTTGGCGCGCTCTTCCAGAATCGCTACTGCTGGCAATACTTTGCCTTCCACGAACTCAAGGAATGCACCGCCACCGGTAGACACGTAAGAAATTTTATCCGCCAGGTTCCACTTGTCGATTGCCGCCAGAGTGTCACCACCGCCCGCTACGGAAAATGCAGCGCTTTCAGCAATTGCGCGGGAAATAGTTTCAGTACCCTGTGCGAAAGCATCAAATTCAAATACGCCGCAGGGGCCGTTCCACAATACGGTTTTAGCGTTTTTGATAATGTCGGCAACGCGCGCTGCAGTTTCAGGGCCGTAGTCGATGATTTCTTCGTCAGCTTGAATTTCGTTCGCTTTTTTCGCAACGGCAACAGAGTTGTGATTCCATTGTTTGAAGCCTTCTTTAGTCACACGCACGTCAGTCGCGTAAACCACTTCGGTGGTTTTGCACAGACGCTGAGCTTCGGGGATCAAATCTTTTTCGTGCAGTGAATTACCTACTTGATTGCCGGCGGCCGCAACGAAAGTATTGGAAATGCCACCACCTACTACAAGGATGTCAGCAATTTTTGACAGGGCATCCAACACGCTCAGCTTGGTAGACACTTTCGAACCACCAACGATTGCTACCAATGGGCGCGCAGGATTGTCGAGCACTTTTGCCAGGGCTTCCAATTCTGCAGCCAGCAATGGGCCAGCGCAGGCGATAGGTGCAAACTTCGCAACGCCGTGTGTTGATGCTTGCGCGCGGTGCGCAGTACCAAATGCATCCATTACAAACACATCGCACAGCGCCGCCATTTTTTTAGAAAGCTCATCAGAATTCTTGCCCTCGCCCACATTGAAGCGCACGTTTTCCAGCAGAACCAAATCGCCTTGGTCAGCAAAGCCATCAACCCAGTCTTTTACCAGCGGGACAGCGCGGCCCAATTTTTCGCTCAGGTATTTTGCAACAGGCGCCAGAGAAGATGCTTCGTCGTAAACGCCTTCATCCGGACGCCCCAGATGCGACATCACCATCACTTTAGCACCCTTGCTCAAGGCTTCCTTGATCGTTGGGATAGAAGCATCAATACGCACTGCGCTAGTGATACGTCCATCTTCCAAGGGAACGTTCAGATCCTGACGAATCAATACACGCTTGCCGGCGAGATCCTGGTCTTTCATTAAATTTACAGTCATAGAATTCTCCTGATCAAAAAACAAAATATAAATAGAGCAATTAGTTAATGGTGTTTTGAGATTTTTCGGTTAATAGGTCCTGCGCCAATTCAGCTTCTATGTCTGCAATGCTGGGTAATTTGCCCTGCAAATTTTCCGGCAGGTGACGCAGCAACTGATATTCAGCAACACCAATAGGTTTTTCGATACCGGACAAGGCATATTCCGCCACTAGCCGATTTTGTTGTCTGCACAGGAGCAAACCAATAGTTGGTTTATCATCCTCTGCTTTAATTTGTGCATCCACTGCAGCAAGGTAAAAATTTAATTTTCCTGCGTGCTCTGGTTTAAAAGCGCCTGCCTTTAATTCCACAACCACATAACACTTCAATCGAATGTGATAGAACAACAAATCAATAAAAAATTCGTCACCCGCCACTTCCAAACGAAATTGACGTCCGACAAACGCAAAACCCGCGCCCAATTCCAAGAGAAAACGAGTGATATGCTGAATCAATGCATTTTCAATATCGCGTTCGTGAGCATCTTCACCCAGCCCGAGAAAATCGAATAGATAAGGATCTTTCAGTGTTTCTTGAGCCAACGCCGATACTGCGGCAGGCAAGCGTACTGCAAAATTACTGACTGCGTTTCCCTGGCGCGACTTCAGCTGGTTTTTAATATTCAATTCGAGCGTAGTGCGCGACCAACCATATTCAACTGCTCGAACAGCGTACCACTCACGATCAGAAGCATCAGAAACTTTGGTTAATAAGGTAACAATATGGAACCAAGGCAATTGGTCAGCGGGCTGCTGACCAAATTGACCACTTGGGCAATGCTCAGCGAAATAGCGCATGTACTTGAGATTACTGGTAGACCAGCCTTTCATGTCCGGAAACGCTTCTTTTAAATCACCAGCCAAATGATCAATGACCTTTGCACCCCAGCCCCGGGTTTGCTGACGCTGCAAAATATCTCGGCCGATACGCCCATAAAGCCGAACCAACTCAACATTAACCGCAAGTCCTGCCCGATACTGAGCACTGGCGATATCAGCTTTAAGCTGCTTTAACCAGTCACTGTAATCTGCGGGAAGCAGTTTATCCGCCATAAGTTCATTCAATCCGTTTTGATCAATCATATGAGGGTAAAACAAAACACCCGACTCGCGCCGGGTGTTTTTTTGTTGCTTAATCTTCCAACAATTCTTCTACAGTGGCGACAATGTTGTCGACAGTGAAGCCGAAGTGTTCGAGCAGTTTGTTGCCGGGCGCTGATTCACCGAAGGTGGTCATGCCAACGATGCGGCCGTCGAAGCCGACGTATTTGTACCAGTAGTCAGCGTGTGCAGTTTCAACCGCAACGCGTGCGCCTACGCTGATTGGCAATACGGATTCTTTGTAGGCAACATCTTGTTGATCAAACACAGAAGTCGAAGGCATAGACACAACGCGTACATTTTTACCTTTTGCTTTCAATGCTTCCGCCGCTTTCACAGTTACGCCGACTTCTGAACCGGTGGCGATCAGAATGGCTTCTGGCTCACCCACAGAATCAACCAACACGTAACCGCCTTTGGCGATGTTGGCAACCTGCGTCTCGGTACGTGCGAAGAAATCCAGATTTTGACGGCTGAATACCAAAGCAGCTGGACCATCTTTACGTTCAACAGCAGATTTCCAAGCCACCACTGACTCAGTGCTGTCCGCCGGACGCCAGGTTTCCAGGTTTGGAGTCAAACGCAAAGTGCCGAGCACTTCGATTGGCTGGTGAGTCGGGCCGTCTTCGCCTTGTCCGATTGAGTCGTGGGTGTAAACAAATACGTTGCGCAATTTCATCAGCGCCGACATACGCACGGCGTTAGCCGCGTATTGTTGGAACATCAGGAAGGTTGCGCCGTAAGGAATAAAACCACCGTGCGCAGACACACCATTCATAATGGCGCTCATACCAAATTCGCGCACACCGTAATACACGTAGTTACCGCTGGCATCGCCCGCTTCTACGCCTTTGGATTTTTTCACCAGCGTCAGGTTAGAACCGGCAAGGTCAGCAGAACCGCCGAGAATTTCCGGCAACCACTCAACAAAGGCAGCAATAGTATTTTGCGATGCTTTACGGCTCGCAATTTTTTCGCCTTTGGCTTGGGTCTCAGTGATAAAGGCTTCGGCTTTTGCAGCGAAATCAGCAGGCAACTCGCCTTTAATGACACGGCGATCAAATTCAGCGGCCAATTCCGGATGCGCTGCTTTATAGGCCGCAAATTTCTCGCTCCAGGCTTTTTCTTTGGCAGCACCTTTTTCTTTTGCATCCCAACCGGCGTAAACATCAGCAGGAACTACAAAGGGTTCGTAATCCCAATTCAGGGTTTTACGTACTAATGCCACTTCTTCCAAGCCCAGTGGCGAGCCGTGGCAATCGTGTGAACCCTGCTTGTTCGGTGAACCGAAACCGATGATAGTTTTGGTAATGATCAAGGTTGGTTTCTGGGTTTCTGCGCGCGCCGTTTCGATCGCCGTTTTAATTTCTTGTGCGTCGTGACCATCTACGGCGCGGATAACTTGCCAGCCGTAAGCTTCAAAGCGCTTGGCGGTGTCATCGGTAAACCAGCCTTCAACGTGGCCGTCAATCGAAATACCGTTGTCGTCGTAGAAAGCGATCAGTTTGCCTAAGCCCAGAGTACCGGCCAATGAACAGGCTTCGTGAGAAACGCCTTCCATCATGCAACCGTCACCCAGGAAACAGTAGGTGAAGTGATTAACAACTTGATGGCCATCGCGGTTGAATTGTGCAGCCAATACTTTTTCTGCCAATGCCATACCTACGGCGTTGGCAATTCCCTGACCCAATGGACCAGTAGTGGTTTCCACACCCGGGGTGTAACCCAGTTCAGGGTGTCCAGGAGTGTTGGAGTGCAATTGACGGAATTGTTGCAGGTCTTCGATAGAAACTGCGTAGCCGCTCAAGTGCAGCAAGGAGTAAATCAGCATGGAGCCGTGGCCATTCGACAGTACGAAACGGTCGCGGTCAGCCCACTGCGGGTTTTGCGGGTTGTGTTGTAAGAAATCGTTCCACAGAACTTCGGCGATATCCGCCATGCCCATTGGGGCGCCCGGGTGGCCTGAGTTGGCTTTCTGAACCGCGTCCATAGAGAGGACACGAATCGCATTGGCAAGGTGTTGACGAGTTGGCATGAAACTCAAGGCTCCTTAAATAAAGTTGATTGCTGTTGTAGTTGGGCGCGTCACTGCCGTCTGCGCGGTCAGGGCACCCTGGGGTTGCAAAGCACTAT
Source organism: Cellvibrio sp. KY-GH-1 (assembly GCF_008806975.1). Lineage (NCBI taxonomy): Bacteria > Pseudomonadati > Pseudomonadota > Gammaproteobacteria > Cellvibrionales > Cellvibrionaceae > Cellvibrio > Cellvibrio sp. KY-GH-1. The sequence goes on from NZ_CP031728.1 coordinate 3,561,436, forward strand.
TGGGCAAACGCCACTTATTTACAGGCCTCTGATGGGCTTTTATGTCGTTGGGTTCCAGCCGCCGTCGCTGGGTGTGGCTGTCACCAGAACCTGAAAGCCACAGACAAAATGGGCAGGCATTTTCACCCAGCGGGCGCCGCCCGTAAAGAAAAATGGTCTCTTATCAACAGAATTAATCGTAAAAACTGAGCAGAAACTGATCTTTCAGTCCAAAACAGCCTAAAACCTATATCAAAATATTTTGATATAGGTTTTTTCGACTGCTAGACTGCTCACCAATTCCAGCGAATCGACGAAAGAATGAACCAATCCCTGCCCTCCAATCCTGATGAGCTTCCACTATTGACCGATGCGGTCGAACTGGAAACGCCACTCAGCCCCCTCGCGAATCTGCTCAAGGCGGCGGGTGACCCCTTACGGCTGGAGATCTTGCGCGTGCTCAGCCAGGATTCTTACGGTGTACTGGAGCTGTGCCGGATATTCTCGATCAAACAATCGGGCATGAGCCACCACTTGAAGGTGCTTGCCAATGCCGGCCTGCTGAGTTCACGCCGCGAAGCCAATTCGATTTTTTATCGCCGCGCTTATTTGTCGCCGGATCATCCCTTTGCCTCACTGCAGCAACAATTGTTTGCGAGTTTGGATCTTCTTCCCATCGCCGAACACCTGCGTGCGCCAATTATCGAATTGCAGCAAGAGCGCAGCCAGGCAGCACAACAATTTTTTAGCGAGAACGCCGATAAGTTTCGCGCGCAGCAAGATCTGATTGCGAGTTATCCGGTCTACGCTGAGCAGATGACGCAACTGCTCAATAACACCGCGTTACGCGATAAAAAACTGGCGCTGGAAGTAGGCCCGGGTGAAGGCGAATTTCTAGCAGTGCTGGCGCAACAATTTAATCAGGTTGTTGCATTGGATAACGCCGCCAACATGTTGGAAAAAGCCAAAAAATTTGCGCAGGACAATCATTTGCGCAATATCGAATTTATTCACGGCGATACCCAAAGTTTACCGGGCCACAAAGTATTGGCCGATTGCATTCTGGTAAACATGGTGCTGCACCACACGCCCTCGCCCGCCGATATTTTTCAGGATTTAAGCAGAGCCCTGGCACCTGCTGGTGCTTTGCTGATTTGTGATCTGTGCCGCCATGAACAGGATTGGGCGCGCGACGCCTGTGGTGATTTATGGCAGGGATTTGATCCTCAGGATTTTTCGCGCTGGGCCAAGGCTGCCGGGCTGGAAGAAGGTCAAAGCGTTTATTTTGCACTGCGCAACGGTTTTCAAATTCAGTTGCGTCAATTTTTTAAACCGACGAATTTTTAAACCAACAGGTTTTTAACATTGAATTACGTAGCCCGTATGGAGTGTAACGAAATACGGGAACTATGATGACCGTGAATAACAACCCCGTATTGCGTTTCACTCCATACGGGCTACCAGATTTTTTATTTTCAAAATTATGTGAAGGAAAAAACCATGTCTGAATATTCAGTCTTTACCTCCGAGTCAGTATCCGAAGGCCATCCCGATAAAATGGCAGATCAGATTTCCGATGCCGTACTCGATGCGATTTTAGCGCGCGATCCACACGCCCGCGTTGCGGTAGAAACCCTGGTAAAAACCGGTATGGCAGTTATCGCCGGCGAACTGACCACCTCCTGTTACGTCGACCTTGAAGACATAGTGCGCGATGTAATTACCGGTATTGGCTACAACAGCTCTGATGTAGGTTTTGATGGCGCCACCTGTGCAGTATTAAATGCGATTGGTAAACAGTCGGTGGATATTAACCAGGGTGTTGATCGCGCAAAACCTGAAGATCAAGGCGCAGGCGACCAAGGCTTAATGTTTGGCTATGCCACCAATGAAACCCCCAACCTGATGCCAGCACCGGTGTACTACGCGCATTTGTTGTGTAAGCGCCAATCGGAGTTGCGCCGCAACGGCACCTTACCTTGGTTGCGCCCCGATGCAAAATCACAAGTGACCATCAACTGGGAAGGTGCAACGCCAAAAATTGATGCTGTGGTTTTATCAACTCAACACAGCCCAAGCATCAGCCTGGCAGATCTGCGCGAAGCAGTACTGGAAAACATTATCAAGCCAGTATTGCCAAAGGAATGGCTGCATGAAGGTACCTTGTATCACATTAACCCGACCGGCAACTTTGTGATTGGTGGCCCAGTAGGTGACTGTGGCTTAACCGGCCGCAAAATTATCGTAGATACCTACGGCGGTATGGCACGTCATGGTGGTGGTGCTTTCTCTGGTAAAGACCCATCAAAAGTTGACCGCTCTGCGGCTTACATGGGCCGTTATGTAGCGAAAAACATTGTGGCGGCCGGCCTCGCTGATCGCTGTGAAATTCAAGTAAGTTACGCTATTGGTGTAGCCGAACCCACCTCTATTTCTGTGAATAGTTTTGGCACCGGAAAATTAACCGACAAAGAGTTGGCTAACGTAGTGCGCAAAGAATTTGATTTGCGCCCTTACGCGATTCAAAAGCAACTCGACTTGCTGCACCCGATGTATCAATTAACTGCCTCTTACGGCCACTTTGGTCGTGAACCGTTTGAACACACTTACCACTACACAGAAAATGGCGAGAAGAAATCAAAAACCTTCACTGCCTTTACGTGGGAGCGTACCGATAAAGTCGAGACGCTGAAAAAATACCTGTAAGAAATTGTTTTTAAATTCACACCCGTGGAAAGCCACACAGGAATTAATTATGAGCTTCACCGACTATAAAGTTGCCGCCAAAACCCCCGAAGAGTTTGCTAAAGATGCGTACTGGGGCCGCAAGGAAATTGAAATCGCCGAAGGTGAAATGCCGGCACTGATGGCGCTGCGCCGCAAATACAAAGATTCAAAACCCCTGGCCGATGCGCGCATTATTGGCTGTATCCACATGACCATTCAAACCGCCGTGTTAATTGAAACTCTGGTGGATCTGGGCGCGGAAGTGCGCTGGTCATCGTGCAACATTTTTTCCACCCAGGATCACGCGGCAGCGGCAATCGCAGCAGCAGGTATTCCGGTATTTGCCTGGAAAGGCGAAACCGAAGAAGAGTTCTGGTGGTGCATCGAGCAGACCATCAACAAAGATGGCAAAGTCTGGAACGCCAACATGATTCTCGATGACGGCGGCGATGTAACCCAAATCGTGCACGAAAAATACCCGCAGATGCTCGACAGCATTCACGGCATCTCCGAAGAGACCACCACCGGTGTACACCGTTTGGTTGAGATGCTGAAAAAAGGCACTTTAAAAGTTCCCGCGATTAACGTGAACGATGCGGTGACCAAAAGCAAAAACGACAACAAATACGGTTGCCGTCACAGCTTGAATGACGCCATCAAACGCGGCACCGACCATTTGCTCGCCGGTAAAAAAGCCCTGGTCATTGGCTACGGCGATGTGGGTAAAGGTTCTGCTGCATCCCTGCGTCAGGAAGGCATGATCGTTAAAGTCACCGAGATTGATCCAATCTGTGCAATGCAAGCCTGCATGGATGGTTTTGAAGTGGTGTCGCCTTATAACGACGGCATCAACACTGGCAAATTTGAAGACATCAATCACATAGTACTCGGCACTACCGATTTAGTAGTGACTACCACGGGTAATGTGAACGTATGTGATTCGGCCATGCTGCGCGCCTTAAAGAACGGCGCCGTGGTGTGTAACATCGGTCACTTCGATAGCGAAATCGATACCGCGTTCATGCGCAAAAATTGGGAGTGGGAAGAAGTTAAACCGCAAGTACACAAGGTGTATCGCGATAAAGCCACTAACAATCATTTGATTATTTTGTCCGAAGGCCGCTTGGTAAACCTGGGCAACGCGACTGGTCACCCATCGCGCATTATGGATGGCTCCTTTGCCAATCAGGTACTCGCGCAAATTTATTTGTACGAGCGCCAATTTGCCAAGCTGCCCGCCGAGCAAAAAGCCGAGCACATTTACGTGCGCGTGCTGCCGAAGAAACTCGACGAAGAAGTGGCAAAAGACATGGTGGAAGGTTTCGGTGGCGTGATTACCAAACTTACCACTCACCAAGCCGAATACATCGGTGTGGAAGTGGAAGGTCCGTTTAAGCCGGATTCTTATAAGTATTAATGAAATAACTGCGATCAAATCCCTCCCCACCCCCCCCTTTTTTCAAAGGGAGGGAGTTAATACCCACTTTGAAAAAGGGGGTCGCCGCAGGCGGGGGGATTTGCTCTTTTTTTGAGAAATAAAAATGAGCGACTCACAACTACGCCTGAGCTTTGAATTTTTCCCCGCCAAAACGGCGGAAGGAAAAGAAAAACTGATTAAAGTGCGCGACGAATTAAATTTTTTTAATCCGGATTTTTTCTCAGTCACTTACGGTGCCGGTGGCTCCACGCGCGATAACACCAAGGGGCTGGTCACCAAATTCAAAGCTGACGGCATTAGCACTGCACCACACTTGTCATTTGGCGGTGATGATGACGACAGCATTAAGCAATTAATTCAGGAATACAAAGACGCCGGTGTAGATCGCATAGTCGCACTGCGCGGCGATATGCCTTCGGGTGTGGGCGGTGGAATGCAATTGGTTTACGCCAATGAGCTGGTGGCTTTTATTCGCAAACATTTTGGTGAACACTTTCACCTCGAAGTAGCGGCCTATCCGGAAATTCATCCGCAAGCCAAAAGCTACAGCGATGATGTGCGCTATTTGAAAGGCAAATTCGATGCGGGCGCCAACAGCGCGATCACGCAGTACTTCTTTAATCCCGATGCCTATTTTTTCTTTATCGACCAATGCCATAAAGCCGGCATTACGCAGCCGATTTTTCCCGGCATCATGCCCATCATCAACTACAAAAATTTAATCCGTTTCTCTGACGCTTGCGGCGCAGAAATTCCGCGTTGGTTGCGCAAAGCGCTGGAAAATTACGGTGACGATGAAGCTAGCCTGAAAGCTTTCGGCGTAGAGCTTATCAGCGAGCTCTGCGAAACCCTGTTGGAAAACGACGCACCCGGTTTGCACTTCTACACTATGAACCAAACCGAACCTACCGCGCAAATCGTGCGCAATTTGGGTTTGATTCCGGTGGAGTAATTGCAGTTCTCGCACAACAAAAAAGGCGCAATTTCTGCGCCTTTTTTGTTGCTGCTAAAGTGATACCAAGAATACTTTATTACTGACTCAGCGCCTGCTTCTGCAACTCATGCAATTGCGCGATGCCTTTTTTAGCCAGGCTTAACATGGCCGCAAATTCGGCTTCAGTAAAAGGCTCGGCTTCGGCGGTGCCCTGGATTTCAATAATACCGCCATCATCCCCCATCACGACATTCATATCCGTATCCGCAGCTGAATCTTCAGGATAATCCAGGTCTAGCACCGGAACGCCCTGATAAATTCCTACAGAGATAGAAGCAATGGCGCGCTTGAGGGGTTCGCCGGTAACCTTGCCTTGGGCTTTCAAAAAGTTGATCGCATCAGCCAATGCCACCCAGGCACCGGTGATTGACGCAGTGCGGGTGCCGCCATCTGCCTGAATAACGTCACAGTCGATATGTATAGTGTTCTCACCCAAAGCGCCAAGGTCCACTGCGGCGCGCAGTGAGCGGCCAATAAGACGCTGGATCTCTACGGTGCGCCCCTGCTGTTTGCCGCGCGCCGCTTCGCGATCCATACGGGTGCCGGTAGAACGCGGCAACATGCCGTATTCAGCGGTGAGCCAGCCCTGCCCCTGTCCGCGCAAAAACGGTGGCACATTGTTGACCACGCTGGCGGTACAGATCACTTTGGTATCACCAAACTCCACCAACACTGAGCCTTCGGCGTGTTTGGTGTAGTGACGGGTAATGCGGACGGGGCGTAATTGATCGGGGTTACGGCTGCTGGGGCGATGCATAATCAAATCCTTACTGCGGGAAAAATCAGAAATTCAAAGGGATGATAAAAAAGCTGTGGTACCATCCCAAATCTGTAAACGAATGTTAATGTACCGGGGAACTCTACCAGTTATAGTCGCCTGACGTAACCGCCCCGCTTGAATTTACCTTTGCCAAGAACGACTTAGTTCCAGGAGCCACTATGCCACGCAGTATGACGGGATTCGCCCGCCGTGAAGCAAAACTCCCCTGGGGAACCCTTGTATGGGAAATCCGCAGCGTCAACCACCGCTACCTTGAGCCCAGCTTCCGCCTTCCGGAAGATTTCCGCGAAATAGAACCCCATCTGCGCGACGCCATGCGCAAAGCCCTGCAACGCGGGAAAGTAGAAGCCAGCCTGAGTGTGCAATGGGAACAGGAAGGCGAATCGGAATTGGGCATCAACCTCGTTAAGGTTTCCCAGCTAACCAAATCCGCTCAACAAATTAACAATCTGCTTGGCGCCGCAGCAGCACCGGTGAATGCGCTGGATATACTGCGCTGGCCAGGCGTAATCCAAAAGCAGGAGCTGGACCGCGAAGCCCTGCACGCCGCGGCGCTGGAATTATTTGAATCCGCATTAGATGGGCTCATCGAACACCGCTCGCGCGAAGGTGCGGAATTAGAGCAGCTGATTCTTACCCGCCTTGATAACGTCTCAGTTCAGGTCGCTAACGTGCGTGCACGTATGCCGGAAATTCTCGCCGCGCAACGCGACAAATTGCAAACCAAACTCGCTGCCTTGCAAATCGATTTGGACCCAGAGCGTTTAGAGCAGGAGGTCGTACTGCTTGCGCAAAAGGCCGATGTGGATGAAGAGCTGGATCGTCTGGACACTCACGTGATCGAAGTCAAACGCAGCCTCAAGCAAACCGACTCCCTCGGCCGTCGGTTGGATTTTTTAATGCAGGAACTAAATCGCGAAGCCAATACCCTTTCATCAAAATCGGTAGTCAGCGAAACCACCCAAGCGGCGGTAGAGTTGAAAGTGTTGATCGAGCAGATGCGCGAGCAAGTCCAAAATATTGAATAAATGGTGATTATTAAGCTGCCGATCCTTGGCTTGGCTCATTTGACTGTACTAGACATTTACGTCAACTGAGTCTTCAGTCAAGAGATCGTCAGCCTGCTTAAAAATAAACTGCTTTAAAAACTTATCAATTCGCATATTTAACTTAAATAGCGGTAAGCTCACACCATCTAACTTTTCAAAATAAGCTTTGGCTTTTTCCTTATCCACCGTTGCTTTTAGTGCATCAAACCGACCAAAGTTATTAAGATTATTTTCTTTGACGTTGTCGCTCAGTAAATCCATTAATAAATTTCTATCCAGCCCCAAAATATTGACGAGTGTATTTAACTGCGTAGTTTCCGCGTTATTTTTGTAGTCGTTGATATAGTCTCTGAAACAGTGGCCTGCAATTAATTTGGCATCGCCTCGCTGTAAGTCATGCAAAAACAAACGCGCGTATTTTTGTTCTGCTTGTGTGAGCGATGAAAACGATTTATGCAATTCGTTGAGAGTCACTTCAATAGTGGTTTGATCTTGATGTTGATTCAGCTCTTTAAGGTATTTGTCAAAGCGGCTGTTCATGTAATCGGCGTCGATTTTTCCCGTATCAATTTCGGTGAGATAACCGCTAATATCAAAAGGCACATCGCCGCCACTTGTGCCACCACCGCCCCCCTTACCCGCTAATTCTTTATAGCGTAGAGCAAGCGCCAAATAAGTTTGCTCGTCTACCTCCAGCGTTATTTTGTGTTCTTTATTTTCGCCGTATGCGTGAGTCAGGTTATCCCAATGCAAACCTTGTACTTTGGCGGCTTCCAGATGTTGATTAAAGGTTTTAAATAGTTTGGCGAATTTTGCGCAGGTATCTATGTCGTCTGGTAGCTTTTCCAAATTTTTCACGCCCGCACTCACAAATAGCTCGGTGATTTCCACCACTAGATCGTTCATGGCTTTCAGGTTGCTTTCAAGGCGGTCTACAAATAAGCCGATAGGCCGATCACCGGAATAAAGTTTTACCGCATCCTTAATATGCTGCTCCATAGTGTGCGGATAGCGATAGTAACGAATGGTGCCGTGGGGTTTGTCGGGGCCAAATAAACGATTAGTGCGCGAAAACGCTTGAATAATGTTTTGGTATTTAATCACCTTGTCTAAATACAAGGTATTCAGCCATTTAGAGTCAAACCCCGTCAGCATTTGGTCTACTACGATTAGCAAATCCAACTGTTTGGCGGGTTCCGTGTGTATGCGCTCGTAAGGTTTTTTATGGGCGAGGCGGGCGGCTACATCTTTTTTGAATTGCGCGTGTTTGGCGAAATCAAAATCTTGCCCGTAGCGCGCGTTGTAGTCGGCCATAATTTCTTCTAAGCCATCGCTTTTAAACGTAGGACCACGGTCGCCGCCGCCATCGTTGTCGATGTTCGGGTCAAACAGCGCGGAAATTTTAAGTTCGGGCTTAGCTAGTTTTAAACGGCGATAATAATCGATTGCTTCCGCAATACTGTTGGTGGCGAGAATCGCATGAAATTTATTGGCTTGGCTGAGTACATCCCAACTTTGCAGAATATCCTCCACCACTTTTTCTTGATGCGTATCCGTTAAATATTGCTCTTTCGGTACGTAATCTTCTATTCCTTTGATGTATTTACCGGTTGCATCCTTTTCACCGTACATTTTTACTTCATTCATAAAGTACAAAAATTTTTTCTTTTTAGCGGGGTCGACCATAGCATCTTCAACTGAGTCCGCCTTAGCTTCGGCGAGAGCAACGGCTTGGCGTACATCCTTGTCTTTAAACGTACAGACTTTATAAGGATCGAATCCTAAAACGTTTTTATCGCGTATGCCGTCGGCAATGCTGTAGCGGTGCAGTTCGGCACCAAATACATCAGCGGTTGTATTGTTGTTAACGTGGTTTTCGTCGTGGATGGGTGTGCCAGTAAAACCAAAGAACAATGCCGCCGGGAAGGTTTTCTTTACCGTCACCAACATGCCGTCTTTATTATCTTTGCCGCCGCTCATGGTCGAGCGATGGGCTTCATCAACAATAAATACCAGCCGTTTGGCACGAATTTTTTCAATGTCCGCGGCATTAGTCGCAGCGCCTTCATCATTTACCGCTTCAAAAATATTACTCATTTTTTGGATGGAGGTAACGATGAGGACATCGGCAGGTTTATTGCTTTTTAGCTTGGTGACTAAGACATCGGTGTTTTCGGTCGCTTGTACGTCTTCACCATCGTTGGCAAAGTTGCGGTATTCCGCCAGCGATTGCGTGCCCAGCTCGATGCGATCCATTAAAAAAATCACTTTATCGGCATCTTTGGATTGAGCAATTAATTGCGCCGATTTAAAACTGGTCATGGTTTTGCCGGAGCCAGTGGTGTGCCAAACATAACCACCCAAGCGGTCTGCATTATTCGCATTATTGCTCAGTTGTTGCCAATGGGTTTTGGCCACTTTGTCGGAGATGGCGTTAGCGGCGTAATACTGGTAACTGCGCATGACTTTAAGCACGCCATCGGTATCGTCGGCGACTGTGTAAAAGCCTATAAGCTCATGCGCCATAAGCGCGTTGAGCAGCATGGTGGTGACATCTTTCCAGTGGTTGATGGGCTCGTTATTAACGTCGGCCCAGTTGAACTGATAATCGCGATTAAACTTGCCATCCATGCCGGGGTTGGCAAAGTATTTGGTTTCTTCTGGCTGCATGGCCACAAAAATTTGGACTAGCGAAAATAGCCCGCTAAAAATGCCCTCGGCGCTGTATTTTTCAATTTGGTTTACAGCTTGGCTTACGGGAATACCGCTGCGCTTCAATTCCACATGAATTACAGGCATGCCGTTAATCAATAACAGCACATCCCCGCGCCGGTCGTTGCGCAGTGGGCTACCGCGTGCAAATTGCGGCTGTTGCGCAATTTGATAACGGCTTTGGCCAGCGGCGGCTTCTTGGCGATCAAAAATTTTCAGGCTGATTTCTTTACCCAGGTGTAATTTATCCATCGGGTTATCGCGCTTAATGGCGATGGTTTTACCGTTAATAAAACCGTTCAGCTTGAGCGGGGTTTTAAGCTCTTTAATTTGTTCAATAATTTGCTGCATTTCACCACTGGTGAGTGGCACACCGTTTAGGCGATCTTGCTGCTTGTTATTTTCCAGTAAAATATCTGCCCAATTTTCCAGTAATTCAGCTTCTGTTTTATTTTTTAGTACCGGAAACTTACCCCAACCATTGAGGGTTAACACTTTAATAAATGCCTGCTCAAATTCCGCTTCGGTTTTAAACGTGGTCATTATGGCTCCCTGCTACACAAACATTTTGCTCAAGCAAGCTTGCTTGATGTTATTGAGCTTGGTGATTTGTTGGTGGTGTTGGTTGATAAGGGTGTCGAGTTTTTGGAAATAGTTACCGATATTCTTGCCCTCTGAAATATCATTTGGAACATAAAAGCACGAAGAAGAGACAAGCCCCCAATCAGAACGAGGCATTTTCGAGCCAGCCGATAGGTTTGAAATGAATTCAAATTTATTGGTTTGAATTAAATAAAATAGAAACGTACTTGTTACATTATCGGCGCGTAAAACCCAAAAATCGCCAACTGCAATTCCTTCAAAGTCAGCTAAAAACCAGTTTTTTAGATATGGTCGTAATTTACCAAATAAGACATCATCAACTTCAAACTTTAAGCCAGCTTTAACGATTTTCTTCTGAAGTATATCCTTATTAAATCGTCCTTTACCTGCAACTATATCTTCGTATTCAACACAAGGTAGATATGTACTTTGATGTTGTGTTGATACTCTGGTAGCTATATCGGAGAACTCTTTCTCTACCCACTCCCCACCAAACCCCTTAAATCGAATTTCTGGAATAGTTTCGCCTTGTTTGGGGAACATTTTTTCCAGCATGGCTTTTTTGATGTTGCTGAGCTTGTCATGCTTTTGTTGGTGTTGGTTGATTAGGTTGTCGAGCTTTTGGAAGTAGTCAGTTATATTTTTCTGCTCGGTTACCTGTGGAATAACAATTGTTCTGTTTTTCCAATCAACAACGTCGAATACCAACTTTTCAATATCAACCCCATAGGAGCTAATAAAAAACAACTTGTGCATTTCAGGTCTTATTGAGGCAACAGTCCAGAACCTAGCTGTTAAGTCATAACTATCGGTGACAACAAGATATTCATTGGATACGACTGCACCATCAAGACTGTTTGGCACAATTCCATTAGCACCATGAACAACCTGCCGCTTTGAAATCAGGTAATCACCGGCCTTAACTGAAAAATAATTTTTAACTAATATATTTTTCCCTTTAAGAATAGCTCTGGGAACAACGCCTTCGTTGCGGCGCTTAACTGTTACCAACTGATAGTTTTCGTTATCCATAAGTTCGACGGGCCGCTTTATTTCAGCTAAAACGCTTCCAATCTTTACGTCATTCCACTCCCTAGTAAACTCCGCAAAGCGAATCTGCGGCACATTTTTAACCATACTCATCTTATTCGCCCTTCAACAAGCTGGTGAGTTCGGCCAAACCCTGCATATCAAACTCATTACCGGTGAGTTCACCTAACATGTCTGCCAATTCTTGCTCGGTGGTTTTAATGTCATTCGCCACTTGCGAATAAGTCAACGCGTATTTATCCGCAAGCTTTTGTACTTGGGTGGTGAGCTGGGTGATGACGCTCGTTGGTATAGCCGCTAACTCATTGCACAGTGGAACAATCCATTTTAGGTGTAAAAGGTTTTTCACCTGCTCGTCTGCCAAACCTTCTATGGTGGTTTTGGTTTTCAGGTGCAGCGCCGTGGCCGCTTCTTTTACGGCTTTTTTCAGGTCTTTCTCTTCTTCTATTAATTTGCTAGCGCGAATCAGTTTGGCTTCATAGCTTTCTTGTGCATATTTAATCTTGCTGTCTTTTTGTTCTTTCAAAAAGGCCTTGGCGGCTTTGTTTACTTCGGCATTGGCAAAGCCGTCTTTGCTTTCTTTTACGGCCTCACCTTCTTTTTCTTCTTCGCTGAGTGATTCCAGAATTTCTTCCAGATTACTGGCAATTTCTGCTAAGCGGTTTTCCTGTTTTTCTAAGGCGAGCAAGTCATCAGCCAATAGTGTTTTTTGTACCAATTCAAACGGCAGTATGTGGCCTTTCCAGCCGTCTTGCACTTCTGTGTCTTTGCCGTCTTTCTTTTTGATCACCATATTGGGGTCAACTTGTTTAGTCGCCGCAAAGCCTTCCGTTTGCATCATTTCCAAATCGGCACTGATGATTTGCCATTGGTTGTTGAGCAGTTGGTAGGCTTGGTATTTATCAATCAGTGCAATAGGTTCCAAGCGCTTAAATAGCTCAACACTTAACTCGGCTTCTTGTTGGTTGCGGTTTAGGGTTTGCCAACCGTGAATTAATTGCGTGTTCAGGTGTTCATCAAACCCCTTAAAGGCTTGGTCGTAAGCCTTAATAAAACTCACCACTGCGGGTGCTGGGTAATAGCGGCATTCACTGCACTTTTTTCGGTGGCAAGTGCGCTGGCCAGCTCACTGTAAGCCGATGATTTAGCGGTAAACAGTGTGCTGTGCAGTTTCGGCAAGGCTTGCCAATAATCTTGCAGCTCGGCAATTTCGCTATTGGGTATGCCGCCAAGCATGGTGGCGTGCAAGTCCCAACTTTCAGCAGCGGGGGATGAATCTACATAGCGCGGAATATTTAAGTTATAGCCATTGTCGCGAATGGTTTGCTTGCTCACCACTTGCGAAAATTTTGGACGGCTTTCGCGATTGATTACCACATCCACAATGCGCTTGATGTCGGAGGCTTGCAGCTTGTTGTTTTTGCCTTCTTTTATAAAGTGCTTGGAGGCATCCACAACTAATACATCGCTATTTTTTCTTTTTTGTTTTAATACCAAAATAACGGTGGGAATGCCAGTGCCAAAAAAGATATTGGCGGGCAAACCGATAATCGCATCTATATGGTCGCTTTCAATTAAATGCTTGCGAATTTCACCTTCTTCACCGCCGCGAAACAGCACACCGTGGGGCAATACAATGGTCATAACACCATCGGGTTTCAGGTGGTAAAGATCGTGCAATAAAAACGCGAAATCCGCTTTGGTTTTGGGTGCTAAACCAAAGCGTGAATAGCGTGGGTCGCTCTCTTTATGGCTTGGGTCCCACTGTTGCGAGTAAGGCGGGTTAGAGACAACCGCGTCTACATACAGGGCTTGGTAGGTGCCGAGCGGATCGTTTTCATCAAAATAGGGCCAGTCTTCTTCCAGCGTATCGCCATTGCGGGTTTTGATATTGTCGGGGTTAAGGCCGCGCATGATTAAATTCATGCGCGTTAGGTTGTAGGTGTTGGCTTTTAATTCTTGCGCGTAATACTCAATGCTGTCTTTGGTTTTAGCGTATTGCGCTACGGCATTACCAATGTTGATCAGCAAAGAGCCTGAGCCACTGGTTGGGTCGTAGATGCGAATCTTGTCTTTATTTTTGAGTTCATGGGCGATGATGAGCGACATGAGCACCGAGACTTCGTGCGGGGTGTAAAACTCACCGGCTTTTTTACCGGCATTGGCGGCAAATTTTTCAATGAGATATTCATAAATATAACCCAGCACGTCGTAACCCAGGTTGCCATTCATGGGGATGCTTTTAATCAGGTGCAGCAAGTCGCTAATGGCTTTGGTGCGTTTACCGGAACTTTCACCAAGTTTACTTAAGCCAGTTTCAAGCGTGGTGAAAATACCTTCAAATAATTTTTTGTGCTTGGTATGAATAAGCCGACTAAATGCAGAAAGTGCATCCCGCACATTAGATTCATCAAAGTCGAATTTAGGGTCAACCCAGGTCGAAAATAAATTGCCGTAGGCAATAAAGTAACCAAGGCCACCTTGGATAAACTCAACGGTTTCAGTATCGCTTTCATTTAAGGCTTTAATATCATCAGCCGTCATACCTTGGTCGCGCACAAACTGCACGAGTTGATCGCTGAGGTATTTGTAAAAAATAAAACCGAGTATGTAGTCTTTATATTCATTCGCTTCAATTTTGGAGCGCATCTGGTTGGCGGATTCCCAGATTTTGGCGGCGAGCTGTTGTTTGTTCATAATTCAAAAAATTCCCTAACGCCTATGCAGAGCATAAGCATTAACACTCAAGGTTCAATTCAAGAAACCGGCAGCAAAAGCACTTATAAGCGCATTATGGCGGGCGTATTGGAGAGTGGTATTTTCACTCATTTCATTTATTAAGCGCTCCAGTTTTAATCTTGGGCTCTGATTGTTCAGTAAGTTTGCAATAACAACATAGGTTTGTTGCAAGGTAATTTGTTTTACATTGATGCCTAGCTGATGGGCGCTGGCTAGGGTTAGATCCCAACCGTAGAGCTCCATAAGCGTTATTTCGCCATATAACTGATCTGAAATGACTGGAATGTTTTCGTAGGTCGTAAGCAAGTATGCAAGATCTTTCGCATCCTTATTCCGCTGCTCTATCTCACGATCAGTCCATGCAATCAACTTGAGTATTGTCATTCCCTCGGGCGAAGCAACAGGCACATCAAGTATGGGAGCATCTCTAAGACGAACTGTATTTGCGTTATTTAATGCCTCTTGAAAGCCGAGCACGTTCATAATTATGTCGCCAGATGGCGGCCATTGAACCTTAGCGTCTTGATCGGCTAGATCACCAAACGGAATTATGTCGATGGGCAAATTGTTTGGCGCGATTAAGCAATGTACTTTTCTTGTTTCGGAAAAATTATTTGCTATTAACTCCATTCTTAAGGCGGTAAAGGCATCCCATGTGGGAACCTGCAACGCAAAATCAATATCGGCGGTGGCTCGTTGTATTTTAGCGCCGAAGCCATAGTGCAAAACCATATCGCGCGCAGTCGCACCTACTATTAAGTAAGGTATTTGTAATTGCACGGCACACTCTGCAACGATCTCGCAGAGACTCGCCAATGCGGGATCAATCTTCGCCGATATATTCAGCAATGGTGCTTTCATATAACATCCTTGCGACTTCTAAGTTGCGGCTATCTGCCGAAGCGATTAAATCGGCGTAAATGAGTATGGGATGAACGGTGTCTTTTCTTAGGTAATTTGGATACTCATTGTTGTGGTTATTATTTTCTGGCCAAAAAGGTCTGAAAACTTTGATCAAGCCACTCGTGTTTTCTATAGAGTTATTCGCTTTACGTAATCGCGCCGTTGCAAAAAGTTTGCCCACTGATTTTTCAGGCACATAGACTGTAATAACCTGTGGTTGCAGGTAGTCGGTATATTTAGCCGCAGCAACTTCTCCACTCCAATAAGCGTCGTATTTTTCAATTTCTACGTTTTTCCACCAATTGGCGTTATCGCTGATAAATTCACCAACAAATAGTTTTGGTTTTAATTTTTCAGGATAGGCTTCTACCCAGCGATCTAATAACTTGCGGCGATTTATTAGGCTATGCCACTTGAGGTCATTTCGGTTTATTAGGTAACCCGCCTCTTTCAAATCAGTTAATAGTTTCCCTATAGCCCCTAAAGCGACTCCGGTTTTTCCAGATATTTCGCGATAGCTTGCGTTTATTAATGTCTCGTCACACAGAAAACCATAGACAAGCTTGAGCCCGCTGGTATCGAAAGCTCTACTTTTTGTTTGTTTGGTTTCCATTGCTGGCTTTTGGCCAGAGATGTTCACGTAGATTGGAGGTAAATTTAGGTAACTATTACCGCAGGCATCCATGTATTGCACATCATTATCTTTCAGTGCTTTGGCAATGTTGGGGTTCAGGTAATCAGCAACCAGCACCCCAAGAGGCTGTAGCTTTTTGATGTGTTGAATAATCGCACCCAGGTGTGCAGGCCTAATATTTCGCTTAACCTCAACTGCCAGGGTTTGTGAGGGCGTCTTTATTAAATAGTCAGTCTCACTGTCAGTGGGCAACTGTTTACTTAGCGCAAAATCCAACCCAGTCTCCCCCTTTAGGGCGAACAGGGCTTGCGTCACTATGTGAGATTCTGAGGAGTTGGGCACGTAAGAACACTCTGGCGGCCATTTGTTCAGCAAAAATATCATGTTCATGAATCATGAACAATATAAAAATTTGAACAAAAAGAGGTTCAGCTAGGAACCGGTGAGCTCAGCAACCAAAACGGGTCTGGGCTTATCTCTAAGCTTAAAGTGCACTGCTGGAATAGAAGAAGAAAATCAAAATGGCGGTAAAAGCGGTGAAAGGAAGGCTAATAGAAACCAGAAAATACACATGATCTATTGATGTTTAAGCACACTCAAAAGAGAACAATAAGCAAGTACAAAACATCGAATAAACTCGTATTGCCCGCAATGCGAGCCTTAGCGCTCGCATTTGGGGCTCGCATCAAAACTCTAATCCCGCGATTCCCGTTTTGAATTGTTCTACCAGGAAATCAACTAACAGACGCACCTTGGGCGCGAGGTGCCGCTGTTGCGGGTAAACCACCCACACGCCCATTTCCGCTGATTGAAATTCATTGAGTACCGCCACCAACTTACCACTAGCGAGATGTTCATCTACGTAATAATCCGGCAGTTGCGCCAACCCCAGGCCTTTGAGCGCCGCATCGAGTAGTGCCGGGCCAGAATTCGCCTGCCAATTACCATGAACATTGATGTCTTTGCGCTGACCATTTTGCTGCATTAGCCAATAACCGCGCGTTCCAATTAAGCAGTTATGGCGTTCGAGATCCGTGAGAGTCTGGGGCGGGGCGATACGGGCGAGGTAATCAGGTGAGCCGACTATATATTCACGCCTATCACACAGGCGGCGTGCAACCAAGGTGGATTCGCGCAGCACACCCATACGGATACCCAAGTCGAAGCCCTCTTCAATCATCTCTACCTGGCGATTGCTGAAGTACATATTGATCTTCAATTGTGGATAGCGAAGTTGAAAGTCATTCACCAGCGGGGCGATATATTTATCGCCAAAGGTGGCGGGCGCCGTGATCTTAAGCACTCCCGAGGGCAAGCCCTGATGCTGTTGCAACAATAATTCTGCGTCGCGCACACCATCAAACAACTGCCGGCAAGCTTCGTAGTAAACGTTACCCGCCTCGGTCAGCCGAATCTGGCGCGTGCTGCGGTAAAGCAATTGCGTTCCCAGCTGCTGCTCCAAGTGGCTAACCAATCGACTCACGTGCGAGCTGGACACCTGCAGGTAGCGCGCGGCCGCGACAAAACTGCCGTGGCGCACCACCTGAACAAAACCTTCTACCCTTTCCCAATGCTGCATTATTGCTCCATAGCAACAATTAAGTGATTTTTAAACGGCTTATTGCAATTCAATTCGCAGTCTACACTGAGCGCACTATTTTCGGGTTTATTGATTGCGATGAATAAACCTCCCATTAACCAAGGAAACTGATATGAAATCACGTGCTGCTATCGCCCTCGCCGCAGGCAAACCGCTGGAACTCGCCGAAATTGATGTACAAGGCCCCAAGGCCGGCGAAGTTCTGGTGCGCATTGTCGCCACCAGTGTTTGTCACACTGATGCTTACACCTTGTCCGGCGCCGATCCGGAAGGCCTGTTCCCGGCGGTACTGGGCCACGAAGGCGCGGGCATTGTTGAGGAAGTTGGCGAAGGCGTTACCAGTCTAAAAGTGGGCGACCATGTGATTCCGCTTTACACCGCTGAATGTGGTAAGTGCAAATTCTGCCTTTCCGGCAAAACCAACTTGTGCGGCTCCGTGCGTGCCACTCAGGGCAAGGGAGTTATGCCCGACGGCACCAGCCGCTTTTCATTGGACGGCAAACCACTCTTCCATTACATGGGTACCTCGACCTTTTCCGAATACACCGTGCTGCCAGAGGTATCGCTCGCCAAAGTATCGCCCAGTGCGCCGCTCGATAAAATTTGTTTGCTCGGCTGCGGTGTGACCACCGGAATTGGTGCCGTAGTAAACACCGCGAAAGTTACGCCGGGCTCTACTGTTGCGGTGTTTGGCCTGGGTGCAATCGGCCTTGCTGTGATTCAAGGTGCACAGATGGTTAAAGCTGGACGCATCATTGCCATTGATATTAACCCGGACAAATTTGAGTTGGCCCGCCAGTTCGGCGCAACAGATTTTGTAAACCCGAAAGATCATTCTGCACCCATCCAGCAAGTGATTGTCGATATGACCGATGGCGGGGTGGACTACTCGTTTGAATGTATCGGCAATGTAAACGTCATGCGTTCGGCGCTGGAGTGCTGCCATAAAGGCTGGGGCGAATCGATTATTATCGGCGTAGCCGGTGCCGGCCAGGAAATATCGACTCGCCCATTCCAGCTGGTCACCGGCCGCGTATGGAAAGGCTCGGCGTTTGGCGGTGTAAAAGGCCGCAGCCAATTGCCCGATTATGTAGAGCGCTACATGAACGGCGAAATTAAGATTGATGAATTTATTACCCACGATATGCCCTTCGAGAAAATCAACGAGGCATTTGATTTATTGCACGAAGGTAAAAGCATTCGCACGGTACTGCACTATTAATTACGGCACTGTTAATCACGGCACTATTAATCACAACGCCATTAATTACAGCGCCCTTAATCACAGTATGATTAATCACCGTGCTACCAATCATTGCAGTATTAATACATTATTCACCCGCGTGTTAATCAACTATTACATTCATACACCAACACCCTGCTTGCGCACGCAACAGGGTGATAACACAGGGATATAAGAGAGCAAGCATGTCGATTCAACTCACTGAAATTGCCGCCAATAAAAGTTTTGGTGGCTGGCACAAACGCTTTAAACATTTCTCGCCGACCTTAAACTGCGAGATGATTTTCGCCATTTATTTGCCGCCCCAAGCAGACAGCAAAAAAGTTCCACTGCTCTGGTGGCTATCTGGCCTTACCTGTACCGATGAAAATTTCATGCAGAAAGCCGGCGCGCTAAAAATGGCAGCCGAATTAGGGATAGCGATTATTTGCCCGGACACCAGCCCACGCGGTTTGAATTTGCCGGGCGAGGAAGATAGTTACGACTTTGGCACCGGCGCCGGATTTTATTTGAACGCGACTCAAGAGCCCTGGCAAAATAATTACCGCATGTTTGATTACATCACGACCGAATTACCCGCGTTAGTGCACGAGAACTTTCCACTCAATGGTAAAGAATCTATTAGCGGTCATTCCATGGGCGGTCACGGCGCTTTGGTAATTGCGCTAAGCTCACCTGGTCGCTATCAATCCATCTCTGCCTTTGCACCTATTAGCAATCCAGTCAATTGTCCGTGGGGGAAAAAGGCATTTAGTGGGTATCTAGGCGATGATGAGGATAGTTGGAATGCGTATGATGCCTGCCACCTGATTGCCAGTGGAAAATCCAAACAGCCTTTGTTTATTGATCAAGGTAACGCTGACCAGTTTTTGTCGTCACAATTAAAGCCGGATGCACTGCAAAAAGCCTGCGCCGATTATCATCACCCTCTCACCATGCGCATGCATGCGGGCTATGACCATAGCTATTATTTTATTGCCAGTTTTATTGATGATCACTTGCGTTACCACGCACAGCATTTACAAGCCAATTAGGATTTTCCCACCAGCAACAAAAAAGGACACCGCATTGTGTCCTTTTTTGTTGGCATTTATTTATTGTGCGCCGTCATGTTTAATTAGACATTAATTGGCTGGCAACAACTCATTACCCGTACGCGATGCCCGCACCAAACAGAGCGCACGCGCCACGAAGTAACCGCTAAACCCGCCATACACAACACAAAGCACAGGCATAAATGCGGTGTGCACAGTAATGGGATTACCCAGCGCATAAAGTACTGCAACCACATACTTGGTAAAGAATATCGCCAGAATTACCAACAGCGGAATCCAACTACCAGGAATATAAAATCGATTTGACTCAGCGAAGTAACGAAGATTTTTTACCGGCAACAAATGATTACCCAGCAACGCCACTGCACATAGCCCTGCCATCCACAGCGAAATAGTTACCAACTGCACACCGAAATTAGACGTAACACCTATCAGTGATAAAATCACCATACCCGAGGGCAACAAATAAGCCAACCAAAGTTTAACCTGCCGATTACGCGCCTGCTGCAACCCGAGCACTATCAACCCCAGCAATAAACCAAACACCCAGGCCGGGGTGTGCGCTAATATTTGCTGCATGAATTGCTCCTTATTTGGTGGACCCTGTTAGTACATAGACTAAAGCGCAAAACCTGAAACCAAAAGTTACAAATATCATAATAACTACCGCTTGGTATTCCCAAGCGGTAAGCAAAAGGTTTTACACTTAACGTAAAACCTGCAATTTACGTCGCAATACAACGCCTAAAAATGCAGTGCCCAAGAGCACCCAAGGTGATGGCTCAGGCACAGACGATGTGCGTAGGGAAGCGGTTACTTCTTCCAAATCCATAGTTACAAATGAAAATCTGGAAACGCCATCAATATTGTAATTGTAATAAAAAGACCCAAAACCTCCCGATGCGTCATTGCCACCGCTAACCCAATGAAACGCTTGCTCAACATCCAGGGTTTTTACGGTATCCAAACCGGCTTCCCACAAGTAAAAGTACAGTGTTGATTCAAGATACTCAGCACCGAAATCACCCAGCATCAGGGCGTCCAATACCATGAAATAATCTGAATCTTCTGCGACCGAAGGAAAGGCATCTTTAACTATAACGAAATCAGATGCGCGCTCAATGCCCAGCCTATCCGTGTAATCATGAGATATATCGAAGGTGTTTCCCGCAATATTGATCGTCATATTGACGAATGCATTGGCATCATTACGGATGTATCTGACCTCATTCGAACCGGATGACAGTGCGAACTTCAAATCAGAGTCATAGGAAAATGTGCCAGTAACCGTTTCACCCAAAATATCACCCCACAAACCTGGCTGAGGATCACCGCTCGTCACCTTTGCCTTAAAGGTGCCGTCAATAATCGCAGCCTGGGAAGCAAAAGGCAGACTAAACATTAAACTGGACAGCGCCAGCAAACACAGTTTTTTTGCGTTCATAGAAAAGTTTCCGTTTATAAATTATTAGAAAAAACCAGTCGATTCATACAGCTATCGACACATGTAATATACGGAAATATTCTGTTTCCTCGCGGCACCTAAAATAACAACACTATCCTAAGCGCAAATATAGCTCGCAATAAATTGATAAATTTCGCACCGAACAACACCAATAAAAAGTCACATTTATTAATGATATTGGAGCTTGATAAAAGAACACCTAACCAACCGCAGGCAACGGATAGGTTAAAAAGGAAAAATGGATTTGATTAACAAAGAAATGAATCATAATCGGGTAGCAGATATTTTTACTCAGTGTATAACTCAAGCCATATAAAAACCCGGCCAACGCGTAAACCCAGATTGCCGCACCACCGATACCGGAATGAATCGCCACAAATATCGCAGTTACCAATAGCAGGGGTATTAATTCCTGCACCCCGCGGTTAGCGGTCATACCAGCAATTGCATTGCGCAGTGGCTGCTGCAACAGAAAGCGAAAAAAAGCCTCCTCTGCCACACAAACAATCAACAAATTACCCAAACCAAACAACACCATCTGCTCAATAGTTTTGGGTTGCAAATACAAACCCAACACCGGAATTGCCACCGCAATAATCAATACTGGCGCTAGCAATGCCACTAAAAATGAATAACGCGACCGCGCGACAAATTCTCCTTCGCGCAATTTTTGCCATAACAAATACAACAATGTAAAACCCACCAATGCTTTAGCAAAATTAACAAACAGTTCGTAGCGTGTCAGCTGACCTTCAGCACCAGGCAAGCTTAACAATAGCGGATAATTAAATCCTTCCGAGCGAAAAGTCGCCACCCAAAACACCAAAGGCACCATCAACAAAAACAGTATCGCTTTTAATTTTCGATTCGCACTATCCTTGCGAACAAAACCCGCCAATCCGGCAACACCTAACAAACCAATTCCATTGACCAGCGGTAGCCATTGCAATAAAACCAAAGCGGCAACAGTTGCAACCAAAAATCCTGCCGTTATTTTTTCTGAAAAAATATTTAACATCTACATACCCTAGGCTGTGCCGGGCCGCGAAGACTAAGCGCAGCGACACCCAACACACTGAAAATATATCCCGCACATTTGGAACTCACCTAATGCGCAACCGATTTTGAAAACACATTCATAATCAAAACACCAGTCAGGATAAATCCCATTCCCAATAGCGCCGGAAAATCCAGTTTCTGTTTGAACACCAGAAAACCAATAATGCTAACCCCTACAATTCCCACACCCGACCAAACAGCGTAGGCAACTCCGACCGGAATTGTTTTTAAGGTAAGCGATAAAAAATAAAACGCTAATCCATAGCCAACCAACACCACTATAGAAGGCGTAGTTTTAGAAAAACCTTCACTCGCTTTCAACGCGGAGGTCGCGATCACTTCAGAAAAAATTGCAACTCCTAAAAACAACCAACTCTTCATGGCCAGCACCTCAGTTATTAATCCTTAAAAGATTGTCGCATCTGAAACAGGGAAGAAACAGTCTTGTGATATTTATAAAATTCTGCACACAAATGAAAAAGACCGATCTTTTGATCGGCCTTTTAAGTGACTCGTTAGATATTTGCTTCACCCCAGTGAACCAGCCCGATTGTTTGGAATGAATACGTTCCGCCCTTCATGGTTGCCTGGTGCTTTTCAGCAGATTTTTATCAATGCTTAATGACCGCGCTTTCCCATGGCTTGTACTTTGGGTTATTTAACGCCAAACGATCTGACCATTGCCCACCGTGCTGAAGCTCACAGGCTTGCTCACTATCAAAACGTACACATTGCTTAATATTTTTTACGACTATGCCCACCTTAAGTAGTTGTTTTTGTATGGTTGCACGCAAGATTTCATCTTGCTTAAGCGCCAACATAGTCTCAATATCTTCATCGGTATTAAAAACACAAGTGACTACTAAACTTCCGGGAAAGTTGGTGTAATTCACGCGATGGGTCAACCAGGAAAATCCAACGATATCACCTAAAAAGGATTCGCAAGCAACGGTTAACGACTTGCATATATTGTTATCGAGTTTTTGATTGGTTTTGCTTAGCTTCATCGTATTCTTGTATTTAAACTTTTTACCTTAATAAAAAAAGCCGACCTTATCGGGTCGGCTTTTTTAAGCTCAATTACTCATTAAAAAACTTCTTCACACCGTCAAACCAGCTGGACTGTTTGGGGGAGTATTTTCCGCCTTTCATGGTGGTCTGGAATTCTTTGAGCAAATCTTTTTGTTTGCTGGTGAGATTTACCGGGGTTTCTACTACCACGCGGCAAAGTAAATCGCCGACACCACCACCGCGCACTGGCGTTACGCCTTTACCGCGCAGTTTGAATAATTTTCCAGTTTGGGTTTCGGCCGGGACTTTTAATTTTACGCGGCCATCGAGCGTGGGAACTTCAAGCTCACCGCCGAGTGCAGCATCGACAAAATCAATCGGAACTTCGCAATACAAGTCAGCGCCGTCACGTTTGAAAATGTGATGCTCGCGCACATGCACTTGAACATACAAATCGCCGCTCGGACCACCGTCTGCACCCGCTTCACCTTCGCCGGACAAGCGAATGCGATCGCCGGTATCCACACCCGCTGGCACTTTCACTTGCAGGGTTTTGGTTTCTTCTACGCGACCCTGGCCACTACAGGATTTGCAGGGGTCAGAAATAATAGTGCCGCGTCCACGACAGCTGGGGCAAGTTTGTTGAACCGAGAAAAAGCCCTGCTGCATACGCACCTGGCCGTGACCACCACAGGTAGTACAGGTGACCGGTTTACTGCCCGCTTTTGCACCGGAACCATCACAGGTTTTACAGGAAACCAGTGTAGGCACTTTAATTTGAACACTGGTACCTTTTACGGCATCTTCCAAACTTAATTCGAGGTTGTAGCGTAAATCGGAACCGCGCGCCGGACCACCGCGACCACCGCGCCCGCCACCAAAAATATCACCGAATACATCGCCAAAAATATCACTGAAGTTACCACCGCCAAAACCACCAGCGCCGCCCATACCAGATTGGCCATCTACGCCCGCGTGACCATAGCGATCATAGGCCGCGCGCTTGTTTTCGTCGGACAGAACTTCGTAAGCCTCGTTAGCTTCTTTGAATTTTTCTTCGGCGTTAGGATCATCCGGGTTGCGATCCGGATGGAATTTCATGGCTACACGACGGTAGGCTTTTTTCAATTCAGCGGCATCAACATCTTTTTTGACACCGAGGATTTCGTAGTAATCGCGTTTGGACATGGTTACACCGCTAAAAGAAATGCGCAGTACATTTCAAAAATTTTCATCGTAGCCCGTACGGAGCCTGGCGTAATACGGGATTGAACATTCAAAAAGTATCCCGTATTCCGTTAGGCTCCATAGGGGCTACATTTGCCTGATTCTTACATGACAAATGCGGGCAAGCCCGCATTTGTTGTTTTACTTCCAAATTCATTGAAGGGTATCGCTTGCGCCCCACCCATCCTACGAATTATTTGTCTTCTTTCACTTCTTCAAACTCGGCATCTACCACACCGTCGTCCGCTGGCTTGCTGCCGCCGGCTTGCTGTGCACCCGCAGCACCCGCTTGACCCGCTGCTTGTTGCTCAGCGTAAAGTTTTTGCGCGAGTGAACCTGATGCTTCGGTCAATTTGGTAGTTGCCGCTTCGATCTTCGCTAAATCTTCACTCTTGGCTACATCGCGCGCTTCAGTCAGCGCCGCTTCGATGGCTGATTTTTCTTCCGCAGTGGCTTTATCACCCGCTTCTTTCAAAGTTTTTTCAGTCGCATGGATCAAACCTTCCAGAGTATTGCGCGCGCCCACTACTTCGGCGAACTTGCGATCTGCCTCGGCGTTAGCTTCAGCATCTTTTACCATTTTCTGGATTTCTTCATCGCTCAAACCGGAAGAGGCTTTGATCACGATAGATTGTTCCTTACCCGTCGCCTTGTCTTTTGCACTTACATTCAAAATACCGTTAGCGTCGATATCAAAAGTTACTTCGATTTGCGGCATTCCGCGCTGTGCAGGCGGAATGTCACTCAGGTCAAAACGACCAAGTGATTTGTTTTGCGACGCTTGCTTGCGCTCACCTTGCACCACGTGAATAGTTACTGCAGTTTGGTTGTCATCGGCAGTTGAGAAAATTTGCGATTTCTTGGTTGGAATCGTGGTGTTTTTCTCAATCAATGGAGTCGCTACACCGCCCATGGTTTCAATACCAAGAGTCAGCGGAGTTACGTCCAACAACAATACATTGGTAGTATCACCAGACAATACCGAACCTTGAATTGCTGCACCAATCGCTACCGCTTCATCAGGGTTAACGTCTTTGCGCGCTTCTTTGCCAAAGAAATCCGCCACTGCCTTTTGCACCAACGGCATACGGGTTTGACCACCCACCAGAATTACATCATCGATGTCACTGATAGATTTGCCGGAATCTTTAATCGCTTGTTTTACTGGCTCCATGGATTTGGTCACCAAGTCTTCAACCAATGATTCCAATTTCGCGCGGGTCAGTTTTACCACCAGGTGTTTTGGACCTGTTGCATCCGCGGTAATGTACGGCAGATTCACTTCGGTTTGCTGGCTGGATGACAATTCGATCTTGGCTTTTTCGGCCGCTTCTTTCAAACGTTGTAACGCCAGTGGATCATTGTGCAAATCAATACCGGTATCTTTCTTGAAGGTATCCGCCAGGAATTCAATCAAGCGCATATCGAAATCTTCACCACCGAGGAAAGTATCGCCGTTGGTAGAAAGCACTTCGAATTGATGCTCGCCATCAACGTCAGCAATTTCGATAATAGAAATATCGAAAGTACCACCACCCAGGTCGTAGACCGCGATAGTGCGATCACCTACACCTTTATCCAAACCGTAAGCCAATGCAGCAGCAGTCGGCTCGTTGATGATGCGCTTTACATCCAGACCGGCGATGCGGCCTGCATCTTTAGTCGCTTGACGTTGTGAGTCATTAAAGTACGCTGGAACAGTGATTACTGCTTCAGTGACTTTTTCGCCGAGATAATCTTCAGCGGTTTTCTTCATTTTCTTCAGCACTTCAGCAGAAATTTGTGGCGGCGCTTTTTTATCGCCCTTCACTTCTACCCAAGCATCGCCATTGTCAGCCGCAACGATTTTGTAGGGCACCATGGAAATATCTTTTTGCACTACATCATCTTTGAATTTACGGCCAATCAAGCGCTTAACCGCATGCAAGGTGTTGTGCGGATTGGTAACTGCCTGACGTTTGGCAGATTGACCAACAAGAATCTCGTCATCGTTAGTGAACGCGATAATTGAAGGCGTTGTACGATCACCCTCAGCGTTTTCAATAACTTTGGGCGTGCCGCCTTCCAGAATGGAAACGCAAGAGTTAGTGGTACCCAAGTCGATGCCGATAATTTTACCCATGGTGCTGCTCCTGAAAATCTGTTTGTTGCTGAGTGCCCGAACAGGCGAGCACTGAATGTTAATGACTTGCTCTAGTCGCGCAAACACTGGGTGTTTGCGCTTTCGTTTGCAGTTGTTTTCTATATTGGCGCACCGGATTTGAATTCAAGTGGCGCCGTAAAAAAATCCTTACCAACGCTGTGGGTTTTAGCTGCTAAGGAGCCTTGGACACCACTACCATCGCCGGACGAACCAGACGGCCATGCAGGGTGTAACCCTTCTGGAAACAATTGATCACCGTGTTTGGTTCGACATCCGGATTGGGCACCGCAGAAACCGCCTGATGCAAATTCGGATCGAAAGGTTCGCCCTGCGGATTCACTACCAGGACCTGATGACGCGCCAGTGCATCAACAAAAGTTTTGTGGGTGAGCTGAATGCCTTCCGCGATTGCTGCAAAAACCTCATTGCTGGCATCGATTGATGAGAGCGCTCGCTCCAGGTTATCGACAACTGGCAGCAGGTCGTTGACCATTTTCTCCAGGCCAAACTTGTGGGCTTTCTCTACATCTTGCTCGGCACGGCGACGGGCATTCTGCGCCTCAGCCTGGGCGCGCAGGCTCTGCTCTTTGGCTGCCTCATAGGCAGTTGCCAGGGTTGCCAATTGAGCCTGCAGGGTTTCAATACCTGCGTCAGCTGCTTCTGCTTGCACCTGCTCCTCGGCCGCTGGCTGGGGTTCGGTTGCATTTTGAATGTCGGTGTAATCTTGGGTTGACACTGTGTTCTCCAATCACTGGTTGGGCGGCGCAGCCGCCGGTATAACTTGCTAAAACCAAATCAGGGTGCCTATTCAGACAGTGTGGGCTATATGGGGCTAAGACAGAGGGATTCAAGCGCTGGCGCTAAAGTTTTTATGGAAAAGCCTGATCACTAACTAACGCAAATGATCACCGGATAGGCGAAAAATTAGACCTATACTCAAGTTTGCCTTTATCGTCAGGAACCATCGGAGCAGCGCAAAAAACTGCGCCAAGTTCGCACACACAGTGTTGAATAATGCGCCAAAAAAGGGATTCGCTTCAGCGGAAAACAACGGCAACCCAAGCCATAAAAATACTTGGCTTATTGGCGTAAATACCATTTGACAACGTTGTCCATTCAACCTATCGTCGAGAAACACCTGTTCATAAGTTCGCCACCCAGAGGGTTAATTACCATGTCATTGCGCGTTAAGATCTGGATTGTCTCCGCCCAAATCCTGCTCGGCCTTCTGGGAATGATGCTGATAGGATTGTTTACGGTTCGCTACTCATCCAACCAGGATAACGCCGCGCGGGTAGAGCAGCTGCTCAACAGCACCTACGCCACAGTAATCCAAATGGAGCAGATGGCAGCCCGCGGTGAAATGAATGATGAAACCGCCAAGAAAATCGCCACCCAAATTCTGCGCAACAACACCTATCACAAGTCCGAATACGTTTATGTCGCCGACGAACAGATGAATTTCGTCGCCGCGCCACTCGACCCGCAGCTACACGGGACCAGCTTTCATGAATTTAAGGACGGAAACGGCCGCAGCGTAGGCGAGATACTATTAAAAGCCGTAGGCAAGGCTCAGGGGCAAACTGCCAAATACAACTGGACGCAAAAACAAGCCGATGGCTCGATTGAAGAAAAGCTGTCCATCGCCAAGCTGTCGCCTCGCTGGAAATGGGTAGTAGGTACGGGCATTGGCTTTAACGAGGTCAACGCCCGCTTTTGGGAGACCGCCAAATGGCAGTTAGGTGTTTGTATTCTGGTGATGTTGGTGATCGTGGTACCCGTGGTCATGTTTGCTCGCAAGCTGGATACTGGCCTGGGCGCTGAGCTGAAAGAGGTGTTAACGCTCGTACGAGCCGTTGCCAGCGGTGACCTGACCGAACGCAACGCTCACGCCGCTCCCGAGGACAGTATTTACGGCTCAGTGGTGCGCATGCGCCACGCACTGCGCGATATGCTCGGCAGTATTTCAGCAATGGTGTCACGCCTCCATGAAATCAGTGATGACATAGTCCATAAGGCGGAAACCAGTACCGCCATGGCCGAAGACCAAAGTGCCAACACCATAAAAATTGCCTCCTCGGCAGAAGAATTCAATATGCAAACTAAAGACGCCATGGAGCAGGCCAAGGTTGCGACCAATCAAACGGACCACGCCTCCAAGACCGCCAACCAGGGCCAGAAGCTGATCTCCAGCGCCGTAAAAAGTTTTGTGGAGATAGACAACAGCGTTATCCAAACCCAAAGCAGTATCGACGATCTCGCCCAACGTATTAGCAGTATTTCGGCGGTGATTTCCGTGATCAGCGAAGTCGCTAACCAAACCAACTTGCTCGCACTAAACGCCGCGATTGAAGCGGCGCGCGCCGGGGAACAGGGGCGCGGTTTTGCGGTGGTGGCCGATGAAGTCCGCCAGCTCGCACAGCGCACCACCCAGGCAACGACAGAAATTAGCGATACCATCACTGCCGTCCAAAACTCCAGCCGCGTCGCCAAGCAAAATATGGATGATATGGTCACCCAACTGAAGGACGGCATTGCCCAAACTCGCCAGGGGGGCGAAATTGTAGAGAGTGTACGCATGGAAACTGATGAGGTGGCCAAGATGGTGGCCCACATAGGCAGCTCGCTGATCGAACACGTGCAGGCCAGTAGCCTGATTCTGGAATACGTCAGTCATGTGGAACAATCATCCCTCGGCACCAAGGATGCTGCACGCGGTACATTGCTCGCTTCCCAGCAAATCCGCGATGCCTCGGATGAACTGAGCCGTAAATTGGAGGGCTTCCGCTTTTAAGGATCGTTGGGCAAGCTTGCCTCTTTAATGCCAAATACTGTATAAACAGCCAGATAGCGATTAGCCAATCGCGTCTGGCTTTTTAATTGGTGCCTCCCTTTTAGCGATCCGACGGACGACCTATGCTCACTCACCTGAATATCCAAAATTTCACCCTGGTTGATCATCTCGACCTGGATTTAAAACCCGGTATGACTGTGATAACCGGAGAGACAGGTGCGGGGAAATCCATTTTGCTAGATGCCCTCGGACAGACGCTCGGGGACCGCGCTGATGGCGAGCGGGTGCGTACCGGTGCCAGCCGCGCCGACATCTGTGCCACCTTTGACACACGTAAGATACCGGCCGCTGCCGAATGGTTGCTCGGTAACGACCTGCAGCAGGCAGATCACCCGCACGAATGCCTGCTGCGCAGAGTGGTAGCCAGCGACGGCAAATCCAAAGCTTATGTCAACGGCCAATCAGTCACCCTTCAACAGCTGCGAACCCTGGGCGAAATGTTGATAGATATTCACAGCCAACATGAGCACCAATCCCTGCTGGTCAAAGATACTCATCGCCGCCTGGTAGATGAATTTGCCGGTCAAACTGAATTGGCTAAACAGGTGCGCCAGGCATGGCGCGAGTGGCAGAGCCGGTTGGAACATTTTCTCCACCTGCGCGATAACGCGGCCGAGGTCAATGCCCGTTTCCAGTTGTTGAGCTATCAGGTAGAAGAATTAGAGCAGCTTGGTTTACAACAGGGCGAGCAGGCCAAATTGGAAGCCGAGCAACGCAGCTTGGCCAATGCGGAGGAAATATTGCGTGGCAGCCAACAACTGGCAGCCTTTTGTGGTGATGAAGAGCAAGGTTTGGGGGTCAATCTGCACCGTGCGCTGCATATCTTGCGCGGCCTGCCGGAGAAATCGGCCGCGTTGAAAACCGCTGAAGAGCTGCTCACTAGCGCGCAGATCCAGGTAGAAGAGGCCCAACATGAAATCGAACAGCACATCGATAGCTTTACCCTCGACCCGCAGCGCTTGCAACATGTAGAAGAACGCCTGTCGGCCATTTACGACCTCGCGCGCAAACACCGTATTCAGGCGGAGGAATTACCGGACTTGGTCAATAAACTCAGTGGTGAGCTGGAGCAGTTGCAAGGCGGGGATGCCAAACTCGACCAACTCGCGCAGCAAGTCACCCAGACGGAGAAAACCTATCGCCAACTCGCCGACCAACTTTCCGCCAAGCGCACCAAGGCGGGCAACGGCCTGGCAAAGCAAGTGAACGAACAGCTCAAGTTACTGGCCATGGAAAACGCCAAGTTCAGCGTCAGCCTTATCCCACTGGGTGACAAGCCCGGCGCCAACGGTCTGGAAGAAGTGGAGTTTCTCATCAGCACCAACCCCGGCCAAGCCCCTCGCCCTCTGGGGAAAATCGCTTCGGGCGGCGAGTTGTCACGCATCAGCCTTGCCATCCAGGTAGTTACAGCACAAACCTCGGCCATTCCCACGCTGGTCTTTGACGAAGTCGATGTGGGAATAGGCGGTGCCACTGGCGATGTGGTTGGTCAGTTGTTAAGACAGTTAGGCGAGCGCGGTCAGGTAATTTGCGTGACCCATCTGGCGCAAGTGGCGAGCAAGGGGCATCAACACTTGCAGGTGGTTAAAACTGCCAATAAGAAATCGGCTGAGTCAACACTGGTTGAGCTGGATGGCGCATCCAAAGTGGAAGAAGTCGCACGTATGCTGGGCGGGCTAAAGGTAACCGAACAATCACTGGCTCATGCCCGGGAAATGTTGGCGCTTTAATTTGTGCACTATTTTTTGCCTGGACTATCAACAAATAGGGCGCGATAAACGCGCCCTCAAGCAGTAATACAAATCAACGTTTCCTACATCAAAACACTAACGTTTCTTTCAAAAACAGCAAACTTTTCAAAAAAATCGGTATAAAAGTCGAACCAGTTAACAATACTCGTTTTTGCGGCCAAGTTCTAACGTTTTTCACCTCAAAACACTTCTTTCTCGCAATCTTCATATAACTTAGCGCTTTTTGCGCACGTAAAGCACTAGACTGTGATCCGTTAATTCGTAGCCGTATTCAGCGGCAATACGTTTTTGCAGTGCTTCAATCTCATCATTATGGAACTCAATGATAGTGCCAGCATCTATATCGACCATGTGATCGTGATGCTCGCCACGCGCTACTTCAAACACTGAATGACCGCCGTCGAAGTTGTGACGAACCACCAAACCAGCTGTTTCAAACTGGGTTAACACCCGGTACACAGTTGCCAGACCAACGTCATCACCCTGCTCCATCAGCGCTTTGTATACATCTTCCGCGCTCATGTGATGCTGTTCAGAGGACTCCAACATTTGCAAAATCTTAACTCGCGGCAAAGTGACTTTAAGGCCAGCCTTGCGCAGCTCGTGGTTACCGTCAGCCATTATTTCCCCCAAACCCTTCTCAGTATTCCTGTGGTTCGGGTATTATCCGCGTTCATTTTTGTTAGTGGAAGCCCTCGTATGAAATTAGCCAGCCGCATTTTTCTGGCCCTGATTGTCACAACCAGTCTAAGCGCTTGCTCCAGCTTCCGCTTTCCCGGTGTTTATAAAGTAGGTATCCAACAGGGGCATATCATTACTGAAGAGATGGCTTCCCAGTTAAAACTGGGTATGTCAAAACGTCAGGTGCGCTTTGTGCTCGGCAACAGCCTGGTACCAGATACCTTTAATGATGACCGCTGGGACTACCCCTACAGCGTACGCCGCGGCTCTCAGGGCGAGATTACCCAATATCTCTACACCGTTTACTTTGAAAATGACAAGCTTGTGAAAACCGAAGGTGATTACCTGCCTGGCAAGGCACCACTGAGCGGGGAGAAGTCCGAAAAATACCTGGATGATATGAACCGTGATGTGCCGGTTCCTACCGAAGAGAGTAGCGCTCCGCCACCCACAGCACCAGAGCCGGAAAAGAAATATTAATACCAATAAAAACGCCCGCTTAGCCGGGCGTTTTTATTAGGGGTAGAAACAACGGGTTCGGCTACCGTTACCCGGCGACTCTAATGATGCCCATGGAGCGAGGCACGGGTAATAAAATGTAAAACCTAGCTATTGGTGCATAGCTTATTTCGCCCTTCTGATTTGGCACGATAGAGCGCGGCATCCGCTTCCTGCAGGAGTTGATCTGCCCGCTCCATGTCCGGGCGATACGCAGCAATACCAGCGCTCAGGGTGACATTAAACGTGCGCTCTCCTGCGCTGAAGCTGATCTCACGAAATCGCCTACGCACATCTTCCATCAGCATTACCGCCTCATCCCTTCCGCAGCGAGGCAATACCGCGACAAACTCTTCACCCCCATAGCGCCCTACAGCATCCGTTTTGCGCAATCGCTGGCGCAGCAAATGCGCGATGGCTTTAATTACCTTGTCGCCCGCCGGATGGCCATAGGTATCATTAATTTGTTTGAAGTGATCCAAATCCAGCATCACCACACTCAAGTCCCCACCACCGCGCACCGTGCGACTGAGTTCAATATCTACCTGCTCTTTGATACGCGAATGTTTAAGCAAACCCGTCAAACTATCGCGATCCAACGCCTCGCTGAGCTGCCGGCTGCGTGCCGCACGGGTGGTAACGGCAGAAACCAGCTCGCGATCATTCAGAGGCTTGCTGAGGAAGTCGTCGCCCGCCCTAGCCAGCGCCAGCGCGCGCTTTTCGACATCTTGCTCGGATGAAAGGTAGGTAATAGGAACCCGCAACCAATCCTGATTCAGGCGAATTACCTGCGCCAGTTCTATGCCGTTACAACCAGGCATATTAATATCCAGCAGTATCAGGTCCGGGTGGAAATCCTGCAGTAACTCGAAAATAACCTGGGGGTTATTACTGATTTGCACGTGAATCCCCGCCGCATTGAGCACCAGTTTGTAGTGCTCGGCGAGCGCCAGATCATCATCGATGATTAACACCCGATGAGGCGCACTGCGATTGCGATCCAGATAATGCTCAAAACAATCGACCAGGCGAATAATATCTAAGGGTTTAACAAAATACCCCACTGCTCCGGCCTTAACCGCGGCGTGATAGGCGTCAAAATCCGTGCGAGTCGAAACAAAAATAACCGGGATAGGAGCAGGTAAATGCTGCTGCAAGATCATCACCGCTTCCGGTGCCTCGCGCCCCTCTTCGATAAACATTATGTCGCAAATCATAAAATCCGGCGCACGACGCACTACTTCTGTCTCGGCCGCGGCGATAGTTGCAAAGTGCTCGACCTGATGACCAAAGTGGCGCAAGGTCATGCAGACCTCTTCGGCAATATCCAGGTCATCTTCCAGCACATAAATCAGGGTGTTAGTTTTTTGCACTGAGGTGTGACTAATCAAAGGCACAGCTTTGTTATTGCGCTCAGCTTGCAAATCACCACCCAGGGCAGAAACAGCGACTGAAAACACGCGCAAGATCCCCATATCCAGGTGATCGTTCGCCAACCACTCCTGGGCTTGCAGCTCCAGTTTTTTTGCCTGTTTACCCAAATCGGTAAAACCAAAACTACCGGCAGAACCCGCCAGTTTATGCAAGCGGTGGTTAAGCTGGGTGAGCGCAGGAGTGCGCAACTCGGGATCGATAAGGTCATTAACCAGAATACGCAGCTGCGCCAATTCAGTGGGCAAGCGCTGGGCATAGTCGTCGCGTAATGCCTGGAGTTTAGCTGCTATGTCAGCATTTTTGTCCATGAGAAAGCAGCCTGTTTAAGGGAAAGATTTCTTATTGGCCAACACAAATACCCGCCTGTTAATTCTCGCCCGACGTCGTTCGAATCATTAGCCTGAATAATAGGTGCGAAATAACGATTTAGCCACTGGTTGGCTTACATCAAGCCACCCATGACTGCAATTCAGCATAAGAACCTTTCTTTATCGGGAAAAAAATTCTGTCATCGCGAGCCAGTTCTCAATTAAAGCCTGACTATACTCAGCCAAACGCTACCAATCTTTTACGGACCTACCGCACGGATCTCATGCTAAAACGAATCGCAGTCAAAGACATAAAGCTCGGCATGTTCATATGCGAATTCTGTGGCTCGTGGATGGAACATCCCTTTTGGAAAACTCGCTTTCTTTTGGAAGATGAAAAAGACCTGCGCGCTATTCTCGCCAGCGGTATTAAAGAGCTCTGGATAGATGTCAGCCAAGGGCTTGATGCCTGTGATGAAACCGCCGGTAAAACAGAAGCGGAAGTCGCCTCGGAAGCAGAAGCTTTGCTATTGGAAGCCGAAAAGCCGGGCAATCTGGAACGCGCGTCACTGGATGAAGAGATAAAAACAGCGGCGCGCTTGTGCAATCGTGCCAAAGAAGCCGTGATTGAAATGTTCAGTGATGTCCGCATGGGCAAAGCGATTCAAGTAGAAAAGGCGCACGAGCTGGTTGATGAAATATCCAAATCTGTGCTGCGCCAACCTCACGCCCTGATCAGTCTGGCCCGATTAAAATCTGCCGATGAATATACCTACCTGCACTCAGTAGCCGTTTGTGCACTGATGATCGCCTTGGCACGCCAACTAAACCTCGATGAAGAAACCGTACGCAATGCCGGCATGGCCGGATTGCTCCACGATATCGGCAAGGTGGGCATCCCATTGAAAGTACTGAATAAGCCGGGCAAGTTAACGGATGAGGAATTTGCGATAGTGAAATCCCACCCGGAACTGGGTGCCAAGATTTTAATTGAAAATTACCAGGTGCCGGCAATGGCGCTGGATGTTTGCCTACACCACCATGAAAAAGTCGATGGCACCGGTTATCCATTTGGATTAAAAGGCGACACCATCAGCCTGTTTGCCAAGATGGGCGCGGTGTGCGATGTCTATGATGCAATTACCTCCAACCGTCCATACAAAAAAGGGTGGTCTCCCGCTGACTCAATTCGCAAGATGGCGGAGTGGAGCAAGGGGCATTTTGATGAAGCAGTATTCCAGGCATTTGTGAAAACCGTGGGTATTTATCCCACAGGCTCGCTGGTTCGGTTGGAAAGCGGGCGCTTGGCGGTAGTGATCGAACAAAATGACGCTTCGCTGCTGATGCCCAAAGTAAAAATATTTTTCTCTGCCAAAACCAAAATGCCAATCATTCAGGAAGTCCTAGATCTTGCTGTACTGCAAGGCAAGGAAAAAATCATCGGGCGCGAATCACCCGATGACTGGGGTTTTAAAAACCTTGATTTGCTCTGGTCTGGTACGGGCTGATAGTCACCCGCTACAGCGCTGTCTCATCGCTAATGCCTGTCCCAGATATCGCGCAGCTCCTGTGCCAAGGTCATAGGGTCAAAGGGTTTGGCGATTACTCCCGCCGCCCCTAAATTCAAATACCCCTGCACTTCTTGTGGCTGAACCTTAGCGGTCATAAATACCACTGGCGTTTGCTCCAGCTCAGAAAAATTGCGCAGGCCTTTTAAAGTCTCCGGCCCATCCATCCCCGGCATCATTACATCCAGTAAAATTAAATCCGGCTTGAAGGGGACTGCTTTCTGCAATGCCTCATTACCGCCACTGCAAGGCTCCACCGTAAAACCATTGATTGTTTCCAGTACCATCAATGCAATGGCTTGGATATCGGGATCATCTTCCACATACAAAATACGATTTAGTTCGCGAGTCATTGTGTATTCCTGTTAATGAAAAATTAAACACTGGTACTGTGCAGCGGAAACGTTGCGTAGAAAGTGGCGCCCTTGCCTAATTCAGAATCAAACCCGATAGTGCCCTGCATACGCTCCACAAATGCTTTACTAATTGCCAGACCCAAGCCGGTACCGCCGCGTTGGCGCGAGTCGGAAGAATCCGCTTGGGAAAATTTCTGAAAAATGCGGGCGCGAAATTCTTCGCTAACACCGGGTCCGTGATCGACCACGGCAATTTTTACCCGATTTCCAGACCGCGTAACCACCACTTCCACCTGTCCATTAGGGGGAGAAAATTTCACCGCATTGGAAATAAAATTAGCCATGACTTGCTGCAGGCGCTGAGCATCGATATCGACCTCCAAGTTTTCCGTAGCAGCGTCCGCCAACAACGTCAGACGAATGCCAAAAGTTTCAGCATAGGCCATATTCCCTTCAACCGACTGCTGCAAAATCGGCAGCAACAACTGTGTACTTAAATCAAATTGCATTTTGCCGGCGAGCAATTTTTCCATATCGAGCAGATCGTTAATCAGCAATGTCAAACGCAAAGAATTTTTGTGGGCAATCGTCAGCATGTTGTGAATATTGGCTGGCAAACTGCCAAGCATGCCACCAACTACCATACCCAGCGACCCGGAAATAGACGTAAGCGGTGTGCGCAATTCGTGGCTAACCGCAGAGACAAATTCATTTTTCATTTGTTCAATGCGCTTACGCTCCGTAATGTCCTGAATAAATGACCAAATCTGCCGCTCTCCATTTGGGCTTTCAATTAATACACCATTGAGAAGCACTGGAATTAAACGCCCATCATTGTGAATCAAATGTTTTTCGTAAGGCCCATAACGCCCGCTAATATGCAGACTTTCGAGCTGTTCTAAATCCTCTTGCGCATATTCCGGCGGTGTTATCGAGTGATTATCCATACGCATAACATCGCTACGTGAATAGCCTAGCAGCCGGCAAAACTCTGGATTGCACTCAATGAAATTTCCGCCTAAACAGTGATTGAGGGTTATTGCGATGGGAGCTTGCGTATAAAGTGTAGATAGTTTCTGCTCACTCAAGGCAATTTCGTCATAGGCGGCTTTAGTTTCTGTAATATCCCACAAAAAGCCATCTATATATTTCAGCCCTTTTTGACGATCAAAAACACCAGCACCCACCTCCTGCACATAAATCCATTGACCATCGCTGTGTTGCATGCGATACACCAAGTTAAATGACTTTTGGAAACGTAAAGCCTGTTGCACCTGATCAAATATTCTGGTCACATCATCGGGGTGCGTGATATCAGTAAAGCTCAATGGCCGCTCACCGAAAAATTCTTTTGCCGCATGTCCGGTAAGGCGAGTCACAGCATCACTTAAATACAACATAGTCCAGCGTTCATCATTACGGCAGCGATACACCGCTCCGGGAAAGTTGTTAATCATGCTTTGCAAGCGCTCTTCGCTTTGTATCAATCGAATACGCGACTGGTGTAATTCAGTGATATCCGTGTGGGTACCCGACATCCACAAGGGTTCACCGTCAGGCAAAAAACTAATAACCCGGCCTCGAGCGTAGACGTATACCCATTCACCGCTCTTATGTCTCATCCGACAATTACATTCGTAATAATCCAACTCGCCACGAAAGTGCCGCTCAAGTAGCTCACCAGACACCTTTAAGTCTTCAGGATGGCAAAGAGTGAACCAAGTATTGAGCGATACTGGCGCCAACTCATCCAAACTATAGCCAAGAATACCTGCCCAGCGCTCGTTAAAAATAGTCTCTCCTGTTTGCACATTCCAACGCCAAGTCCCCAGATTAGCGCCACGAATAATGTCCTCTACATGCTGGCGTTCCCGCTGTAGTGCAATACTGCTCTCATGCGCCTCAAACAATTGCACAACCTGATCCGCAAGCAAACGCAAACTACACTGTTGTTCATGAGTCAATTGACGTGGCTGGTGATCAATAACACACAGGGTTCCCAGAGCTTCACCGCCTGGGGTAACCAAAGGGGCGCCAGCATAAAATCGAATAAATGGCTCACCGGTAACGAGCGGGTTATCGGAAAAACGCCGATCAAGCAGGGCATCCTCAACCAACAACATTTCGCTCGGCGTAAATATCGCATGCGCACAAAACGCGACGTCGCGTGGCGTTTCACTCGCATCCAATCCAATACAACTTTTAAACCATTGGCGATCGCGGTCCACGAGTGAAATCACCGCAATTGGCACATCGCATATGTTTTTCGCGAGGTGCGTAATAGCGTCAAATTTTTTTTCGCGCGGGGTATCCAGCACGTCCAGGCGATAAAGCGCCTGCAAGCGTAATTCTTCATTGGCGGGCAATGCGGCTTTCATGGACGCGCTCCTTGTACATCGCTGCTCAATTGCTGCAACGCCTGTTGTACCACGGCATCCAGCTCACCATTGACCAAAGGTTTTTGCAGCCAGTAAATACCGGTGCGATTACCCAGGCCAACCAATCGCTGCTTACCTTCATCCACGGAGCCAGTAATAATAATGATGGGAATTTTTTTGTTTTGTTGATGCTGTTCCTGCTGGCGCAACTGCTCCACTATGTCCATACCATGCATATCGGGCAGGTTGAGGTCTAACGTAATTAAATCGTAATCGCGCAATTGCAAATGCTCTAACGCCGCCTGGCCATTATTGGCGCGGTCCACATCCATCCCACGCGCACCAAGTGCAGTTGCCAGGACTTCAGCGGTTTCCAAATCATCTTCCACAATTAATAAATGCGGTTTGGTTTTACCGGGTTCGATACGGGTAGCAGGTACTTTTTGAGTTGAATCTTCGCAGGGTAAATCAAAATAAAAACTGGCGCCTTCACCGGGAACTGACTCCACCCCAACCTTGCCACCCATGCGTTCTATTATTTCTTTGCAAATTGCCAAACCCAAGCCAGTTCCTCCCTTTTGGCGCGAGTCCGATGAGTCAGCTTGGGAAAACTTTTGAAACAGGCGGGCGCGGAAATTTTCAGGAATACCCGGCCCCTTATCAATAACAATAACGCGTACACTGCCAAAACTTCGCTCGACACTGATACGTACCTGATCATTTATCGGGGAGAACTTGGCGGCATTGGATAAATAATTCGCCAGCACCTGTAACAGCCGCTGGCTGTCCACGGTAACCTTTGCATCGTCAAGGTCGTTGTCCAACTGATAAATGACTCCATACTGCGCTGCAAAAGCGGCGTTGGACTCGATACTTTGTTGCAGCAAAGGCAACAGCATTTGTGGCTGCAAATCAAAATGCATTTTGCCCGCAACCAGTTTTTCCATATCCAGTAAATCATTGACCAAATGGATTAACCGCTGCGAGTTATTGTGCGCAATCTGAATCATGCGCGCGGATTGTTCGCTAAGGCTGCCGGCCATGCCGCTCGCCACAATACCCAGCGCCCCACTGATGGCCGTAAGCGGTGTACGCAATTCATGGCTAACCGTGGAAATAAATTCGGCTTTCATCTGGTCGATGCGTTTGATTTCACTGATATCGCGCGCGAGGCCCAAGTAACCACTAATGTCCCCTTCAGCATCGCGCAGCGCTGATACTGTAAGAATCACCGGAAATTGTGAACCGTCCTTGCGCACATAGGTCCATTCTTTCTCGTCATCACTGCCTTCACGCGCTTTCGCCACAAAGCCATCAAAGCCGGGTTTAACTTCATAGCCCAGCTCGCAAGTCAGGCGATGGGCATGTGCTTCCACCTCCTCGGGCAAATGAATAATTGCTGGCGTTTGTTTATTAATCACTTCCTGCGCGCTGTAACCCAGCATCAGCTCAGCACCGTGGTTAAAGGTTTTAATCAAGCCATTTACATCGGTGGAAATAATCGAAATGCTCGCCGCATCCAGAATCGCTTTGCGCAACGAATTGGTTTCCTGTATTTGCATTTCCGCTTGTTTGAGCGGGGTGATATCGGAGACGTAGCCATGCCAGAGCACGCTGCCGTCTTCGAGTTTTTCGGGAATAGATTCCACGTGGGTCCAGATCAAACCGCGCAGCGGATGGTTCACGCGCACAGTTGCCACCCAGGGCGTTAAATGCGTAGCCGAATAGGACACGCTTTCACTCACCCAACCCACATCATCCGGGTGAATGACCGCGAATACTTTTTGCGCTGAACTGGTAACTTCATCCGGATTGGTGTTGTAGATATTTTTCATGCCCGGGCTGGCATAGGGGAAAAAGGAACTGCCATCGGGGCGCAACTGAAATTGATAGAGAAACCCGGGTAAACGTTCGCTCAGTTTTTGAAAGCGGTTGAGAATAATTTTTTTCTCGCGCTCCTGCTGCCAACGCTCCACTACCGAGCTGATCCAACGCGCGAGTAAACGCACAAAATCCTTATCGAGTGAATCAAATTGATGATGGCGTGTTTTGCGTGAGAAAAAACACAGGGTGCCGTACAGGCGATCACCGATCCACAAGGGCACACCAATGTAGGATTCCATTTGGGTTAACAAATAGGCTGAGTGTCGCTTGTGCTCACTGGAAGGGATATCGTCTTCGGCAAATACATCGCGCAGCGCCACAGTAAGGCTACAGTAGTTTTTTCCCAAGGTATTGGAGATGGCGGCATCCTTATTACCGGTTGCGGAAAATTGCACATGGACGCGATAGTCTTCGCCGTTGATCTCGCTGATTAACCCGCCGCCCAGGCCCAAATAGCGCGCCCCCAAACTGAGCGCCAGGCGCAATTGTTCTGCGGAATCCACTGCCGGAAGCGAGGCAATTTCATTAAGCGAATGCATAGCCGCTTGCTGACGAATACTTACTAGCTCAGTGTTCTTGCGATCGGTAATGTCAGTGTAAACGCCGAGCATGAGGGCCGCTTTGCCATCCGGTTGCCACTCCACAACCTTGCCGCGGGTAAGTATCCATTTGTAACTACCGTCATGTACCTTGAGCCGGTATTCATTCTCGTACATGGGGGTTTCGCCTTTGATATGGCGAATAATATCGCTGTAGCTCACCCGCTTATCGGCGGGGTGCACGCGGCTCATCCACTCATCCAAGTCAAGCGAGCTGGGCGATTCCGGGCCGATGCCACACAGTTGGCGCCACTCAGGGGAAAAACGCGCCTTGTCATGGGCAATATCCCATTCCCAAAAACCAGAATCACTGCTGCGTAGTGCTAATGCCAAACGCTGACGCGCCTGTTCGCTGTGGGCGTGCTCCTCCCGCAATTGCTCACTGTGCTGGCTCACCAGCTGTTTCAGGTGATAGCGATTAAAGCGGATAAACAACACTAACATTAACAGCGCCAACACCATCGCCGTGAGCCATTTGGCCATGACGCGTTGGCGAATCGAACTGTAGGACAAATAAACAGGTGTTATGTCACTCCACACCAACATCGCCAAACCAGACTGCTCAGGAGGAAACCCGACTTGTTGCATCGGCCACCATGAGAGCAAATAGGTCTTACCTTCTTCCTGCAGCACGTGCCCTCGCTTGTTGATAGGCACCAACCCACGAGTCCACCAGACCCCCAACTGCGGATGACTCGTTTCCTCCAGACGCCAGTCATCTACCACGGTCGCGTTTTTCTGGTTTAACACCTGGCGCACTTGCTCCCACAGCATCTGCTCCACTGCGGTTTTGCGCAAAAACATCGCGACCTGCATGGGAACAGCGTCCCCCTCTCTGGCCTGTGGAATTGACGACATACCAACTTCCAATACCGCGATTACGCCTCCACTTTGATCTTCGTTTGCCATAATCGGCAATACCGCCCGGTGACCACTGCCATGACGCGAAACATCCTCGCCCCATGCCGGCAACCCGGAAGCAAATGCATTGGTAACCAGAAGTCGCAGGCCGCTCAGGCTATCGCCGTAACGATCAGGTTTGTGCATACGCAAAAAGGTAACAGCGCCGGGCGCAAAATAGAGGCTCAGTTGCCGCACACCCAAGTCTTTCATGCTGTCCCACTGGTCAGTTAGCTGCAATTGCAGCCTTGCGCGCGCCTCGGTCAGCAGCTCTGGTGCGGCCTGATTATCGGTAGTTGCAAAGACCTGGTGGGCACGACGAATTTCACTGACGATGGCCGTATCACGCACGATCAGCTGGGCAAGTAGCATGGCCTGCTGGGTAAGATCCCGGCTGGTGGACTCCATGTAATCTTTCTGAGCCTGCGTTCGCCACTCCAGGCGCTCCTCCCAGACTTGCTCATGTGCGAACAAATCCAAGCGCATAAACAGTAAAAAAACTAACGCCAGTACAAGGGCAGATACCCAAGGCAACCATTGGTAGAGGCGTTTCGTTGTCGACTGCATGAATCACTCTGGGATAGGTGTTGTTATTGGTGGCTTCGCCAAGAAAATCGGCGAAGCATTACCCCAGTGTAGTGCAAATTTTTTGTGAAGCAGGCCGCCACAGCGGCCAAAGTGAAAGGGCTATTAAGTCTGCGGGTTATCGTTAGTGGCGTCCGCGGCTTTATCGGCCCGCTTGCGGCGCGCCTCTTTCGGGTCAGAGGCCAGCGGGCGATAAATCTCTACCCGATCACCGGCGTGCAGCACATGTTTGTCAGCGGCTTCCAGGCCCTTTGTGCCCAACGATTGACCGAAGATACCCATCTTGGCCGAGGCAATATCCAGATCGGGGAAGTGATCGGTAATTTTGGAGCGCTTGACCGCGTCCAGTGCGGTAGTGCCCGGCTCCACCAAGAGCGCAATAATTTTTTGTTTGTGCGGCAGCGCATAAGCGACTTCCACGGTAATTAAATCAAAATCAGCCATCGCGTTTGCTCACCCCGAATTAGCACTAAAAAAGCCGGATTAACCGTAAATCTGTTTCGCGCGGGCGCAGAGGGTATCCACTTGCTTACCGCCCACGGACTCCAATAACTTGCCCGCCGTCATCCCCAACAGGCGGTTTTTCATTTCAAATTCCAGCAAAAAAACCACTTTGCAGGCGCTGTCACCCAAGGGCGTAAACTGCCAGATGCCGCGCAGGTAATTAAACGGGCCATCCACCAGGTTCATAGTCATTTTGTGGGGTGGCTGCAACTGGTTGCGTGTGGCGAAACTCTGGGTGACACCCGCCTTACTCAATTCCAGACGCGCCTCCACCCAATCATCACCGCGCGCCAGCACCCGGGCACCCACACAGCCTTCCATAAAGTGCGGATAGGCTTCGATGTCATTGATCAAGTCAAACATCTGCTGGGCAGAATAATTTACCAGTGCAGACCGCTCTATTTTACTTGCCACGCTTGCTCACTTAAAAATCGTCCAGGCTTATTCGACAAACACGCCGCGCAGTATTGGGAACACACCATTTATCAACACGATGAGCACCGCGACTGGCGATAAGTATTTCAGGATTGGGCGCCACCAGCGCAGTAAGGCCGCCGACTCAAACTTTAATTCGTGCAGCAAGTGCTCATCGCGCAGTTTCCACCCCACAAACAGCGCAATTAATACTCCACCTAAGGGAAGCATTATATTGGTGGCGAGGAAATCCATCGAATCAAAATAGCTTTTGCCCCATAAAAATTGCTTGTCAGACCAATCATTAAACGACAGTACCGACCCGATTCCCAATGTCCAGGCAACCGCACCGAGCAACAGGCTTGCCAGTATGCGGCTTAATCCGAAGCGCTCGTTCAGGTATGCAACACCTGGCTCCAGCAAGGATATCGTCGACGTCCAAGCCGCCAGAATCACCATCACAAAGAAGATTACGCCGATCACAATTCCCGCACTCATATTGCCAAATGCGACAGGGAGGGTCACAAACATTAAGCCCGGCCCTGCACCGGGGGAAATCCCGGGAGTGGCAAATACAAATGCAAAGATCGCCACACCGGCAACCAGGGCCACCAGGGTGTCGAGCAGCGCAACCATCAATACCGTTTGCCCAACCGATTGATTGCTGGGCATGTAGGCACCATAAGCCATAATTGCCCCCATCCCCAGGCTGAGGGTAAAAAACGAATGCCCCATCGCGATTAACGCCGCCTCCCAGGAAAGATCCTCTGGATTAAAACTAAACATAAACCGCAGGGAAGTCACAAACTCCCCCTCAACCGCGGCGTAACCCAACAGCACCAATAACAGTACAAATAACGCAGGCATCATGACTCGCACGGCGGACTCAAGCCCGCGAGTTACACCCAAGGCTAATATCGCAACGGTCATCAGGGTGAACGCCGTGTGCCACTGCAGCAGCTTGCCTTTGTCCGCAAG
This sequence comes from Cellvibrio sp. KY-GH-1, assembly GCF_008806975.1. Classification (NCBI taxonomy): domain Bacteria; kingdom Pseudomonadati; phylum Pseudomonadota; class Gammaproteobacteria; order Cellvibrionales; family Cellvibrionaceae; genus Cellvibrio; species Cellvibrio sp. KY-GH-1. Next base: position 3,605,540 of record NZ_CP031728.1, read on the forward strand.
CAACCCGTCAAAGAGTCGTTGCGAGCTTTCCCCATCCAGCCCCGCAAATTTGCCGGTTAACGCATTTTCCACATACTCCAGCGTCCATCCGGCAATAACCGTGTAAAACGACAAGATCACCAACCCGGCCAATGCGCCCATCCACCCGATTACCGTCCACCCCTTGCTTGCACCCGCCGTTTCGCACAGTTCGGCCGTTGCTAAAATCGGGTTGGCGCGCGCACGTCGTCCCATCAAAATTTCACCCATCATGATGGGGATACCAATCAGCAAAATGCAGGCGAGATACATCAGCACAAAGGCGCCGCCGCCATTCTCACCGGTGATATAGGGAAACTTCCAGATATTGCCCAACCCGACCGCCGAGCCGGTGGCCGCCAAAATAAAACTGCCGCGCTGGCCCCAAATTACATGTTGTTTGAGTCGCATGGGGGAGACATCCTCAGGTGTTTACTCGTTATTATTCACAGGCACAGAGCGCGCCAATCTCACGCCAAAACCTGGGCAGAATTGTACCGGTAATGCCGCGCGCACATAAGCCTTCCAGGGACAACCCCAATACAGGGTTTAGCCAAGACAGCGCGCAGCGATTGCCGATATAATGCCCGCCCGATTTTTGATTTGACCCGAGAAGCTTCACCGCCATGGCCTCAAAAAAGCAAAAAAATGACAGCAGCACCATCGCCCTGAACAAAAAAGCCAAGTTCGATTACGAATTGCACGAACGTTTTGAAGCGGGCCTCGCCCTTACCGGCTGGGAAGTCAAAAGCCTGCGCGCGGGCAAAGGCAATATCACCGACTGCTATGTGATTTTTAAAAATAACGAAGCCTGGTTACTCGCCAGCCAGATCCAGCCACTGCTGAGTGCGTCCACTCATTTTGTGACCGACCCTTTCCGCACCCGTAAACTGCTACTCAATCGCCGCGAGATCAATCGCCTGCAGGAAGCTGTAGAGCAAAAAGGCTACACGGTAGTGCCGATTGCGCTTTATTGGAAAGCGCATATCGTGAAATGCGAAATTGCGATCGCCAAAGGCAAACAGTTGCACGATAAACGCGAAACCGAAAAAGAACGTGACTGGGCGCGGGAGAAACAGCGTTTGTTTCAAAAAGATCAACGCAGCTAAAAAAAATCCCGCACTCAGCGGGATTTTTTTACATCATTAGCTTAGTTATTTTCCTTCAGCATCACTTCGCGGAAATGTTTGCCCTGCATGGTCGGTTCGTAGGTTTTGTAGTCGGTGAACATTTGCGGCGACCAATCCGGATCAAACACCCAACCCACCCAGCTAATGCCCTTGTTACCGAAATAATCGGTAATGCGTTTGCCGTAGCTACCATCATCGATAACAGGCACATGGGCGCCTTTATCGGTCGCTAATTGATAGCCAATTTCGGTGGCGAAGACCGGGTATTTATCGGCGACAAAACCAAAATCCCTCTCCCAGTTTTTCTCATAGGGTGCGCCTACTTTCATCGGGTAAGCGTGACTCACATAGGCAACATTGTCGCGCTCAATCGGTGCTGTAGCGATTGGGGTTAAATCGTACGCCCAGTTAAAACCTGCCACCAATGAAATCGCTTTCGGGTTGTGCGCCTGAATAATGGTAATAGCCTCTTCATTAATGGCTTTCCAGTCCGCCCAACTCACAATACCCAAGCGGCCATTGAATACAGTTGGCTCATTAAAAATTTCGTAAAAGGCTACCGCATTAACACCGGCGTAGCGCTCGGACACGGTGCGCCAGAAGTCGAAGGTTTCCGGCTTGTCGGTGTAGTAAGAATTATTCTGAAACATTTGCGAATGCAAATTGCCGATGGAATGCCAATCCAGAATCACGTAGATATTTAACTCATTAGCCCACACTACGACTTGATCGAGCATCGCCAAATAGGCTTTTTTACCGTGCTTGCGCCAGGCCGAAGGATGCACAGGCACACGAATGACGTTTGCGCCCCAGGATTTAATGACTTCAAAATGTTTTTTGGTAAAGCGTTTATCGCGCGCAATTTTATCCGGGTCAGATATATTTAAACCGCGAAATACCATCACCTTACCGGCGTCATTCACAAATTTGTTGCCCTGTACTTTTATCAGGGGCAGCTGCTGTGTAATTTTGCTTTTATCAAACGCGGGAATATCGGTTTGGTTCCACCAGCCACTGGTGTTTTCCCAGGCGTTGTCCGCACAGCTGATCGCGGATAACAGCATCAACCCCAAGCCAATCAGATAATTGTGAAACGTTTTCATTATGCCCTCTTGCCCTTCGCGTGTTGGAATAGTTATGGGTTGGAATAATTTTAGGTTTGACCACCATTAGCTTAGGCTAGATGGCGCGCGGCAAGCATAAATAAATTGCGTACCTCTGTAGTGGGTATTAACCCTATTTAACCTCAGGAACACGCCGACTAAGGGCTCTAATAAAAAATCGGCATTATTTCTCTACTTTATAGACCACATCCACACTTTGGGTCTCGCCGGATACCGCCTCCAGCCGCAAACGATTGGTGAGTTGATATTCCACACCAAAACCAAAGGCCTGATCAAAAATACCTACCACATAACGCACCAGCAATTTGGGGGTCAGGTATTTGCCCACCCAGAGTTCACTTTGGTTGAATCCCTGGTCCGATTTGATCTCCAGCTCATCCACGCGGAAAATGCGCGTAATTTCCGAGGTAATTGATCCATCCGAATCCATTCCCAATCCACTCATTGCGCTAATTAACAAGGATGCATCTGCCTTGGAGGCTTCATCGAGCGGCTTGCCGGTGAGCAACATCATCATTGCCTGACTTTCGGTGAGTTTGGTAGACGAGAAAACTGACGCCTTTGGTCGCTGGAGCGTGCCGCTAACATCCAAACCTACTTTAGTATTTTCGTCATCGCGAATAATGCGCGACGCACGAATATCCAGCCCCGGATTTTCATACGGCCCCTGAAAATTTAATCGCCCGCGCTCAACGGTGAGCGTTTGTCCGTAGGCTTTGTAAGTACCATCAACCACACTGACGTAACCGCTGGTGAAAAATTGACGCTGCGCTTCTTTAAATAATTTAATTTTTCCGGTGAGCTTGCTATTCAGACCAAAGCCTTTAAAGCGAACATCATCGCCCAATAACAGCTCCAGATTGGTAAGCACTTTTAATTTTTCGTCTGCGCTGTCTTGCAGGAATTGCTCATCGACAATTACGGCATCTGCAGAAACAGCAGTAGCCGATTCCGCCAAACTTTTTATATTGGTGCGCGCCCAGGGAATCGTTGCTGTACCGGTTAATTCCAGAGTTCCGGGCGTGGCAGCAATTTTTATCGTGGGGCTTAGGGTGGCTTTTAATTGGGGCAAGGCAACCACTTGCACGTTATTGCCATTCACAAACCCTTGCAGCGACCAATCAGGTGTACCCAAACCGCGCAAGTCGCTCACAATCGATAAACGGCCTTCACCCGACTGCATCTGACTGACTAAATTAACGGCACCTGTCCGCGTGGAATTCAGTTGTATTTCTATATTGGATAAATCCACTCCCAAGCGGGGCAGTTTTGCGGAGCCATTGCGCAGACTTATGTCGCCAATTAATTGCGGCTGCGCGAAACTACCACTGAGGGATAAATCCGTCCGCAAATCACCTTGCACATCGTTGGCGAAAGGTAGCAGCGTCTCCAGCGGAGCGAGGTTGGAAAAAAATGCCGTTAATTTTCCCTTGGTAAATTTTTGTTGCCGCAAATCCAGTTCACTATTGGCATCTATACGACCATAGCCCGTCCAGTCCATACCGGCATTAGCGGATAATTTTGCATCCGCCAAATTCGCACGCACAAAGAAATTGCGCCAGGCATACACATCGGTAGCACCGCCAACATACTGGTAGCGCAGCTCGGCATTGCGCGTTGCAATTGTGGCACTGGCTTTGGTGTTCGCCACGCTTAGGTCATCACTGCGGATATGCACCGCGCCATCCATAACGCCGGCAAAATACACTTCCGTTTTAAACAACGACAGAAATTGACGCAGCGGCACCGAATCCAGATTTGCATGCAACTGCGCGCCCGTAGCAGCTGCCCATTCACCTTCAACGCACAGTTGCGGTAGCGAATATTTTTCTACCGGGTTCATAGGCAATACTTGTGGCTTGACCAACCAGTCGTAATTGGTTTTTACATAATTTTGGTTAGCAATCCATTCGCCGATGACTTGCTCTCGCTCCACCGCAGCAATTTTTTCTACTTGCCCGGTAAGGTTAGTGCGCGTTGTCAAACACTGGCGGCCCAGATTGAGTGAATCTGCAGATACACGCATCTCACTACTGGATGTAAGCCACCAGCGCGGAACCTTTTTCAGTTTTAGTGCAAGCTGCTCAAAACGCCCCGTCCATGCGCTCCCATCATAATCGCCAGCAATTTTTACATCTGCACGGCCGTAGGTTTTGTGTTTGATCACCGCTTGTAACTGATGTTTATTAAGCGCGCCTGTGCCATTCAGCGTGATTGACGAAAAGCGATTTTCCGCAACGCGTAACTGATTGGCAGAAAACGACAACGCATAATTGTAGTCGCGCAACGCCTCGGCCAAATTTACGGACGTATTAATCGCGGGGGCGATATTATTATCGGCCGGCACAGGACCAAGGGTTGCAGTAACCTCTGCCACTGGTGCCAATGAGAATTGCAATTTTTCCACCGCGTAGCGGCCCCAGGAAAATTGCTGTACCGCCGCCTCTATATTCATTTGCGGCTGCTGGACGGTACCGCGCAAACTGCCGCGGCTAATAACGCTGCCGCGCAGGCTATTATCGATTTGCGCCAACATAGGAGCGTTGATGTTCCAATCCAGATTAAATTGCTTACCCAAGTCCCCTTTTACACGAATTTGGTTTGCACCCAATACCAAATGTAAATCATCGCTGCGCAGTTTTTCTCCGGCGTAATCAACACTGCCGCCGCCCTGGATATTCACACCGCGCAAATCGCCATCGATCGCCAAGTTTTGTAATTGCGCTACCCAACCGTCTGCGCCCTGCGCACCACTGGTGGTAAAACTAGCGTTGATATTACTCGGCCAATTATCAAATAAGCTCGCGATATTTAAATGCTCTGCCGTTACCCCCAACTTCCAGTCCAGGTGCGGCAACCAACGCACACTGCCTTGCAGGGTTAAGCCTGCATCGGTATCAATAATCTGTGGACCAGGGGTAGCGACTCCCGGGGCCGCAATGGTTTCTGGTAGCGCCGCTGAACTCATTGCACTGGAACTTGCAAGCGGCGCAGCGCCATCTACGCCAACACTGGAAATATAGCGCTCACGCAACCGTAAAAAATCAATGCGAATTTGTTCAAGGTCGCCTTCCGCCGCCGCGCTCACCCCGAGAATCGGCGCCTGCGGCAAATAAATATCACCCTGCAATTCGGCGGTGTATTTTTTCCAATTGCCCTCAGCGATTAATTTGCCATTAGTGATTGGTGCCGGCTGATCCGGAACCCACCATTCTGCTGGCAGTGTTTGCTGGTGCCACTGCGCTTGCGCTTGCAGAAATGGCGCCAGTTGCAATTCATTATTCGCATTCACCAGGCTGCCAACAATATTCGCTGTTAACACCACCGGCGCCCCCATTTGGGTTGACACTTGCCATCTTTTTAAATCGCCGCTGATATCACTCACGCCCATATAAATTAATTCTGGCGGCGCAGGAATAATTTGCGCCGGAGGATGTTGTGGCGCTGCAGTATTTTCAGCGGCGGCTTGCCACTGCCATTGCAAACTGGCTTGGGTTTTATAGGGGAAATCTAATTCGGTCGCGCCGGTGAGATGCACAGTGTACTGATCATTCACCAACGCCAGATTGTTATAACGGAAGTGAAATGTGCCCCAACTGAGCGAGCCACTTAACCTACGCCAATGTTGGCGAGTATCGCCCTGCACTAAGTCGATATTGTTAATACGCGCTTTTTGTAAATGAATGCGCACTGGCAAACGCAAATGCGGCCATTGACTGAATGGGCTGGCTGATTGAGCAGTTTCCTGAGCAGCAGGAAGTGTGATGCTGACCGCGTGCGCACGCAGCGATTGAACTACCAGCGCACCATACAGCAAATCAACCGGGCGCCAGCGAAAGGATAATTTTTCTGCGCGATAAATTTGCTCCTCGTTGCGATATTCCAGCGCGTCTATATCCAGCCCACTGCGCAAGTTGCCACTCACGCCCTGTACGTTCGCATCTACCAGCGCGGCAATACGGGCAACTAACCAACGGCTGCCAGTTTCCGTTTCCACTAATGCGCTCAGGCAGGCCAACACAATCAGCGCTACAGCGAGCAAACTGAAAAAAATGTTGCGGGCTTTTTTAATCCAACGCGGCCAGTGCATCACAAATCTGGCCCCATACTAATATGCAAACGCCAGCCATCGGTTTCGTCATCCTGTTTAATCGGGTCCAAGGCTTTTGCAACATCAATCCGAATGGGGCCTATGGGCGATACCCACCGCACACCCACGCCAACGCCGCGTTTAAATTCAAAATCGCCATCGTCAATTGCATTGCCCATATCGTAAAACGCCGCGACAACCCAATTGGAGTCTTCAAAGCGATAATCGTATTCCATACTGGCCACTAACAGGTTATTTCCGCCAATGACCTCCTCTTTACCAGTGCGCTCGCTTTCCTTAACCGGGCCAATGGATTTGTAATCGTAACCGCGCACACTGGCATCGCCACCGGCAAAGTAGCGCACGGATGCCGGCAATAGTGCAACATCCTCAATATCGGTCACCCCCAATTCGGTACGCATCAGCAAGCGCCCAACGGGCAAACCCCATACATACTTTGCGCGCGAATAAAATTGCACAAAGCTGCGATCTGACCCCAGGCTTTCCGGTGAGCCAGATAGCTTTCCCAGAAAATTCCAACCGCGCAATGGATAGGCATTACCATCGGATTTGGTGCGCGAAAACGACACTGAGGGAATTAATAAATCAATCGTATTGGGCAATTCATCACCCACTTGCGACTCTTCATGGGTGTATTCAAGCGCGTAGGTTTGCAGCCATTTATTATCCTGGAAGTAAGTGTAATTAGCACCATAGGTATTCTTGGTACTAACAAAGGTCTCCACTTCCTCTTTTAAATAGCCGGTGTAGATATTTAAAAATTCATGCGCCGGACGGCGAAACGGAATTTTATAATTGGCGACGGCTTCTTTTTTAATATCTGATGCAGAAAAATCGGTGGACAAAGAATGGCCACGGCGATTGAGATAGCGATCCTCAAAGCCGAGCTTAACGCGCGGTTCATCGGCCTCTACCCCCGCACCTATGGAATAGGCGTGGCGTTTGCGCGCTTCCAGTTGAATATTTATCGGGACTTGATTGTCTTTGAGCATTTCCAGGTCCGGTGCCACATTGGCCACCGAAAAATAATTACTGGCGCTGTAGTCGCTCTTTAGTTCCAGCAGTTGATCAGTATCGTAATAATCACCGGGTTGGATGTTGTAATAGCGCTGGAGAAAATTTTCATCGAGGATTTCGTGCTGCAAATTAATCTGGCTGATTTTGTAGCGCGCACCCGTGTCATAGACCAATTCGATGACGGCGGTTTTTTCCGCAACACTCACCATGATGCGCGACAGTTTGAATTCGCCATCAAAATAACCGTGGCTAGCCGCCAGGGTGCCGAATCTGGATTTCAGGGTTTCGTAGCGGCCATGATTTAATTTATTGCCGACTTTAATGCCGGGCTTGTCGTACAGGCTGTGGAAAACACTGTCGTCGCGGCCCTCACCCAGAATCTCAATGCGCAATTCTTTTACCAGCACGGGTTCACCGGGCGTAAGAGCAATCTGCAGGCCCCAACAATTTTTATTGTTGAGCAGTTTGGTTTCGTATTCGAGCTGGTAGTAACCCAAAGCTTGGGCGGCGGCGGATATTTCCGTTTCAGCATCGGCCAACAGCGAGTTGATTCGCCAGAGTGGTGCCTTACAACTTTCATCGGCAAGGCTCAGGTGCTGGCGAATATTTTCCCGCAGGCTTTTGGTACCGCCGGTAATTTCTATGTCCGGTTCAGCAGCCAATACCTGCCCGGCCACCAGCAGGGCCGGCAACAGGACTATCAGGGAACAAATGCGCAGTACAGCTGAAGTATGCAATTCCATCATCATCTTTGGGCTAGAGCGGTGCCTACTTTACCCGCTAACACCGGCGGCTAAAAGGCTGAAAGTGTGACATTCTTGCGGCATTAATTGTTCCAATGTGGCTGTCCAGTTTGTGAACAGCACCACTGCTTTAGGCAATTGCGCAGGCACCCGTTATAATCGCGCCGTTACGCGCACCTATTTCATTCGCTCAACCAGAGACCCGCCTATGCTCAGTTATCGCCACGGCTTCCACGCCGGCAATTTTGCCGATGTACTCAAACACATGGTGCTTGTGCACTGCCTCGAGTATATGAAGCAGAAAGACAAACCGCTGCGCATTATCGATACCCATGCCGGCGCGGGCGTTTACAAATTGAACGGCCCCCAGGCGCAGAAAACCCGCGAATTTGATAACGGTATAGGCCGCCTGTGGCAACTGCCGGATTTGCCCGCTGCAGTTGAAACTTATATGGCGACCCTGCGCGAATTGAACGAGCATGGCCAATTACAGGTTTACCCTGGCTCACCATTACTTGCACAACATTTGATGCGCGAACAAGACCGTCTGTTTTTGCATGAGCTGCACCCTAGCGATTTCCAATTTCTGCGCGATTGCATGCGCAGCGATAAACGCATCAAGGTGCACAATGAAGATGGCTTCGCGGGATTGCAGGCACTCTTGCCACCGCCCGATCGCCGCGCGCTGGTGCTGCTCGATCCCTCCTATGAAGTAAAAAATGATTACCAACATTTGGTAAAGCAAGTGATTCAAGCGCACAAGCGTTTTGCAACTGGCACCTTTGCGATTTGGTATCCCGTGGTATTGCGTCAACGCATTGATGAAATGGAATTGGCGTTACAAAAATCCGGCATTAAAAATATTCAATTGCTAGAGTTGGGCCTGCAACCGGATAACCCGGAATTTGGTATGACGTCCAGCGGAATGATCGTGATTAATCCGCCCTGGACACTCTGGAGTGCAATGGAAGAAGCCCTGCCCTGGCTGGTCGATCAGCTCAGTGAAAATGGCGCAGGTTTTTATCGCCTTGAACAATTAGTTGCTGAATAACGGAGTTGCTATGCCGTCTGCCTCACCAACCCCTATGAGTTATGCGAAGCGTGCCGCCATTGCGTCTGCCTGTATTTTTCCCGGTGCGGGATTAATTATGTTACGCGAGTGGCTGCGCGGCTGCATTTTTGCGGTGCCTTCCGCGCTGATTATTGCGTTGCTATTTAAAAACCTGATCAACACCGCGCTGCAAATTAGCGCGCACTTGGATGCCGAAGCAAAGCGCGGTAATTTTGCGTTTGATGCTATTGGTATTTACCACCAACTGCACGAATCCATTTTCACCTCGTCCTACTGGCAGGACGGCAAATGGATTTTATTGGCCAGTTGGTTGTTGAGTATTCTGAGTTCTTATTTCGCAGGAAAAAAACGTGACCTGCAACAAGCGCCGGGGAATCAATAATGCAGGCTTCACTTCTCGCCATCGGCCTGCTCTTTTGTAGCAATATTTTTATGACCTTTGCGTGGTATGCGCATTTGAAAGAGCTGAACCAAAAGCCCTGGATTATCGCCGCGCTTATCAGTTGGGGGATTGCGCTGTTTGAATACCTATTACAAGTTCCTGCAAATCGTATCGGCTATACGGTGATGAGCGTGGGGCAATTAAAAATACTCCAGGAAGTGATTACCCTGAGCGTGTTTGTCCCCTTCGCGGTTTTTTATATGAAGGAACCACTTAAACTGGATTACCTCTGGGCTGGCTTATGCCTTTTGGGGGCAGTCTTTTTTATGTTTAGAGATAAATTAACTGGTTAATTTGCCCTGCCCGGCCAACCTTTGCGTGAAAATCGACTATAACTAAGGGATTCTGCGGAGCAAGAATCCTAATAACCCCAGTTGATAACTCAAGGTGCCAGTGTGTCTGATCCAACGCCTCACTCTCCCTTGCAAGGACCAGCCCCCCGGGATTTCCACAAGCAATCGACAAAACGTCTGATCCAAATACTGCGCACCACCCAGGTTGCGCTCTTGTTGGTGTGTATTCTCAGTACCATCGGCGGCCGCTATAGCGATGCCATCTTTATGATGGCGACCGGCGCATTCTTGTTTGTTGTGGACTGGGCCATTTATAAAAAGCGGCCTCTGCTTGGATCAGGAATCTTTCTCGCCTCACTCACCCTTATGCTCAGCTGGCTCGCCTGGCAAGGCAGCGGCATCCGCGATACCGCCTTGCTTGGCTACTGCGGGGTACTGGTGTTTTCGGCCTCACTGGGCAATAAACGCATCCTCCTCGCACTGCTAACGATCATGGTGAGCGTACTCTTCACGATTGCCTATGTGAATGATCGCGGTATTTATCACCACCATATTGAGCCCATTAATTTAATCACCGGGTTAATTGTGGTGATTGTGTTAATTGTGGTGGGCATGGCCGCCTGGCAATTTGCCGATGATCACCGCGCGGCGCTGGATGAACTGGCGCGCGATAACGAGCGAATGAAAGCGGCGAAAAGCCATATCGAGCATATGGCCCTGCACGATACCCTAACCGGCCTGCCCAATCGCATCATGGCGCACCGAAATTTTGAAACCCTGTTCCAGGACGCCCAAGTCAAGCATCAACAACTGGGTATTATTTTTATCGACCTGGATAATTTAAAACCCATTAACGATTCACTCGGCCACCAGGCGGGCGACCAAATTTTAAAAGAAGTTGCGCTGCGCTTGCTGAGCTACACCAAATCCGTCGATCAAGTATGTCGCTATGGTGGTGACGAATTTATTTTGTTTTTACCTAACATCCAAACCGAAGAGGATGCATCCACTGCCAGCTTGGAAATACTGCAATTAGTGTCTGAAAATTATCTGTACCGGAATATCGAAATTTTTTGCACTTGTTCAATTGGTATCGCACTCGCACCGCAGGATGGTGATGACCTGGACACCTTGATTAAAAAAGCTGACATCGCCATGTACCACTCCAAGGATTCCGGGCGCAACAGTTTCCGCTTTTTTAATGCCGCCATCAGCCGCAACATGCTCGACCATATCAGTTTGATTTCGGGCATGCGCCGTGCATTGCAAGACAACCAATTCAGCCTTCACTACCAACCAAAAATCGACTTACAGCAAAATACTATTTGCGGATTGGAAGCACTGCTGCGTTGGAACCACCCGGAGCAGGGTTTTATTTCCCCGGCGACTTTTATTCCTCTCGCTGAATCGTCCGGATTAATTATTCAGCTCGGCGAATGGGTGATTAACGAAGCTTGCCGTCAGGCAAAAGTCTGGCTGGATGCGGGCATTCTGGATTTCAGTATCGCGGTTAATATTTCCTCCATTCAATTCAAACGCGGCAATATCGATAGCATCGTGCTCAATGCACTGGCCAGTGCCCAACTACCTCCGCAATACCTGGAGTTGGAATTTACCGAATCACTGTTAATTGAAGACAGCGACCGCTTGGTACATACGCTGGCCATACTGCGCAGTGAAGGCGTACATTTTTCCATTGATGATTTTGGGACGGGTTATTCCAACCTGGGCTATTTGAAAAAATTTGAAGTGGGCACGCTGAAAATTGATCAATCGTTTGTGCGCAAAATGGATGACCAAACCGGTGATGCGGCAATCGTTCGCGCGATCATTCAAATGGCATCGAGCCTGGGTTTAAAAACCATCGCCGAAGGGGTAGAGGATGCCGGCACGGCGGCACTGCTTCGCAGCCTGGGCTGTAACGAGGCACAAGGCTATTTCTGGGCGCGGCCCATGCCGGCTGGCGAGGTGGACGCATTTTGTCGCAACTGGAATCGCGCGCCTGAATCCCCGTAAGCGGGCGAACGCCCAGTGCGTTTTTTATCAGAAAACCGTCATTTCATTAATAAGGTTATTCGCCGTTTAAGTCAGCAAACTGACAGCTCCTTCATCACACTATTTACCAGTCATCCTTCCAAATATTCATAATAACTGCATCACTAGTGTACTAGTCGCCCATAATACTCCCCGCAAAAACCTGCCGTACGCTGCGCCCATGCCTGAGCCACAGGGCGCGCGATAGATCCTCCATTGGCTCCCGACAGAAGGTTTTTCCCATGAGCAAAATAATGAATAAATCAGCACGCCTGACGTTGCTGGCCAGCACAATGCTGCTCGCCAGCCTGGATACTTCCGCTGCCAGCCTGCGCGAAATCACCGGCTTTGGCACCAACCCCAGCAACCTGCGCATGCACCTCTATGTGCCGGACAATCTACCGAACAACGCGCCGATTCTGGTCGCCAACCATTACTGCACCGGTACCGGCCCCGCGCTCTATTCCGGCACGCAATTCGCGTCCCTCGCGGATCGCTACGGCTATATCGTCATCTACCCGAGCGCCACCCGCAGCGGTCAATGTTTTGATGTGTCATCGCCCCAGGCACTGCGTCGCGGTGGTGGTAGTGACCCGGTGGGCATTATGTCTATGGTGAGTTACGTGCAGCGCAGCTATAACGTGGACTCCACCCGTATATTTGTGACTGGCGTTTCCTCAGGTGCGATGATGACCCAGGTATTACTCGGCCTGTATCCGGATGTATTTAAAGCCGGTGCCGCCTTTGCCGGCGTACCCTTTGGCTGCTTTGCCACTACTGACGGCAGCACCTGGAACAGCAACTGCGCCAACGGCACCATCAGCCGTACACCGCAACAGTGGGGCGATGCAGTGCGCAATGCTTACCCGGGTTACACAGGCGCACGCCCCCGCGTGCAACTCTGGCACGGCACCGCCGACACTACCCTGCGCTACGCGAACTTTAATGAGTCCATCAAGCAGTGGACCAATGTCCACGGCATCAGCCAAACCCCGCTCAGCACCGACACCCCGCAATCCGGCCAAACCCGCACCCGCTATGGCAGCACCGGCGGGCAAGCCCAAGTGGAAGCCATTAGCCTGAGCGGTGTAGGTCACAACCTGCCCGTTAACGCGGCAGAAGCGATTCGCTTTTTCGGTCTCACCACCACCGTCACTTCCAGTGTTGCTTCGTCGCGCGCCGTCAGTTCAACACCGGCCAGCTCAAGACCTGCCAGCTCCGTACCGGCGAGTTCTACGCCCGCCAGCTCGCGCGCGGCGTCCAGCACACCAACCACGGGTTCCGCCTGTAATTGGTGGGGCACTCGCTACCCGCTGTGCGTAACCACGCAAAATGGTTGGGGCTGGGAAAATAATCGCAACTGTATTAGCCGCACCACCTGCGCTACCCAACCGGCGCCTTACGGCATAGTCAATTAACATCGCGCACTACCCTGCCGAACTCAGTTTTCCAATCGGGTTTCCAAACTGAGTTACCGGATCAGGCGGCAAATAATTTTCACTTGCCCAATAAAAAAGCCTTAGGCGTTTTGCCTAAGGCTTTCTATTTTGTGCAGGATAAATGGTTAGTTCATCACCCGCGTCATAAACGCGCTATAAGGATCTTCCGCATAATCGGCAAAGGGACCGCAATATTCAAAACCGTAACGCTCATACAATTTGCGCGCGGGCAAGAAAAAATCCTGCGTACCGGTTTCCAAACTCAAGCGCGTGTAATTACGTTTGCGTGCGACCTGCAAAATATGCTCAAGCATTTTCTTACCCACGCCGGTGCCGCGAAAGCGATTGGCCGAGCGCATGGATTTTATTTCTGCATGCCCGGGTTCCAATTCCTTTAACGCCCCACACCCCACCAAATCACTACCCACCCAAGCACTCCAAAAGGTAATCTCCGGTTTACGCAGCTTGCTCAAATCCAACGCATGCACACTCTCGGGCGGCGACGCGGCATACATATCCCGCAAATGCTCTTCCAATAATTCCGCAATTTCCGCGCTGGTTAAATCATCGATACGAATTTCCATAAACATCTTCCTTTTATTCACAGGGTTGAAAAACTGGATCATACTCTACCGCATCAATAATCGGCATACCCGTGACATTGGTCATCGCAGTTGCGCACCACGCTCACCCCAGGCAAGGCACCACTGACCATTCCGCTAAACAGCGAAGGAAAACAACAATGGCTACCGACAGTCTTTTACTGAGCACGATCAAAGCCGCAGCCAATAGCCACAGCAAGCAGGCGGCCAGCCATAAATTTTTACACCGTAGCCTTTGGGCTGCCTCATCGTTTATTTCTGTATTGATTGCCATTGCCACTACCTTTGACTTTACCCTGCTCGGCTTCACCAGCAAAAACATTGCTACCCTGTTCGCCATTCTCTTACCCATGGTCACCAGCTACATGATCCTTCGCTCCCCGGAAAAACTCTGGATCCACGAAATCAACACCCGCAACCAACTCCTAGACCTGCACACCGAACTGGAACTAAAAATAAAACGCAACGCTTCATTTGATCCAGAGGATTTTGAACAGCGCTATTTGGTAATAATGGCTACAGCGAATCAGAAATGGGTTGGGATTAAGGAGGGGTGATTTACGGTTATTTCGTGTAATTGATTTGCGTCGTGATTTGAATTAATTATTCACACCTTGTACATTCAAACCCGTAGGTCGCCGCGGGCCGCGTAGGCTGAGCTTGCGGACTGCAACAGGTTTTAAGGGCGGGAATGTGCCGAAAGTAGAACTTAAAATTGCGCGATCGACCATGAGTCAATCCCGTTAGTTGCGCGACTTACAGACTTACAATTGGGCGCGCAGCATTTAGAATATTAAAAACACCCTACCAGAGACAACACCATGGAAGATGAAAAATATCGTATTGCTTACCTGTTTATAGCATTCATCATTTTCACAAATTTAGTCACCCTGAAAGACCTCTCAGCAACAGTCAGAAAATGGTTCAACCTTGCCATCCTATTCATACCCTTTGTGGGCTTCGTATTCATTGGGGTATTAGCTGCTGACTGCTACAACTGCAACATACCCATGGACGCAATCAGGCCCTACTTCTTCGGTTTTTTGCTATCTATTCCTATCATCCTGATTCACCTATCAACAGAAAACCAATTCCACAACCCTGAAGCGAGAAAAAAATCGACACCAGCCAATACTGAGCTTACGTCGGGCGATGTACGCCAAACCGATGCAACCTCACCTGACAATTTACCACCAGCCAGCAATCAAGATCCTGCTCCGCAATACTGCAGCCATTGCAAAAAGACCCTGCCAGAAAAGCCACTATTTTCATTGAAAAATCACACTTGCAATTGCGGAAAAAAATACAAATTGGCTCGTGAACAGGCAAGAAAAACTACTTGGGATGTGTTTATTAACTCCAGCATATTAACAGCACTGTTTTTTCAGGTTTTACAATCTTTCGAGATATTACATATTGCTAAGTCCTCACTGATAATTATTTATATTTCATTACTACTTCCGGCAGTAGCTTTGTCTATCTACATCTATTTTAAGCAAAACACCAAATGGGTACGTGTTCCTAAGACAGGAAAACGAATGGGAGATGACGCCAAGATTTTATGGAGTGTGCTCGCAGTAGCTGCCATTTCGCTGTTTCTCGCTTTCTATTACGCCTGATCCTTACAAACCTCGAAACTGCAATTGGCAGCAAAAACTAATTTCACGTTTTGACGGTTTGCGCTCAAAAAACAACTAAAACCATACCGCTATAATATGGAAGGCATTGGCATGAATAGGATCAGAAATTTAACTGGAAATATTCATACCGCAGCAAACGGACAGAAAACCTATGACGTGTTTTATGCATCCTCAGGTTTGATTCCTGTTATCGGACGGCTGTTACAACAACAGTTCGGATTTTCACCACAGTCAACGCCGGCTATAGGTCTTGATGAGATCGTAATTGAAATAGAAAAAGATGGAATAAAATTAAGTTTGGGCTGGGATATTTGGTCTGGTGCTTATGTGCTTAGTTTTTGCGAAGAAGGTAGTCAGTGGGTAGCCCACATCGCTCAGTTTCTCGATGATGAATTTAGCAAGTCAATTTACCAACAATACGTTAGTACCTAGGTACGACTAGCGCAGCGTAATCCACCTACATAAATACATTGTTGCAACTTCAATCCATCACCATCAATGTCGCGTTAAATTATTCATCCACTTCCTGCTCGCAATCCTGCGAATGACGGGAATAAATTTCAGCGCATCTTCCAAAAACATGAGCGCGTATAAATAGATAAATGAAAGTTTGGTGAGGAATACGGCGGCGATATAAATGGGAACTCCAAAGCACCACATGACGATGGTGTCGGTGATGAGGGTGAAGCGGTTGTCGCCGCCGGCGCGGAGGACGCCGATGATGCGCATCATGTTGATGACTTTGACCGAGACCAGCAAACAAAATACACCGAGGGTGTTGAGCAATAATTCGGTAGAGGCGGCGTCCAGTTGATCAAAGATTTTCAACATGAGCGGGCGCGCAAACCAGAGCGAGGAGCAAAATAAAATCAGCAGCGCAAAGGTGATACGATCAAAAAATTTATGCAGGTACCAGGCAACTTCATTATTACCCGCGCCCAGCTCGCGTCCGATTAATACCGCTGAGGCATTCGCCAGCCCAACGAATAATGCAAAGAAGGCGCTTTCGATAGGAACAATCACACCCATTACCGCCAACGCATCGGTGCCCGCATAGCCGGTAACTAAATGATAGGTAGAATTTCCCACCGCCCAGATTGCATAGTTGGCCACCAGAGGCAGAGAGAACGCGAGGTAGCGTTGAATTTGGGTTTTATCCAACCCCATTTTTAACTGCGCAATATTCAATGCGAAACCGTGTTTTTTTGCGTAGATCCAACCCACGACAATAATGAGTTGCAGCGCACGTGAACCCAGTGTGGCCCATGCCGCACCGGCAACACCCAGCGCAGGCATACCCCAGTTTCCACCGATCAAGGCGTAATTACCGGCAATATTAACGAGTGCTGCACACACACCGGCAACCAGAGGCATAGTGGTGCTGCCAAGTGCGCGCAGCGACGCTTCGTAGATCACAATCCACTGGGTAAATAACAGCGCCGGTGCGGTGATAATTAAATATTGCGCCGCAAGGTTAACCACAACCGGGTCCGGGTTAATCCACTGCACCCAGGTATTTGCACCAAACCCAAACGCGAAAACGAAGGGCAACATCACTAGCGTGCCCACTAATAAAGTGACCGCCAATGAACGCTGGCAACTGGGAAAATCTTTTGCGCCTGTGTATTGCGCCACCAGAATGCTGCAGCCGGTGGCCAAGCCACTCATCAATACCAACAATAAAAAGTGAATCTTGGCCGCGAGCCCTACGGCCGCAATAGCGCTCGCGCCCAAGCCGCCTACCATGATCACATCCGCCATGCCCAGCAGCGATTGCATCAGCATCTGGGCAGCAACCGGGAGGGATAACAAAATTACACCGCGCCAGAAAGCGCGCTTGTCGTTCAGGGAAATTAATTCAGGAGGGGTAACCACGGCGACTCCGGTAAAAAAATGCACCGCGCATTATAGGCTTTTTGCTAACTCGTTTAGTGTTAATAATTGGTAAGGCAGGCTTCACTTTACGCAGTGCGAGGAATGACACCCGTCACACCTGTAGTGCAGCAAAAGTGAGAAGTACCAATTCCCGCAAGCGAACGATTTTACAAATCTTAAGGAGACAAAATTGCTCTGCCGGCTAGACTTTTTCATTAGCCAGCGCACTTATCATTAATAACAAATTAACGAGCATCTTATGTCATCCTTGCAGTCATCCTCCCTGCCGCCAAAACCCCAGCGCATCGAACTGGTGGACGCGATTCGCGGCTTTGCACTCATGGGCATTTGCCTGGTGCATTTTATGGAATATTTCGAGTTGTACTGGATTAACCAGGACCCGACCTTTTTACACAACACGATTTTCTTTTTATTTGCGGGCAAAGCCTATGCAATTTTTGCACTGATGTTTGGCTTGAGTTTTTTTATCATTATGGATAACCAAGCCAAAAAGGGTGTGGATTTTAGTTACCGTTTTGCATGGCGATTAGTCGTTTTGTTAATGATCGGTTATATACACACTCTGCTCTACCTGGGTGATATTTTATCGGTATTGGGTATTATCGGATTGAGCCTGCTCTTTGTGCAGAAACTCAGCAATCGCTGGTTGTTTGTCGCAGCACTACTCTGCCTATTGCAATTGCCGTTCTACTACCAGTTTTATGCCGCGCTAAATAACTGGCCCGGTGCCAATGATGCGCCGTCACATTGGGCGGTATTCCCCGAGGTTTACGGCGCACTGGCCAACGCCACTTTCAGCGAACTTTTCGCGATTAACAGCTGGGATGGTTTAACAGCCAAGTGGCTCTTTTTTGTGGAGTCCGGGCGCGGCATTCAATTGGTGGGCTTATTTATCACCGGTTTGATCTTGGGACGAATCGGCTTTTTCACTCAAGTTGAGCGTTTTGCCAAAGCACGGATAATCGCCTTGGTGATTGCCGTAGCGGCGACGGCGCTCTTCTACTGGGGAGAAAATTATCTCAAACAATTACCCGCGGATATTTTGCAAGAAAAAGGTATGGCAAAAATGTATTTGGAACAAATTGCCGGGTCTTATTTAAGCACCGCCATTATGACCACATTGATTTTGCTTTTTATTCAGCTTTATCTCTGGCGCCCTACGGGGAAATTGTTAAATGTATTGGCCCCTTGTGGTCGCGTAAGCCTGAGCATTTATTTAGTTCAAGCGGTAGTGGGAATTCCGTTGTTTTACCCCGCCGGTTACGGTGGCTATTTAACCCTGGGGCAAACCAATAGCCTGTTAATTGGTATTGTTTTCTATGGGTTATTAATTGTTTTCGCGCATTGGTGGGTAAAACGTTTTTACTATGGACCGGTGGAATGGGTGTGGCGCAGCGCCACCTATCTCAGCCTGCAAGTCCCCTTCAAACGCATCTAAGGAAAACCGCACAAACATGGGCAGTCATATTCTTAACTGCCCAAGCCCGCCATTCGCCGCGACTATCTGACCAGTGATGAAGGCCGCCGAAGGAGAAATAAGAAATTCCGCCAGCGCGGCCATTTCATCCGCGTCACCAATACGTTGCAGTGGATGGCGTTTTGCGGCGGATTCAATCTTTTCCGGAGAGTTCGTCAGTTTTTCCGTAAGCGGTGTCGCCGTTAACGAAGGGGCTATTGCATTGATACGAATGTGCGGCGCCCACTCCGCCGCCAAACTGCGAACAAGCCCCTCAACCGCCGCCTTGCTCGCCGCAATACTCGCGTGATACGGCATGCCGCAAGTAGCAGCCACACTGCTAAACAACACCACACTGGCCTGGGGCGATTTTTTCAGTCGGGGCGTCAGCAATTGCAAACTGCGCACTGCCCCTACCACATTAATTGAGAAATCCTGCAGAAAATCTTCTACGCTCAAGCGCGCGAAGGGTTTGAGATTAATACTTCCGGGGCAGTAGACCACTGCATCGACCACCTCGGGCAAGGCAGAGGTATCCGGCACCGAGTCCACAGGATTATTCACAGTTACCTGGACACCCTCTATATCTGTCGCCGTGCGCGCCCAGACAAATACTTGATGCTGATTTACCAATCGCCGCACAAGCGCGGCACCTATTCCCTTGGTACCACCAATAACCAGTATATTACTCATCGCTCTACCTCCACTTGAGTAAATTAATACGCAAGCGCGATGAGAAAAGTTTACTACCCAGTAATCAGTATCGTCCGTCACCATCCTTTGCGTACCAGTGCGGCACCAAGGCCGCTAATTGCCCACCCAAAAAGCGACCCAGAATGCAAGCGAATAGAGAACTTCGACCGAGGCGCCTTGATAGCTACTCGCCTAAAACCAATGAGTTAAACAAGATAAACACCGAGCTTGTAACAATTAAAAAGGTTAGCGCTTTAAGCGATTTTTCCGGGCTATGCCACTGATGCTTTAACATAGTCCATTTACCAATTTTGTTTTGCGACGAGAAAAAAGGCACAAGCAACTCTGTTGTCTGCGGCTGAGGGAAAAGGCTTTTTTTCACATGCTTGCGAAAAGGCACAACAATTTGACCAACTTTAAAACCAGCGTCATTCCATAGCAAATCACTATAGGCTTGTATATGGCGCTCTTGACGGTGGTCTATTAATTCCACCCGGTCCTGAAAGATCCCCAAACGCCAGCGAGCCATTTGAACTATTGGAACAGAGAAAACCCACACAACCAAAAGCATCAAAAAATGAGGAAGAATTAATTTAATTCGTACTTCCAAGTTTGAAACGATAAAAACTACAGAGAGTAGCACCACCAAAAACAATAAAGGTAATATCAATTTTGCCGCTAAGCGGGGATACCGACCAACTTCCAACCATATTCCCTTTGAGCCTATCGCTTTTAATGCGTCTTGCTGTTGACGCTGGACCGAGATATCGGTAACAGTTCGTTTTGATCTCCAAAGGTCTACAAACGCAGCAATAAATCCAAATACAACAAACAGTGCGAAAACGATAAGGGTATTATTCTGCAAGTTTCTCCACTTCGTTGACTCCTGCAGATCCTTGGCAATTAGGCCCGCTGCATCATCAATGGCAACTGACCCCAAAAAAATTCCTTTCTGAGAATATTGATGGATTCGATACAGGGCCATATCGACAATTAGAATTTTGTTGTCAAAAACAACCATAGATATAGGATCAGCATCAACAGGTAGTTTCAACTCGCGCTCAAATTTTCCGGCGATATTGTAAAGTGCCAATCGGCTATACGATAGGTTGTTATCTGCAACTAATACCCAGTAAGTATTATTTACCCAAAGTACATTTACCGGCCATGAGTATTTTTTTCGCTTTTTATTCAGCCAATCGAATGGAGAATCCAAGCCTATGACAATAGATTCTATTTCGCTGGCAAATTCATTTGCCGCACTTTTTATAATTTTTAATGCGTGATGATTAGTATCTGCCACAACCAAGTTTTCCCCTTGTGGCACAATTTGATTCGGAAACCGAAAACCGGTCTTATTTGCGATAATTTTTCCATCTTTATCGAGCAACCAAAGTTGGTGGCGGGTCGTATCAGCGATAAAGACTTGATCTTGCTTATCGATATACAAGCGAAAGGTTCGGTTAATCGCTGGCAGCTCTCTTCCAAACATGTCGCATTGAAATGTTTCAGGCTTGCACCGGTAAAGCGCACCACTTCCATCAGCCTCTCGATTAGTAACGCGATTTAGCACCTCTAATTCCTGCGCTAGTGTTTTCGTCGGCTGATCCAAAGCTAGCAGCAAATCACCATTAGAAAAAAAATCAATATCTCCGGTAAATAATTTTTGATCAAACTTACGCAATGAAAACTCATGATTTATCGTGAAATCCTTATTTACCCACAACAGCTGGCTTCCGTACTGGACAACGAATTTTTCATCATCAACCGCCTTCGCCAAGCCAAATGTATTCAGTTTTAGTAGCTGCTGTCCAGACCAGACATACATGTACAACAAACTTGCGAAAAAACTTATGATTAATATTGCAACTATTGGATTTACTGATTTTTGCATTACGAATTTCCCTTTTTTAACTATTACTTACCTATCACCCTAAAACGCCGCTCTACTTTGTAACCTTGCTTATCCATCACTAATAATTTATGCAACCCTGGCTCGAGTGAGGCTTCGCGTTCGTGGAATATTTTGGTTTCACCGAGAAATTCATCATCCAAATGCCAATACAGGGTCGCAGCGGGATCACGATGCACCGCTTTGAGGATTACGCGGCTGCGTTTGCCTTCCAAATCCACCGGAATATAAATTCGACTGCGGGGCTGCGGATAAATTAATTCGAGCGGAATATCATCATCCTGTTGCGCGGATTCGGCGATACAGTCTTTGCGCCAGGGCGGCAAGGGCTGGTAATTGCCATGATAATGCCGCCAATAAAATTCTTGCGCCGGCGGCAACACAAACCAATCACGAATACTCATATTGCTTACGCTTTCGCATTGATTGTGAACACGAAATTGTTGTCGCGCATCCAGGTAAATACGCCGGTGATGCGGAGTAATTTTTTCGTAGTGACTGATAGATGGAATTTCAATATCCGTTGCGTCACATTGTCCGCCAGCAAGATAGCCATCATCCTTACAGACCGAAATTGTCTTTAAAGCGTGCGAGGGTTTTTCAAACCAGTTAACGCTGGGCAATGCATCAAAAACATCAAACAAAATCGGCGCAGCGCTACTTTGTCCGCTAATAAAAGTCGCCGGTTCACCGCCGGCATTACCCACCCACACGCCTAATGTGTAGCGACCATTACTGCCAATAGCCCAGGCGTCGCGCAGGCCATAACTTGTGCCGGTTTTCCAGGCGATGGTTTGACTACCGGCGAAATCGCGCCAGTAATTGTCATTGCCTGGGCGCGCCACTTCGATAAGTGCGTGCAGAGTAAGCCAGGCTGCCCCCTGTCTAATGACCGGCTTACTATTTTCAGTTCTCTGTTCTCCATCCGGTTGAGGCAACAACCATTGCACTAAAGGTTGCGGTTTATCACCGTCGCGGGCGGCTGCCGCAAGGCGTGCATAAATTGACGTTAACTCCCACAAGCTTGCCTCGGCGCCGCCGAGAATCAGGGTTAAACCATAATCATCCGCCGGGCGAAATAAACTACTCATACCCATGGCCTGCAATTTTTCCTGGAAGCGGCCTATACCGTAATCGCGCAGCATGCGTACAGCGGGAATATTTAATGAATGCGCCAACGCAAATTGCGCCGGCACCGCACCGCGAAAATTGCGATCATAATTGCGTGGACTGTAGCCATTAATTTGGGTGGGAATATCGGGAATTAAACTGGTGGGTGCCAGCTCCCCTTCCTGCAACATCAAGCCATAAAGTAGCGGCTTTAAAATGCTGCCGGTAGAACGCGGACGCTGCACTATATCTACATCGGGCGCAAATCGATGACTTTTATTAAAAGGTTTATTACCGAGATAGGCGAGTGTTTCCATACTCTGGTGATCAATTAACACCAGCGCAATATTATTGACGCCCTCATTAGCAAGCCGCGCACCGTGTCGCTGTGCAATTTGGTTTACTAATTGTTGCAGCGGCATATCCAGCGTCGAATGAAACAGGTTTTTTTCTGGCGCGCGTTTTTTTAGCGTCGCCAATAAATGGGGGGCAATTTGCGGCAATACTTGTGGCCGCTCTGGCAAAGGCTCCAACAACGCGAGCTGCAAATCCAGATCCGATAATAACTGCTGCTGATGCAAACGCTGCAACAGGCGATCACGTTTTTGTTGCAGCAAATCGCGTTGACGCCCCGGGTGAATTAATGCCGGGCTGTTTGGCAATACTGCGAGCAAGGCCGATTCCGCCCAGGATAAATATTCCGGCGAGCGACCAAAGTAACGCCATGCCGCTGCGCGCAACCCGACAATATTACCGCCGAAGGGTGCCTGGCTCGCGTAGTGAATTAAAATGTCACTTTTACTGAGATGCCACTCCAGTTGTAGCGCTAAAAACGCTTCTGCGAGTTTACTGTGCAAATTGCGCGACGATTTTAATTTGCTCGCCTGTAACTCCTGCTGCCGCAGCAAACGCGCCAACTGCATACTGATAGTGCTACCGCCGCTGGTAACTTTACCCGCCGCCATATTGCCTTTCAACGCACGCGCAATAGCCAGAGGATTAATTCCCGGGTGACGATAAAAGTGTTGATCTTCAAATAGCAGCAGCGATTGTAAATACTTTTCTGGCAGCTGCTCTACCGGTGCAAAGCGCCACTGTTGATCTGGGGCGATTGAGGCACCGAGCAAACTGCCATCGCGCGCCAATAAAATGGACGCATACTGTTGTTGATTCAGGCTGGCAGGTAACGGACGCCATTGCAGGCATCCAACAAATACGGCGCAGAAGAGGAAACCGAGCAGGAGTAATTTGCGGTGCAGGTTTAATGCAAAAAACCAACACCACACTTTTTTGGAAAGCCGCACGAATGGCGCTATGAACCGCGAGAGAAAATGCGTCCGCTGCATTGTGAAGAATCAGGGCTGATGACCAACCAGCAATAAACTTTGCTGATAGTACTCGGCACTCTTTTTATGATCACCCAGCTTGGTCATTAAGCGTGCCAGCTCCGCCACGGTTTCGAGCTGCTGCTTTTGGTTCAGACTGCGCTGAAAATATTCGCGTGCGAGCTCCCACTGCTGATTGCGCTCCATCAAGCGCCCCATAGTGAGGAGCAGCGTTGCATCTTGCGGCTTGTTTTTCAGCCAGGATTCCACCGTGCGAATTTGCGCGTGAATTTCTTTAACCTGCAAGCGACCATAGAGCGAAACGAGTGGATCAAACCATTCATTACCCAGTGCTTTGCGCACCATAACTTCCGCTTCCTGATCCTGGTAGTTTTCCGACAGGGCAAGTGCATAGGCCATAATAACTCGTGAATTTCTTTGCAGACTGCGCGACAAGGATTTCCATAACTTTTGCAACGTTGGCAAGCGCTCGGCAATTAATAAAGCTTTGGTTTGCGCGGATTGCACGTGGATTTTTTCGCAGGCAAGCATCACTTCCAGCTCGTCAAACTCCACGTTGGATAACACCTTGGCTTTACGCATAACCGGAAATAGATCTTCCAATGCACGCCAATTTTTCTGTGCGATATAAATGTGGTGCATCAAATCCAATACCGCTGGCTGGCGCGGCATTTTAATGTCGATCGGTTTGAGGATATTAATTGCGTCCTCGTAGCGCTCCGCCTGCACATGCAAGCGCGCACGTGTCAGTGCAACCGGCAATTCACTGTTGGACAGGGTTAGCGCTTTTTCCAGAATTTTTTCCGCTTCCTGTTCATCGCCCATTTCAAAACTGCTGCGCGCGGCGGCAATATAATTAGCCAAGGGGTATTCAACTTTATCGAGCGTACGCATTAATTTTTTGCGCGCCTCAAACCAGTCGCCGGTGAGGTAATCCACCATGCCATTAGCGGCGCGTTTTTGGGCACGCTCCACCGAGCCAAATAAAAATATTTCACGGAATCGGCGCGCCATTTCCACGCCACCGAGCATCAACTGACGCAACAACCAGACCCCGCCGAGGAGCATAGCAATCACGATGGCTGCCACCCAAAGCGTCATCTCTATGGTTTTGGTGCCGTAGGCAATCAACATATAACCATCGCCGCGCACCAGCAGAAATATAACCAGCGCGACTACCAGAAAAAAGAAAATAGCTTTTAGCAAACGACGTCTCATGGGCGCACCCCGCGACGGGCAGCCGCCATTTTTTCACGCTTCTCCATAAATTCGGCCAGTGCCGCAGAGCTGTTACTGAAGTTGGTTAAATCCGGCGCTATATTTTCTTGCTGCAGCGACTGCAACTCTTCTAACACGGCTTTGGCTTTTTCGTTGAGGTTGTAATACTGGTTAATCCAGTTTTGTGCCTTCACCAAGCTTTCCTGATAGATACCTTTTTCATTACGCAACAACGCCACTTGCGCTTGCTCCAACATCAAGCGCAAATTTTGTTGCAGAAATTTTTGTTCATCCGGCGGAAGTACGGCATTGATCGTTTTACCGTGGTCACGCACGCGGACATAGGAACCCAGCTTATGCAGCAATGCATAAAAGTTGCGCGTAATTTTTTGCTTCAGGGTTTCATCGGCGGGAATTTCTTCCTCTTGCAACAGGCTTTGTTCCTGGCCGAGCGGCTCAATAAATGGAATAGCATCGACCTGCGTGGAGAGCGCGGAAAGCCGCAAATAAATTCCCTCGCGATCAATGACGCCGGCGAGTTTTAATACCGCAACTTCTTCCGCCAGGAGTTTGCGTACGCCTACCAAATCCGCCTGATCTATATCGCGCAACACATCGTCAGCAGAAATCGCTAGGGCCAACGCATTCTGGCTATCTTTTTCCAGCAATATACGTTGATCGGCGAGCCGCAATAGATACTGGGCTTCCTGCAATTTCCATTCATCGCGATTCACACTGGACAGCGATAACAAACGCGCATTATTGTTATCCAGCTGCTCAGCCAAATCATTCAAACTCGTTTGAACTTCCTGTTGCTGTTCAACCAAATCTTTTTCAACATCGTCTTCCAACACTTGTTGTTTGGTTTCCAGCGTAAGGCTGGTTTGCTCCAGCTGTTCACGCAAACTGCTAATGGTTTGCTGTTGGCTATCCAATTGGCGCAACATAAAAATCCCACCAAAACACAACCCCGCTACCAACAATACAATAAACAGCCACACCAGAAAAAAGGCGGCGCCGTAGGTTTTTGCTGGAGGAAGCTGCACCGCGGCAACATATTGCGGCGCGGCGTTGGCAGGATTGGATACCGGGGTTGATTGTTGCTCTGTCACACTGAAAATCCTATTAAGGGCAAGCGTTAAACTTAGTTTTCGGCTTGCAAAACATTAATGAGAAGCTAGATAACTTTTTAACGCTTGGGTCATAGCGGCATCGGTAGCATTATCAGCGCAAATAACGCGCGCGAAACCTGCAGCTTCTGCTTGGGTTGCTATACGTTGACTGGGCACCAGCAACGGCAAATTTAACAACATTGCGTTAACCTCAGGTGCAAGCTTTTGTAACACCTGCAATAAATTCTCCAGGCTTTCTCCGCTGTGGACACTGAGTAAATACTGGCGCTCTGCGAGGTTTATTTGCTGCACTAACTCTGCCAACTCAATCGCGGCGTCAGCGGGCAGCTCGCGCTCATACAACTCGCAGTATTCCACCCAGGCACCGCGCTGACGCAAGACGTCCGCCATATGGCCGCGCCCGCCGCAACCGCGAAAAATAATAATTTTTTCGCCATCCACTTGCTGTAACCCTGGCGCGCACAGTAAATCCTCGCTAGTCATACCACCATTGCCACTCACGGCGAGGTCGCTAACTGATACTCCGTACTCAGACAGTTTTTTTGCGGTGGTTGCACCTACAGCAAAAAAATCAATTCCCATCGGCAACTGCGGCCAGTAATCCTCCAGCCATTGCATACCAAAATCGACCGCATTCTGGCTGACAAAAATGGCTTTCTGGTAGAGATCAAAATCCAGAATTTTATTTTTGATCGCGCGAATTTTTTCTTCGCTGCTTACCGGCACTATCGCCAACACATTCAACGCTGATGTATGAAAGCCTTCTGCCGCCAACAACCCGGCCCATTGTTTGGCCTGGGCTTGCGGGCGGGTGATGACCACACAATAATCGCTTGCTGCCGCCATCATTTATTCCGCGCTTGCGTAAACCTCGGCGAGAATTTTGTCGGCGCCTGCTGCGAGCAAGCGATCCGCCAATTCAATACCGATTTTTTCGGCGTCGGCAACCGAGCCGGTAATTTCATCAAACAGCATCTCGCTGCCATCAGGCGCACCTACCAGGCCGCGCAACCACAATTGGTTGTCGCGATGAATAGCATAGCAGGCAATAGGTACCTGACAGCCACCCTGCAAACGGCGGTTCATAGCGCGCTCGGCCAGAACCTGCTCGGCGGTGGTGCTGTGATGCAGCGGCTTAATTAAGGCGATGGTCGCCGCATCATCCACGCGGCATTCAATACCCACCGCACCCTGGCCACCCGCGGGTAGACTTTGTTCGGGGGCAATATAAGCGCGAATGCGCTCTTTTAATTCCAGGCGAATTAATCCGGCGGCGGCGAGGATAATCGCATCGTATTCACCGTCATCGAGTTTTTGCAGGCGCGTTTGCACATTGCCACGCAGGAATTTCACCTGTAAGTCCGGGCGGCTGGCGAGCAGTTGGCATTGACGGCGCAAGCTCGAGGTTCCTATCACCGCACCGGCGGGAACTTCATCCAACGAGTTATAGCGATTGGAAACAAATGCATCGCGCGCATCTTCACGGGGGCAAATAACCGACAACCCCAGACCGGCCGGAAATTCCATCGGCACATCTTTCATGGAATGCACGGCTATATCGGCGTCGCCTTCCAACAAGGCTTGCTCGAGTTCTTTCACAAATAGGCCTTTCCCACCAACCTTGGCCAGGGGGACATCGAGAATTTTGTCGCCGCGACTGGTGAGCGGCACCAGCTCCACCAATATACCCGGATGGTGTTTTTCCAATTCGGCTTTGACATATTCCGCTTGCCAAAGGGCAAGGAGACTTTTACGGGTTGCTATACGCAGGCGGGCAGGAGTCGACATGGGGTCTGGCACATGGGAGTTAATCAGGATGCGAATCATAGCATCTGCACTCCCCAAAAAGGGACACCAAGGTTTATTTGCACACGGAGAGATTGAACTGCGCTGTACTTTTCGCCAATCAAAGCATCAGCTTAAGGAGGATTAGCCCAATCCTTGGGCCAGAAATTACTTAAACAGTTTGTGGTGCAGGTTTAATGAGGCTGGCTACAACCATCACCACAGCAGCCACAATAAATCCGGCAAAGTGCGGTGGCAACGCGGCTTCGGGCGCAATGAATTCCAGTGGAATCCATACCAACAAGCCGGCAATAATGGAGCAGCTTGCACCAAAGTTGCTCGCCTTTTTCCAATAGAGCCCCGCAAACAAGGGCACCAGTGCCACCACCAGCGTTACCTTGTAAGCATTGGCCACCATGGTGTGAATCGACGTTTCTTCCTGGAGTGAATAGAGCGCATAGAGCGCAACCAATACCGAGAAAGACGCGACCACAATGCGCATCATCAACAGGAATTGTTTGTCGGTCATCGTTTTGCCATTGGGCAGCAACTCTTTAATCACGTTTTCCGACAAGGTTACGGATGGAGCCAACAAGGTGCCGCTCGCTGTACTCATAATCACTGACAAGAGTGCGCCAAAGAAAATAATCTGGGCGTACACGGGCATGTGTTCCAGCACGAACGTCGGCAACACCAGTTGTGAATCTTGTTCGCTAACTCTCGCCGCCAACTCCGGGTCGATCATAAACGCCGAATAGGCGAGATAAAGCGGAATTGCAGCGAACACGAAATAGGCACAACCACCCAGAAATGTTCCCCAAACCGCAATGGTTTCATTTTTGGAAGAATTCACACGCTGGAATACGTCCTGCTGCGGAATTGAGCCAAACCCCATGGTCAGGAAACCCGCAATAAATGTAATCACTGCTGTCCACTCAAGCGACGGCCAGAATTCGAATTTGCCCGCGTCATAGGCATGCTTAACTACCGGCGCAACGCCGCCGGTTTGATCTGACACCAGGAAGCAAATCCACAGCAAGCCAATAACTATCACCGTCATTTGCACCACCGTCGTCATGGCAACGGACCACATACCACCCACGAGGGTGTAAGCCATCACTACACCGGCGCCAATTAAAATCCCAACTTCCATACTGATGGTACCGTCGGTCAATACATTAAAGACCAAACCCAAAGCCGTAATTTGCGCGGATACCCACCCCAGGTAGGACAACGCAATCGCGATAGACACCGCTATCTCCACCGGCTTGCTGTATTTTTCACGGTAAAAGTCACCGAGCGTCAACAAGTTTTTGCGATAGAGCGGACGCGCAAAAATCAGCGCGAAAAACATTAAACAAAATGAGGCACCAAAGGGATCTGAAATCAGGCCGCCGAGGTTTTCCTCAACAAATGTGCCGGGAATGCCCAGTACAGTTTCCGCTCCGAACCAGGTTGCAAACACCATGGCGATAACAACACCCATTGGGAGCTGCCTGCCTGCAGTCACATAGTCTTTAGCGTTATGTACCTTGGTCGCGGCATACACCCCGATCCCGATTGAAATGAGCAAATAGAGCACAACAAAACTAACTAACATTCGTTGGTTCCTTTAATCTTGGGTGAATTATTGAAAGGGAACAGATGTGCACACTCAATAGCAGCT
Organism: Cellvibrio sp. KY-GH-1; assembly: GCF_008806975.1. Taxonomy (NCBI): domain Bacteria; kingdom Pseudomonadati; phylum Pseudomonadota; class Gammaproteobacteria; order Cellvibrionales; family Cellvibrionaceae; genus Cellvibrio; species Cellvibrio sp. KY-GH-1. The sequence goes on from NZ_CP031728.1 coordinate 3,635,420, forward strand.
GTGCCTGGGATATAGCGGCACTGCACTGGCGAACTCTGAGTCTGGACTTGCCCGATAGCTGAAAATAAACCTGCAAGCGCGCCCAGAAGCCCGCCCATATTTTTCAGCGCTAATATAATGGAATTACTTGAAAATAAAACCAAAATTACTGCTTGTTTGGCAGTCTCGGCCAATTTTTGTATGCAATTAACTTGCCCATAAAAAAGCCCCGCCAAACAGCGAGGCTTGTGCGATGTGAAAACACACCCTAGTGACTAGATTGGACGGCCACCGTAATCCGGTGTTGGCTTTTTCGGTGGATCAGCGGTCACGTTGGGCGCAACCTCATTAATTTTGCCACCGCGCGCCAGGAACGCCGCTACCTGATCTTCAATTTCATCGCGCACTTTTTGACGCGATGCAATACTGAAATCTTCCAGCGCTTCAGATTCTGCCGCCTTACTGGATGATGATGAACCGCCGGAATAGCTCGCATCGTCGCTATCGCCCGATGCTTCCAGATCATCCTCTGCGTCCTCCTCTTCCCCTTCTACGCCAGTATCTTCTAATTCTTCGTCGTTAATGGGGTCTTCATCAGTCATAATGTCACCTGAAAACTTGTACAATGAAATTCTTTTATTCTTGGCTCCAGCAAGCTATGTGCCTCTAACCGGATGCTCCGGCTAATTTATAGCGCAGACTCTTTTAAACGTCATGATGATTCATGATGCTTTTTTAGGCTTTTTTTGCCTTACCGGTCGCCAATGCGGCGGATTTTAGTTATTAAGTATGACCAAGTCTAGCGTCCGATTTGAGTGGCTATAAAAGTAACAACACCGACACATGTTCTCCGTAACACATTGAGTAACACTCGGGGAGCCCCCCAAAAAAACAACATCGCGCAGTCGCTATGAACTTTAAAAAACTGATTCGTCATTTCCCCGAGCTTGCCCACCTACCGGTGGACGAGCAGCAGCATCTGTTGACCCGTGCCCATCAGGATGCATTTTCTTCTGACAATAAAATGCGCAATTGGCGCAGCAACTTTATCGCCGCGCTATTGATGACATCGCTCTGTTTTTTATTTGTGCTGGTCATTCGCCCTGCACTCGGTATTTCGCAGCAAACCAGCGCTATTATGCTGATGATAATTGCTTTCCCTGCTTACTTAGTGATCCAGCAGCAGCGCGTAATCAAGCAAATACGCACCAGCTTGAAAAAGTTTTTACCATAAAAAAACGCCACTCCGGGTGGCGTTTTTTCATAGCGGTAACACAACTCAAATGCGTGACAAATTACACCGCGTCAGAGCCGGTTTCGCCGGTGCGAATACGGATAATTTCATCCAGTGGTGCGATGAAGATTTTACCATCGCCGATTTTACCGGTTTGCGCCGCTTTGGTAATCGCTTCTACGGCTTGCTCAACCATTGAATCGTCAACAGCCAATTCAATTTTTACTTTCGGCAGAAAATCAACAACGTATTCAGCACCGCGATAAAGTTCAGTGTGACCTTTTTGACGACCAAAGCCTTTTACTTCAGTCACGGTCATACCTTGAACACCTACGTCTGACAATGCAGTGCGCACATCATCGAGTTTGAACGGTTTTACAACGGCAGTAATCAGTTTCATTATTAAATCCTTTGCTGGAGTCTTAAGGAGGCGACGCTGGAGAATCTCGCTAGCCAAAGGCACAACTTGAATCCAGCAACTTGGCGTTAAAGATACACCCAAGTTTCGCCCATCAACAACAACTTTGTAATAAATTGGTTTAGGGAGACCAAGGCTTGCAAGCAGCAAACGCTGGCCAGTTTTCGTCTAACAATTACTTGTTGGTAAATTCAGGATAGGCTTCCATACCGCATTCAGCCAAATCCAGTCCTTCAAATTCTTCCTCTTCGGACACGCGAATCCCCATTACCAGTTTGATCACAAACCAAACGATAAAGCTGATCACAAACACCCATCCGAAAATCACCAGGGCACCAACCAGTTGCCCCAGAAAACTGGTGCCCTCCGCGGTAAAAGGAACCACCATCAAACCGTAGAAACCGGCAGCGCCGTGCACCGAAATTGCACCTACAGGGTCATCAATGCGCAGCTTGTCCAGCCCCAAAATTGCGAACACCACCAGCACGCCGGCCACTGCGCCAATAACCACTGCGCCTACCGCCCCGGGTGTATCCGGGCTCGCAGTAATCGCCACCAGCCCAGCCAATGCGCCATTGAGAATCATGGTGAGATCGGCTTTACCAAACAGGAAGCGCGCTACTACTAAAGCACCGAGCAAACCACCGGCAGCGGCCGCATTAGTATTGAGAAATACCAAGGCAACTGTATTGGCACTGGCGATATCGCCTAATTTCAACACTGACCCGCCATTAAAGCCAAACCAGCCGAACCAGAGAATTAGCGCCCCCAGGGTTGCCAACGGCAGGTTCGCACCAGTGATTGCATGGATTTCGCCATTGGGACCATACTTGCCTTTGCGCGCCCCCAGCAGGATTACGCCGGCCAATGCCGCCGATGCCCCCGCCAAATGCACGACACCAGAGCCGGCGAAATCTTTGAAGCCGAATTGATCATCCAGATTCAAACCAAATACACCGGAAGCTCCCCAGACCCATGAGCCTTCCATGGGGTAGATAAAGCCAATCATCACCAGAGAGAACAGCAGAAACGCCCAGAGCTTCATACGCTCAGCGACCGCACCCGACACAATCGACATACAGGTAGCTGCAAACACCACCTGGAAGAAAAAGTCGGAGGACGATGAATAGATGGCACTGCCACCAAACCCGTCTTCGCGCGCCGCAAAATTTTTCAGGGTCTCTGGAACATCGACACTGCCAATACCGCTAAGGAAAAAGCTTTGGCCGTACATAATTGCGTAGCCGCAAATCAGGTACATGGTACTGGCAGTCGCATAGAGCACAACGTTCTTGGTCAGGATTTCAGTGGTATTTTTGGTCCGCACCAAACCGGATTCGAGCATGGCAAAACCCGCCGCCATCCACATCACCAGAGCACCGCACACCAGAAAGTAGAAGGTATCCAGGGCGTACTGAAGCTGGTAAACATTTTCTTCCATTCACAATTCCCCTTGGTAACACAGCAAAAGTATTTTGAAGCGTAAATAAAAGGCGCTTTGCGGTCATGCAAAGCGCCGGAGGGAATTACATGTGATAGCCGCGCTCACCGTGCTCAGCAGTATCCAGACCTTCGGTTTCAACTTCTTCACTCACACGCAGGCCGATTACGATATCAACCAGTTTGAAAGCGATAAAGGAAACTACACCGGACCAGACGAGGGTAATTAACACACTCTTGGTTTGAATCCAGGTTTGCGCACCAATTCCGGCAAAGCCCCAGGTTCCAGCAACGTAATCGTACACACCAGTACCACCCAAATCTGGACTGTTAAACACGCCAGTCAGGATCGCACCGATGATGCCGCCCACGCAGTGAACACCAAATACGTCCAGAGAGTCGTCATAACCCAACCAGGCTTTCAGCTTCAACACCGCCAGCATACAGATCAGACCACCGGCAACCCCGATTACCAAGGAACCCATTGGCCCTACCCAACCGCAAGCAGGAGTGATGGCTACCAGGCCAGCAATTGCTCCAGAAGCCGCACCTAACATTGTTGGCTTGCCACGCACCAGCCACTCACCGAAGGTCCAGGCTAGTACTGCAGCCGCAGTCGCCAGGAAGGTGTTGATAAATACTTGCGCCGCAAAGGCGTTAGCTTCCAGGTTTGAACCCACGTTGAAGCCGAACCAACCCACCCACAGAATCGCAGCACCGATCATGGTGAAAGGAACATTATGTGGAGCAAGGGACGCGTTGCCAAAACCTTTACGCTTACCAATCAACAAACACCCTACCAGACCAGCAATACCGGCGTTGATATGAACTACGGTGCCACCGGCGAAATCAAGCGCACCCATTTGGAATATATAGCCCGCACCCGCAGTCGCAGCAGCAGCTGCTTCAGCGGTGGTGTAAGCATCTGGACCCGCCCAGAACCACACCATATGTGCAATTGGCAAGTAAGCGAAGGTGAACCACAACACGGCAAACACCAATACCGCAGAGAACTTCATACGCTCGGCGAAAGCACCCACGATTAAGCAAGGGGTCAATGCAGCAAAGGTCATTTGGAATGCAGCGTACAAATATTCAGGCACGTAAACACCTTTGCTGAAAGTCGCTGCAGGCAGGAGGTTACCCGCCGCGTCAAGCATATCTTTCAGGAACAGGCGATCGAACCCACCAAAAAAGGCACTGCCCGAGGTGAAAGCCAGTGAGTATCCGTAGATCGACCAGAGCACAGCGATCAAACAGAAGGTCACAAACACTTGCATGGACAATGACAGAATGTTTTTGGCGCGCACCATACCGCCATAAAACAGCGCAAGGCCAGGCAACACCATGAAGATAACCAGTAGGGTCGCGGTCAACATCCAGGCGATGTCACCCTTATCGAAGGATGGCGCAGCGGGAGCCGCAGGCGCTTCTTCAGCGACAGCCTCAACTGGCGCAGCAGCTTCGGCTGCTGGCGCTTCTGCCGCAACGGTTTCAGTTACTGCGGTGGCGGTATCTGCTGCCGCCGCCGCGTCGTCTTGCGCCCAGGCGCCAGAGCCGGGGAGTATCAGCGCAGCCAACAAGGCTAGCGGGGCGAGCTTGACGCCCATACGAAATAGTTTTTTCACGAAAATATTCTCCTGAGGTGATTTGTCTGATGCCAGCACGCCATGCACAGCTGGTCGGTTGTTATCGTTTAAAGAGCTTCGTTACCTGTCTCTCCAGTGCGAATCCGCACCACTTGTTCCAGATCGGAAACGAAAATCTTGCCATCGCCGATCTTGCTGCTATTGGCCGCTTTGGTGATCGCTTCAACCACGGTATCGGTCTCGGCATCAGAAACGGCTATTTCCACTTTGGTTTTTGGCAAAAAATCCACCACGTACTCTGCCCCACGGTAGAGTTCGGAGTGGCCTTTCTGACGGCCAAAGCCCTTTACTTCCGTCACGGTCATACCGTGAACGCCAATGTCGGAGAGGGCTTCACGCACCACATCCAGCTTGAACGGCTTGATGATTGCAGTTACCAATTTCATTAGTCGCACTCCTGAAAAAATTCCCGCACCAAAAGGTGCGGGAAACACCGGAAATACTGTCCTGTCCAGAATTGAGAGCTGCAAAAAACCGCTACAGCTGCCACCCAAACCGACATCAAGTACTCGCGTAAAATTTTGCACAGAGTAGGCCAATTTCATAAAACCAAATAAAATCAATTAGATATAACTATTTATTGGCACCTAAAGCGAAAATATCCAAGATCGAATACAAGTGTTGCACCAAATTTGACCAGCAGAGCAAAGCATGAGCACCATTAATGAACACGGTCATCAAAAACAACATTTGTACTCAAAACTGCCAGATGCGACCCGGTTGAGAAAACAGTAAACTGACCCTGCATACACCCAGAGGCGGGGTACACCCGAAAAATGTCACCATGATTCGCAACTTGACTGAAAAGCTGTTTGGGGAAATCCAGCAGCAACTGGCGGATAAGGGCACTTTGATTCCTGCGCGGGAATTACACATTGCGCTACAAGCGGTACTCGCACGCGCCGATTTGGTTACCCGGGAAGAGTTTGATGCGCAGGCCGCCGTACTGGTCCGCACACGCGCAAAACTGGAAGAACTGGAGCGTCAATTAGCGCAATTGGAGAAGTAAGCGACAATATCGGGGCGCGGAAGGCTATTGCTCTTGGCCCGGCCGATGGCTTGTCTTATAGTCGCTCAGGTTAAAAAACTGCTTCAAAAACAATCACAAGGAACGTCTATGTCTCTCGCTATTATCTATTCCCGCGCCAAGCTGGGAATCAATGCCCCACTGGTTACTGTCGAAGTCCATATTTCAAATGGCTTGCCTGGCCTCTCCATTGTCGGCCTGCCCGAAACGGCCGTAAAAGAAAGCAAGGATCGGGTGCGCAGTGCCATTATCAACAGCCACCTGGAGTTTCCCGCGCAGCGCATTACTGTCAACCTGGCACCGGCTGACCTGCCCAAAGAAGGGGGGCGTTATGACCTGGCCATTGCACTGGGAATTCTCGCCGCCTCAGGACAAATTCCTGCAGAGCAACTTGAGCGCCACGAGTTTCTGGGAGAACTGGCGCTTTCTGGCGAGTTGCGCCCAATTAGTGCAGCATTACCGGCCGCGCTCGCCTGTGGCGACGCGGGGCGTGACTTGATTATTAGCACAGCGAGTGGTGGCGAAGCGGCGTTTAGCAGTATTACGCGCGTATTTGGTGCAGCCAACCTTTTGCAAGTGTGCGCTCATCTGCACCAGCGAGAACCGCTGAAACAGGCGGAGGCAGCGCAGGACCAGTTCCCGAGCAATCGCGAAATCCTCGACATTCTCGATGTCAAAGGTCAGTCACACGCCAAACGCGCGCTGGAAATAGCCGCTTGCGGTGGTCACAACCTGTTGTTTTACGGCCCGCCGGGTACCGGGAAAACCATGCTGGCCAGCCGGCTACCTGGTTTACTGCCCAACTTGAGCGAACGGGAGATGCTGGACGTAGCCGCCATCTACTCCGTGGCCTCGCAATCCAAAGACTATCAGTGGCGTCAAAGACCTTTTCGCGCCCCGCACCATACGGCCTCTGCTATTGCGCTGGTAGGCGGTGGCACCAACCCCAAACCTGGTGAAATCTCGCTGGCCCATGCCGGTGTATTATTTCTCGACGAACTGCCCGAGTTCTCACGCACGGTACTGGAAGTATTACGCGAGCCGCTGGAAAGCGGCGAAGTGCGAATTTCGCGCGCGCGCAATCAGGCTTGTTTTCCCGCCCGCTTTCAGCTGATCGCGGCGATGAACCCTTGCCCCTGCGGCTACCACGGCAGCGACGCCAATCGCTGCCGCTGCACTCCGGATCAGGTAAAGCGCTACCGCAACAAGATTTCAGGGCCACTGTTAGACAGAATCGACATGCATGTACCCGTTCGCGCTTTACGGCAAGGAGAATTGCAAAGCAAAACTCTGGGGGACAATAGCGCTACTGTGCGCGATCGGGTGGAACTGGCACGCGCACGACAATTGCAACGTCAGGGTAAAGCGAACAACCAACTCTCGGTACCCGAGTTGGAACAACATTGCGATTTGACCAGCAGCGATAAAAACTTACTTGAGCAAGCGATCAACAAACTCGGATTATCGACGCGCGCCTATCACCGCGTGTTAAAACTGGCGCGCACCCTGGCCGATATGAATGATCGCAATCATCTGAACACCGTTGATATTACCGAAGCGCTGAGTTATCGCACTCTCGATCGCCAGCCGGGCAATTAACCGCCCGTTAATTGAGTTGTTGCCGAGCTGCTGACTCCTGCAGCCAATTCATAATTTCAGCGTAGGATTTGGGCGCGGAAAAATAATAGCCCTGCATTAAATCGCAGCCCATTTCCTTCAACCAATCTTTTTGCTCTTTGGTTTCCACACCTTCCGCTACTACCAATTTACCCAAGTTGTGCGCCAGCGAGATCATCGCCGATACCAGACGCTTATCGGTGTGGCTGCGATTTAATTCCTGCAAAAAATTTAAATCAATTTTTACCGTACTAATTGGCAATCGCTGCAAATGCAACAGCGATGAATTTCCCGCACCAAACCTGTCGAGTAAAAAGTTAATGCCAAAAAATGCCAATGGCCGCATGCACAAGGATACCAGTTCAATATTATCGGCAAACACAGTTTCAGTGATTTCAAATTCAATATCACCCGGCTGAATATCACTGTCAGCAAAAATACGCGCGACCTCATGCACCAGATTTTCATCTTTGAATTGGCGCACCGATAAATTAATCGCGACCATTAGGGAGCCACCCCAAAATTTCTGTAAATTTTTCACGTCGTTACAAGCCTGACGAATTGCCCAGTACCCAATGGCCGTTAAAATGCCAGTTTCTTCAGCAGTAGCGATAAAATCGCTCGCATTTAACAGCCCGACGCCAGGTTTTTCCCAGCGCAACAATGCCTCCAAGGCAACCACTTTACCGGTAGAAACATCAACGCGTGGAATATAATGCAATGCAAATTGTTGTTTTTTCAGCGCAGCGCGCAAGTCTGACTCCAATCGCAATTGACGGCGCACATCCTGATTCATCATTTCAGTGAAGAAGCGGTAGTTGCTATTGGATTCTTGCTTGGCTTTATACATCGCCATATCGGCGTGCTTCAATAAGGTGTCCGCATCGCGCCCGGCTTGCGGATAAATGGCGATGCCAATACTGCAACCAACCACCACTTCGTGGCCGTTAATATCGGCGGGCATTTCGATTGCGCGAATAACTTTTTCCGCGATGTGCGCCACGTCGGTATTGTTGGCGATGTTTTGCAACAGTAACGTAAATTCATCGCCGCCCATCCGCGCAACCGAGTCGCTGCGTCGCAAGCAGGCATTCAATCGTTCAGCGCAAATACGAATAATGGCATCGCCAGCGTCGTGACCAAAATTATCATTAACTTGTTTAAAACCGTTGAGGTCAATAAACATTAAGGTGAAACTGTTTTTATCACGCTCCGCCAAATTAATTGCGTGCTCGAGGCGATCGCGAAATAAAATGCGATTGGGCACATCCGTCAATGGGTCATAGTGCGCGAGTCGTGAAAGGTGCTGCTCGGTTTGCTTGCGCTCAATGGCATAGCGCAACGCGCGCTCCAGCAACAAGTGATCAATTTGACCTTTAATTAAATAATCAGCGGCGCCAGCACGAATTGCCTCGCGATCCACTTCGGTTTCCATTTCATCGGTCATCACCACTATCGGGGTTTGACAGGCTTGTACACGCGCGGCGTTTAGCAAGTCGCGCGCATTGGCGTTGCCCCAGTAGTAATCCAGTAAGGCGACATCAAACTCTTGCGAGAGAATTTTATTGAGCGCGGACTCTAACTGGTTGCACCACACCAATTCATATTCAACATGACGGATATGGGACAAAATCTCGGCGATGAGCAAGTATTCACCTTGCTCACGGTCGATAAATAAAATTTTGATCTTTTTGTCCATCGCTCACCGTCTCTTTCCATCGCCCGATTGGCGCGAATATAAACCCCGGATCTGCTCCCATGGTAGCAGCCGTCCGGGGCAAACTAAACGCATCCGGATATAACAAATAACCACTACAAACCCGCTACAGTTATCCTGTGGTTATAGCTGCTGAAATCGCGATTGCAAGGCGATTCCGGCTTGCTAGAATGCTCGCCCGACGTTTACCCTCCAGGCCATTGCAGTGACCCAACTCAACCCCCGCCAGAAAGAAGCCGTGCTTTATATCGATGGCCCCTGCCTGGTACTGGCGGGTGCCGGTAGCGGCAAGACCAGCGTAATTACACGCAAGATCGCCTATTTGATTGAACAGTGCGGCATTCCCGCACGCCATATCGCCGCCCTCACCTTTACCAACAAGGCCGCGCGCGAAATGAAAGAACGCGCCAGCAAACTGGTAAAAGGCAGCGCCTCCAAAGGCCTGACAGTTTCCACTTTTCACAACCTGGGCCTGAATATCATCCGCAAGGAGCACAAGGCCCTGGGCTTCAAACCCGGTTTTTCCATCTTCGATTCAGAAGATGCACGCTCCCTGCTGAAAGAACTTATGTTGAAAGATGGCGACCTAGATAGCGACCATCTGGATCTGGTGCAACACCAAATCTCCAACTGGAAAAACGACCTGGTTGTACCCGAGCGCGCCCTGAGTATGGCGCAAAGCCAGGGTGAGCAGACGATCGCCATGATATATCTGCGCTACAATCAGGCTTTGCGCGCCTATAACGCGGTGGACTTTGACGATCTAATCCTGATTCCGGTGGAGCTGTTTCAAACCAATAGTGACGTACTTGCACGCTGGCAGCGCAAAATCCGCTACTTATTGGTCGATGAATATCAGGACACCAACTCCAGCCAGTATCTGCTGGTGCAATTAATTGTAGGCAATCGTGGCGCGCTTACTGTGGTGGGCGACGATGACCAATCCATTTACGCCTGGCGCGGCGCCCGCCCGGAAAACATGGGCCTGCTAAAACAGGACTACCCCAACTTGCGAGTAATCAAGTTGGAGCAAAACTATCGCTCCACCAGCCGTATACTGCGTGTAGCCAACCATTTGATTGCCAACAACCCCCACGAATTCGATAAAGCCCTGTGGAGTGACATGGGCCTGGGCGATCCCATTCGCGTTATTCGCTGCAAAAATGAAGAGGCCGAAGCCGAGCGCATCGCCACCGAAATCATTACCCAACGCTTACAAAAACAGTACAAATTCCGCGATTTTGCGGTGCTCTACCGCGGCAACCACCAGGCGCGCCTACTGGAAATGAAACTCCAGCATCACCAGATTCCCTACAAGATGAGCGGCGGCTCCTCATTTTTTGCCAAGACCGAAATCAAGGACGTGATGGCCTATTTGCGTTTGATCGTAAACCCGGACGATGACAACGCCTTTTTACGCATAATCAATACCCCGCGCCGACAAATAGGCACCAGCACACTGGAGGCACTGGGTACCTATGCCAGCGAACGCCAGATCAGTCTATTTGCCGCACTGGATGAGATAGGCTTACAAAGTCGCATTCCGGAGAAAAACCTGGAACGCATCCAGCGTTTTGCGCACTGGGTCAAGCAAGTGGGACGCAATTGCACCGGTGATAACCCGGTCAATGCCATACGCGAGATGCTCAATGACATCGACTATGAAGGCTGGCTACATCAAAATTCGAATACCCCCAAAGCAGCAGAAAAACGTATGGAAAATGTGTTTTACCTGGTGGAGTCGCTGCAAAAAACCCTGGATAAAACCGATGGTGATGATGAGGAAAATGATACCCGCATGGAGGATGCCATCGCCAAACTGGTGCTGCGCGATCTATTGGAGCGGCAAGAGGAGGAAGATACCAGCGATCAGGTGCAACTGATGACTCTGCATGCATCCAAAGGCCTGGAGTTTCCACATGTGTTTATGGTGGGCATGGAAGAAGATTTATTGCCCCATCGCAACAGTATTGAAGATAACAATATTGAAGAAGAGCGCCGACTGACCTACGTGGGGATTACCCGCGCCAAGCGCACACTTAATATGACCCTGGCGGGCAAGCGCAAACAATTTGGTGAAATGAGTGAAACCACTCCCAGCCGTTTTCTGGATGAATTACCTACGGAAGATGTGGAATGGGAAGGTTTTGGTGAACAGAGCGAGGCCAAAAATCTGGCCAAAGGTGAAGAAACCCTTTCCAGTCTGCTGAATTTGTTTGATTGACCGACCTTACACATTTTTCGCCCAATAAAAAAGCGACCCTGAGGTCGCTTTTTTATTGGCTGACAGCAAGCAACTATTTGCTACCCTCAATCATGTAGTCCACTGCGCCTTTGATTTCATCATCAGTACAGGCTGCACACATACCTTTTGGTGGCATAGAGTTAAATCCGCCTAACGCATGGGTATAGAGGGTCTCTTTGCCCTTGGCTACCCGTGGTGCCCAATCTGCGGCTGTACCGTACTTTGGCGCACCCATCAGGCCAGCGCTATGACAGGTAGTGCAGAAACTGCCGAACACGTCCTTACCGGATTTAGGGCCAGCGGCAGCCGCCGGCGCTGGCGCTGCCGCACATTCATCACCGGACATACAGGTGCTACCTACCGGTGCAGTGCGCGCCTTCACATCATCTTCCGCAACAGCGGTGCCAGCAACCAAACCTGCAACAAACAGAATTCCAAACAGCTTCTTCATGGGGCTCACGGTGATTTCCTCGATGGTATTGTCGGGCGACGGGAACCTGTATCCGTCCAACCCAGTTTATAGGTGCGCAGGGTAAAAAGCCTGAGGCACATCAAATCGGCGCGCATTATAGCGGCAAATAACCCTACAGGCGAAGTGCGTATTCGCGGCTTTACGGCGCTTTGTCGCGATTTGATACATTGCTATCTACTGTTATGCTTATCAACTCAGCCTTATACCCAATTGGGACTAAATTCGTTATGGAATATAACAGCGTCACCCTGGTTGCCTATTTCAGTGCTGCGGTCGTCGCCGCGCTATTAACGGCTACCTATTTATTCCAGCTGACTCGCCAGCGAAAAACCTGGATTTTTGCTGGCGCCGCCGCCATACACACGTTGCACTTAGGCAGCGTTGCGCTGTCCTTCTCGAATTACTCAATCCCGCTGTACATGCTCATTATCTTTGAATATCTGCACTACAACGCCTGGGTATTCTGCATAAGCCTCAATTTGAAACGCAGCAGCCAGCGAAGACAATTACCCACTAGCATGCAGTTGTTATTTAGCGGTGGTTGGCCAATCACCGCGCTGGCCATTGCCATGCTGTTTATCCCTAATGTGAATCAGGCGGGACTGTCGGTGTGGTTTGCACTGGGGCTGGCGGTAATCGCGCTGGTCAGCGTCGAGCAACTCTACCGCTTTGCGGCGGAAAACGATCGCCAGATAAAGTTGCTTTGCATGAATTTGGCGGCAATTTTCCTCTATGACATCTATCTATTTACCCATGCGCTGATCTTTAAGGGGCTCGACCCGATGCTCTGGCAATCGCGCGCTGCTGTATCTATCGCAACCTGCCTATTTATGGCATTGGGGGGCCTGCTGTTATTGCAGCAAACCGAACGTCCTGCCAATTTCAATCTCTCTCGGCCTATCGCGTTTTACACCACATCCCTGGTTGGAGTCGGGGTTCTAATCACCGTACTCTCATTAGGTGGATACTATGTGCGTCTTTACGGCGGCAACTGGGGAACTGTTTTCTACAGCTTGTTGTTGGTAGCCGCAGTATTACTTATCGCTACAGTGTTCGTTTCAAGTCGTATCCGTATGCGGCTATCTGTGCTTATCAACAAACATTTATTTCGCTACAAATACGACTACCGCAATGAGTGGTTGCGCCTGATCAATTATCTGGCTCAACCCGCCGACGCCAGTGAAGTCAACCAGCGCGCATTTTTTGCTGTTGCCTCTACCACTAAAGCGCCCAGTGGCGCGATCTGGTTGCGCAAGCAGGGGTTTTATGAGCCAGTCTACCGGGCCAACCTGCCCGGCTTTGTCGACCTGCAAGAGGAACCAGTAGACAGCCCATTTTGCCGCGCGTTTATCGAATCCGAGTGGGTATTTATTCCCGATAGCGGTGACAACCAGGCGCTCGGTCAGCACAACGAGCTGCTGCCCGGCTGGACCCATAATATCCCCGACCTATGGATTCTCTTTCCATTGATCGTCGGCGAGGAGCTGGTCGGTTTTATGGCCCTCACCAAACCTGGTGGCGATGAAACCCTGACCTGGGAAGATCTGGACTTGCTTAAAACCATGGGGCGCCAGGTTGCCAGCTACCTTAAGCGCCATCAACAAGCCGAACAATTGGTGGAAGGGCGCCAGTTTGATACCTACAACAAACTGGTTGCTTTTATTATTCATGATCTCAACAACCTGATTGCCCAGCAGGCACTAGTCGTCCGCAACGCCGAAAAACACAAAGGCAACCCGGCATTTATAGAAGACGCGATTAAAACCATCAGTAATTCAGTTGACCGCATGAACAACTTGCTGAAAAAGTTGCGCCGCGATGACTCCGATTTAGTCAAACGCCTCTCGATTAGCGAAGTTGTCAATCAAGCGGTACAAGAATGCCAACAACGCAGCAGCCCCAAGCTAACCGCAGAGATTGAATCCAGTCTACGCACAATCAACGCCGACCAGGTAAGACTGGTGATGACTATTACCAACTTCATCAAAAATGCTCAGGAAGCGACCCCGGACACTGGCCGGGTTCATGTTACACTTGAGATACAACAACATAGAGCCACAATTATGATTGAGGACACAGGCTCGGGGATGGACTGGGACTTTATCCACAATCGATTATTCAAACCCTTTGAAACAACCAAATCCGGTAAAGGTATGGGAATTGGCGTGTATCTATCGCGCGAATACATTAGCGAATTGAGTGGAACCCTGAATGTCGCCAGCGAAGTTGGCGAAGGTACAACCATTACAATTACCCTGCCACTGAACAAGGATTAGCGGGATCGCATGAGCAAATCAACCACCACCAAACCTATTCTCCTGATTGTTGAAGATGACACCGGCCTGCAAAGCCAATTGCGCTGGCATTTTGATCAATACGAAACTGTCGTTGCCGATAATCGTCAAGACGCGATAGCCGCTCTACGCCTGCACGAAGCGCCAGTCATTATTCAGGATCTTGGCCTACCTCCCGATGAAGATGGTGTCGATGAAGGATTTAAATGCATACAGGACATTTTGCGTATCGCACCCAATAGCAAAATTATTGTGATGACAGGTAAAACAGATCGCGACAACGCACTGCGCGCTGTCGCCATGGGCGCCTATGATTTTTACCAAAAGCCGGTAGATCCCAACACGCTGGATTTGATCGTGCAGCGAGCCTTCCACATCTTTGACTTGGAAGATTACAACCGTCGCCTAAATATCTCGCAGCAAGCACCGCTCGAAGGTATGATCACCAACGATCCACAAATGCTCAAAATTTGTCGCCAGCTGGAAAAAATTTCCCCAACAACAGTAACCTGTACTTTGCTGGGGGAAAGCGGCACCGGCAAGGAAGTTATGGCGCGCGCCATTCACCAACTTAGCCCCAGGAGAAACAAGCGCTTTGTCGCCATCAATTGCGCGGCCGTACCTGAAAATCTGATTGAGAGCGAGCTGTTTGGCTATGAAAAGGGAGCTTTTACCGGGGCCAATAAAACCACCCTTGGCAAGGTAGAAACCGCCCATGAAGGCACCCTGTTTCTCGATGAAATTGGTGATATGCCTCACAATTTGCAAGCGAAACTTTTGCGCTTTTTACAGGAAAGAGTTATTGAACGCGTCGGCGGCAGAAGTGAAATTCCCGTGGATGTGCGGGTGATATGCGCTACCAATAAAGATCTGGAAGCCATGGTACGCGATGGCAGTTTCCGCGAAGATTTGTTTTACCGCATTTGCGAAATGACGGTTAACATTCCACCCCTTCGCAATCGCCTTGGCGATAAGGTCTTATTGGCGCGCCACTTTAAGTTGCAGTTCGCCAAGGAGCACGGTCAAAACGTAACGGGATTTACGCCTGATGCTATCGCCGCCATCGAAAACTATGCGTGGCCAGGCAATATCCGCGAAATGGAAAACAAAATAAAACGCGCTGTAATTATGGCTGACGGTAAATATGTCACCCGAGAGGATTTGGGCTTGGCTGAAGCTGGTGAGCTATCGCTCAATTTACGGCATGTCCGCCAGGAGGCAGAGCGAGGTGCCATATTGCGCGCACTAAGCATGACCGACAACAATATCTCGGCCGCCGCCAAGCTATTGGGAGTCACCCGGCCAACGTTTTATGATCTTATTAAAAAATATGATGTAAACCAAAACTATCTCGAAAACGGCAATGATCACGAAAAAAATGATTCTGCGATTTAAAGCACATAAACAGGCCCTTGAAAATTGCCTTATATAACTAAAGAAAATAAAACCGCGTGCCTCTCAACGACACACTCATCACAGTCACTGAAGAATTTGTCGCGTTTTTTAAAAAATAGGCTCCCTGCAACGAGCGCTTAAAGTGCCGCGTGCTAAAAATAATTTTCAATCGAATGAACTA
Organism: Cellvibrio sp. KY-GH-1; assembly: GCF_008806975.1. Taxonomy (NCBI): domain Bacteria; kingdom Pseudomonadati; phylum Pseudomonadota; class Gammaproteobacteria; order Cellvibrionales; family Cellvibrionaceae; genus Cellvibrio; species Cellvibrio sp. KY-GH-1. The sequence goes on from NZ_CP031728.1 coordinate 3,651,088, forward strand.
ACGCCAATTCCACTAGAGCCTTCCGGATACCAAGAAAGATGTTCAATGTAAGAAACCGCACCTCGAGTTATTTACTGCCCATACTGCTCTCGTTATTTCTCGCAGGCTGCGGTGGCGCTGCTGGCGATACAGACCCACCAACAACAAATAAACCCGAAGGCAGCAGCTCACAGCAAATATTGACTAGCAGCGCATCATCAAAAATGATTGATAGCAGTGCGGCGAGCACATCAACACAAACATCCAGCGCCGCCAAAACCTCATCCGCCCTTGCCACATCTTCGGTTTATCAGCGAGCTTCGCGCAGCAGTACCAATAGCAGCGAAGACGGAGCACCAACAGAATTTGGAGAAGACATCACACCTCCTGGCAACACAAAGCTCTTTTTGCAATCCACCACAGAAACCAGCGCCACGCTGATATGGGGACATGCCGCCGACGATACCGGGGTTTATCAGTACAAAATTGAGCGGAACGATAAACCAATTGCCACACTGGAGTTCCCAACTTACACGTATACGGACACAACCCTGGCGCCATCCACTTACTACAGCTATACAATTCAAGCTATTGATTTCAATGGCAATGCCTCTGAAAAATCACCCGTCCTCACCATTCGCACCCAAGCGACGACCGGCTCGCCCATAACGTCCGCCAGCAGCCAGTCATCCTCACTCAGTAGCACCCCTAGCTCCGCAAGCAGCATCTCCAGCAAGGACAATTCAAGTAAGAGCAGCGTTAAGTCAAGCTCTTCTAAAAATAGCAGCAGCTCATCGAGCAGCACCTCAAGCTCATCCCGCGCCTCTAGCAGCACGTCAGGATCACCCAAGACTGTTCAATTAAAATGGAGACATCCGACCCAGAGGGCCAACGGTAGCTATCTCGAGCTCGATGACATCGGTGGTTATGAAATACGCAAAAAAACAAGCATATCAATTAGCTATATAAAAATACCTGGAAGCACAACAACCAATTACACGCTAACCGACATAGCTGCAGACGATAAGATTGATATCGCGGTTTACGATACAAATGGTTTTTACAGCGACTTTATCCAAATATATCCACGCTGAGAATTATAGTTGGCAGCCCGAGCAAAGAGTGTCGCATTTTTTTACACCCACTTGTCGCACAGCCAAAATGGCGTTCGCAACTCATTGTTACTAAAGACATTTAAATAAATGGCATTATTTGTGCTAACTTCAAAAGGCGTTAACACATCACTCACATCCACACGGAAGGATATTGTCATGAAATCATTTAAAACCCTTTTGGCTGGTGGCGCTATCGCCCTCGCCTCAATGAGTTCACAAGCCGCACTTCTTAGCATCAATTTCAGCACCGATCCTAATGCTGAAGCGGATTTCTTGTCCTCTTTAGTAGGCGCAAAAGCAACCGAAACCTTCAATGGTCTCGGCGGTGCGTATGAGAGCATCGGAGCAGGCGACCAAAACAAGTGGGAAAACCGCAGCAGCGTCTTCAACACTGCCGTTGGTACCTTTGAATTAATTACCGCTGGTCAAACTACCGGTAATCCTCATAACGACCAACTCATGATTGAAAGCCGCAGAACCGGCGAGTTCGGCCGTCAATCACTTGCAAGCGGGACCAAAGATTACTGGCTCGACAGCAATGATGCCGAACTTGTTACTTGGACGTTTGGCGCACCGCTGACCGGAAGCTTTAATGCATTTGGTTTCTACATCGCCGATGCAACCGACCAAGGCGCAACCCTGACACTGAAGTTTACCAACGGCACGTCAACTCAAGTTGTTATCCCTGCATTTAACACTAACGGCAATGTTGGTTATGTCACCATCAAAAGCGATGTTAACGTGTTAGGCGGCGTTCTCGAGTTCATTAACAGCAACAACCACGATGGCTGGGGCATTGATGATGTAACCGTAGGTACAGTTCCAGAACCAAGCACCCTGCTTTTAATGGGCCTGGGATTGTTAGGGTTAGGTGCTGCACGTCGTCGCAACGCCGCACAATAACATCCCGCAGCTTTGCATAAAAAAGCCGACCACTGGTCGGCTTTTTATTTGGCACCAAAAACCATAACTGTAAAAAATCACGCGCATCAGGTAACATTCCAAAAAATTGCCTGGATTGCCAGCATGGAAGATTACAACAATCACCAACCAAAACTGCACACCATCTACTTAAAACTGCTTCCAGTTTTTCTGGTTGTCTTGATCTCACTGCTTCATCACGAAACGGTCCAATCCCTTTTTGTTCGTTGGATAAAATGGGACGAGAGCTTGTCTCACGGATTAATCATTGTTGGATTGTTTTTTTTCTTTCTTTTTTCTATTTCCCCATTAATAGCACAACCCAAATCGAAAGGGCTTCAAATCTTTTTTTTGGGTTCGCTTGGGGCATCTTCAATAATTTGGTACCTCTCCAACCTTATAAATTTGCAAATTATTGAGCAACTATCATTACTGTCCCTTATCGTCTTCACTTTTGTCTGTGTTTTCGGAACTCACATTTTACGGCAACAAATTGTATTACTATTGTTACCTATCTTCGCCATTCCAATATGGGACCAATTAGTAAACCCGCTGGTAAATCTCAGCGGGTTTATGGTCGGCAAAATGGTACAGCAAATTAATATTGCTGCCGTAATTGATAACAACAGCATATTCATTCCTTATGGGGAAATAATTATCGCCGACGGCTGCTCCGGCCTCAGATATCTTACTATCTCCCTCGCGATAGCCTATATAATCAGCTATTTGAATGGGTACTCAGTTAAAAAAACGCTTGTTGCTCTCTGCATTGCAACAATAATAGGCCTGCTTTCAAACTGGATTAGGATTTTTATTCTAGTCATCGTAGGCTATGAGTCCCAGATGCAAAGTTCGTTGATGAGTGACCATGAATATTTCGGTTGGGGACTATTCGCACTTATAGTGTTCCCGGCAATTTATTTCGCGCCGGTAGTCAAACGCGCCCCCCCAGTCTCCAGACAAAAACATAGCGCGCCATCGACACAGGCAGCAATCGCACCACTGCTTGTACTGTGTATAGGCCCAGCCCTTTCGCATTTTCTCCACATCGCCCCTTCACCGTCAACGATCCCGGATAAAATTCCTCACAAATACGCACCGATACTTTCCAAAAAAATGCCTATTTCTGTCGAGGCTGGCAACCCGACGAAATCTGAAAATGCGATAGACGGTAATCGTGTATTTGTACAAATTAGCCATTATCAAAGAAAGGATAGCAACGCAAAACTCGTCCCGTATATTGCGCGCCTTTATGACAACATTAGCTGGTCAATTATCAATGAACAGATCAATAAAACTGACGCGTTTTCATTTAGAATTCAAATTTTTCGCAACAAACATAACGGTATAATCGTTGCGCAAACGCAATGGTTCGATGTGGCAGGAATGACCACTAACAATTATTCGATTGCGAAGCTGTTACAAATTCCAGCCATCATCGGCGGACACAATACTTTTTCAATGTACACGCTACAAAGCATCTGCACATCCTCTAGCTGCGCACTAGAGACAGACAACATAATGAATCTTGGTAAGATACTTACCAACAGCAATTAAGGAGTTACCTTGGAAATTTTTTTTTGGTTAAGCGGCCTGCTGATTATCTATATTTATATAGGCTATCCACTACTCCTTAAGTGGCTCCCACGTCACCCGGAGCCTTCGAGCGCTCCAGAGGCACCCCTTCCAAAAATTACCGTAATTATTCCCGCGTTTAATGAAGAAAAATGCATACAAGCAACCATCCTGAACAAACTAACATCAAACTATCCTGCGCATCAGCTGCAAGTGATTGTTGTTTCCGATGAATCAGAAGATGCGACCGATACGATAGTCACGACAATCGCGGAACAAGATTCGCGAGTAAGTTTAATCAGGCAATCCCCTCGCCAAGGGAAAACATCGGGGTTAAACCTCGCGATTCCACAGGCAACAGGCGATATCATTATTTTTTCCGACGCTAACAGCCAGTACCATCCGGACGCAATCAAGCACCTGGTTGCAATGTTTAACAATCCGGAAATCGGCTATGTCACAGGGAAAATGGTTTATGTTAATGAAGATGGTAGTTTAATTGGCGATGGTTGCAGCGCCTATATGAAATATGAAAACCACTTGCGGTCCCTTGAATCTGCGACAGGATCAGTCGTTGGAGTAGATGGTGGCATTGATGCAATCCGCAAGGAGCTCTATCAACCAATGAATCAAGACCAATTACCTGATTTTGTTTTGCCCTTGAAGGTCGTAACCCAGGGAAAGCGAGTCGCCTATTGTGAAAATGCCTTACTCAATGAAGAGTCACTTAGTTCAGCTCAATCTGAATTCCGTATGCGTGTCAGAGTTTCCTTAAGAGCATATTGGGCCATGTGGGACATGAAACACCTGTTCAACCCATTCATTTACAAATGGTTTACGCTGCAATTAGCATCACACAAACTTTTACGCTACCTCGCATTTATTCCTTTGTTTATTGCATTTGTCAGCAACGGGTTAATTACGGGCGACAGTATTTTTTATGCAGTGACATTTATCACCCAAGTTACTTTCTATTCATCCGCAGCGTTTGTAGCGCTAAACGACGGCAGTAAAAATAAGTGGTTCGGCTTGGCTCACTACTTTTGTTTGATAAATATTGCGTCAGCAATGGCATTTATTAAATTTGTAAAAAGAGAAAAAATTATCCTTTGGAAACCACGAGTTGGTTAAGCCTGGCGCAAATCACCAAGACATCAGTAAGGAAAAACCATTGAATCACTTTGACAAACTGCTCGGCAAACTCGCCTACACGGCCTGGGATTTCAAGGAGGGATACGTACGTCTGACTGAATATAAAAACCTAAAAAAGCAAGGCTATTTAGATACGCAAGCATTGACTGAACTGCAAACAAAAAAGCTGAATGCACTTATAAAACATGCAGCTACGACAAGCCCTTGGTATAAAAAAATCATCGCTGATATCGGATTGAATATCAATCAAAACATTCGTCTTTCCGATCTATCCCGATTCCCCATTACCACCAAGCTTCAAATACGCGAAAATACCGAACAATTTATTAGCTCCGCTTTTAATAAAGCGAACATGGCAACAGCGAAGACTGGCGGTTCTACCGGAGTTTCCTTAAATTTGTTTTTTGATACCCACTGCCAAAAGTTGCGCAATGGAGCACAAATTTATGCTGACTCATTTAGCGGGTGGACCCCAGGGATGAGAGTCGCCGCTGTCTGGGGAAACCCGCCCGTTCCAAAAACGCTAAAACAAAAAATCCGCTGGTTCCTTTTGGAGCGAATGATCTATTTAGACACAATGAACCTCGATCCCAAGTCGATGAATGAGTTTGTTGCTAATTGGCGTTGTTTCAAACCAGAAATGATTTTCGGCCATTCACATTCCATTTATATTTTCGCAAAACACTTACTAAGCAATTGCATCCAGGACTTGCGCCCTCAAGGCATAGTTGCCACCTCAATGATGCTACTGGATCACGAACGCGCAGTAATCGAAGAAGCATTCCAATGCAAAGTCAGTAATCGTTACGGCTGTGAAGAAGTGGGGCTTATTGGTGTTGAATGCGAACAACACCAAGGAATGCATATTAACGCAGCTCACATTATCCTCGAGTGTCTGGATGAAAATAACAATCCCGTTCCCTACGGCTCGCCAGGAAAACTGGTTATTACCGACCTCAATAACTATGGCATGCCATTAATCCGCTATCGCGTAGAAGATATGGGAGTACTTAGTGAGCGTCGGTGTACTTGCGGTAGAACGACGCCTATTCTGGAACGCCTTGAAGGTAGAATTGCTGACTTCCTGAAAAAAATAGATGGCGGCCAAGTTGCCGGGGTATCTCTTGTTGAGCGAACCCTCACCAAAATTCCCGGTATTGAGCAAATGCAATTAGTTCAAGAAAAAATCGACGAAATAATTATTAACCGTGTAAAGGGCCCTGAATACACAGACAATACAGACAAAAGTTTATTAGAAGAGTTTCGTATTGTATTTGGGGAAAAAGTTTCTTTTGATATTCGCGATACCGATAAAATTCCGCAGGAAAAATCGGGCAAATACAGGTTTTCTATATGCAAGGTGTAATACATACCCACCCCCTGGTTAGTGTTGTAATCGCAACCTACAACATGGGGCAATATATTGATCAAGCAGTTGATTCAATATTGAATCAAACATGGTCCAATATTGAAGTAGTAGTGATTGATGATGGCTCTACCGACAACACCCAGGAAACAATGGGGAAGTACTCCGCCGATCAACGGGTCATCTACATCAGGACACCTAATCAGGGACAACCGAAAGCCAAAAATTGCGGAATTAATAATACTCACGGTGAGTTTATCGCGTTTTGCGACGCGGACGATTTATGGGAAAGTAATAAATTAGAAGTACAAATGCCACTTTTTTCCAACCCAAGTGTAGGAGTTGTATACAGTGAGGTCAGCAACATCGATGAAAACAATATTCGTTACATCAAGCCTGCCTTAGAAACCCGACATACCGGTAAAGTCACCAATCAAATGCTCATTGAAAATTTTGTTCCTTTTGGAACAGCAATAATTCGTCGTCAGTGCATCGAAAAAGACGGCATTTTTGACGAAGAGTTTCGAATGGGCATTGATTGGGATTTATGGCTCCGCTACTCCCTCAACTGGGAGTTTGCATACACACCGGAAAGAACCTATATCTACCGGGTCTGGTCCGGCCAGATGTCAAACAACTACCGTGGCCGCTACGAATTCGCTAACCGAATTTTGAATAAATTTATCACTCAACACAAAGAGCATCTCGACCCTAAATCTGTAAAAAAAGCATGGGCCGACATGTATATGCGTGAAGCCGTCGTATATGCTCGCAATGAAAAACTCTTTTTAATGCCGCTGCGAAAGATTATCCACGGACTGTGGCTGGACCCACTTAAACTCTATGGCTGGAAATCACTCGCCAAACTAATCCTTGGCAAACACTAACTATGCGGCGATATAAGCAATTTTTATTACGACTGGTAGAGTCTTGCGGTGGTCTGAAACTATTGCGATGGCGCAATCGTATGCGCCCTCAGGTTATTATGTATCACCGCATTACTGAAGCCGCATACACAACCGGTCTCCCTCCCGCCGAATTTGAAAAGCAAATTAGCTATCTAGCGAATCATTTTAGAGTCGTATCGATCGAAACATTAGTTCGCGAATTACGAACTGACAGCCTACAGCCCTACACTGTGGCGGTGACATTCGATGATGGCCACCGGGATTTTTACGACTATGCCTGGCCAATCCTGAAAAAATACAATCTTCCAGCCAGTCTCTACGTTACCACAGGCTTTGTGAATGGAGATGTTTGGCTTTGGCCAGATAGATTAAAGTACGTAATGATCAATAGTGCCATAAAGCAATTCACTATCGCCCCCTTGGGTGTGTTGTCTTTTGAAGCAGATAAATTTTCCTCGAGCTGGAATCTTTTAGGAGACTATTGCCTCACCCTTACCAGCGAATTACGCGAGTCGTTTATCAATAAATTGGCACAGATAACAGAGTGCGAAGTTCCCCTCCAACCTGCCGTTCCTTTTTTGCCTGTTACCTGGAGTCAATTAAAAGAAATGGTAGCGGATGGACTCGATGTAGGCAGTCACACGGTTACTCACCCAATATTAAGCGGGTTAAATCACCAAACAATCACAGAAGAACTAGCCAATTCTGCTCAAATCATTAATCGCGAATTGGGTTATAGCGCCAAGGGGATTTGCTATCCCAACGGCCGCCTCTGCGATATCAATGACGACGTGATTCAGTGTGCTGAGCAATGCGGGTATAGCTATGGCCTATTAGCCCGCAATTATCCGATTACCTCCAAGAACCAATATCTTATTGGACGACTGGCTACCAATGCTGATTTTAACTATTTCAAGTGGCTATTGAACCGTCATTCTACAGAGCAGCAACAGCATTATTTCAACTAAATATCATTCTGTTTTTTTTTAGGGTTATTCAGTGACTAGCCAAAATAAATATTTGCCCTTTGTGGCGCTTGCGATAATCGCCGCAATCTCAATCACATTAAAGCTACATGTTTTTTTTGTGGGCTCACCGTACGTCACAATTGACGATAACACCCTTTATGAAGCCGGATTTCTGGTGTGGTTTGGCGAGCCGCCCCCACAGAGAACCTACATTGAAAGCTGGGTGGTTGGACTGTCTTCAATTCTCACTTACACAGTAAAGCTTGCTGCATCGGGAAATCTGGATCTAATTAATATTAATCTTGTCGCTGATGCATACCGTGATTTCGTTAGCGCGCCTGATCAATACATATATAACTACCGAGCACTTATGCTGGTAGCTGACTTCGGAACCGCTATCGTATTGTTCTTTTTCGCTCGCACTATTTTTCGAGAAGAGCCACACGCGAATTGGTGGGCTGCGGCTTCCACCAGTTTATTTTTGCTCAGTTACAACACACTTTGGTGCTATCTCGTTGCACGCCCGGACACCATGACGACGTTTTTGGTTTCATTAGGCACCCTACTCTATTACCAATCCAACTTTGGAGATCGCAAACATTATTTTTATTCGTCGGCGGTTGTGTTAGGTATCGCCACCGGTTTTAAACTGCATGCAAGTCTATTTGTTGTCTTTTTCTTAGCGGATTTAATTCGTCAACTGGGTTTTTTAAACTCAATAAAAAAGGCCATCCCATTTGGGATGCTAGCGCTGGTGGCGTTTTTTATTGCAGCGGGCTCGCCACTATTTGATCCATTACTTTATATTAAGCTGCGTGCTTTAAATATTAAGGATGATGAATCACCCTGGATTCAGTGGGGTGATCAAGTCATCACCGTGCTACGAGGAACTGGCTATATTCTCGCACCAATTGTTATTGGCGGCGCCACGTTCAGCTTTATAATGTATAGAAACACTTTGCCGCCGAAAATAAAAAGTATACTTTTTATGTCGGCAATCTTGCTTGCCACGTTCCTCAGTATTCGCCAATTGCGAGCCTACTGGATGCTGCCGGCACTGCCCATTTTTCTCGTTGCAGGCATATATCTCATAACCCGCGTCCGTATAAAGAGCTTACAAGCCATTGCACTTTTAACTGCAGGTATTATATTTTTCTCCCAACTCTACAGCCAGTCTCATGAATTTGATAACGCACACTATGGTGAGATGAGCAAATGGGTAAAAGATAATGTTAATAGTGAAGATGTCATTTACATTATTGGTTACGACACCCTATTCCTGCCCTGGAATACAACCAGCTTGCAAAATCGGAAGGGTGCCTATGAGTATTTAATCCAAAAGTCACTGCATGAAAATGAGAGTTATACACACCGTCACATACGTCTGTGGGAAGAACGTGCGCGCCTTGAACTAATTAGCATGCTGAATGTTAAATCCACAAGCGGCTTTAACTACTATGGACTAAACACATCCCCGCTTGAATCCTTACAGGGCAAGGTAGAATTTAGCGATATCAAATACGTCTTATCTATGCAAAATTACCGCACCCCGGAAGCAGATGAATTATTAGCGAGGGTACAGCGAGAATTTATCAAAATTACAACCGTCAACGCCCCTGGAGGAAAAGCAGGAACAGGGGGATTGCCCTACGACGTTTATGTGAGAAGAAAAGATGACCCCAAGTAATAAGCGGATACTGCATTTTATCGAGAGCGAAGGGGTTTATGGTGCCGAGCGTGTCATCTTGAATTTGTCGCAACAACTATTAGTACAGGGGGAATACACGCCTGTAGTAGGCTGTATTGTCTCGAGCCCAAATGCTACCAGCGCACTTTATGACGCGGCCATAAAACTAAATATAGAAGCAATAAAAATTCCTATTGCCAATAGCCGTCTTATCGTTGACTTATACAAAGCATCTAAACAACTAACAGCAGAAAAAATTTCACTCATTCATTCACATGGATATAAACCCTCGGTTTTTGGCTATCTGCTTAAGAAGATAACGAACATTCCCGTCATAGCCACTTGTCATCTTTGGTTTGAACCGTCCAAAGGACCGCTTAAGATGCGAGTGATGATTACTCTGGAAAAATTTTTCTATCGTTGGTTTCCTAAAATTATTGCGGTCTCTGAACCCATAAAACAAATACTTTTGGACAGCAAACTGCCTGCCGAAAATATTGAACTCATTCGCAACGGTGTTGACACACCTGAAATAAAATTATGTACGGAAGAAAAATTCGCATTGCGCCAAACACTGGGCGTTTCGCCCAATGACTATTGCATACTCAATAGCGCTCGATTAAATCGCCAGAAAGCGCAATGGGTTCTGATTAAGGCCGCTAAATTACTTAAGTTACAGGGTGCCAACGTAAAAATCCTTATCGTTGGCGAGGGACCTTTGCACCAGGAGCTATCTGAATTAATCGCGCGTGAGCAAGTAGAAGATCAAGTAAAGCTGTTAGGCTTCCGATGCGACATTGATAAATTGCTCAGTATTGCAGATTTATTCGCGCTTCCATCTATCGACGAAGGCATGCCAATGAGCCTGCTTGAAGCGGCAGCGGCGAAAACTCCTATAGTGTCCACAGATGTAGGAGACATCGGCAAGCTGATCAAGCACGAAAACACGGGATTAATAATTCCGTTAGAATCACCCGAAGCACTGGCATCCGCTATTATCAGATTGCAAAACGACACATTGCTCGCGCAAAGGCTTGCGATAAGTTGTCATGAGTCCATGGTATTGAATTATTCAAGCAGGGCGATGTGCCTTGCTTACCTACCTATTTACCAATCCCTTATTCCCAATAGCGTGTGAGCACATCGATATGCAACCGGTGAAAATTATTTTTTGTATCGATAAGCTCATTCGTGGCGGTACTGAATTGCAACTGATCGGCCTAATTAACCAGCTAGATCGTGAAAAGTTTACTCCCTATTTATTAACCATTCGCGAATCCGCGCCTGACTTAACCCCAGCCAACTGTATACATCTGAACTGGGATGTTAAAAAATTATTTTCCTTATCTGGAATAATCTCGCTCGTTAAATTAGTTCGTTATCTTCGCGACGAAAAAATCGATGTGGTTCAAACATTTTTCCAGGATTCCACTTTATTTGGTGGGACCGCCGCATTTTTAGCAAATACCAAAGTCCGTATTGCGTGCTTTCGCGATCTCGGCTTTTGGCACTCCAAAAAGCAAGCCGTCTTGCTGAAATGGGTTTATGGGAAGATGACCGGCTTTATTTGCAACGCAGAGATAGTGAAAAGTCACTTTAGCAATAGTTTTTCGTTACCACGCGAGAAAATGGCACTGCTCAGAAATGGAATCGACGTCGCTGCACTACCTTATGTAGAGCATACCGGACCGATCCAGAATATTGGCATAGTAGGCAATATGACCCGGCATGTTAAGCGGACTGATCTGTTTATCCGGGCAGCCGCTATTGTTCACAAAAGTTACCCATCAATCCGCTTCCACATCATCGGCGATGGACACATGCGACCAGAACTTGAGGCCATGGCGAAAGAGTTGGGGGTATTTCGCCAACTACACTTTGCAGGTCGGGTCGCCGACGTTACCGGCTATCTCGGAACCCTGGATCTGGGCGTTATCTGCTCCGATTCCGAAGGACTGAGCAATGCGCTATTAGAATATATGTTTAGAGGTGTAACAGCGATTGCCACTAGTGTCGGCGGTAATCCGGAACTTGTGGAGGATGAGGTAACCGGATTGCTGGTTCCACCAAACAATGAAGAAGCACTTGCCCAAGCGATGGCACACTTGATCGAAAATCCACTGCTAGCAAGACAGCTTGCAGCCGCTGCACGCCAAAAGGTTGAGTCTGAATATAGTTGGGAAAAATGTATTGCGGCGCACAATCATTTTTACCAGGAGCAACTCGCCAGACCCTGAACATGAGCGGCCACTACGTAATCAACACTGTGGCCTAATTAATTTGTTGCCAATTTGGGTAGTATGATGAATAACCTGGATCGCAAACTCGAAGCTCCAAATATCAATACGGCGGCATATGAAATTAAGTCATTTTTCAAAGGGCAACCGCTTGCCTATTGCGTTGGATTTTATATCTTTGCTTTTTATCTAGAGCTACATTTTCGCATTCCCGAATTACAAGCCATTCGGTTTCAATTTACCTATGGCGCCTTTGTTGGAATTTGGTGCCTGGTTAAATATTTCGGTGATTCAACCAAGCAAAAGCAATTTAACTCAGTAACCAAAACTACGTTCTTGCTAATTTTGATTCTGGGAATCTACACAATATTTTCCATGGACAGGCCCGAATCCATTAGAGTTTATAATGACAGAGTTATTAAATTCGCATTAATTTCATTTTTTATTTATGCGGCCACTGAGAAAATTGAAGATTTGCGAGTTATCGTCGCATTCATGCTATTGGCCTGGTTAAAAATAGGACAGGAAGGTTTTTTCGGTTGGCTGACTGGTAGCCTTATGTGGGAAAATCAGGGAATTCAACGCTTGCACGGATCAACAGCAATGTACGGACATCCAAACTCCTTCAGCGGATTCGCGGTTGGTTGCCTCCCTTTTGCTGTTTACATTTTGATGAGCGTGAAAAGTAACTTGTTAAGGGTTGGGCTGTTAACACTTATATTATTTAGTCTAGTTATCATAGTGACAACCGGATCCCGTACCGGCTACGTCGCTGTAGCATTGGGCACATGTTATTTTTTAATGAAATTGAAAACAGGAAAGTTCAAGATTTTTCTTTTGGGAATAGCGATTCTCGCCGCGACCTTCAATTTTGTACCAGCCGAGTATAAGGAACGTTTCGGGTCTATTTTCACTGGCCAGGAAAAAGAAGGTGGCTCTAGTGAAAAACGTAAAGAAATCATTGCCGATGCAATTGAGCTTTATATTGAACATCCAATGGGTGTTGGAGTTCAAGCGTTTTCCAAGGTCAGATATGAAATGTTCGGAAGGAGCCAAAACACTCACAATCTATACCTTGAAGTGCTAACAAATATTGGTCCAATTGGCTTTTTTGTTTTCTTTTACTTTGTATTTAAACTCATAAAATTAAATGCAATGAACATTAGGAATTTAGGGAAATTTGGTGAGGAATCGATAAACAATCATTTCCTGATTAACTTGAGCAAAGCAGTTATTGGATATCTTTTTATTCGATTATTACTTGGTCTGTTTGGCATGGATTTGTATGAAGTGTATTGGTGGGTTGCACTTGGCATTGCTCTCGCTGTTAACAAATTAATCCACATTGAAACCCAGAAGAGTTACGAAGAGCGATGAGTGTACACAAACAAAATAATTCAGGTTGGTTTACATGGGAAGTTCAACCACGAAACAGAAGCATGAGCGCATCACTAGGCGTAGATCTCTACGAATTCACCTCGAAAAGGCCTCGTTCGATTAAATATATAATTTTATTAGCGAAGACGTTGTCTGCCATTTTCTCAAAAAAAATCAGCGTTATTTACACGCAAAACCCTTCGATCGTTTTATCTTTCGTGGCCGTGTGCCTTAAACTCTGCTTGCGGCGCATAGTAATTGTCGATGCGCATAACGCCGGGATTTACCCACTCGAAGGAAAGCATAAGTTTCTGAATTTAATCGCCAGATTTATAGCGCGCAATGCCAACCTGGTGATAGTTAGCAATAAGTATCTTGCCGAACAGGTAACTAATTGGGGAGGAACGCCTTTTGTTTTTCCGGATCCCATTCCACCCATCGCCAATCACCCGACGCAGCCCCCTTTGCCCGCCGGTGAAAATTTTGCGCTTTTCATCTGCACCTGGGCGGCGGATGAGCCCTACTTTGAGGTTATCAAAGCCGCAGAGCTAACACCCGATATCGCTATTTATGTAACAGGAAACTATAAAAATAAGTTAACCCAGGACACTATAAACTCGCTGCCCAACAATGTTCGGTTACTTGGTTTTGTTAGCGAAGAGGAGTACGTCCACTATTTTTCAAATGCCTTGGTTGCCATCGATTTAACAACCCGGGATCACTGCCTTGTCTGTGGGGCTTATGAGGCCGCCGCGTTGGGAGTTCCCGCCATCCTATCCGACAGTAAAGTTAACCGGGACATTTTTAATAAGGGTTTTATCTATACATCCAATTATGCTCATGACATTGCCATATCTATCCAAACTGCTGTTTCCCAACGACAGAGTTTGGCAACGGAGATCAAGCAATTTAAGCAGTCGCACAACCAATTAATTGATTCCCTGACGCTAGAACTCAAGCATCAAGTTAATAAGCTTCAGAATGAATCATGAAAGGGAAAAAAATCACATTCTTATAAACTAACTCGCTATATGCGTAGTCGCATAGACTACATTAGTGTAAGACATAATCCGGTTTCGGTACTACGCTTAATGAGTAATTGCAGGAGATCACAACATATGCAAACGCCACATATCTTTATTAAAAAACTCATTACCCTTGTAATTGCTCTCACCCCGGCAAGCCTTTTAGCAGCAGCTCCGGTAATTACGACAACCAGCCAAACTGATGGCGGTCCGTTAACGATTACGGGTAGCGGATTTGGCAGCTTTGATGGGGAAATTGTTAGCTGGGATGATTTTGAAAGCCACCCCGTCGGTAGTAAAGTTAACGGTTTAAAACCCATTGTTGGGCACACTTGGTCAGCCATTTACGATTACAACGGACAAGGTATAGTTGTAACCAAAACCCCAACGGAAGATGACACCGGAAATACGATGAAGGTCGATTGGACAATAGACCCTGAAACGATTCGCGCATTTGGTTGGGCGGGAAAAGGGCCATACAATCAACTTTACATTACGTACAGACGACTAATGACGGGTAACTTTGTTGCTTCTACAGCGAACCATAAACAATTTTATCTCTATGGTAACAACTCTCAAATGCCACAGCTAATGCCAGTTATTCCGGGGGGACAGGATAGGTGGGGGGTTTATAACAATGTTAGCACTGGCGCAATTAGTGCTAGTAATCCGAACCCAAACAATATCAACACCCTAGGCTGGACTTGGGGAAACACTAACGGAAAACTGCAGCGCTGGGAGATATTTACCAAACTCAACACACCCTACACTGAAAAGAACGGTGTTGTGCAAGTTTGGCTAGATGGAAAGCTGGGTATTGATAACAAGGCTTATCAGATTCGGCACGTGAATGGTGAGTTCACAGACTTTCGTCTGGGACACATTGCCCAAGGTTTCTACACTACCGCAAAAGCCTGGTTCGATGATCTATACATCGCAACGACACCCGCTCGAGTAGAGATGTGTGATTCTAAAGTCTATGCTGAGTGTACCGTTAAGCACATTCAATATGTTAAACCTGAAGACTGGACGCCCACATCTATCAAGGTAAATCTTCGCAAGATAAACGCTTTTAAGCTTTCGAGCGGCGTTGCATATCTCTATGTAATCAATTCTTTAGGCGAGGTGTCTAATGCTTATCCGAGCCCTGAACCACTTACACCAACGCCAGAATAAATAATTAAAAACGGTGCGAAAGCACCGTTTTTAATTCCTCATTTGAAGGCAATCCGCTTGAAATTTAGAAATCACACAAGCCTCTAGTCTATTTTACTTTTATTAAACCTCTTAAACTAAATCTGACTTTTTCTTCAACTCTTACTACAAGATATGAAGTCAGTATTACCAAGGTTATTCCGACCATTATCCAAAACGGCAGGGATTCCTTAGCGCTTAGAGCATCAATGAAAGTTTTTCCTGCCATATTGTGCAGCAGATATACTGGATAGCTTAGAGCACCTAACGCCAATAGAAATTTATTGCTCGATAGCGAAAAGTAACCACGGGAAAGCAAATAAAAGAAAGAGAAAATGGCAACTACCGCAACCCCAGCAACTATTCGCTCTTGTTCCGTGACCGAAATCAGGAAGTGTTGGGATTGGCTTTTTGCACAAAAAAAACCGAAAATCAGGCTTACAAAAAATATGGCGTTAGCAAGAATATTTTTTGGCTCTTTGGTAAGCAAATACGCACATACCCCACCCATAAAATAAAATGAGTACCCTGGGTTAATGAACCACCCCATAAAGAATGGTTGTTTTATAAAAAAATGCATCACTGCCATAGTCATCCATATAGATAGCCAGTACTGCCACTTTTTCAAAACACCCAAAAAAATCAATATAAAAATGCAACCGTAAAACTTCAGTTCTGCCTGCAAGGTCCAGTACACACCATCGATATTTTTTATACCAAGATAATCATTGACGATCAAAGCATTAAAAATGGCATCCTTCAGGGGGATTGCTTGCCCCCCAACTAACGTCAATGCCGCGATTGTTAGCAAGAGACAAATAATAAATGCTGGGTATATTCTTAGAGCGCGCGCGACCGCAAATTCAAAGGCAGATCTATTCTGCGCAGAAGCCATAATAACGAAGCCACTTAACACGAAGAAAAAATCTACTCCTAGATACCCATATTTACTTACCTGGTATAAAGCACTTTCACTCCCATAAAAGTGAATAGAATAGTGATAGAAAATTACGGCGATCGCTGCAAAAAAGCGCAATGGGTCAAGAATTCCGTAACGGGTATTTGAGCTGGCCATATGTAGAATGCTTTTGTTTCCAGTAACTGAATTTAATACATCGAAGAAATCAGCAACTTGAGTGCTTTTATATTCATTTTTGCAGCCATGCTTTTCAACGCATTTTCCCGTTGTTCCTTCCTATTCCCTTTTTGTTTATACGCATAGGCCATAGACACATAGTCATTCGCAATCTGCTTATTAACGAGCCTAACGAGCTCTGGGTCAACTAACTTATCACGAACTATAGTAAGCGCGTGAATTTTACTTGGCCCCCTACGAATAAAGCCCTGATTACTTATACTATTCTTCAAAATTCTGTACTTATGCAAAATTTTGTTTAAAAAAATGAACTTGTGAGTCAATGAAAATAGTATCCAAAATAATCTATCGTCTGAATTTTTTAGCGACTCATTAAATTGATCAACTGGAAGAAGCGCGCTTCTTCTTAAAGCAACACTGGATGTTCCAATAAAATTTACCCGCACGAGGGCGGGACAAATTAATTCAGGCGCAATAACCACTGAATCGTTAAAATCGCCCTTCAACAATTTCCACAAGGTGTCGTAATCTTTAAGAAAATCTGCTTTTAATTGGTTCCCTTCCTCATCAATAGTCGAAAAGTTTGTAAATAGCAAATCCGCTTCTGGGTGAGAATCCATAGCACTTATGGAAAGACGCAACTTTTCAGGCACCATGATGTCATCCGCATCGAATATAAAAATATATTCGCCTTTAGATTCCCGAATGCCTACATTTCGCGGCCCAGCAGGCCCACCGCTATTTTCTTGTTTGAAATACTTAATCCGCGGATCGCCAATACCTTTTACCTTATCGCCCGTTGTATCTGTTGAACCATCATCAACAACAATTATCTCAAAGTCAGAAAAATCCTGATGCAAAATAGAATTGAGCGTTTCCTCAATGTAACTTTCTGCATTGTAAACTGGCACAATAACACTTGCCCTACACATAGATGATCCGCGCTTGCTGATGAGGAACAGGAAGGTAATTCATATAATTCCTTTGGCATAGGAAGAAACTAATAGCTTCAAAGCCTTGTAATTTGGATTATATTTAATGCTCTGCTTCGCATAAATTCGTTGCATTTTGGTATCTTTTTTATTTTTTGACTCTCTGGACATTGAAAGGTAATTATTTGATATCTCCTTGTCTAAAAGACTTATAAGGTCTTTTTCTTTACAGAAAGCCTTCGCCTTTTCCAGCGCGGCTATTTTATTAGGCCCTTTTTTTAACATTCCCTGCCCAGTGATACCAGACTTAACCACCCTGTAGTCATGTAAAATTGAATTCAAAAATATTCCGTTATGTTGTGACGACAATTGAATCCACATCAATCTGTCATCGGCGTTTTTCAGATTCTCGTCAAATCGGTCACCAGCTGTTAACGCAGTTTTTCGTAAGGCAACGCTCGAAGTCCCAATAAAGTTAGTCTTTATGATTGTCGGAAGAAGCTCGCGGCTACTCAAGTAATATGCCCTACCATCAACCTCTTCCGTGCCAATCAACGCACTTAGAGTCGTATACTCCCTTAAATAATCGTCTCTTAAAATTTCATTCGACTCATCAATTAGTGAAAATCTTGTACAAAGAATATTTGCCTCAGGGTTGCTCTCTAACGCAGCAACGGACTTTTCCAATTTCTCTGGTCGCATTAGGTCATCAGAATCAAAAATAAAAATAAAGTCACCCAATGCGCTATCTATGCCCTTATTTCTTGCTTTCGAAGGGCCGCCATGATTCTTCTGAAAGAAATAACGGATGCGATCGTCGTTATAGGAATCTATTACTGCCTTGGTGCCATCGGTTGAGCCGTCATCAATAATCAGTAACTCAAAGTTTGAGTAGGTTTGTTGCAATATTGACTCGATGGTTTTTCCGATAAACCGCTCGCAATTATATGCAGGCATTACAATAGAGACTTTTTTCATAGAAACTCGCATAACGTAGGTTAACGCTTAACCCCGGATTTCAACTTACTAACAATAAACTTCATATCACTCAGATTGAACAGTGAAAGAACTGCAATCAACACCAGCACCCCCCCTGTACCGACGGCCATAATCGCGAAGCCCATATAGCTATCCGTCGCAGTCACAAGGTTACGAAGATAAATGGATACGGCTACTGCTATTGATATAAATATAATTATGCGGGCGATAAGCTTTGGCCAGGCAATTTCTACAAACCGGGCAGCGTATACACTTATTACAAATACGCGGCCCAGGACCAATGGGATCGCGATTGCAATTGCCGCTCCCATTAATTGGAAACGAGGAATTAATACAATACTTAGAACCGCTGCGAGAATAGTTTCCGCGATCGCAACTTTTGCTGTTATGTCGTGTCGCTTTACCGTCAGGAGCAGGCTTCCAAAGGGATATGTCATAAAGCTTATCATTCGGCCGCAACCGATGATGACGAGACAAATATACGCGGTATTCACTTCGAACGACGACCCCATCCACAGGCGAATAAAGTTGTCTCCTAAGATATAGAATCCGGCTGAGATAACTGAACCGAGAATAATGTTTATCTTTAGAAACAACTCAACAGCAAAGGCGAGCTTTGCATGGTCCTCTAACGCGTGGTACTTGGCGTACAAAGGACTAGACATTCCGGTAGCCTGAATCAAGAACTGGACCGCATATTCCACAAGCCTTACCGCAACGTAATAGATAGTTACCGTAGACAATGTTGTGAAATAGGCAATGAACCATATATCCATTTTGCCTTTTAACAGCGCATTGAGATCGTTGACAAAAACCCACTTGCTAAAGTGAAAAAGCTCTTTCGCCGTCCCTTTTTCGAAATGATTTATCGAGATACTTAAGTCCGCAAAAATGCGGGTACAGTAATAAACGTAAAACACCGTGCTCAGAATGCTGGTACAAAATACAATCAAGGACATTGCAACCAAACCATACCCTGCTTTAATCGCAGCGTATATAAATAGCGCATCCGCAATAGTCTTAATTAAACCAACGATAGCAATGGTGTCGAAACGCATGTAGGCACTAATGACCCCCGGAAACGCTTTAGCCGGAAATTCAAACGCTAGAGATATGCCACTAATGATTAGTAAGATTTGAACTAACTGAATGTCATCTTTATTTTGAACAAAATGATCAACGCCAAAGCGGGCTATAAAAAAACTTAAGATAACGACAAGCAGGCCTAATCCGGAATAAATTAGGAGCGATGTAGTTATTATTCTATTCGCACCTACATAGTCTTTCTGGTGGATGTAACGAGCAACATAGCGGGTAACGGCCTGAGAGAAACCCAAATCCAATAAATAATAGGATGCAACCACACTACCTATTGTGATCCATAGTCCATACAGATGGGTGCCGAGTTCATTTAATAAAAACGGCATCATCAGGAATCCAATGATGATGCCAGCCAGAGTCTTTATGACTCTTAATGTTGCACCACGCAACATGAGTCGAGATGTAGAAGCCATATTAAGTGATTGTGATTCAATAGAGTTTTTATTCAGGCCCACAGGTGCATTTTTGTAATGGGCCAGATCTGGTTAACTGGAGGAACTATTTTTTCCCATATGCCCAATAGAGCCGCTTTAGCCATCCTCGCGCCAGAACAGTGGAAATCATATTGATTTCATCAGTGGCAATTTTTTGTTTGTAATTGGAATTTTTCCCGGTTCCTGCAAGTAGGTCATAGGCCAGCCCGTTAGCTAACGCTTGTTCAATTGCAATACCAAAGTGCAAAGAACCCAACGCAATTTGCGGGAACTTATTTTCAAAATAACCTGATTGAAAATTGTATCGCACGCCATTCCAAACGACATCAAACAATACCGATACGGTCTCGCCAGCCACCTGAAGTAGCTGCATTATTGGCCGTCCACCCTCACCACGAATACGTTCTATAAATAGTGAAAGGAATTCCATGGATTGGGGCGAATAACAAGGGCGCCCCCAACGAAGCCGATGAAACTCATTCAGTAGCTGAAAGAAATCCTGCGTAGAAGAAAGCTCTAGGAGCTCGATACAACCATATTCACTCAGTTTCGATTTTCGATTGAAATATTTTGCCCGTACCGAGGAGCTTAGTTGCGCTTTGTATCTGGAAATCTCATCCGATTTAATACGGTAAGAAACTTCAACCTTGGGCGCTATGACTTTCGCACCGAATTTTTCTGAAAGCGCGGAGAACGATTCGTCTATTACACCAGGGCTGAGATCAGTTAGTGCCCACTGGTTCCATGGCAGCCTTATTAGCTCCTTAAACAATTGCTCCCTACCACCCGCAAGCAACAAGAGCGAGTCCAGATTGTTGTATTCAGCCCTCGGCAAGTTGAAATCGGCAAAGCCATTACCAACCACGACAAGGCTGGTTACCGGAATTATTCCTTTAATTCGATGATCAAGCAGATAGACCATTTCCAACGGATTGCGTCGCCCACCCAAGTCAATCAGCGTAACCCGAGGGTGCGATCCCCAAATATCCACCCAGGATTGCACCCAGGCCAAGGTTCTAAACAGGCTCATTGTCCCGGGCGACATAATTAGATAGTTAGCTGCAGTTACTTGCGCTTTTGAGCTTCCTTTACGTGATCAAGAATTTCTTTATTGTCGGGTGCCGCATTGGCGGCCCGCTGCAGATATTCCAGACCCTCGGCAACATTTCCTTTCTCAACCAAAATCCAGCCATAGGTATCCAGGATTGCGGGATTGTTTGGTGCAAGTTCATAGGCGCGCTTCGCCATCTCCTCGGCACGCGGGTCTTTTTTCTCGTGATACATCCACGCAAGATTGTTTAATGCCGCAGGCATTTTTGGAGCTAATTCAATGGTCTTTTCATACCATGTCAGCGCTTCACTTTGGTTATTGGCTTGCTGGGCATTGATCGCATTGATTAAAGCTGCGCGATAACTGCCGGGAATTTTTTCTGCCCACTCTTTGCCAAAAGAAGCCATCAAATCCGCTTTTTGTTGCATCTGATAGATGCCATAGATAGCTTCCGCAACTGGCTCTAAAGGTTTCAATCCCCAAGCGGTTCTGTACAAGGTTAAGCCTTCGTCCACCTTCTTCTCAGCCATACGAATGCTCGCCTGCAAATAAAGACGTTCGGCCTCGTTTTCGTCGGTTTTTACAAACTGATCCAATAATTTTTGCGCCTCCGCAAAATTATTATCTGCAAGCTCAACCTCGATGAGATTATTCAGGAAACTCGCATTTTCCGGGAACAGTTTTACGGCGCGGAGAAAGGCTGCACGCGCATCTGCTAATTTTTTATCCTTGCGCAACAGGACACCTTGAGCCTGGTAGAGGCGTGCCGCGATCTGCTTTACATTGGTTGCCTCATTACTGCGGCTCAGTGCATGTTCTATGTACTCAATTGACTTATCAATTTTATTATTCTGCAACTCAAGTTGAGATAGCAAAACGGATGGCTGCCAATTGGTACTGCCACTTTCCAAAGTGCGCAAAAACTCCAAAGCCTCTTCCTGGCGATTCAGTTTTTGCATCAGAGCCAACCAACGACCATAAGCAGCTGTCATACTGTGATCAGCTTCTATCGCCATTTGCCAGCTGGCAACTGCTTTTTGCGGTTGATTTTGTAATTCATACACCTGCGCCAAGCCTGAATAAGCCAGTTGTCGCTCCGGGTTATTTTTAACCGCAGCGGCCAATTCAAATGATTGTTGCGCGGCTGTGTAATTTTTCTCTTCGACGTTATACCAACCTTCAATAAAATGGCCGCGAGCATTTTCGGGGAATTTTTGTTTGAATAATTCCACCTCTTCTTTTACTCGCTCAGCGGCACCGTTATCGAACAGTAATTTTAGATATGTCTGTTGGATAATAAGGTCCAGTGGCTGTTCCTGATAGGCCTTCTGCAATTGCGCTATTGCCTGTTCATTTTGCTTTAAGGCCATGTATCTTTTCGCGAGCGCAATGCGGATACGCTGCTGCTTTGGATCCAGTGCAAGGCTTTTCTCAAGCGCCTTGGCCCCATCCGCACTCTTCTCATCCTGGTCCAGCAGTGCCAGACCATAGGTAGCAAGAATAGCGGCGTTATTAGGTTGGTTATCCGTTGCTGCTTTGAGCAACTTAATTGCATCATCCATTTGATTGTTGCGATATTTTACTAGCGCAGCAGCTTGAATAATGGTGGGGGTCGCCGTTTCGGGATCGATAAACTCATCAAACAATGATGAAGCTTTGTCATCTGCCCCTTTACGAAACTCTACGAGTCCAAGCAAGGTCGCCGTGTTTTTATCATTGGGAAATTGTTCGCGTAATTCGCGCAAAATATTTTCCGCTTCATCGAGCTTGCCTTGCTGGAAAAGCTCCATAGCTTCATTAAAGCGCTGTTGCGCAGCATTGCTATCTGGATTTGCCTCAGCGATTACCTTCTGATAGGTGTAAGCTTCACTGGTACGACCCAATTGAATCAGGGTTTCGGTCAGTAACGTGAGTACGCTTAGGCGTTGATTTGTCTGTATATCTGTTTTAGGCAATAGGCCCAGTGCCTTGGTAAGGTGAGTCTCGGCAACGTCCAATTTTCTATTGAATAAATTGACACTGCCCAGCATTTGCAAGATTTCTACATTTTCCGGTGCAGTTTGTAAGGCAGCATTTAATAATTCCAACGCTGTTTCGGCTTTGCCTTGCGCCAAGGCCGCCGTCGCGTTAACCAATGCTACGTCCTCTGCAGGGGCGTTTAGTTGCTTTAATGTTCCCAGGTATTGTTCGCTCGCATCATTTTCACCCAGATAAATACTGGACAAACTGGCAATTTTCGCTTGGCGCAACTGCCCTTCCTTATCACTCGCAGGATGCTCCGCAATCACATTTAAAGCTGACCGATATTTTTTCCCGTTCAAATAAGCTTGCGCAAGCTCCGTTGCAACAGCAGGAATTTTTTCGACTTTTGGCTCAAGCAATTTATAAACAACCGAGCTTGCGCCCAAGTCATTATAAATATCAGCCAGTAATATATATCCCGCGGAATCTTCCGGTTGAAGCTGGATAATATTACGCGCTTCAAGCATTGCCGCTTTTAACTGACCCTGTTGTTTATAAGTTTTTGCTGATGTGGTGTGACGAGCCACCTCATTTGCAACCTCGGCTTTTTTGTCACTGCACCCGACTGTTAGCATTGCTGCTAATAACAACGGCATCATCAAAAACTTTTTCATGGGCGCCCCCAAATCCTCAATAGACATTAATTTTTAATTGTCGCGACATCGCAAATCGCAATTTATTATTCTGGCTAACAGCTCCAGCTTACCCGCATTAAAACGCGTATGATAAAGCAGCTCCTACAAACTCTTCATTGTAGGTTCTGTCGTTATCATCTGAATCCCGGTCTTCAAGTTCCATAAAAACGCGAAAACTAAAACTTTCAACAATACCAATGGCTAACTCAAGGCGCTGGGTTTTGTAGTCATAATCCCTGCCGATCAAGGATCCAACGAAGCGTTGCCTCAAATCACTGGCCTTATAGGAAGCCTTAATATCTTCAGTAAATGAATAAGTAAACGAAGCTGAACCACCTTCCTGCCGCCCTTCATCCGGTAACAACAAGTAATCATCTTTATTCTGATGAAGCGACAAACTCAGCGTACATTTAATGCAGAGAGCTTGCGTTCCCCAGGAAACCTCTGTGTTCACTCGCTCAATTTGATCAACTTTAAATGCACCGTCGTTGTCAGGGTTTTGGTTAACACCTCGAACATTTCCATTTCCCATCGATGAATCAGTGATTGCCTTGCTGGACATCAACTTAAATGAATGGAGCGGTGTTTTATAGCTCGTGCTAAATGCATAGGTTGGACTACCGTAATTATCGCCCGAATCTCGTTCACTACGGTTGTAACCGACCGCTAACGAATACGATAAATTGCGCAGTTGCGTTGAATAAACGACTACGGCATTGGTATAGCGATAATCCGCTGAATCGAAGTTATCAAATTTAATATCTGACTGTTGTGCCTGTAAGTTGATATTACTTACTTTTGATGCCCGCCTAATCCACGATAAGGCCGCTGTTGTTCGCTTGGAGTTATTCAATTCATTTTTAGTGAAATCGATCTGTGTAAAATCTGCGGAGGCTAACACCATGTCTGCAGCGGAGATGCGTTTTTTAACTCTTGGAATTACGCTGACTATCTCGCGCTCGTCTTGATTGGTTGTAACATTTATCTCGTCCGGGGCCGATAATAAGGTATGGCGCGAATGCTTTAATTGAAGATCAACAGGGTCAGTGGGAGCCCCTAGCATTAACGACGCAGCACCATCAAGGGTACGCACATCTTCCTGAGAATGCTCGGCAAATCGCCGATCCAACCCGGTATATTCTGCAGTACCGCTTAAAAATTGGTTGGTATAATCACCTGCAAGAGCAACTTCATAGGTATCTTGTCGCTCAGTTAGCAACCTGGTTTCTGATTTATAGGCGTTATCGGATTCACCGGAGGATGCAGAAATATGACCGCCAAACTGCTGGGCACTGGCCATACCTGACATCACGGAGAGCAGTAACGCACCAGGCTTAACTCGCAGAAATTGTTTCATATAACATGGTGATCCTTATCAATTATTGAAAACCAAACCTGCAAATTTCTCTTTTCCTACCGCGTCAACCGCCGCTAACACTTCATCGGTAACCGCCTTGCCAAAAGGAACAACCAACAGCGCATGATCGCAATAACGAGCCAGGATCCGCGCTTCCGTTGAATACTGTACCGAAGGAGCATCAAGTACGATAAAACGGTCGGGGTAGCGGGATTTAATTTCCGCAACAAATACTTCCATGCGTTTTGAATTGAAAAACTCTGCTGCTGACTCACTTGAGCCACCCGATGGAATTACGCGCAAACGTTCAATACCACTGGGATAAATAATTTTCTTCAGGGGGACAGTGTAATCATTTAGATACTGCGTCAATCCATCATCTACATCCATTACTACATATTTCTCTGCAGCTTTACTGTAGGGATTGCAATCAACAAACAAGGCGGTTTTATGTTGATCCAACGCAAATGTAGCGGCCAGATTGAAACTAAAATCCGTGGACTCCGCCAAGCCGGCAACAGATGATACCAACACAACGATATTGTCCGATTTACTTCTTTTTAATAAACGTATTCTTACTTCACGATAAGCGTTGAGCACATCCCGCTGACGCATACCCGTGAATACAATTTTCTTTTCGTAAAGCTCGTCTTGGGACCACAGCATGGGCAGCGCCATGTTTTTAATCTGCTCACGCTTGCGATGCTCCATCACGGCGGTTTTAACCAATTGCCCACTGGTTTCCACCAATTCATCGACATCGGCAATCAAGTCATTCAATTTCGTTTGCTTCGCATTATCCATGTTAATTACCCGCTGGCCTCGCAATGAATTAGCTTTTTACAATCTGCCAAAACACCGCGATACCAATGTATGCGGCCATAGATGCAGTGAGAATGATAAGAATCAACAACATGTCTTTTTTAAACAGGCGCTCACCCAATGGCGATTTGTAGTGAGGTATTACGCTGATAAGCTCGATATCTGGAGGTAGCTGACGCTGCAAAGTGCGTGCAGAACGGAAATGTGGATCAAACAATACATAGACGACCAATAATCCCAGAGAAATAATTAAACCGACGACTGGCCCCAAAATAGCAAAATGAATAAAAGTGATCCCTGACGGTTTCAGCGGGAACGATGCTGGCTCCTGGATACGATAGCTAACACCCTGCCCCTCGATATCAAGCGTCATCGACAGCCTTGCTGCCTCTTTTCGCTGCAACATTTCTTCGTACACTTTTTTAGTGACGTTGTAATCGCGCGTCAACTCCGACAACTGCGCCTGATTGGAGGCAATTCGCTGTTGGCGAGCAAATTCCTGCTCTTGCAGACTAATCAGCGACTGCATTCTGCGCTTTTGAGTGCGCAAGTTAACATCGGAGTCTGCTAATTGCTTGCGCAATTCTTCATACAAAGGATTTTGTACCTTGTCAGAATTTCCGAACACTGCTCCCGAAGATTGCATTTTTTCTATCGACGTATCGAGATCAGCAATCTGCGCACGCAACGAAATAATATCCGGATAACTTTCCTGATAACTCAACAGCAATTGTTCCAGTTGAGCATTGAGGGTTGCACGACGTTGGCGCAACTCATCCACTTGCCCCTTAGCTTGTAAATATTGACCTTCACTGCCCAATTGCTGCTGGATGGTATTCATCCGCGCTTGGGTTTCTTCGATGGTAATTTTCAGCAGCTCTATTTCCTGACGTAAACTTGCAACGCGATTACTAACAGACTCTTCGCTGCCATCAGTATTTTGCGCATTAAAGTCTTTTAGCTTTTCTTCAGCCGACTCCAATTGCTTTTTATAAGTCTGCACCTGTGCATCAATAAAATTGTATGCGCCAACACTTTCCTCACGTTTTTTGCGTGCGGTATCCTCAATAAAGACATTAACAATTGAATTCAATACTTCAAAAGAGCGGTCGGGATTATTGGCGCTATAGCTAACGGTGAAATGGTTGTTATTGCGTTCTTTGCGAATCGCGATAGCACCGCGCAACTGGCGAATAACTTTATCCTGTTGCGCTTCATCAGACTGTTTGGACACTAACCCGGCCGCAGTGGCAGCAGCTAACATATTATTGCGGGTATAGATCACCTCCCCTGCCTGTTCGCTGCGATCTATTTTGGTAACCTCTGCACGTCCTTTCAGCAGAGGTTCGATAATATTGGTAACGTCAGCAAATAATACGGCACTGGTGGTATATGTTTTTGGCCAGAGCAAACCAACGCCAAGAAACGCAAACGCCACCCCAATAAACAGCACAACGCACCAATAGCGAAAACGGATTAACTCCGCCCTCAGCGCCACCAACATATCTTTTAGATAAGCTTTATCCATGAAATCTCTCTGACATTATGTCGATTGTTTGCAAAATCTATCAGAAGGCGCGCTCAGGGACACTGACGATATCTGAAGGCTGCAGGGTGTAATTCGTTTCCAGGTCGCCGTCGTTAATAAGATCATCCAACTTGATTTTATATACCTGAACCTGGCCGTTTACATTGCGATACAATTTGGCTTTGTTCGCTGACGCAAAATCGTTGGGGCCACCTGCGATTAACACCAGGTCCAGCACCGTCATACCTTCACGAAATGGAATTGATTGCGGTGATTGGACAGCACCGGTAATACGCACTCTGCGCTGGAAATCAGAGCTGCTGGGATTGGTAACAATTACGGTGACTTGCGGGTTTCTAACATAACTGGAAAGGCTTTTTACAATCACTGCTGACAACTCGGTAGCGGTTGCATCTGCAGCCATAATATCGCCAATCAATGGCATGGAAATTTTTCCATCGGGCCGGACAGGAACGCCAATAGACAATTCAGGATTCCGCCAAACACTAATTTGTAATGAGTCACCCACACCTATCCGATATTCAGGTAAGGTCCCTGCGCCGGTAGTTGCCTCGGGTGCACCAACAGGTTTTGTACTGCTACAAGCAACCAATAAAAAAGCAGCAGCCAGAATAACGAAAACACTACTAATAACTTTTTTCACTCGCTACTCCTTGATATATGTAAGGGACTGAATTACCGAGACTACGAAGATCAGTGAACGCCTTTGCCCAGCAGGATAATTTCGACCGTTTGAATCATGATGAGCATATCCATCAGAAAACTATGGTTCTTGGTGTAATAAAGATCGTATTGGAGCTTGTTCCGGGCATCATCCACTGAAGCACCGTAGGGGTACTTTAATTGTGCCCACCCCATAAGACCCGGCTTCACTTTGTGACGAGTTTCATAGAATGGAATCTGGTTTGCAAGCTCTGTAACAAATTCAGGGCGCTCAGGACGAGGCCCCACAAAACTCATATGGCCGGCCAGTACGTTATATAACTGGGGCAATTCATCCAGGCGAGTATTGCGAATAAAAGAACCGACACGAGTCACTCGTGAATCATTCTTTTTGGCCCAAACAGCACCGTTCTTTTCTGCATCCTGACGCATACTGCGGAATTTATAGATGCGGAAAGACTTACCGTTTAAACCGACCCGAACCTGGTGATACAACACCGGACCCGGGCTATCAAGCCGGACAGCAATGGCCGTTAACAACATAAACGGCCAGAGCACAAGGAAGAATAAAGAAGCCAACACCAAATCAAACAATCGCTTGGCAATTAATCGGCGCTTGGAATACTTGAACCCATCAGAGAATAACATCCAGCTCGGCTGCAGCAGGCTGATGTCTATCTTGCCCAGCTCCCGCTCGCAAAAACTAAGCGAATCACTGGAGACAATGCCCGCTAATTTACAATCCAGAAACTGCCCCAATGGAAATGCATTGCCTGAGCTGCGACGACGCTCGTCCGGTGAAATTACAATTTCCGAAATTTGAGCTTGGCGGGCATAGGCCAGCCAATCGCGTGGCTCTGCAATTACCAGCTTGGGATCAACTTCGATAGATTCATTCTCACTGGGTATGCAACCGACAACGGTAACGCCCAGCACGGACATTTCAGGCGCAAGATCTTCCAGCAATTTTTTGGCTCTGACACCAGCCCCATAAATGACTACACGTCGCTTCAGTTGATCGGTGTCCACCACCTTGAGAAAGATAAAGCGCGTTATAACAACCAAGCCAGTAGCGATTAACACGCCCCAAAATATCAGGGATTGGGGAATCAGTTCTTCACCGAAGATCACCCCTATAATGAATAGACTCAAACTGCCCAGCAGAAAAAAACTGACCAGGGTACGTAACACCATACTGCTAAAGCCCTCGCGTACCAATGCAAGGTAGACGCCCATTGACAGGGTGCAGCAGGACAGCAACACAGAAAAAATGATAATTTGCGGCCAATTGGAAGTAACAACAGGTTGCTCGGCAATAAAAAACTGCGACATCCAGGCTGCAACACCTAGCAAACAGGCCTCAGCCATCCCAAGGAACAAGTAGGGCAAGTGGATATAGTGCTTATTGAGTCGAATGTAAGACAAACCCGATTCCTTCAAGTGAGCAATAATGACGGCCGCATAGTATAGCGACTTTTGTGACAAAAGCTCGACCACTCATGACGTAATTCTGTCAGCTTAACGACAATTCCCGGCATTTCCGAAGAAAATGTCGAGGCTTTGATTCCGACAATCGCAAAATGACACAAAAAATATGGTAATTTAGCGCACCTTTGGATCCCGTTTCGCTAAGGAAACCCCTCATGTTTGCAAGCAATCCCAAACTTTGTGTTATTGGTTTAGGTTACGTCGGCCTGCCGCTCGCTGTGGAGTTCGGAAAAAAAATCGCAACCCTCGGGTTTGATATCAATCAGGCTCGCGTTGATGCATTGCATCAGGGTATCGATAGCACCCTGGAGCTCAATGCCGACGAGCTGCGCCAAGCCAATCATCTCAACTACACTACTGACGAAACGGCAATCAAAGGTTGCGATGTTTATATCGTTACGGTTCCAACCCCCATTAACGACAGCAAACAACCGGATCTAACCCCGCTGGAAAAAGCCTCGGCATTGCTTGGGCGTGTTATCGGCAAAAATGCGATTGTCGTGTTTGAGTCCACCGTATACCCGGGCTGTACCGAAGAAATTTGTGTTCCTATCATCGAAAAAATTTCCGGCTTGAAATTTAATGTCGACTTTTTTGCCGGTTATAGTCCTGAGCGCATTAACCCGGGCGATAAGCACCATCGCGTGCACAACATCACCAAAATTACCTCCGGCTCAACCCCGGACGTTGCTGAATACGTCGATCAACTTTATCGCCGCATCGTTGTCGTTGGCACCCACAAAGCCAGCAGCATTAAAGTTGCCGAAGCCGCTAAAGTTATCGAAAACACCCAGCGCGACATCAACATCGCACTGATTAATGAATTAGCGCTGATTTTTAAACGCCTCGATATAGATACGCTCGAAGTGCTTGAAGCCGCTGGCACCAAATGGAATTTTTTACCCTTCCGTCCGGGCCTGGTAGGCGGCCATTGCATCAGCGTTGACCCTTATTACTTAACGCACAAAGCGCAACAGGTTGGATACAACCCCGAAGTTATTCTGGCCGGGCGCCGCATCAACGATGGCATGGGCACTTTTGTTGCCGAGTCAGTCGTAAAAATGATGACCCAGCGCAAATGCCACGTGGTCGATTCGAACATATTGATCATGGGCCTTACATTTAAAGAAAATTGCCCGGACCTGCGTAACACGCGCGTGATCGACATTATTAATGAGCTGCGCAAC
Source organism: Cellvibrio sp. KY-GH-1 (assembly GCF_008806975.1). Lineage (NCBI taxonomy): Bacteria > Pseudomonadati > Pseudomonadota > Gammaproteobacteria > Cellvibrionales > Cellvibrionaceae > Cellvibrio > Cellvibrio sp. KY-GH-1. The sequence continues at coordinate 3,681,928 of NZ_CP031728.1, forward strand.
TACAACGCCAACGTAGCAGTGTACGACCCCTGGGCAGACAATACGGAAGCGCAGCACGAATACGGGTTGGAATTAATTCAAGAACCTCAGGCGGGCAGCTACGACGCGATCATCCTCTGCGTCGGCCACGACGCTTTCCGCGAGATGGGCGTGAATGCGATTCGCGCACTAGGCAAAGCCAACCACGTGCTCTTCGATGTTAAACATATTTTGCCCAAAGACGCAGTAGACGCTCGACTTTAATTTCCCAAGGATTTATTCATGAAAGTGTTAGTTACCGGAACGGCTGGTTTTATTGGTTCTACGCTGGCAAAACGCTTGCTGGCGCGCGGTGATGAGGTAGTCGGCATCGATAACCTCAACGATTATTACGATGTGCAAATTAAAAAAGATCGCCTTGCCCACCTCACGGCAAATAGCGGCTTTACTGATATTCGCTGTAATCTGGAAGACAAGGCCGCCATCGATAACGCCTTTAAAATTCACAAGCCGGATCGCGTTGTTAACCTTGCTGCGCAAGCCGGCGTGCGCTATTCATTGGAGAATCCGCAGGCTTACATTGATGCAAATATCACCGGCTTTTTAAATATCCTCGAAGGCTGCCGCCACTTCGGCACCGAGAACCTGGTGTACGCCTCAAGCAGCTCCGTGTACGGCGCTAACACCAATATGCCTTTCTCGGTTCACAACAATGTGGATCACCCGGTAAGCCTTTATGCGGCGAGCAAAAAAGCCAATGAGTTGATGGCGCACACCTACAGCCATTTGTTCAACATCCCCACTACTGGCCTGCGCTTTTTTACCGTGTATGGCCCATGGGGTCGTCCTGACATGGCGCTGTTTATTTTCACCAGGAAAATTCTCGCCGGTGAGCCTATCGACGTATTCAACTACGGCAACCACCGCCGCGATTTCACGTACATCGACGATATCGTTGAAGGCGTAATCCGCACGCTGGATCATGTTGCACCGCGCAATCCTGATTGGAGCGGCGACAAGCCAGATCCAGCGACCTCAAAAGCGCCTTTCCGCATCTACAACATCGGCTCCAATAACCCCGTTGAATTGTTGCGCTATATCGAAGTACTGGAAAACTGCCTGGGCAAAAAAGCCATCAAAAACCTGCTGCCTCTGCAAGCCGGTGATGTGCCTGACACCTACGCCAACGTGGACGCACTTATTGAAGACGTGGATTACAAACCGAGCACGCCTATTGAAGTGGGTGTTGAAAGCTTTGTGAAATGGTATCGCGATTATTATAAAGTTTAAGCCAGCAGCACCAGACGATTTGCTCATGACGGCATCGCAAGATGCCGTTTTGTTTTAAACCGCCCATTTGAGCCAGCGAGTAGTGCAATGACCCAAGCCCCCATCACCCATGCCATGACCGTGGATGTTGAAGACTATTATCACGTGGCCGCCTTTGCCAATGTGATCAAGCCGGAAGACTGGCCGCAATGGCCGTCACGGGTAGAAGCCAATACCGAAAAACTCTTGCAGCTGTTCGATGATGCCAATATCAAAATTACATTTTTTATATTGGGCTGGGTGGCAGAGCGCTATCCGCAGCTGGTCAAAAAAATTCACGCCCAGGGGCATGAAATTGCATCGCACGGCTACAGCCACCAGTTAATTTACAAACAAACACCGCAGATATTTCGCGCCGAAACCGCCAAGTCCAAGCAAATTCTGGAAGAGCTGGCGCAAACACCAGTAACCGGTTATCGCGCCGCCTCCTATTCCATTACCCGCAAATCCTTATGGGCGCTGGATATTCTGGCCGAACTCGGTTTCACTTGGGACTCCAGCATCTTCCCCACCCGCCACGACAATTACGGCATCCCCGGCAGCCCGGAAGAGCCCTATCGCATCATTACCAATAGCGGCACCCCGCTGCTGGAGTTTCCACTCACGACGGCAAAAGTATTAGGCCAATCGGTGCCTGCTGCTGGTGGTGGCTATTTCCGTCAATACCCTTACGCACTGTCGCGCTGGCTGTTTAAACGCGCCAGCAACAACGAATCCAAGCCACAAATTTTTTACCTGCACCCCTGGGAAATAGACCCGGACCAACCGCGCGTCCCTAACGCCAGCTGGTTCAGCAACTTCCGCCATTACACCAACCTCAAGCGCTGCCTGCCGCGCCTGGAAAACATGATCAACGATTTCCCCTTCGGCACCATGAGCCAAAGCCTGGGTTCGACCCAAATCACGCGGGAACTGAACATCAAGGAATTAGCAGGAAATTAATTTCAAAATCGCCGGTGGACGATCACCGGCAAGATCAGTAAAATCGCGGGCCTTGCGCAACCCGCGCAAGCTTTCGCGTTATGCACCTGTAGCTCAGTTGGGTGAGCCAAGCGTTTACAAAGCGCAGCTTTGTGCGCAGGCGAACGCCAAACAAGAATTGTTTGGCAGGACTTGAGCAACGCGAAAGGAGTAGCGCGCAATTTTAAATATGCACCTGTAGCTCAGTTGGATAGAGTAGCGGTTTCCGAAGCCGTTGGTCGCTGGTTCGAATCCAGTCAGGTGCGCCACTTCCCTCCCCACACATCACGCAACCGCGACATAGAAAGCTCCCCTGCGTGCAGATGCAAAAGTTAAAATGGTTAATTCACCAGACCCCGCAAAAGCGATAAATTTTTCATCGTCTTGGTCGGCAAGCAGCACTACGTTTTTACAATACCTTATATGACCAGCGCGCACCTAGAAGTTAACACCGTGCTCAGCCGCAGTTTGTAAGTTTATTTTTTGTGGAAACCTTTTACGTCGCAAAACCCAAAAAAACAACTTAAAAACTGTCGAGCGCACAAAGTACGTTGAGCGACTTGCTAAATTTTTAGTCTGCACATATACCTCTCTGTACAATTCCAAATTCTACATTTGCCCAGCAGCCACAGGGATTATTCGAAGACGAACAGCGTCCTAGCGCGAAGACACTATTTGATTTTTCCATTGGCGTTCGACATTCCCCATTACACTGCGCTCCACTAATACAGGGTTGACCTGCATCGCTGTATTCAACAATGCACATTTGGTTTCCGCTCAAACAAACGGAATTCATATTGCCTCCAATTGCAGTGCAGGCTTGCTCTGTTTTAATTCTCGAGATTTCATTCAGAACGGCTACTTTATCTGACGTAACTACCCACTGCTGCATAGCGAAGATCATCAGAAAAATGATGAAGAATGTAGAAATATTTCGAATCATGGTGGTAGATTTAATGTTAGGCGCAGCCGCAGTTTGTAAGTTGTCGTTCTATGGATTACTTTTGCGCAGCAAAACCATAAAACCGCAGTCTAAAAACTGTCCAGTATACGAAGCGTGCGAGCTACAACTTGTTAGTAAGCAGGGAGGGCACACTTTAATTATAGAGAAAAACACCGAACACAAAACTATGGTGGTCTTTGAAAACCAAAAAAATCAAATTTACTTCAGAATAACTTTATGTTTTAGCTTTAATGCTAAGTTGAAAATTCGCCCAATAAGAAACCAAATGATTGCATTTAGGATTATGTTTCCAGCAGTTACCAATGCTCCGATAGCCGTAAGCGAAAGACCTTTATTCCAAAAAACATTTTCAATGTGTTCAGCTAAGAAAAAATATCCAGGCGAAAAAACTATAAATTGAGTGCTCCAAAAAAATATGCCAAGCTCTGATTTAATAAACCCACAAATAGCCCAAGAAACAACCGCAAACAGCTGAACGAAAAGAAATATTTTCCAGTATATAGATAACCTTGGCATTTTTGATTGCCCTAACGTTAAGCTCAGCCGCAGTTTGTAAGTTGGTTTTTTGTGGAATACTTTTGCGGAGCAAAACCACAAAAAGGTGACTTACAAACTGTCGAGTGCGCGAAGCGCACTATGCCGGAGCGACTTGTTAGAAATATTTCCAATTTTATATGCATGTTAGCTAACTTTATTTTATTAAAATGATACTGATAAATAGAAACCAGTATAACTATTCTCTGAGCTTATAGTGCTGATGTTTATGAATTAAGTAGAGCCATACAACAGCCAATATAAATATTAGTGTAAAAATAGAATAGCCTAGATTACTTTTAGCATTAAACCCAAAAAATCCGGAAAGAGAAATGAAACAAACTCCAAACATAACCATTATTTCAAAAATTGTTTCTAGCTTAAACTTTACCAGCTCCAGTTCTGAGCTGCAGGTGTTACAAAAATATTTTGATTCCCTTTGATTTAATATTCCACTTCGAACGTTTGACGTCTCGATTCTTGGCCCGCGCCAAGAAATCCTGGCTTTACAGTAAGGACAATAGTCGCTCATATTTTCCCTTTCTAACGTTCGGTTCAACCGCAGTTTGTAAGCGCGAAGCGCTGTAGCGGCGTTGCAACCGCTTGTTAGGAGCCTTTCTATTTAAGCTTCTCCCCGCAGTTTTTGCATTCTTTATATTCCATCCATTCCCAGCATTTTCTTTGCAAGAGGGACACTTTAGGTTCTTTACTAATAAGAATGCAAAAGGTAATGCGGCAACTTGTAGCACACTTGCGATGATGTCTACTCGAATAGTGAAAATATAGGAGCTTTCATAAAAATAACGCAATAGCATCGCCGATATGAGCAAACCGATGAGGATGGCTGAGTAGATAATTCTCTTTTTCGTTTGTTTTGCAAAAACTTCGATATTGCTCATTTCCATTCCTAACGCCTAGCTCAACTGTGGTTTGTGTGGGGTGTTTTTTTGGCATAAAATGAGCGAAGTGAATGCCAAATAAATGCCTCGCACAAACCATCAGTTGGAGCGAATTGTTAAAATTTATTTATAGCCATTTTGACAAAAAACGTTTGTTAGCGACTATGGCTATTCCGATATTTCTTAAGCTCAGCTGTAAACCATAGCGAACTTAGGACTACTTCTTTCTCTGCACATTTAACCTGATAGGGCTTGCCGGACATACTACTTTCGGAGGCTGCCTTCTGAATAAATGCTTCAGAAGATGTAAGCATTCCCTTCCCTACCAGATAGTCATATTTCTTTCTTAGATGATTTACTGCCTCTGATGAGCCGTACCAAGTACCATTCCGATTAAATTCACAACCTGAGTCTTTCAAATAATTAAACAAATGCTCTATTTCTTGCTTAGTTGATAAATCTAAATCTTCTGCATGAGTGGCAAAGCAGAGGGACAGCAAAACCAGACTTAAAATATGCTTCATTTTTGCTTTTCTTCAAGTGAATTTGGTTTTGTCTCTGCAGGCTTGTCTTTATGAAATGGATTACAAGGTGCAAAGCAAGGGCCACAACATGCCGTAAGAAAGGCAGAAAATATAGACAAAACCAATACATTTTTAAACTTAGTGTAAATATTCAAATTCTCGTACTCATTAATGAATGATATGAACTCCCCCTCTTAACACGCAGCCCTGTGCCGGCGTAAATTATCGGTGATGTCACAACCTCCAGAGGAGCGATTTCCATGAATCTTACAACACTCGGTATTGATTTGGCGAAAACTTCTTTTAGCCTGGTCGGCATGGATCAGCACGGCAAGGTCGTATTACGCAAAACGCTCAGTCGAGCCAAACTGCTGCCGTTTATTGCACAGTGCCCGACCTGCTTGATTGGTATGGAAGCCTGTAGTGGCGCACACTATTGGGCGCGGGAATTTACCAAACTGGGTCACAAGGTTGGCATTATCGCCAGCAAATTTATCGCCCCCTTTCGCAAAGGCGGCAAGAATGACAACAACGACGCCGAAGCCATTTGTGAAGCCGTTGGTCGTGCGAACATTTGGTTTGTCCCGATCAAAACCGCCGAACAACAAGCACAACTTTGTGTACATCGGGTTCGCCAGGGCTTGGTTTCCGAGCGAACGGCACTGATTAATCAATTGCGCGGATTGTTGAGCGAGTTCGGCATCGTCATGCCCAAGGGGCGCTATCCCGCACAACGGGAAATTCCACTTATTTTGGAAGATGCCAACAACGGTTTACCCATGCTCGCACGGCAAATGATTAGTAATCTGTGGGATCGCATCAAAATCGCCAACGAACAAGTCCTGTTTTATGACCGCGAACTTCACAAGCAAGCGCATCATCATCCGGTTGCAAAACGGTTGCTCACCATCCCGGGCGTAGGCGAGCAAGTTGCATCCGCCGTTGTTGCAAGCGTACCAGATCCATCGTTGTTTAAAGATTCCCGCCAGTTTGCAGCATGGTTCGGATTGGTTCCCAGGCAACACACAACCGGTGGAAATGTACGGTTAGGCCGCATTACCAAACAAGGAGATCGCTACCTGCGAATGTGTTTGGTGCACGGCGCACGTTCGGTGCTTGCCAACCTGAAAGACAAGCAAGATAAAATCAGTTGCTGGGCGCGCGAATTAATTGCACGGCGAGGCTATCTGCGTGCGGTAGTCGCAATGGCAGCAAGAAACGCACGACTTATTTGGACGCTGATGGTTAAGCAGGAAGATTACAAAGTCATAGCGGCCAATTAAAACAACCGCAAAGAAAATCAAAAACTATCGAGAGTGATTAGAAATGAAAAAGCGACAGCAAAAGCAGTAATCAGTAAAGGTTAAAACGAGTTAAGTGCTATTCATCACCGAAGAGTGAATAGCAACCCACCGAGTCCTGCGACGGTAGCAGATGACAATCAGGTCAGACCGGGGGAGCCAAAGCCTGTTTATCGCGGTGATCATCAAGATCGTCTAACGAATGAGGCAGCTCCCAGCGAATACTCATCTTGGTTCAGGCAATTTTATTTGCCACAAGTAAACCGAATGTAGACATGCAGTCTATATCTGAACGTCAAAAGCAGCCTTAGCTTGACACTTAGGGGAGTTCATGTAGTTGCGATAAACGGTGGTTTTTAAGTTGCATTTTTGCTATAAAATGGAGCGAAGCGGAATGGAAAAAAATGCAACTTAAAAATCATCCGTTTGATTGCTTTGTTAGGCATTAATTCAACCAAGTTGACTTTAATAACTTCAAAACACCATACATGCCGATTGCACTAGGTACTAAAAGCACCACACCTTGCCAAAGACCCAAACTAGTAGTTTCATTAAATAAAACGTAAGTCACACTCCGAATTCCATACCCTGCAACACCAAACAGTAACAAAAAAGCAGTGCAAGCGATTAATTTAGCGAATACTTTAAAAAAAGTGGTTTCCGAATAATGCGCAGCTAAAGTGAAAACAAGCAAACATACGGGAACAATAATTTTGAAACGAAAGGAGATTTCGCCGGATGCATAAATTTCACTAACAATCTGCAAAATACTAAGTGCAAGCATGCCACATGAGAATATGGAACCTAAAACTAAAAACACTCTTAAAAATTCTTTATTGATTTTCAATTTCCCTGCCTAACAGTTTATTAAATTGCACCAACTATATAACCCGCGGAAAGCTATTCCAACCAATTTGTTATTGCGCTGTATAACTCCAAAAAATGGACTAGCTATCATTCGATTTAATCCATGCTAAACAACAGGTTACCTATCATTCCTAATTAATTACGGAGTTATACGGCACAATTAGTCCTAATTAGTTACCGAGTTGTTGACCGGCAGCACGCTTTTGGTACTAAGCGGTTAGCAACACCACCAGCCCTTTATCAAAAAAACTAAACGGGAATTCAATGTAGCTGCACTAGTTCCCCTGGCTCACTCAAAACCCAATCCGCCATCCCAAATATTTTTTCTCATTGCAATCCATCCCTCTGCATGCGCTAACCGATTGCAGTTCCTCGCGCGCGGTCAGACCCCCGCCCCGCCCGCGCTCTTTATGTGTGGGTTTTAATGCGCACTCTTGCAGCGGTCAAAGCCGCACAGTGCTAGGGCTGGGCCATAGGAAAACGCTTGCAAAAAATTATGCAGATTTATTCAAATTTCATTAGGGCTGATGCAAGGATTTGCACGGGGGTGGAACATAAACAGCGGAAAAAATCACAGTCATCCGGTGAGGGGGTTCCATGGTGTGCCTAGCAAAGCCAAAGTGATCTCAAGCGTTCTACTTAGGGCAGGATAGCCCACATTTTGGGGGGTGTGAATAACAGCATATTTCAGGTTTTTGGCAGGGTATGGCGAAAACCGGGGTTTTTAAAAACCCCTATTTTTATAGATTAAAACGAAAAACGCGGTTTTGTGTATGCCATTTGTATATTTTGGCACTTAGAACAGTGTTATTTTTCTTTTAAATCAATATGTTACCTTCCAGTTCTAATCCATTCAGGGCCACTTTTCTCTTGAAAGCACAAAGCCCTTGCACGCTGCTTAGCTCTGATTAGCAAATCGATTTTTTGCCCATGACAAGGCCGGGCGCTCCACGCAATACCAGGATAAGTACCCTACGGGCAGAGCAATTAATACCGCGCCCCATTGATTCACGATAAGACTCTGATTGGGTAACAACTGGGCGACCAGATGCTGAATGACGAAGCCGTAAATATAAATTCCGTAGGATGGATCACCCGGAATTTTTAAATAGCGATTAACGGTTCCTGTACTGCCGAGATAAAGGCAAACGTAGAAGAACACACAATAAAAGCAGAGCATCTGTAACGGCGAAGACCAGAGTAATGCCAGCGCGATTGCCCCCAGAGCAACGCCTTTCGCGTTAATTGCTATCTGTTGCTGATAAAGCGCAAAAAAAGTCCCTATGCAAAAGCAACCACCGAGCATAAGCGCATCGTTAAATGCAGCAAAATAATTAAGCACAAGCGGATTTTCAATGAGAAATACGCCGATGGGAACCAACAACAAAAGCGACGCAAGACGTTTGCTATAGCGCATAGCCGTTACCGAATAAGCAGCCAACGAAATGTAGCAGAGGACTTCTATCGGTAAGGTCCACAGCGAACCATTAACGACGGAAGTATTGGCGTTTTCAAATACACCGGGCAAGTTCCATTGCAGGGAAAATAATAGCGAATTACGTAACAGATAGTTCCAGGTTTGCGGGTGTTGCAAATAGGCAGATGTTTTCAGGCTGGTAAGCACCATGCCTACAACAAAAACGCTAACCAACAAACAGACAATTAAACCGGGGAATATTCGCGCGGCGCGTTTTACGAGGAAGGGTTTAATAGCGGGGCGCAACAACAGGCTTTGGGTAACCAATAATCCACTTAGCATGAAAAAGAATTTTACTGCCAGTGAGCCCGAATAATCAAAACGCAGCATATCGTACACGAAATCCTGCGTTGCTTGATTCGGTACGAATAGCGGCGCATGGCCATAGATAACCAGTACAGCAGCGATCACTCGAAATAAATCGAGATTATTATTACGGGATTGTAACAACTCACCAAGGTACATGGGCAGTCACACCACAATAAAAAAATAATTTGGGCATGACATCTACGCGCCCACCCCGATTAGTTTTTCGTTTTTATCGCCACCAACTTGCCTTGCTCATCAAATTGCCATTCCTGGTCATAAGCCCATTTGTCTTTGTCGGCCTCTGCAATAAACTGAACCAGATCAACCTTGGTGCCAACGTTGGTGGGAAACTCTTTAGGCACTACGAACACATAATTCGCCTTGCCACCATTTGGAAATGAACGAATAGACGGTGCAAAACCAAACGGATGAAATGGGCTGGTAATACCTGTAACCAGCACAGTTATTGGCTGTTCGGTATCCTTCAACTGGCTTGTGGCCTGATTGAATCCGGCGAGCATGTTCTTCTGAACCTGCTCCATGGCCAACACCCAGGTGTTACGCGTGCCGTGATATTTTTTTATGCTGGTAAGCGGACTGAACGCCACCAATACTAAAAGCACAATTAACATCGGCTTGAAGCTGATTTTGTCCTGAACCATTTTCAACACAAAGAACAGCAACAGGAAAGCTATATAAAGGCCGTTAAACGAATAACCTTCAAAGTGATGATTGGGCAATAGTGCGTTAGGTATCCATGCCAACAATGCGAACGCAATGCACAGGCCCGCACCCAAGGTCAGCAATTTGTCTTTATAGGTTTTGTGTATTTGAAAAATAATTAACGCAAATGCCAGTATCAGCGCGGGAGTAATACCTTCACTGGAATAGCGAGCTAGCTCTTTCAATACACTGAAAGGATCAATACTAATTTGGTAGCTTGAACCTGCTTCTGCTTCCAGGTTAACAAACACGGATTTGGTTTTGAAATTAACCAATGCCGAAACCACACCCGCGATGAACACGGCCACACCCGGTGCCAGCGCCCGCAATGGCTGCTGTTTGATGTAGTAAATAAACCAGCAGAAATAAATAAACCCAAAGGCCAGAATATAGGTTTCTTTTACAAGGAAGGCGCACGCACTGGCGATGAATAGTAAAACACTGGCCAACACCAAGTAGCGTTCTGACAACAAGAAAAATACCAAGCTGCCCGACAGCAACAGCAAATACGAAAGCTGCGAGCCTATATCCTGCGAATAGAACGTATAGAAATACGGTTGGGTAAACAGCAGAAAACAGTAGAGCGCAAAACAAAGGACAAAGTTTCTATCGACAGTCAGCTTTAACCAGTGTTTAGCCAACAGCGCACTCAATGCCGCATTTAAAAACACTATGCCCACAACCCAGGCGACGCTCCCCGGATGACCAAAATAGCCGGTGAATTTGTAAAACCACATAAACAGTGGGCGCGGCCAATGCAATAAATTAGCAAAGCTGTAGCCATCGCCCGGTCCATAGGCAAACGAGGCGGGAATATAAAAATCGGAATGATGAAATGCCAGGGGGCTGTAATGACCCGGGAAGATAAAATACAGAGATAAAAAATGCATCGCCCAGGCGAGCAACACCAAACCGAAAATAATCAGCAGATGCTTGCCACTGACTCGAGTGAAAATCCTGGTAGTTTTTTCCGTCATTACAGCTCCCAAGCTTGTAAGTTGATCTTTATCAGACAGTATTTTTCTCACCCAATGCATCGCCGGTTTTTCCACCCACAACCAGGAGGCAACCCCCAACCCCAAAGCAATGATTGCCGCAACCAGCTGGTTAAAAATAATTCCCTTGCCAGGCAACCAATGGGCCAACACTTGTTGCACCACGAAACCATAAATGTATACACCGTAAGATGGATCTACCGGTATTTTTAACTTTTCAACTACAAAGGGTAAGGAACCGATATAAAGGCAGGCATAAAAAAAACAGAGGTAAAATACGAAAACCTTAACGCTGGTTCCCCAAAGTAAGGCGGCCAGAATTGTTAACGACAATAAACCCGTCTTATTGATTGAAATCATTTGTTGATTGGTCGCAAAGAGCGCACCCAACGCGAAACAACCCGGCAACAGGTGCGATTCTTTATTGTTGCTCCAGTAACCCGGTAAATATTCCGGGACAAAAAATGACAGCGCAATAATGACCAGCAAGACCACATTGGCCAACCGCTGCGTGCGCCAAATGCCAACACCAAAAAATGCTGCCAAAAACAAATAGCAGGTAACCTCGAGCGGCAAGGTCCAAATAGACCCGTTTACTCCGTGTTTACTGTCGGAAAAAACGCCAGGCAAGTGCCATTCGATTTGATAGAGAAATGTATTGTTAATTAAATATTTCCAGCTTTGCGGATGAGATAAATATTCAACAATACTTAATTGCGTAAATAGCGGCCCCACCACCAAAACGGTAAGGATCAAGCAAACAATTAGCCCAGGAAAAATGCGTGCTGCCCGCTTTATTAGAAACTCCTCGACCTTGGGTTTAGTCAATAAGCTGGCTGTCACCAAAAAGCCGCTCAATAGGAAAAAGAACTTTACCGCCAGCGAGCCGGAATATTCAAATCCCAGCAAGCGCGCCACTACATCCGTATTCGGCGCGCCGGGTACAAACGCCCAGGCATGACCGTATATGACCATCAAGGCCGCGACTAAGCGAAACAAATCGAAGTTGTTTTTCTTGGGGTTTAGCAGTTCGCTGACCAGCATTGGTAAAATTCCGTTTGTTATTTAGCGCGCGCGAATAAATTCAGGTATTGCAGAGGCTGCTTCACGCAAGCCTAAACCAAATCCGCCGGAAAGAATAATTGCGTCATACACCATCATTTTCTCGGAAACATCGCCGCTTCAACCAGACCGCAAATAATATGGCCAACCGCAATATGGCCTTCCTGAATTTTCGGTGTTTCGCTTGATGGCATACGCAAGACCATATTGCACATATCTGCCATTTTCCCACCCGTATTACCTGTGAACCCTATGGTCGTTAAATTCAGTTTTTGCGCTTCTTCAAACGCGGCAATGATATTCGCGGAGTTACCTGAGGTAGAAATGCCAATAAAGACATCGCCCTCCCGCCCTAAGGCTTGGACTTGCCGGGAAAACAAATGCTCATAGCCATAATCATTGCTAATCGAAGTAATAACTGAAGTATCCGTGGTTAACGCAATCGCCGGAAGACCCGGCCGGTCGTAGTGAAAACGACAAACAAATTCTGCCGCCAAATGTTGTGCATCCGCAGCCGAACCGCCGTTTCCAGCCAGCAAGAGCTTGCCGCCATTTTGCAAGGTATTGACTATTGTTTCGGCTGCACGCTGAATCGAATCAATTAAATTATCATCGCGTTGAATCGCCTCGACCATTTGCACAAGCTTTACCAGCTCTCGCTGTATTTCATTACGCATAGAATTCCTATAATGATGTTGAGCTAATAAAAATGCTGCATTCAAACTTGAAATGCGCGCTTTAAGGATTCCTGCATTGTTTGTTCAGAGAAGTGTTGCTGGACGTAACTATTTCCGTTTGTGGAAGTCTTCGTCCACGCGTTATCTTCTCGCAGCAATTCCACTACGGCACGCGCAAATTGTTCGGCGTCACTGGTTACCGGGATGAGTGACTCAACATCCGGTAAACCTTGCGCACCCACTTCGGTAGTGACCAATGGCACACCATAAGCCATAGCTTCCACTACTTTATTTTTTACACCTGCACCAAAGCGCAGCGGTACTACAGCAACGCGCGCTTCCGCGTAATGTGCAGCCAATTCTGCATCAGTGACGTACCCTGTTACGTGAACAGACGGCCCATTCAGGCTCTTTACTTGCTCAGTCGGACGTGAGCCTATTAGATACAGTGACACCCTTGGGCACTGCAGCTTTATCTTGGGGAAAATTTCATTCACAAACCATAGCGCTGCATCCGTGTTCGGAGGATGACCAAACCCCGCGACAAAAATAATTTTATTGCCATCCACCGCAGAACGATTCGCGTAATTGTCCAGTTGATCATATACATAGGGACAAACGGCCGACGCATTTATTGTTGGATCAATTTTTTTAACCGTCTCGGCTTCTTCTTGCGACGGATAAAGCACAACATCCATTTTCTGCCAAACTGAACATTCAAGTTTGAAGTAATGATCAATTTCCCTTTTTAAGGCTGCGCCAGGATTTAATTCAAATTCTCGTTGGAGTCTTTCAAAATGTAAATCGTGTCCGTAAAAAATGCGACGAACACGTGGAAAGGCCTGCAAATCATCAATATAGTTAATCGCCACGTGCGGACGGTTTATCAGCACCGCTGTCACTGCACCGCCAGTCGCGGCCAACCACTCTTTAAATTTCCCGACATACTCCGAACCATAGATAACTTCTATACCCATTTGTTGCAAACGCGGAGTGTAATCGGGATCGTACCAAAGATTATCGGGCCAAAATTTAATGTTAAAACCCATTTTTTGCAGGCCGGCAATTATCGCCATGGTCGATCGCGAACCCGCATCACGATCTGGCTGGGGAACATAGTGATCAATAACCACCACGCTTGGCTTGGACCAGCTTCGGTCTCTGGCAGAAAACACAGACTCCGCATTATTAAAATGTTCAACCAATGTGGACTTCCATTTTTCAAAAAACTTTTTTTGGTTTACGACTTGATACGCTTTTATTCCTGACGCTGTATCAGTGCCGTTTGATACACCCTCATAGTGAATAATTACCGACGCTGGTTGGTAGTACACTTTTTTACCCGCCGCCCTTACCTTAAATGCGAGATCGGTATCTTCATAGTATGCTGGCAAATAGAGCTCATCGAACGTTCCCAACTCAGCAAAGAAATTCTTTTCAAATAATAGCGAGGCGCCAGAACAGTAATCCGCCTCCTTGACATAGTTATATTCCGGCTGTTGCGGGTTTTGCAATCGTCCGAAATTCCACGCAGAACCATCCTTCCACAAAATGCCGCCCGCCTCTTGCAAGCGACCATCGGGATACACCAACTTTGACCCCACCATGCCGCAATCGGCGCGCGTAGCAAAAATCGCCAGCATTGAATCCAACCAGCCTTCGGTCACTTCGGTATCGTTATTTAATAAATATACGTACTCGCCTTTGGCAAAAGACACGGCGCGATTGCACGAACGCAAAAAGCCCAAATTGTGGGGATGCACTTCATACCGCAGGCCTTGTACTTGCTGGAGGAAATGTATTTCATGATCGGGCGAACAGTCTTCCACTACTATAACTTCAATTGGCGCTTGCGGCGCATGACGGGCAATAGAGGCCAGACAGGTGAGCGTCATAGGTAAATTGCCATAGCTTGGAATGATTACCGACACTAAAGGCTGCGTTGATGAAGGCATTACCAGTGACACCAATGTGGATTGAATATCCTCGCGCGCAATGAGCCCCCGGCTAGTCGCTAATGGCTCACCGGGTTTACCTTGTCTACGCCACATTTCATAGTGCACGACACCCTCAAATAGCGGGCCTGCAACGCGATAAACGCAACCCGCCAATATATTTTTCACGCGCGGGCTTAATGGCAAACGCTTATTAATGTTGCGCGCAACACGCTGCAAGCGCGGCTTGAGCGATGCAAGCAGAATGTCCTTTTCTCCCCGCACAATGCGCCCCATCACTCGCAGCGGCAAAGTAATCTTCCAGGAACGGGAGTTAGTGACTTGCTCGAAGTTTTGTCGAGATTCGGCTAATTGTTGTTGTAAGCTGCGATTGGCTTCGCGCTCGATTTCGTATTCACGATCACGTACATCCAGCTTTTCCCTGGTGTCTTGTACCAATGCAGTAGTAACTTGCAACTCGCTACTTAACTGTTCGATATTTTGTCGTGCTATCTCTATATCTGCACATAGTTGCTGCTCCTTGTAACGGGCATCCCCGAGTAATTTATCGAGGTCCAATGCCCATTGTGTGCGCTCATCTAATTGCTGCTCTAGCGATATTGCCCACTGGGTACGCTCTTCTACCCATTGTTTCAGCTGTTCAATATTTTCATGGGCATAAACATAGTCGATGGTTGAATTTTCAATTTCATCCAGTAGCAAAAACTCTTGTGTTAGCGTTTCACGGCGTTGCTCATAGAGTTGATTCAATTGCACCAGCGCTGATTGTGATTCGGCACCCGGCAATAAGCAGCAAAGGTCGTATGCAGTTATTACGTCAGCTGTGCATGCTTTGTCTGACAGCAAATCTGCGCGGGTAAAAATACTATGACGCAATTCAGAATCGAGAAAGCTATTGGCGAAATCCGCAATTTTTTTCGCATCTGCTGTTAGGTTAACGTGCTGCGCAAGCTGCTGCAGCACAGCCTCTGGGGTTTCCATCAACTGGTCGTAATCCAGTGCAATGACCGGCAACTGTTGTAACTCTTGCGCAAGCGCCAGGTTGTAACTCAACCAAACCAGGTACCCTTTACGGATTGGGGTTTTGTTTCGCTTCAATAAGGATTGGGCAACGCTCAGGGGATGGCGCAAGCACCAAACATAATGCACATTAATATCCATATCGCAGAATACGCGCTTCCAGAATTTAAATAATTTGGAAACACGCGGGTCCTTAAAGCCGAACACATCCACATCTTGCATTTTTTCTTGCAATAATTGTTTCGCTTTGACCAAATATCCGGCGGAGATTAACTGCTCTACATCACTATCCGTTACCAATGACAAACTAAACCAATGCTGTCCAATCACGGACAACATCTCAATGTTTAAATCATTGATTGCTTTATCTTCAAAAAAACCTTTTGGATTATCTTTACCGGCAGGCAACAAATCATCGCCCAGGGCGGCCCCCAGGCTTGCCAATGCGTTCATCACTGCACTGGTACCGCTGCGGTGCATCCCCAGTACTACTATTAATTTTTTCGAGTTTTCCACAATCAATCTCTTCGCCAATCAAACTACCGGGTTTATGTTCAGCACGCTGCGAATAATTTCTTCCACACAAGTTTCGGCACTCATTAGGCAGGTATCCAAACGCAACTCTGGTTGCGTGGGACGCTCATAAGCACTATCAATGCCGGTGAAATTTTTTAACTCACCACGACGTGCTTTTGCGTAGAGACCCTTAACATCGCGCTTTTCGCATTCGGCGAGCGGTGCATCGATAAACACCTCAACAAATTCTCCGGTGGGAAACAGTTGTCGCGCCATCTGCCGGTCGGCCTGAAATGGCGAGATAAAAGAAGCGATGACAATTAGCCCGGCGTCCACCATCAATTTTGCCACTTCCGCCACGCGACGAATATTTTCCACTCGATCCACTTCGGTAAACCCCAGATCGCGATTTAAACCATGGCGAATATTATCGCCATCGAGCAAGTAGGTGTGCCGGCCCGCTTCAAATAAGCGCTTCTCCAACAAATTAGCAATGGTGGATTTGCCAGAGCCCGATAAACCGGTAAACCAAAGACAAACCGGTTGTTGGTGTTTCTGTTGAGCGCGCGCAGTTTTATCAATGCTCAATTGCTGCCAGCGAATATTGGTCGCACGCCTGAGTGGAAATTCAATCCAGGCATTGGCAACCAGCATTTGATTTTCAGCATCCACTATTTGCGCACTGTTTTGTAAGGTCAAATCAACATCCAGCGCTTGCGCACTGCTGATGTTCACCACACCTGTTTCACCGCTCTGCAAATGTTTAGCGGAGAGGTGTTCCTGGGTGTGCGGATGCAATTTATATTTAATGGCGGTAATGGTTACTGCCACCTGCAACTCACGGTAATTTAATAGGTACTTGCGCCCCGCCATCAATGGGCGCGGCGCCAACCACTCTACTTTTACTTGATACTGATCAGCACTGGGGGACATACAGTGGCCTCGCTCATCATGCAGGGACATCAGACCAGCTGACATCCATTGGGGTCGGCACTAAACCGGTAAAGAGGTCGCGCGTATCGTCTACCATTTCAATCAGCAACATATCATCGTAGCGACACATCAATACCGTCTGCTCAACGCTTGGAGCGCTGACCATTCGTAGCGCAATGCGATATACACCCTGGCGAAAGCAACAAGCAAAGCTGACAGAAATGCGTTTGAAGCCATGAAAATCCGCAATGGGAATTCGTTTACCAGTAATGTGCATGCCGCGGTTATCGATAATATCAACGATTAAATATGGCGATTCAATTGACTCGATCATATGCAGATCGACATCAAGTGTTATCGGCGATCCATAGGTTAGCGCGGCATGGTTACCGTGATCGCGAATCGCAGCATCTACCAAATCAAATCCGGATACTCCAAAGCCGCCGGACTTCCTATTCACTTTCATGCTGCTATTTAAGCTGGTGACTTTGTCTTTTTGTACCTGATATAGGTATTCAACCACCACATCATCGGGGATACCGGTTTTAATAATTTTGCCTTTTTCCAACAGCATCGCTTGATTGCAAAAAGACCTAACCGCACCAAGATCATGACCAACAAATAGCAAGGTGGTCCCCTTGCGTAAAATTTCTTCTATTTTCGCCAGCGCTTTGGCTTGAAAGCGTGCATCACCTACCGAAAGGGCTTCGTCGACAATTAATACGTCGGGGTCAACATGTACTTGCACCGCAAATGCCAAGCGCACCATCATGCCCGAGCTATAAGTTTTTACTGGCCGCTCAATAAAATCACCAATGTCCGCGAACGCCACTATATCGTCATAGCGAGCATCTATTTCGATGCGACTCAACCCCAAAATCGCCGCATTGATGTAGACGTTTTCCCGTCCGGTAAATTCTGGATCAAAACCGCTACCCAACTCCAACAGCGCCGCGATTCGCCCTTTAACTTCAACACTACCCTGAGTTGCTTGCAAAGTGCCGGCAATAATTTGCAACAAGGTACTTTTGCCACTGCCGTTCAAGCCAATAATCCCAAGGCTCTCACCCTCCCGAACCGTGAAGCTCACATCATTTAAGGCTTGAATTTGCTGACAATTGCGTCGCAACAGCTGCTCACAATACGCAGGAAAGAATTGTCGCAATATTCTAATTGCCAAAGGCACCAACAAGCGACTTAAAGGGGTTTTCCAGATTAAATACGTTTTGGAAATATTGCTGACTTTAATCATCGCGTTCACCTAAATGACGTCGGCAAAGCCGGGGCGAACCTTGCGGAAAAACCAATATCCACACGCAGCCACACTCACAGCAATTACACAATAGATTCCTAAACCAGTAAGGCTCGGAATTTTTCCGTAAATCACCAGCTGCCTCGCAGACTCAACAATATAGGAAAGCGGGTTGAGTAAAATTAATTGTTGCAGGCTTTCCGACAAGCTCGATGCTGAATAAAAAACCGGGCTTAGAAATAACATCAAGGTGGCAAGGGTTCCGGTAATTTGCTGTATATCACGCAGGTAAACACCCAGGCCCGCCAACAACCAACCGAACCCCAGTAGCAACAGCAAATATGGCAACAAAAAAATTGGCAGCAACAGGGCTGTGAGGGGAATTCGTTGCAATTCAACCAGCATGAATATCAACAACAGCCCGAAGCTAATACAAAAGGTGAAGAGTGCTCCGAGCAAATTTATGTAGGGCAATATCTCCAATGGAAACACAATTTTTTTTACAAAATTGGGATTCGCCGTGATGAGTTGCGGTGATTTGGTCAGGGTTTCCATTAGCAGCCCGTGCAAACTCAACCCCAGAAACAACACAATTGCGAAACTCAATGTGGTTTCACCCGAGGTATCATTCCAGCGCGCTTTAAATACGAACTGAAATACAAAGGTGTAAATTCCCAACATGATTAGTGGCGTCACCAGCGACCAGAGCAGTCCCAGTGCCGAACCGCGATAACGCGAGTGAATGTCGCGGCGCAATAGTTGCCAGATAAGCGTGCGCTGTTTCCAAGCGAGCGAAAACATTTATTGGTTCACCGTCTCGCGCTGGTTGTGCAACAACCAGTGAATGGTTTTTACAATGCCACTCTCAAAACTTTCTACCGGATGATAGCCTAATTCCGCGTGGCATTTACCTGGGTCAATTGCATAGCGACGGTCATGACCGGGACGATCTTTAACGTAGGTGATCAACGATTTGGCATCGCCACTCGTTGCACAAGGCGTATGCGGATAGCGCACCAACAACTCCGGACTAGCAACAACTGCTGCGTCAACTTTTGCGCAAATTAAATTAACTATATCAATATTGCGCCATTCGTTTTCGCCACCGACATTATAAACCTCGCCAATCTTTCCTTTATGCAAAATCAAGTCAATCGCGCGGCAGTGGTCCTCCACATAGAGCCAATCGCGAATATTTTTTCCGTCGCCATAAATAGGCAGCGCTTTGCCTTGTAAAATATTCTGAATGATCAGTGGAATTAATTTTTCACTGTCCTGATAAGGGCCGTAATTATTCGAACAATTACTGGTAGTCACGTTCAAACCATAGGTGTGGTGATACGCGCGCACCAGGTGATCAGACGCTGCCTTGGACGCCGAGTAAGGTGAGTTGGGCGCAAAAGGGGTTGACTCGGTAAACGCCGGCGCATCTTCAGTGAGTGAACCATAGACTTCGTCGGTTGAGACATGATGGAAGTGATGATTTGCAACACCCGCATCCAGCCAGAATTTTTTTGCCACTTTTAGAAGCGTATGAGTGCCCATAATATTGGTTTGCAAGAATGCATCCGGCCCGAGAATGGATCTATCCACATGCGACTCGGCAGCAAAATGAATTACGCAATTGATCTGATGCTCAGTAAATAGCTTTTCCACCAGCGCCTGGTCGCCAATATCACCTTGTATAAAAGCAAAACTGGTGGAATTTTCCAACGACTGAATATTTTCACGGTGACCTGCATAGGTAAGTAAATCCAACACGACCACTTTGTCTTGCGGATATTTTTCGGCCCAGTAGTGACAAAAATTGCTACCAATAAAACCGGCGCCGCCAGTGATTAACATATTTCTCATGAAACGCTTACTCAATGATGTTACCTGTATTCAGCGCGGTTCGTGGGAACCTTCGCTGTCTTGCGTGTTGCGCGCGCTATTGCACTAATTTATCCAGCATCTGCCCGAGAGCCTGCTGCCAATGTATCGGGCTAATGGATAACGTTTCCCAGGTTTGAAATTTATCCAATACTGAAAACCCGGGGCGCTGCGCCGGTGTGGGATAGTCGCGCGTGCGAATCGGCTTAAGCTGTGGTTGACGCACCAAGAGTTTTTTCTGCTCGGCCAAATTGAAAATAGCGCAGGCAAAGTCGTACCAGCTGGCGGTCCCCGCATCGGAAAAATGAAATACTTTTTGTTCTGGCTGGACAGCGACCAAGGCCCACAGCATCTTCGCTAAATTAATCGCGTAGGTCGGTGTACCAAGTTGATCACTGACGACATTCAATGATTCCCGCTCAGCGCCCAGACGCAACATGGTTTTTACAAAATTGGCGCCATGCTCGCAATAAACCCAACCGGTGCGCACAATATACGTGCGAGGATTTAGCCTCAGCGCCGCAATTTCTCCAGCGCGTTTGCTTTTGCCATATACACCGAGCGGATTGCATTCATCGGTTGGCAGGTAGGCGCTGGATTTTTTGCCATCAAATACAAAGTCGGTAGATACTTGCAGCAGCATTTTTTGTTGCTGCGCACACCAACTGGCAAGTTCGGCAACAGCGCTGTGATTAATTGTCTCCGCCAGGTCTGCATCGCTTTCCGCTTTGTCAACGGCAGTGTACGCAGCAGCATTGATGATAATGTCCGGCTGATACTGTTCCAACACAGTGGCAATTGTATCAGGGGCAGATAAATCCAATTGCGCACGCGTCACCGCGACCACGTCCAGCGCAACACCATTGATCTTTGACGGGCGGGTTTGCTGCAGGGCATAACCCAATTGACCACTAGCGCCAGTAATTAGCACTTTTATCGGCAACGCACTTTTTTCCTCTTCGTTCATTCGAAGATCTCCGCCTGTGTCAGTGGCAATGCATTTTGGTCTTTTGCGGACAAGGTGGGCTGATTGATATCACCCATCGGCCATTCAATCTTTAACGCCGGATCATTCCACAAAAGTGAACGCTCGTGTTCAGGCGCGTAATACTCAGTACATTTGTAATTAAATTCAGCGCGTTCACTTAACACCAGAAAGCCGTGCGCAAAACCGGGCGGCACCCAAAAAATATGTTTGTTCTCAGCCGACAGATAAACCCCCACGGATTTACCAAAGGTGGGTGAGCTTTTGCGTAAATCCACCGCGACATCATAAACTTCACCGGCAGTTACTCGCACCAATTTACCTTGGGGGTTGTGAATTTGATAATGCAGCCCGCGCAACACGCCGCGACTGGAGGAGCTGTGATTGTCCTGCACAAATTTCACGGGAATATCGCGCTCGCTAAACCAGCTTTCACGAAAGGTTTCTAAAAAAAATCCACGCTCATCGCCAAACACTTTCGGTTTGAACAACAGCAAATCAGGGATAGCAGTAGCAATAACTTCCATTAAAAAACCCGGTCTTCAAGAATATTCATCAAATATTCGCCGTAACCACTTTTCAGCAGCGGTTTGGCGAGATTTATTAATTGATCTTTGTCGATATATCCCATGCGAAACGCAATCTCTTCGGGGCAGGCGACTTTTAAACCCTGACGCTTTTCAATGGTTTGGATAAATTGACTGGCCGCCAGCAGGTTGTCGTGCGTCCCCGTATCCAGCCAGGCAGCACCACGCCCTAATAACTCGACAGTTAATTCGCCAAGTTCAAGATACTTTTTATTAACATCGGTAATTTCCAGCTCACCACGCGCTGAAGGCGTTATTGACTTGGCGATCTCGATCACGCGGTTATCGTAAAAATACAATCCAGTGACGGCGTATTTGGATTTTGGTTTAAGCGGCTTTTCTTCAATCGACAATACGGTACCATCATCGGCAAATTCCACTACGCCATACGC
Source organism: Cellvibrio sp. KY-GH-1 (assembly GCF_008806975.1). Lineage (NCBI taxonomy): Bacteria > Pseudomonadati > Pseudomonadota > Gammaproteobacteria > Cellvibrionales > Cellvibrionaceae > Cellvibrio > Cellvibrio sp. KY-GH-1. The sequence goes on from NZ_CP031728.1 coordinate 3,704,040, forward strand.
GCGCGCATCGTCTACGTGGTAACCAAAAATAGTCGCGCCAGTTACGCGATTGTTGGCGTGTTGCAGCACTTGCGAAAAGTCGTGCGCATAATAAATATTGTCGCCCAGCACCAGCGCACAATTGCTGGTCCCGATAAATTCTTCACCGATAATAAACGCCTGTGCTAAACCATCCGGTGATGGCTGCTCGGCGTAAGAAATTTCCAATCCCCAGTCGCGCCCATCACCCAATAATTCGCGGTAAGTTGGCAAATCGCGCGGGGTAGAGATAATTAAAATTTCGCGAATACCCGCCAACATCAAGGTGGTGAGCGGATAATAAATCATCGGTTTATCGTAAATCGGCACGATTTGTTTGCTGATCGCCTTGGTAATGGGGTACAGACGCGTGCCCGAACCGCCGGCGAGTACAATGCCTTTTCGGTTGGAAGACTGATAACTGGCTTTGCCGTGCGACATAAATCAAACCTTTTAAAAACCTGGCCCATTAAACAATACAGCGGCGGGATTATCTCAGCCATGGCCACTGGGGGCTATAGCCCATGGCGATTAACTGGGTTTTCAAGCGACGATTGGTAAAACGAAAGTAACAACCCAACAAGAAACGCAACCACCGATGGAGACGACGATCGTAATCGCCACTGAAGATACTCGCCGGCTCCGGCAGCTGATCCGTTGTTACACCAAGAAAGCGGCAGATCGTTTTCAGTGTTTCCTGATGCTGGAGATTCAGCTCGCTGTTTTCCAGCACCAGAATTTGTTCGTCTGGAAAATAACGGCGTAAATTTTGAAGCTGAGCGCTGTAGTGACCGCGACTGCAATAGGAATGGCAGCGGCGAGCGCCTCCCGCGTTACGGCTCGGGTCACGCCATAGACGATAAGGCTCGAGCAAGATCGCTAACCACAGGGGTAGGGATTCATCGCCACGCGCCTTTTCCATCGCATACTGGGAAATGGCGCGCTCTACAGGATCACGCAATATTACGATTAATTTCAAAGTCGGATTGTAGCGCTGTAGCTCCGCTGCAATTTCCGGCCAGTAACAGTAAATGGGGGTAGCCTCACCCCATAATTGCTGCGCGGATGCATTAACAAAGTGCGCGGAATAACGCTCATTGATTTCTTCCGGGCTCCACTGTGGCGAGTAATCAGCCGCATCAAATAAATGTACTTCCTTGCCCTCGGCAATCGCTAATTGTGAGTGCTGGGCCAAAAAGTAACTCAGCGCTGTGGTGCCGCCTTTTTGTACGCCGACAATCATAAAATCCAGGGATTTCATTGGCTAGCCCGAATAGTTTCCATTAGCTCGTCAACCTGGGCGCGCGGATAGATCGACCAAATTGCCTCACCAAACCCGCTCACGCGCGTGTAGAGCTGCTCCATTAACACCAAGTCATAACCCGCGTTTTTGCTCGCGCGCGTTGGGATAGATGTTGCCGGCGCAGGCAAACCAAGCGGGCTCACCAATGTCAGCGGGTCAATGACAAAATCCTCATAGCGCAGCCAGCGCCCGTTTAGATGCTGTACATACCGCACGCAAAACCATTCGAGAATATGTAGCTGACGATCCAGTACATCATGCGTTGCCGCCAAAGTGTTTTTTAACGCGCGATCAAACTGTTCTGCGGCGGGGATATGACCTTTGTTGATCGGCAAATCCACCAGATTCCAGCTTGCCAGTACCGCCAACGGGTTACGTACAATCGCATACATCGGGAAGCTCGCTGCAAGCTCGGGTAACAGCGCCGTAAACAATGCGTTGTGCTTGATAATCAGGGTGAAATCCGCGGGCAATACGCGTGCGCTTACATCGATCAAACCAAGGCTGACATCCATCGGGCGCAAACCGCCAGCAACCGCATTGGCGGCAACCGGATTTTCGGGTACAGCGCCATCTTTTTGCTGACTAAGGGCTTTCCCTTCTCGTAACACTTGCTGACGGGTTGCCTCGGCAAATTGTTGGATACGCAATACGGCTGCATCGGTACCAGCAGCAGGCTCAAAATCACCCGGCTTCATAGGTTCATGCAGCGCTAGCGTTGCAGGGCAATTATTGAGGATATGGCAACTCAGGGTAGTTCCTGCGCGTGGCAGGCCAGTGAGTAAGATTGTGTTTGCAGTCAAAAGCCTGGTCCGTTCGTCGAGATCAGATAGATGCCCAGATACTATCCAGTTGCCGTATCAGATCGAGAAATTGTGCACGCTCACGCGCCAGCGAATGATACGCCAGGGTTTGCGCACAATTCCGTTTAAAAATGTTTAGCTGTTCGGGTTGCCGCAACAAACTTAACGCCTCTGTCACCGCCGCCGACAGCGCGGGCGTATTGTACGCGGGAAACAAACAATTTTGGCGGTTGTGGCAGAAACTGCGATTACCTACACAATCCGGCACTATAGTCAGCTCTGCATAGCACATTGACTCCAACGCCGGCAGGTAAAAACCTTCCGTAGTATTTGGCAAAAGTAATGCAATCCGACTGGATGCGAGGGATTTCAGTACAAGGTCGCGCGGCACCCAGTCGACAACACAATGATTGTCTATACCCTGCGTCGTTAACTGCTGGCTCAACAGTTTTGCCAGCTCGGGATTTTTAGGGCCAAAGATAAACACCTGATGCTGTCGAACCTGAGCAGCGATTGGCGGAATATCAATACCATTATCAATAGTAAATACCGGGCCATTCACCAAACCCGTCGAGAGAACTGCTGCCTCTACCTCTTTCGATACACAGATACGTACCGCTTTCTGCTTTAAGAAGGCGTGCATTGGCTGCACAGGATCTGCATGGCGTACATGCTGAATCAAATTAATAATCGGCTGGTTTGCCGGTGGATTCGCATTGAGGTACGTCTGCCAATCCAGGCCTGCGAGAAAAGCATACTTGTAATTAGCCGGTAAATAATCAACAGATTGTTGTTGATACTCGGGAAACCAGGGGTTTGTTAAATCCCATTTTGATTGCGGCGAAAAACCGATATACGGTGAGAAATCCACAGAGGTTTTTAGATGCTGGAAATAGTCAGCGACCTTTTGATGGCCTCCGGTATATTCCTGGAAGTCGCGGTAAAAAATAACTCCAGTGGATTTCAGCTGTTTAATATTTGTCGCAACCAATGACATACCTACTAAGCCGAGGGTATTTTTATCGGATTCGTAAGCAATGCTAAAAAACCCTGGGGGTCTTTAAACAATGCTTCGCGTAGCTGATCAGCTAAAACCTCGTCACCTTCTTTTTTCCACCAATGATTATAGTAGCCATATTTATTCACTACTCGGAATTCGAAATTTCTGCTGCCTGCACCATGGTGATAAAACAAATGATGGTACACCCCTGCAGCAACCGGATGTAGATTTACCAGATTGGTACGCAACATCGGCAGAATATCAGGCATTAGGGGTAGCATGGCATTGCCGACATCTTTCACTAGCTCGCCCAAAATATTGGTATCTTCATATCCAATATCAAAATTTACTCTCCGATCATCCAGACCTTTGGAATCACATAAAAAAGCACAGGGATGAGGAAAACGATCCAGGTTTTCCGTGCGAACAGGCGCAGCAAAATGTTTACCAAAATGGCTCATTTGCTCAGTCAAAGTTTCAAACCAACGATTATGAATTGGAAAACAGTCACTGTCCAAAAATAAAAAATGCGTAAAATCATCATTCGCACGAAAAAAATCTACCACCTGACGCATCGCCGCAGAATGGCCGGTATTACCCGGATTTTTTCCAATAATGTTTGCATCCGCTGGCAACTCATTCCTATCTATGCCATTTAGCAGCACCGCGAACTCAAAAGAGGTATGCTGCGTTGTCTCTTTCAGAAATTGCCGTTGCAATTCATACCATTGGCCATTCCACTCGGAAGGCGCATACACACTAGCAACAAGGAGTTTAGGAGTTGTCATAGGAAAGTAACCGAAATTGTTTTTTGGTTCTATCTTCACCATCATGTGATATGGCGTCTGCGCAAAAATGGTTGTTCAATCAAGAGATAAGTCACTTGCGAAAAAATTACTGTGAAAATCAACACTAAAATTGTTATCCATTCACCGGAAATACCAACATTTAATACCTTCAAGGTTTTATTGATCACTTCATAAACAGGCATATGAAATAAATAAATTCCGTATGACAACAAACCCAAATGCTCCATACCTCGCATGCATGCCACATAAGCGCCAGCTTTTGTAGGTTGTGTTAACCCCAGCACAGCCACAGCAAAAACTATAAGCGCCAACGCGGGAATAAGCCCAAATACAATAAAATAATTAATTAGTCCATTACCCATCTGCTGCAATCCAATTGTACTGCAATAGATAGTAACCACCAAAAATGCCAGCAAACTCGAAAACTTAATCAACGTTCGATAGCGCAGAAAGCACGTTTGATTCTTGGGATTGCAAGCAATGAATGCACAGACACCTCCCAATAGAAATGCAGGAAGGTTGTAAATAAAATTAAATCTTGCTAACAAATTCCAATCTTTTCGCGTAGCTAAAACTCCCTCACCCGATTTTTCAAATCCTGCAAAAACCAAATGTGATATAACAAGACCAATAAAAAAAATTAGCAGCAAACAAACAATATCGCCCGTTCGTTCAGTTAACCATCGAGCCGCCAGGTAGACAAAAGGAGCCAGAAAAAAATAAAGCATCTCTATCGGCATTGTCCAATAGACATGATTAAAAACAATCCCATTCACTGGCTTATAGTTTTCCACGAACCAAAGGAGATTAATCACTCGCAAAAGATTGTCTTCAGCGGCAGACCAAAAAACCAGCACGCATATCAGAATCGAAAAATAATAAAGTGGGATAATACGGAATATACGACTGTGGTAATAGCGCACAATTCCCTTTACTGAGTAGGCATTGTGTCTGCCACTGACAAAACCCAACGTGACAAGATAACCACTTAGCGTGAAAAAAAGCAGCACCGGAATATATCCGAAGGGGTTAAAGAAACCATTTAACCATTCATTTTCTGGAATACCCAGGAAGCTGCTTGCTGTGAACGGCATATGACAAAAAACTACCGCAATAGCACTAAGCGCACGCAGTACCATTAGGTAATCGATAGATTGATTGACCTGGCTATTCATTAGTTTGCGTATTGCGAACTGTAACTTGTACTAGTTGTTGCTTTTTAATCCTTGCCCTTAATTGCATTATCGGGGCCTCAATCCATCGCGCTATTAATACAGCAACAAGTAAAATAAAGGGTATTGATATTATCGCTAAAAGCATGTCACCACGTGAACCGGAAAATCCCATATAACCCAGGCCAACCATAACCAAAAAGCCAATTTGATAATGGAAAAGATAAATGGGGTAACTCAAATCACCAATTATTTTGTCTATCTTAAGCAGACCAACATTAAGCGACTGTACATTTACCAAATAAGCGATAGTGAATGCACAAAGCACGTAATTAATATAAAACCCGATATCTCTCACATAATCTCCCAGTGACGACAACCACCAATTTATTGGAAGCAAGGAAAACAACATCAAACCAGCATACATATTACTCGGCAGCCAGCCTAAAATTCGTATCAGCTCGCCGCGAAAATGATAGATAAATGCACCCGTTGAAAAAGGTAACGACGCAGCCCAAACAGTGAAATAGATATCATCCCAGGTGTAATTATTTAGCGCAGCAAACAAGTGATAGCCAAGACTAAACACAAACCATACCAGAGTGATCAGTTTGTTTTTTGAAACTCCTGCACCTATCAACAAATAGAAACATAACTCTACCGTAAGAGCCCATGCAGGGGGGGTTAACCGCGGTGATTCAAGCTGGGGAAAAAATATAAACAGGTTGCGCAGTGCGTCTGCTGTAGTTTGCGGTATAAAAATATCAGGATGAAAAGCTTTAGTTACTGAAGCACCAAAGACCAAAACAATACCGATAGAAGCAAGTGCAGATAACCAATACAGAGGATAAATTCGCAAGAAACGATTTAATAAATAGCGACCAATGCCTGTTGCTGTATAGCCATAACCTTCATGCACCACGCGCGTCATTAAATAGCCGCTGATACAGTAAAAACCAAATACGGCATATGCACCCAATACCGACGCGCCACCTAGATGTTGAATCACAACCAGCAACGCTAAAAATGTTCTGTAACACCCAAGCATAAATTTCCGGTTAAATTTGTTAAACCTAATAGATCAAATTACTTTATATACAAACTGTACAAAAAATAAGGGCGCCCGAAGGCGCCCTTATTTTTAAACAATGTTAAATCAGACGTTAATTACTTAACAGTCAGATTTACAGTGTCGTTTGAGCCGTAAGAAACTGAAGTGGTATCAGTTACAACGGTTTGGGTAGCAGCATCGATTACGCTAGCTGGAGCCAGAGCAACGATGGTAGCAGCAGTGCGAGTACCGCCAGTCAAAGTAACAACGTCCGCTGCCTTCAACACCAGAGTTTTACCTTTTGCCAAAGTACCAGTTGCCTTAGTACCAGCAGCAGCAGTTACACCAGCTTCTGGAGTAAAGGTGATGCTATAAGTGGTGTCGTTAGAACCACGGTTTACCAATACCAATTTTTGGTTCAGGCCAGCGTTGGTAGTCAGGTACGGAACTTGAGCAGTTGCACCGTTACGCAGAATGCTGCCGATTGAACCACTAGCAGATGCAGCGCCATAAGCGGCGGAAGCAATGTTAGTTGGAGTGAAGGTCAGAGTGTAAGAACCAGCGTTGATTGCATCGCTACCGTTAGCAGTGATAACAACGTTGTTACCAACCAGCGGGTCAGTAGTGGTGTCTTCAACCAATTGACCACTCAGATCAGTCAACATGCCGGTAGATACGATGCTGCTAGCAGTGCCAGCAACGTCAGCAGCAACACCGCCGAAGGTCAGCTTGGTAGCAGTAGTAGCAGCATCAGTTTTACCGATGAAGCTCAAGTCGCCAGTCAAAGCCAGTTTTGACTTACCAGCACTGGTGTCGATCAGTTGGCTCAACAAGGTAACAGCAGTACCAGCTGGAGTGATTGCACCGGCAGTCAGAACGAACTGTACATTACCCAGAGTAGCAGTTGGGGTAGCACCAGTGAACTGAGTAAATACTGGAGTAGCATTTACGTCTGCAGTCTTGTCAGAGCCAGAGATGTTTACTTTCAGCGCTGGAGTAACAGAAGCAAAGTTGTAGCTATCAGTTGCCAGAGCACCAGTGGTGTTAGAAGCAGTTGCAGATACTGCAGCAGGTGAAGTGCTGTAGTGAGCAACAGTCATACCGGCGCCAGAGGTTGGGCTCAGTTGAATGTCAGCCAGATCCAATACTACGTCTTGACCTTGAGTCATTGCAGTAACAGCAGTTACGTCGAAAATTACGTAAGTGTCACCAGCAGCACCGCCTTGACCAACTTGAACTACGTAATCGTTAGCAACGCCGGCCACTTTACCAGTCAGGGTCAAAGAAGCGCCTGAAACACCAGTTTTGAATTTAGCACCACCAGTCAGGTCGATACGGATGAAGGCGTGTGAACCAGCAGAAGTACCAAAACCAAGGTCAAAAGTGGTGTCGAAAGCAGTAGCGTGAGTTACTTGAACCAAACCACTGGTAACTTGAGCAGTAGTAACAGACTCTTTTGCAACAGTAACAGCACCAGTACCTGCACCGTTAGTGCCAGCTGTCATATCGATTGCAGCGAATGCTTGTGAAGAGAAGGCAGCAGCTACAGCCAACCCTAAAATTTTCTTGGAAACCATATGGTTTAACTCCTATTTCATGAATTTATAATCAACGTTGATTTTGATTGGTCTTGGTTCCTTGGGTCTGCAAGAGCAATCCCACGATTTAAAGACCGCCCAAGAATATACCGCTTCAAACCCATAGATCAAGCCTAAGTTATTAAAAGCCAACCCATTTGCCCGGTTTTGGATTTAAATCACGGCGTTTTTGAGTGTGATTTAGTCAACCTGAACAGCGGTTGAACCAGAAACCTCTAACAACTCAGGTTGCTGGAAGGTTTGCTGGATGCTTTTAGTGACGGCTTGCCCTTCTGCAGGACTGTCGATGACATAGGGAATGATCATGACCATCAGCTCGGTACGCGCCGACGAATTACTGTCCGCACGCAGAAGACGCCCAATTATAGGCAATTTTCCAAACCATGGAACCCCTACATTTCCCAAGGACTTAGAGCTGGAAATTAAACCACCAATTAAGATAGAGCCACCGTCCTGCAGTGTAACCGTAGTCTGGATTTTACGATTAAAAATGCTTGGAGAATCAATGCCGCTGCTCTCATTAGGCTGAGCTTCACTCAACTCCTGGTCGATTTCGATATCCACATGACCAGAAGCGTGAACAACTGGTGATACAGTAAGACGCACCCCAGTTTTCCGATTCGAAATACTTGGAGGAACAACCAGCCCCCCTGTCGTCACTCCACTACTGGTACCCAGTGTAGGTACTTCTGTGCCTACATCTATAGTGGCCTGCTGCCCACTCTTGACCATAAGTCGTGGCCGTGAACGAATTTCGGCACGTTTGTTCTCATAGAATAGGTTTAACATGGCGCGGGTTTCGCCGGCGCTATCCAGAGTTGCACTCAAACCCGAGGTTCCGACACCCAATCCACCCAAAGTGCCTACGACTGAGTTATAAACGCGCCCGCCAACTTTTTGCGAACCGTTAGCCACAAATTCAAAGCCAGTCTGCTCTTTATCGTTTAGGGTTACTTCGGCGAGTAACACTTCTATTAATACAGACGGCGCAGCTTTATCCAGCGTTTGAATGACCGGGAGCATATCCAACCAAGCCTGGCCACTGCCCTTAAAAATAATGGTATTGCGGTTGGTATCCACAACGAAGTTTCCACCGTTTATTTTTGCTGTCGCAGATTGGTTTTGAGAACCTTGAATTGCGTTAGTCGAAGCAGTAGTAACATCAGAGATGGCAGAACCTTGGCCCACAAAAGATTGCCCGCCAGTCCGCATGCCTGGTGATGCACCAGTCTCAAAACTATTTAGGAGCTCAACAATGTGCGCCGCTTCTGTATTGCGGACCTCATAAGTGAAGATCCCCTGGTCGATACTCATTTGTTGGCGACGATCCAACACCTCTACCCACTCACGAACATGGTTGATTATTTGCTGACTACTGGCAAATACTACCAGCTGATTGGCCCCTTCCAGTGGAATAAGAATAATTGAGCCGATTTGCGATTTAATTTGGGCATCATAACCCTCAGCATTAAGCACTTCCTTGAGGTTTTTACTCAGTGCGTCCACCTTCACAAAAGCAGGCTCAATACTGGCAGAAAATTTTCCGCGCATTATCGGCTGATCAAGCACCTCTATTATCGCGAGGGCTTGTTTGACCAAATCAGGCTTACCTTTCAGCAGCACCGCATTGCGGGTTAGGTCTTCAGTGACCTGAATATCTTTCCCAGTGAGCGCATCCCTAACCCAACTAGTCACCCTACTGTTAGTTACCGCCTTCAAAGGCACAAAGACAAACATCGGCCGGTGCGAACTCGGCACCTCCGGTAAAGCACGCCCACTTACCAACAAAGGTGTCTCGCCCGCGGTAATATTTTTATCGATGGCGAAATTCAGCACATCACCCTGCTGGGATACAGCAACACCATAGGTATTCAAGGTACGCGTGGCGATACGAAATAACTCAGACGGTGGAACCGCTTCAACCAATCGTAACGTTACCAGGTCTTCTTGCTTCTCTATTTGTGGATCTAACGTAAAGGACAAACCCAACTGCTCACCAAACACTTCATTAATGAACACAGGCAGCGGCATGTTGTGGTAATTACCTGAAATCGGATCGCCTTTTAAGCTCAGTGAGAGCTCTTGGGCCTGAGCATCCGCAACAGTACTGCCAATCGTAATCGAAGGACCTGGTTTGATTTTGGTTTGAGGTATCTGTTGTTGTGCCTGCGGCTGGCTGGTGGCACTTACAAATTCTTTAGGTTCACGCAAAGGGTCCAACTGAACCAGCTCTTGCCCTTGCTCCGCAGCCGTAGGTTTATGCCAGAAACTGCTACAACTGGTGAGTGTCATAAGCACCCCCAAAGATACGGCGGTTTTCAAGCTGGTGGTTACAACAGAACTGGCCTTCACACTGAACATTATGATTTCCCGGAAAACATAGACTTTGGCAATTGGGCGGGTAGTTTGATTAAAGCGGTGATTGGGTGCAAGGTTTTGATGCTTAGCGCGCATAACCTGCTTGACGCTGGCTGCGCACCGCTAAAATAAATACCGCATCCACAATTGGCGAGTAGTGATAGAGCGCCACATAACCTTGAGAGTCTTTCCCAATTACTAACTCGCGTTTTATAGAATCAATAGGACGACCAACAAGAGGATTAGTTTCCAGAACATCGATTGCCTTGATGATGGCCTGAATTCGCTCCAAGGGGTTTTGAACCTGAAACTTATCGAGATGAGCAAGGATGCGCTCAAAGTCCTCCCAGACTCCTTCGGCAAGTTTGATCGTTGCCATTGCTATTCTCTGGTAAGGGAGTCCTGTAACTGTTGAGTACGCGTCTGCAATTGCTCGCGCACCTGACTCCAATCCAACGCATTGCCAGTAGCTAACAACTTATCCAGGCGCTGCTCAGCCAATTGATTAAACGCTGCGAGGCACTCTTGCTGCTCAGCTTTTTCAATAATCGCCTGCACCATAAAATTATGCACACTGGTTCCCGACTGCTTGGCCGCCAATGCAACCCGTTCTTTTATATCGTCAGGAATACGTATACTGGTAGTCGACATAGCAATCTCCTCTCGGAGCAGAGTAGCACTTTTGTGCTACATAAAAACACTACTCTTTGGGTTGATACATTTTCAGCGTGCGGGTTTCGTCTCCCTGACGAATTTCCACCTGACTTGAAGAGATCGCAGTCACTTTCCAATCACCCACCAATGTATCTCCAACAGCCAATTGACTTACGGGGGGTTTACCAGCAATTGATGCCGAAGAAATGACTGAAACAAACAGCGCATAGCGCTTATTCCCCCTGGTAACCAAACCTGTAAGACGCAGGCTTTCCGGTTTCCCTTCCAGAGCTTTGGCGGGATCCTCGACTGGCGCTTGCTGCTGAATGCCGGTCTCGGAAAACCAGCGTGGCTTTTCCGTAACGGCAATAAACAACCCCATCGCATCGTCTGCCTTGGGTAAAACGGATGCATGCCAGGGGTTTTCTCTTGGTTCTGGCTGATCACTAAACCCGAGAAGGACCCAAATAATACCCAAGACGAAAGTCAATACAGCCAGTTTTACCGATAAGGTATAGACAATCTGCTCGTGAGCGGGTAACCGGGAAAAACGCTGCGAGAGACTCATGGTGCCACACCTTGGCTAACAACCTCTTCCGCGCTACTGAAATAAGCAGTTACCAACATACTGAAAACACCCGAACGCTGCGGACTGTAGCTAAAACGCTCTACAACAAGTACCCGCGGGTGCTCAGCCATCGCGCGCATCAGATTATCAATTTGCGCCACCCCCAGCATTGCAGACACTTCAGCACTCACCTTAATTAAGGTTTCACTGCCAATAGTGACCATTTCCGTCGGTGCTAAACGCAAGCGCAAACTCTCTCCTTCATGAACACTCATTAAAGTGCGCAAGAAGTTTTGTAAATCAGCCTCTGCAAGACCGGCAGATTTGGCTTTCCACAAACGCGCTTGCAACTGGGCACCGACTGCCTTTTCCGCTTCCCAACGCTCAGGCCATTCGGTTTGGGATTCCAATTGTTCCAGCTTGATTGCTGTGCGCTGCAATTGGTTAATGGATTGTTGCTGCTCTGCTCGCCAATCACCCAGACTGAGAGCAAAGTAAATAAGGAAGATATAAAGAATTCCCCAGAGCATCCAGCGCAAACGCGGATTTGAACCGGTTTGCTGTTGCAATTGCAACCAGTGGGGCATCAATAATTTATGCAGGTTAGCCAGCATCGTTTTGTTCCTCTGACACTGCACCAGGCAAGCTAAATAAGACTCGGGTTTGGTCCGGTGTAATACCCGGCTCTACACGTACATCAGTAAAGGCGGGATTGCTGGTGCAAGACTCAATAAGCGCACGGGTATCAAGCCCTTCCTTTTGTAACACGACAATCAACTGACCGCGCTGGTATTGCCAATCGAGTAAAGCAAAGTCGAATTTAGCGAGGCATTGATTGACCTGCGCGGATAAAAATAATGGTGAAGGTGTGGAAACCAGTTCACTCACAGCCTGATTAAATTCCTGCTGACGCAAGGCCCCATCGCGTTGACTTACCAAATCCATCATGGCTTCATTTTTTTCGGCGACTTGTGCAGCCAGCCAAGAGGATTTGATTTCAGTACCAAAACCCAGACCCAATTCCAGACAAGCCCAGGCAATCAACACAGCTGCAATTAATTTGCTCGCTATTTTTTCTTGCGTCAGCGTTTCACGGGTCCAAAAAGGTTTTTCGCTCCAAGGTCGACTGAGCAAATCGGGCGCTAACTCGACCCAATCCACACCCTGAATGGTTTTGCCGCATTGACGAACAAAATCTGTCTGGACGCGAGCGTCCGGTTTACTAGGTGTCCAGCGGGTGTGTCGCAACTCACCTGACAACCAATACTGCATATCCCACCCAAATAGACAGGTCTGTAAATAAAACCCATCTGTTTGAGGCTGACGCAAGAGCGGCTCAGGCAACAATGTTTGCGGCAATTGGGGATTTTCACCCCGACGGTTGGCAATGCGTTCGGCATCCCAAAACCAAACCTGTGCTGAATCATCGCTTTGAACTACCCAACTGCCGACGTTTGCAAAAGGGCTGGCTTGTTGCACCCGTTGATGAATTAAGTTCGCACGTAACGACTTGGGCAGATTAGCCAATGGGATGTTTGTATAGAAAAGGTATTGGCGCGGAATGATTAACCGCGCGGAATCCAATTGCACGGACATGGATGGAGCACATTGATCCAATAACTCTGCGCTATCAGCGGTTATCACCCAGGGTGTGACCAAAGAGGCGGGTTTGCTGAAGGGCCGAAGGTTCATGATCACGCCTGACTATAGGTGCTCGGTATTTGTAGTTAATTTGCCATGGTCCGTAGGGACCAGCGGGCGTCAATTGTAGGCTAATCAACTCTGCTTGTCCCCCCCCAGAATCCCAGAGGGAAATTTGAAACTCATTACCATAGAAAAACCGGGTATTTTCCTCAGACAATCCTGCCGAAATCCCCGAGCGCAGAAAAAAATCATCCAAATCAATGAACGGGTTTTGCTGGCGCTGACTTTCCAATTGCTCCGCACCTTCCTCAGAAATCCCGAAATAGGCTCGCAGTAGAGACCTCGGCATACTGTTCGGATTTATTGTTGTGTAGCGCCGAACACTAAGCCAACCCTGCCAATCAAATTGTGGATGTGTATCCAGCCACTCAGACCAGCCAAATACTCTGCGCAATTCAATTTCTGACCGCAGATAATCGTTTGTAGGTGAACTTAAACCAACGCGCTGGTATTCATATTTTTCCGCACCAGACAAACTCAATGTTTCATTCGCATCAATGTAATCTTGCAATGCAGCGATTAGTTGCTGGCTAACTTGCGCGTTGGGCTCTTGATTGCGCATCAGGCGCTGCAAATCGAAAGTGTCAGGCCCGTTTAGAGCAACTGCCCCCATAAGATCCTGAACATAAAATGCGCTATTTCCGAGCCCCAAATAGGTCGTGCCGTCCAACCGCATTTCATCACCGATAGGATCCATATTAATGGTCCCCTCTTCAGCATTTATGTAATCAGTGACATCTTGCCGAGTCAGTGTTAATCCCGCCCTGGTTAGTCGCGAACTTGATAATACGTAAAACAAAGTTTGTTCCGTAGAACGCAAATCCAATTGCTGCTGCAGATTCAATTTTGCCTGTGCTGCGATTTTTATTTTTTCTTGTACGTAATGATGAAAAATTCCTGCAACAATAAAAATAATCGCTATCGCCCAAAGCACTGCCGCAAGAATAAAGCCCTGCTGTTGCGAAGGAGCCGTAACCAATTTTCTGCTATTCACGGCCATACACTTTCTCCTCAGCCGTGATGATCGCGCGGGTTCGCGTCTCTGTGATAACGACGTAATTTAATAGCTCATCACCCTGATATACCTGCAATCTGATCGCCTTGGGCAACGCCGTTGGCTCTTCTTTTTGCGGCACCCAAAGATCGCGCCAGTTATTTTCCACATCCATATACTGAAACTGGCCTTTCGCGCCCACCCATGTATTTACGACAAATTGCCGCTCTCCTTCGCGATAACCAAGCACGAATTGCTCACCCTTAGTTTCCAACTCCCAGGCTATACGCGTTTTTAAACCCGCACTACCCACCAAGGGCGCGTAGGTATAGGTAGAAAACTGAAACTGATTACCTTCCAGACCACGATCTTTAGGTCGCATCGCAACTTGTGACTGAAGTGTTGTCGTAAACCAACGATAGGCAAATGCCTGCTGGTACGCGTTGGATTGTGTTTTAACCACTCGCTGATACAGCCCCAATGAATAACCAAACCCTTGCATCACCAGAGTCACTACCATAGCGACAATGATCATCACCACCAACATCTCAATTAGTGTAAAGGCGCGCTGACGGTAATAATCCATGCTAGGGAGCGAATGCGTCTTCATTTTTCTTTGGTTCCCGCGCCTGGTACCAAGCAGTTTGGCGATAGTTGTATGTGGTTACCGTCTGCCCATTTTTATTCAGTTCGAGAGTGACTTGATAAAGCCCTAAATCATAAAGACTCAGTGTTCCACGCGGAGACAAGCCCTGTTTCCAGGGCTCCACCAACTCCGCGCGCCATTGCACCAAGTAACCCGCCACATCAAACGCGCCCTCGGACTCGTTGCGCAGATCGACCAGTTTCAAGCGCTCCATGGCGGAGTTGACAACAAATTCGGATTCAGCAACAACCGCCACACGATTGAGCGAAATCAGGTTGGTGTTAATCCAACTGTAAATACCCATGACGGCCATGGAGAAAATTACCAGGGCGACTATTGCCTCGATTAAGGTGAAGCCGCGTTCGCTAGTCATTTGTGCGCGGCTCACAATAAGGAGGGTCTAGCTGTAAGCGGCGGTTAATGCCGTTAAGCTCAGCGTCGATCTCCCCACCCAGGCAAACACCATTGGGCTGGTAGAAGATAGGCTGGTTGAGGTGAAGTTTTAGTTCGCCATCCAACTCCAACCCCTCATTCACCAGAGTTTGTAGCGCGTCTTCCGGCTTAAGGGTGATGGGTTGCTGGCGGGTGTAGGCTTTGAGGGGTAGCGATCCAAGCAGTTGTATCAAGCGCTCATGATCGGACTTGTCTTGAAATTGTTCGTATATAGCCGGTAAGCGCGGTAGAACCAGCGCACTGGTCAGCCCGAGAATCATCAGCACCACTAATAATTCGATCAGGGTAAAACCGGCGCGCGGGTTCATGGGATATTGTTTTTCCGGAAAAGGAATTACTTGGCCAAGCCTATGTCGGCGTCCAGCTCTTCGCCGCCTTGCTTGCCATCAGCACCTTGTGAATAAAGGGTGAAATCCTGCATACCATTTTTTTCGCGACGATACTGGTAGGCATTACCCCATGGGTCCGCGGGAATTTCTTCGTCCAGATACGGGCCCTTCCAATTTTGTTGGGCGCGCGAGTTGTCGGGCGAACGCGCAAGTGCCGCCAAGCCTTCCTGGGTGCTGGGATATTCGCCCATATCCAGACGATAGGTTTGCAGTGACGACTTGAGCAGCTTGAGCTGGGTTTCAGCCGTTTTAACTTTGGCACTATCGACCTTGCCAAACATTCTCGGGCCAACCAAACCGGCCAATAGGCCGAGGATCACCAACACCACCAGTAGTTCGATCATGGTGAAGCCACGTTGGTGAGTTTTAGTATTGCGCATAGATTCTCCTAAAAAATTACCCCCTCCCAGCCTCCCCCTTGGCAAGGGTGAGGAGCTTGCCCCCTCCCCTTTCGAAGGGGAGGGTTAGGGAGGAGCTTGCTTAAATCGCCACGTCATTAACGCTGGTGATTGCCTGGATCAAGCCCAGAATAATCACCCCCACGGCAATCCCAATTAACACTATCGCCAAGGGCTCGATTAATAACAACAGCCGCTTCATCCGGTTTTTACCGGAGTTTTCATAAATCTTGGCCACTGCTTGCAGCATCTCCGCCAAGCGACCGGTTTTTTCGCCGGCGCGGATCAGGTTGTAGGCAGTGGCATTGAGAATCTGGTTATCCTGCAGCGCCTTGGAAAGGCTGCCGCCGGATTGCACCGCATTGAGTGCCGACAATAAACCTTTACTGCGACGCGAGTTTTTCACGCTGGCACGCGCCAGATCCAGTGCGCGCGTCAGTTCGATGTGGCTGGCGAGCATGGCGCTCATTACCGAGGACCAGCGGGCGATATCGGATTCCGCCAACCAGCGGCCAAACACCGGCAGGGTCGATAGCTTATCCAACAATGCCTGGCGCACTTCGGGCTTGGCAAACTGCATCCCCAGCATTGCACCCAACACCACTACGACAGCGGCCACCCAATAAAAATTTTCATTGAGCCACAAACCGGTAGAGAGCACTGCCGTGGCGAGCATGGGTAATTCCTGTTTGCCATCCATTAAATTGGCGAACTTTGGGACTACAAAAATAAAGATAAGTGCCACCGCGCTGATGCCGGTTAGCACCAACACGGCCGGGTAAATCAGCGCGTTGCGCAATTCATTAACCACGGACAGGTCATATTCCATCTGCTCCACGCCGCGTTTCATCGTCTGGCCCAATTGCCCCGATGCTTCCCCGGCTTCCACCAGCTGGATGAAATAGGCAGGCAACTGCAATTCCGCGGCGCGCAATGCTTGTCCGAAGCTGGCGCCGCGCTGCAGTTGCTCCGAGGCTGAACGATAAAATTTGCGCAGTTGCGGATGGGAATCCGCCTCCTGCAATGACTGTAAGGCTTCGGCGATAGAGACGCCCGATTCAAGCATGGTGGTCAGCTCGAACAGCGAAACGGTAATTTCCTCGCGTCCGAGTTTTTTACGGATATTACCGGAGGCTTCCTCATGGGGAGTAACACTTAACGGCTGCAGGCTTTTCTCTCGGATCAGGCGCGCAGCTTCGCGCTCATCAGTGGCTTCGATCACACCGCTGATGACTGCCTGATTCTGGTCGAGCGCCTTATAGCTGAATTGCATCGGCAGCTCCCCTGTGTTTCATCATGGTTTAGTCCGCATCAATATTGGTAGCACGCATAACTTCTTCCACCGTGGTCTGGCCGCGTGCGGCTTTGATCAAACCATCCTGATACATAGACCTGTGGCCCTGGCGGCGCGCCAGCTTGCGCATTTCGGTGACCGGCGTGTTAGCGATAATCATGTCGTGCAGTTCAGGGGAAATAGGTACTATCTCGTACACGCCCATACGCCCGGAATAACCGGTGTTATTGCAAGCAGCACAGCCTACCGCTTCCACCCAATTGGGCGTAAAGTCGCGCTTCAAACCGGCAAATTCAGCATTGATCGACTCCGGTACCTGCGCCGGTTTTGCGCAGTGCTTACAGATTTTGCGCACCAGCCGTTGGGCCTGTACCGCTTTGATCGGCGCCGCCACCAAAAATGGCTCCACCCCCATATCAATTAAACGGGTAAAGGCGGACAGCGAATCATTGGTATGCAAGGTTGATAACACCAAATGACCCGTCAGCGCCGATTGGATCGCAATCTGTGCCGTTTCCAAATCGCGGATCTCGCCCACCATGATTACATCCGGGTCTTGCCGCAAGAAAGCGCGCAGGGCTTTGGCAAAGGTGTAACCAATTTCAGCATGAGCCTGTACCTGGGTAATGCCGGGCAACTGGTATTCGACAGGATCTTCCACCGTGAGAATTTTGCGCGTGCCGTCAGTTGCTTCCTGCAGGGCAGCATACAAGGTGGTGGATTTACCCGAACCCGTTGGGCCGGTAACCAGCACAATGCCATTGGCCTCTTGCATCAGCGAGCCAACCAGATCCATATGATCCTGTTCCAACCCCAGAGTCGCGAGCGAGAGCTCTTTGCGATCTTTGGGTAATAGACGCATGACTATGGATTCGCCGTGTACGCCCGGCAGGGTCGATACCCGCACGTCCATCTCGCGGCCATTCACGCGCGTAGTGATGCGGCCATCCTGCGGCAAACGGCGCTCGGCAATATCAATTTCGGAGATCAACTTCACCCGCGAGGCCACTGCCGGGTAGCGATCAATGGGCTGTTCCAGATGGGTTTGTAAAATGCCGTCGACACGCAAGCGTACCCGGAAGACTTCTTCCTGAGGGTCAAGATGAATATCCGAGGCATTAAAGGTCACGGCTTTGGAGAAAATATTGTTCACCAACTCAACGACCGGTGCTTCCTCCGCCAGTTCGCGCAGGCCTTTGGTTTCGCTGCCTTCAGAGAAGAAACGCTCAGCGTTGAGCTCCTTGCGCAGGTAATCAATCAGGATATCCAGACTATGACTGAGGATCAGCGCCGGCTTCAGAATCAACTCGGGGTAGTGATATTGCAGCACATCGCTAGCGAAAGCGGATAATGGATCGCGTCCGGTATAACTCAACATCTGTTCATCGTTTTGCCAATAGATGATGCGATTATCGATGCACCAGTTGATATCGATACGGCCCTGTTTGATCTGACTGAACAGGCCACTGGCATCAGGCAGATCGCGTCCCACCAGAACTACCGGCAACTCCAACTGGGTGGATAAAGCATCCAGCAATTGCTCTTCGGCGACCGCACCCATACGCACCAGGCCAGCGCCTATGCGACCGCCAGTCGACTGCTGCAATTGCAGGGCTTTTTTAACATCGTCAGGCTGCACCAAACCGCGCTCGACGAGTATTTCACCGATAAGTTTACTCACGCCGGGAATCATCTCCGCTGGAAAATCGCTCTGGCGCACAAGGGCGCACAAATGGCTTGGCATACTACTGTAAATTGATGAACTTGCCCATGGAATGCGCCTGATTGATGCAGCTTGCGCACGCATCCGCTATGCTCGCGGCCTGATTTTCAGGCGGGAACTCTTGTGACCACATCACCCATCACGACCATCATCGTCAACTACAATGCCGGCCCGGTGCTAGTGGAATCCATTAGCGCGGTTATCGATCAAACCAACGAAGTGATTTTGGTGGATAACGACTCGCAGGATCAAAGCCTGGCATTGGTAGAAGCCAGATTCGCCCAGGACACACGGGTCAAGATTATCCGCAACGGCGCCAATCTGGGTTTCGCAAAAGCCTGCAATATAGGGGCGCGGGCCGCGAACCAGCCGTTTTTGTTTTTTCTCAATCCTGATTGTATTTGCGCACCAGAGAGCCTGACGCGGCTTTACCACACCCTACTGCAAAACCCGCAAGCAGGAATGGCCGGTGGGTTGTTATTAAATCCCGACGGCACAGAACAAGCTGGAGGGCGCCGCCTGACGCCAACCCCCGGCCGCACCCTGGTACGCAGTTTTGGCTTGCAGCGCCTGGCCAAACGCTGGCCGGAGCTATTGGTGGATTTCAACCTGCATCAACAACCCCTGCCCGCCGCACCAATTGCCGTCGAAGCTATTTCTGGCGCCTGCATGCTGGTAAAACCCGAGGCGCTAGCCCAAGTCGGTTTATGGGATGAAGGCTATTTCCTGCACTGCGAAGATCTGGACTGGTGCATGCGTTTCCGCCGCGCTGGCTGGGAAATTCTGTTCGTACCCGACGCCCCTTTCAGCCACGACCAAGGCACCTGCAGCAAAAGCCGCCCACTCTTTGTGGAGTGGCACAAACATAAAGGTATGAGCCGTTTTTACCGCAAGTTTTTCCGTCGGGATTATTCGATAGGGCTGCTTTGGTTGGTGATTAGCGCTATTTGGGTACGTTTTGTACTACTCAGTATGAAAAATCTTATTTATAGATTAAAATGTTGTTTTTGGCGCCAAAAATAGAGCCTGGTAACTCTGCTAACGCCAATTACCTGTTGCCGTTACGCTGTATGAGCCAGATGCGTCATTTTGACTTGCACCCTGACTGAAAAAATTCAGGCGGTTCATATATTTCCGGCAATACTTGACCCCATCGATAGTAGAAATTAGCCGACTCTGTACGAATGAACGCCAAAAACCTCAACTCGTTAATCCTCCTGGCCATTTTAATTACTGTTATTGCGCTGGTAGCCCAACGTTACTTTCCACAAAAATCACTCGTGTTAGTGCCCAACCAAAGTACGATTGTCTATTTGTACTCCACAAATCTACCCGATGGCACACCCGCGATAAGCTGGTTGGAAGAGAGCAAACGCCAATGGCGCTGCGTATACCCTGACGCGGGCGACGATTTTTTCACGGCATGCAGCTTTAACATTCAGCTGTTTAAGGAAAATGAACGCGATAAGGGCGTAGACCTCTCGAGTTACTCCCATATGTCGGTAGTCCTGAAATACCAGGGCAGCTCCAAGGATATCCGCGTGCACATCCGTAACTTCGACCCCAAATACTCCAATGTTAAAGACGAGAACAGCACCAAATTCAATGCCATCAACCTTCAGGTTGCCGACCTGAACAAAGAACTGACGTTCAAGATGAGCGAGTTCGTAGTGTCTGACTGGTGGCTTAGGGATTACAAAATAGTACGCGCCGATTCCCAAGCGGACTTCCACAACGCAGTAACCATCGGCATCGACTTCGCGGACACACTCGAGGCCGGCAACCATGATGTCACTATCGAAAAAATCGAATTTACCGGTGGCTGGGTCTCCCGAGAGAACTGGTATCTGGGCATTCTCGCCAGCTGGTTGATAGGTCTATTTTGTTTTGCATTTACACGCTTGGTTCAACTCCATCGCCAAACCAAGTACGACACCCGAATTATCAATGAGCTAAACCAAAACAACGAACAACTTAAAAAGGAAAGCGACAGGTTCCGTCGCTTGTCGACGGTCGATCCGCTCACCCAGACCTATAACCGGTTTGGTATTGATCAGATTGTCACTACTTTGCTGGCGGTAAAAAAGAATCCGCGTATCACCGAAGAGCGCCCGGACTTTGCCTTAATGATTATCGACATAGATCACTTCAAGCGAGTTAACGACAACCGCGGACATGATGCCGGCGACCGCATCCTGCAACAGGTATCGGCCATTATTCAGCAGTCTATTGGTTCCAATGACTTCCTGGGACGCTGGGGCGGCGAGGAATTCGTGGTACTACTCCCAAATACCCGTCAGGAGTTTGCACTGGCAGTCGCCGAAAAAATTCGTATAACAATCTACGACAGTCTATTTGAGCCGGATAATCCTTTGCAGGTGAGCGCAAGCTTTGGCGTCGGTGAGCGTCAAGAGGATGAGGACTTCGCCAGCTGCTTCAAACGCGTGGATACAGCGCTCTATCGCGCTAAGGCATCGGGGCGAAACTGTTGCGTCATGGCTGAAAACTCCCTCGAGCCAGCGGCGATTAGCTAACAGGCGCTTAACGAATATTTGAGCAATCACCCGAGTGTGCGCTCATCCCAACACACAAAGCAGGGATATTGCATTAACCTTCGGCGCATTTAGTCATTACTGCAATGAGAAAAACTCCAGTCATGCTTTTTCTGGAAAATCTGATTTATTAAGTAATACTTAGAGCAGTTCGCTCACTAAACGCCATAACTATCAATGAATGATAAGCAATATAACTCTGTGCTACTGCTGGCGATTTTGTTCACCATGCTGGCAGTTATCGCCCAACAATACTTCCCTGAGAAGCGCCTGACCATTTGGCCAAATAACAATTTTGTCTACTACTTCTATTCATCCAGCCAGACTCAGGACAAGCCCAATGCCTATTGGCTAAATCAAGATCGAGGCGTTTGGCGCTGCAGTACCCCAGTGGACGATACCAGCAAATTTTTTGCCTGTGGCTTTAACGCACTATTTTCCCCTGAAATAAAAGACCGGGGTCTGGATTTAAGCGGATTTACTCATCTGAATCTCAAGTTAAAACACAGCGGATCTGCCAATAAAGTTCGCATTTTTATCCGCAATTATGACCCGGCTTATTCCAATATCGAGGATCACAACAGCACAAAATTTCACTCCATGCTGTTGCATACTGCCGATCTAACACAGGAGGTTTCTATCAGCTTGAGTGAATTTGTGGTCGCTGATTGGTGGCTGGGGCAATATGACATTCCACGTAAACTCTCCGCCCCTCAAATGGACAATGTTGCATCGCTGGGCATTGATTACGTCGAAAGCCTGGCACCGGGAAATCAAGATATACAATTGGAAAAATTGGAATTTGTCGGCGGCTGGATTTCCGCTGACAGATGGTACCTGTTAATTCTTGGTACTTGGATGCTCGGTATTTTTATCCTTGCCATTTCCCGCCTTATTCAACTCCAGCGTCAAACTAAACATGATGTGCAGGTTATCAATGAACTCAGCCAATCCAATGCTGAATTATTGCAAGAAAAAGATAGATTCCGTCGCCTTTCGACGGTTGATCCACTTACTCAAGCCTACAATCGCTTTGGTATTGACCAAATTGTATCTACCTTGATGATTTGCAATATCGAACGCGAACAACACCAGGATGCGCCAGAGTTTGCGTTGATTATTCTCGACATAGATTTTTTCAAGCGAATCAACGACCGGCGCGGTCACGATGCGGGAGACAGGGTGCTCCAGGAAGTCTCCAATATTGTTAGCAAGGCTATTCGCCCACAGGATTTTTTGGGGCGCTGGGGCGGGGAAGAATTCGTCGTCATCTTACCTAGCACTCGCAAAGAATTTGCAATCGCCCTTGCAGAAAAAATTCGTTTGAAAATATACGATACGGTGTTTGAGCCCCTTAACCCGCTAGCGGTAACGGCCAGCTTTGGCATCAGCGACAAATTGCCGAACGAAGACTTTGCCAGCGCGTTCAAACGCGCTGATTGCGCACTTTATAAAGCCAAGGAACAGGGACGAAACTGTTGCCTGCTAGCAGAAAGCGATTTTGTCGTTTAACTATTTTTGGATTTTACGAAACGTTGATAAAAACCCTGATGAGCTATTCAAAAAAATTAACACCATTCAACAGCCAATAAAAAACCCGCCGCGGCGGGTTTTTTATTTATTATCCGAACAACGTTTTATTATAAAAGCGCAATGCTGTTTCTACCGATTACAACTTATCAAACGCATCGGTTAACAGGCAGTCGAAGCGACGCGCATCGTATTCCACTACGCGCGCCACGTCGTGTGGCTGGATAATATTTTTCGCTGCTGCATCTTTGGCCAGTTCTTCGGTGGTCGCGCCAGAAATTTTGCCGGTGTTTTTGGCTTTCAGGAACGCGTGCCACACAGGGCCCAGTGCCAACAACAGCTGGTAAGTGCTTTCCACGCGACCGGCGGCATCTTCCGGGTCGTGACTGATGTAGAGATACTGGGCGAGCATTTGTCGCACCGGATTTTCTTCCATAATCAATTCGCCCAATTCACGAATTAAATTGTCGTTGGGTTTATTGACAATCTTTCCGCAAGGCATAGTGACAAAGCGAATGGTTTTCGCGATCCACTTTTGCGGGAAGTTATCGGCAAAATCGCGCAAAGCCTCCTGCGCAATATAGAGCGATCGGGTGAGCGCATATTCGGCGTGGGCATCTTCGGCACGGGTACGCGGGTGCGCCGAATGGAACTTCAAAATTGAACAGGCAATAAATAATTGGCTGTGCACATCACCCAAACGTGCCGACAACAATTCACGGCGTTTCAAATTGCCGCCTAAAATTCCCAGCGCGATATCTGACATTGAGGCTAAGGAGGCACTCAGCAAATTAATGCGTTGATACCAGCGCTTGCTGAAGTCATCCGCATTCGCCGGCACACTGCTGAAACGACCACCGAGGAAACCGAGCAGTTTTGCGCGCAACAGGTTATTAGCGATATGACCCAAGTGACTGGTAAATAGCTTGTCGAATTTTTTCAAAGCTTCATCGGTATCAGCCAATTCCATCGCCTGCATTTCTTCAAACAGGAATGGATGGCAACGCATCGCGCCCTGACCAAAAATCATCAACGAACGCGTCAAAATATTTGCCCCTTCCACGGTAATTGCCACCGGCACAGCGTGATAGGAAGCAACGAGGAAATTGCGCGGGCCTTTTTGAATCGCACGACCACCCACAACATCCATGGAGTGCTCAACCGATTTGCGCATCATTTCAGTGGCGTGGTATTTCGCCATGGCGGTCATTACCGACGGCGCACCGGTTTCCAAGCCTTTGGTGACAAATTGGCGCATAGCTTCCAGCGCGTAACCACTCGCCGCAATGTCAGCGGTCGCCTCCTGTACGCCTTCAAATTTACCCACTTCGGTATTGAACTGGCGACGAATACGCGCGTAAGCACCCACCATGCGGTAATTCATTTCGCCACTGGCGGTAGACAGCGATGGCAAGGACACGCCACGGCCTGCCCCCAGACATTCAATCAGCATGCGCCAGCCTTTACCGGCCATGGCGGCGCCACCGATGATCCAATCCAGAGGGATAAACACGTCGGTGCCAAAAATGGGGCCATTCATAAAGGGCTGACCCGGGTTATGACGTTGACCGATTTCCACACCGGGATGCTTCGCGGGAATTAACGCACAGGTAATCCCATATTCCTTTTTAGAGGGATCGCCGAGCAAACCCTCAGGGTCGTAGAGCTTGAATGCCAAACCAACAACCGTGGCCACTGGTGCAAGGGTAATCCAGCGTTTGCTAAAGGTGAGCTTCAGCCCAATCACTTCCTGGCCCTCATGCATCCCTTTGCACACAATACCGGTATCGGGAATTGAGCCAGCATCAGAACCGGCTTCAGGGCCAGTCAAACCAAAACAGGGGATCTCGGTACCGTTAGCCAGACCGGGCAACCAGCGTTGGCGCTGATCCTCAGTACCGTATTTGACCAACAACTCCCCTGGGCCGAGCGAGTTGGGAACCATTGCGGTCACCGCCGCGGTGCCGGAACGGCTGGCAATTTTGCTCATGATCCGACTTTGGGCGTGGGGGCCAAAATCCAGCCCGCCGTATTCCTTGGGAATGATCAAACCAAAGAACTTTTTATCTTTCAGGTACTGCCAGGCTTCAGGCGGTAGGTCCTTAAGATCGTTCTGGATTTTCCACTCGTCCAATAGCGAACACAGCTCGCTCACTTCATTATCCAGGAACGACTGCTCCTCGGCAGTGAGCTGAGGCAGGCTGATTTGCGCAAACTCATTCCAATCAGGCTTGCCGCTGAAGAGTTGTTTTTCCCACCAGGTGGTACCGGCTTCCAGTGCATCGCGCTCGGTCGCACTGATCGGCGGCATGGATTTTTTCAGCGCGTTAAAGACCGGCTTGGTCAGTGCCGAACGGCGAATTCCGGGAATATTTAACACCACCAAAACCAGCGCCAGCGGCGTCAACAGCCAGGGCGAATAAAGGATGGGGGTCACCGCACCCAGCACCAACCAGGCGATTAACACTATGGCAGAGGCAGCAGCCAGGGCCACTTGCCGATACACCAGCACGGCCACAAGGGCCCAAATCGCCAGTAAAGAAAGGAGTAACATCATATTATTTGACCCCTGAAATGGTATTTGTTGTTGTGAGTTTCCGGTGCGAACTCTACCTTTAACCTTAGACTAATACCGTTAAGTTGGTGAGATTTCCTGTATCAGACTGGAGCCTTTGCGCAGGAGTTGCACCCAGATTGTGCAAATAATGTTTGCTTTGGTTTTATCGCCCGAAAGTTTCACACTCGCGCGGCGAGCAACAGCAGTTCAAAACTGGCCCCATCGATAGGTTGATCGTCGATTATCTCAATACGACTATCCGCAAGATCCAGTTCAGCGTCGATAGGCAGCTGATTGACACTGAGAACACCATTTTCCGCGTTAAACATAAAAACGCCCTGATCCGTGTTTAACACTGCCTTCGCACGCACTGCCGGCAAGCCACTGAGCCAACCAAAAATCTGGTTGAAACCAAAGCGAATCTGCGGTTTGAACATCCAGCCGCAGGAGTAAAAACCTTGTCCGGCATTTTCACGCCGCAAAAAATCTTCTCCCTCTGGCAATTGGATGGCGTTGTTATACAACTCGCGCGAAGGCCGCAGACGATTGTCACGCTGGGACTCATGATGCTGAGGGTGAGTAAGCTGATGTGAACGACGAGGGTAATCCAGCCACTCCCGTTGCAACCCGCCCTGATTAACCGCAAACGCCGCAGCCTTGGGCGGCTGGAATTGCGCGACCAACTCGTCAAATTTGCACTGGTCCTCTGCGGACGACAAATCGATTTTGTTAGCAACCAGTACATCCGCTACCGCAATCTGATCCTTGAAGTTGGCGTTGGTGTAGTAGCGCTCATCGCTGAGTTTGCGCGCATCCACCAGCGTAATCGTCGCGCGCAAATCCAACACCGTGTCGTAGTACTCACCAGTGAGGGTATTAATTATTTCTTCCGGATGGCCCAAGCCGGTTGGTTCAATCAAAATGCGATCGGGTTTGGTTTTGGCGATGAGCATATTCAAGGCCATTTTCATCGGCAGACCCGCCACACAACAGATGCATCCGCCCGGCACTTCGCGCACGTGAGCATTTACTTCTTTGAGCAACGCACCATCAATACCGATTTCACCGAATTCATTCACTAGCACCGACCAGACTTCATCCGCGGGTTTAATCGACAGCAAATGGCGAATCGCAGTGGTTTTGCCTACACCTAAAAAGCCGGTGATGATATTAGTGGGAATTAACGAACGCCCGGCAGGGTTGCCGGGCGTTGCGCTGGAGCTAGAAGAAATAATCGGGTCACTCATGGGGAAGGCCTTGTTAAGCGTAAGGCCAGCATTCTACACAGCCGCTTGCGCCAGCCAAACCCGGTATTAACGCGTGATGCTGATATCCTGCACATTCACCTTGCCGCCGGACACTGCACTCGACACAGGCGCTGTAGCTTCGCTCACACCGGCCTGAGGCTGGATAGTCACACGGGAGCCAGAATCCACCACTACCAAACTAAATAATTGCGGTGAGCTTTTATCCAGACGTTTAGTGAACGTCATTGGTTTATGCATGCGCTTACCCGTCGCCAAACCACTCGCCGCATCGCGCGGACTCACCACTGAATGCGACAAACTCACGCTGGAGCTCACAGCGCCACCTTTTTCATCACACACTTGTACCTGGTAAGTACCGGCAGCAACATCGCTCAGGCTACACATACTGCTCGGGCAGCTTATTACGCGCGACTCCCCCTTAACATCGCTGATTTTGATAAACATATCTGCTGCAGCCAGCACATTGGCGGAGAACAAAACACTCAACATCAAACTGCTTACACTGATTAATTTTTTCATGATGCATTCCTCGTGGTTCGTCATTCTTGGTTAGGCATTGCGCCGTTAGATATCGCGTTACACAGCGGAGGTTTTCCTTTGTGTTGATATCAGAATGAGCCTCGCGCCATGAACGATTTCTGAATGAATTTGGCGACTTTTTGTGATTTTTTCACACCGACAAAGCCGAGAATTAACCGTCAATCCACACTGGAAATGGATCAGGCAAGTTCGCCCAGTATTGTTCACCGCGCGCGAATTCCGCATCACTGAGCAAGCAGTTATCCAATGCGTCATTCATGGATTTTCGATCCAAATGTTGACCAATAAATACCAATTCCTGGCGCCTATCGCCAAAGGGTTCTTGCCAGTTTTTTAAAATATTTTCACGCTGATCCAGGTCTTGCGGCCATTCATCGGCAGGAATTCCACTCCAAAAAATGCCGGCTGCACCATGCTGTGCAACACCGCCGGCCTGTTGCCAAAAACCGGCGACCTGCGGACGTGAGGCCAGCCAAAAAAAACCTTTGGAGCGCAACAAACGACTTTGTTTCGCTAACGAATTTTCTGCATTCACCTGTGCCATACTCGCGTTAAAAAATTCGTAAATTTTTTGCGGATGAAATGGTCGACGAGCGCGATACACAAAATTTTCTATCCCGTATTCCAGGGTTTCCGGTTGATGTTCGCCGCGCAACTCCTGCAACCAACCCGCTGCCTGCTGCGCTTTTTCAAAACTGAATTTGCGGGTATTGAGAATTTTATTTATTGGTATCTGCCCATTACTGATAGCAATAATTTCTGCCGTCGGGTTTAAACGCTGCAACACGCACGTCAGCTCGTGTAATTTTTCCGCGCTGATTAAATCGGTTTTGCTAATTAACAACAGGTCACAAAACTCAATTTGCTCGATCAACAATTCCGCCAGATAGCGTTCATCATCTTCACCCAGGCTCGCACCGATTTGCTGCAGCGATTCGGCGGCGTAGTAGTCCTCCAGAAAATTCACACCGTCAACGACTGTCACCAGCGTATCCAAGCGAGCGATTTGTGACAGGCTTTGGCCATTTTCATCGGCAAAAGTAAAAGTTTCTGCCACTGGCAGCGGCTCGGAAATGCCGCTCGATTCAATCACCAGATAATCAAACCGTCCTTCCTGAGCCAAACGGCGCACCTCCACTAGCAGGTCTTCGCGAAGGGTGCAGCAGATACAGCCATTGCTCAGCTCCACCAGTTTTTCTTCGGCGCGCCGCAGCTCGACCTGGTTGCTCACCAGCGCCGCATCAATGTTGACTTCGCTCATGTCATTCACAATCACCGCGACCCGCAGGCCGGCGCGGTTATTCAGCAAGTGATTGAGCAAGGTAGTTTTGCCGGCGCCGAGAAAACCGGATAAGAGTGTCACTGGTAGCGGGATCATAAAACACCTCAATAAAACGTTATAATATAACATATCTATTAAGTGGCGAGAGATCAAGATAACTTGCGCATGGAACCCGCCAAGTGACTCGCTTATTCAGGCTGGATTGGCCGATCTGACCATGGCCAACCAGGCGGTAAAAACTGTCGAAAAATTTGTCACCAAAAGTTGATATTTGTAAACGTTTGCAAATTTACGGATATTTTTACTGGCGCACAAAACAACCATTCATTTACCAATACAAATAAATTAAAAAATTAAAGTCCTTTATTTTCATATACATAAATATTTAAATCGCAGCTGTTAAAAAATTAACCATAAACAACTTCATCCGTAAAAGCCTGACTCCTTCCATAACTTCACGACAAATCGTTTGAAAATGTAAACGTTTACATCTAGGATTGCGCCGTTTTAATGGATGCCATGGGTACGCAGATACCCAAATCATCCCAATAGACAGCTCGCCTTTTCGGTCTTCGGAAAGTGGGGTTGTTTTTAATAACAAGCACAAACTAGAGGACGCACGCATGAAAACTTCTGCAAGTTTTAACCGAAAGTTACTGTCCACCATCATCGCCGCCAGTGTTGCCACCACCGCCTTTGCCCAGGGGGATCAGGTTGAAGAAGTTGTGGTTACCGGCATCAAGGCATCCTTAACCAACTCCGTCAGCGTTAAACGCGACTCGGGCTCAGTAGTTGACGCCATTAGCGCGGAAGACATTGGCAAACTGCCCGACACTACCATTGCCGACTCGCTGCAACGTGTTCCCGGTATCCAGATCCGTCGCAATGCGGGGGAAGGATCAACCGTTAACGTACGCGGTATGCCGCAAGTCAGTACCCTTCTGAATGGTGAACAATTCCTGAGTGCGGGTTCAATTACCACCGCGCAACCAGACTTCACCGATATCCCGGCAGAATTGCTGTCGCGTGTGGACGTAGTGAAATCCGCCCAGGCTTCAACCCTGGCCGCCGGTGTTGCCGGTACTATCGACCTGAAAACCCGCCGCCCTTTTGACCTTGATGATGGCTGGACATTTGCCGGTGCCGCTGAAGGCTCACAGGGCAAATACACTGATGACGATATCGGCCACAAAATTTCCGGTTTCGCTGGCTTTAACAACGGCGATAACTTCGGCGCCCTGCTCAGCGTTTCCAACTCCAAGGCCACCCTCGCGAACTTCCGCTACGGCATGTACAGCGACTGGTGGTTCCGCGGTTACAACGAGAATGGCGACTGGCCGGGCCAAGGTACTGCTTCCGACCTGACAGGCGACGGCGACACCAATGACCAGGTATTTGGCACCATCGATTACGGTGTGACCAACCGTACCGCCGAGCGCGAGCGCACCGGCATTTCCGGCACCGCACAATTCCAGGTAAACGACAGCGTTGAGCTGGTTGCCGATGTGTTCTACACCAAGATGGACCAGGGCGATTATGTAAATGGCCTGATTGCGGACAACTCCTGGGCCCAATATGACTGGGTAAATCCGGATTTGAATACCCTGGTTAACCGCGGCAAGGCTGTGGGCGGCAATGGCAAAGACTTCTACACCTCATCCGTAACCAATTTGGAAGCTCTGCGCGTTATCGCCAAAAGCGAAACCCAAATGGACGACCGCGAGTCCCTGAACTTCAACCTGCAAGCCAATATCGATTTCACGGATAACTTCAGCGGGAAAGTGCGCTACGCCCATGGCAATGCCACCAACGACCACACCAGCAGCTTTGCCGATGCGCTGATCACCAGCGGTATGCAATCTGGCTTGCAAACCAGCTATGGCGGCGTAAAAGCACCCGTTAACCCGGGTGGTTACGGCCCTAACGGTGAACGTGTACCCGTAGTCGCCGATTTCTCAGGTGAACATCCGAGCATCCAATACCCACAAGGCTTTGGCCAGGACATCGACAGCTACGGCCTGGTATCTGCGTTCTCCCATCAAAACCGCGATGAAGAATCTACCTTGGACGTGTTCCGTTTCGACGGTACATATCAGTTTGATGATGGGGTAAAAGTAGATTTCGGCTACCGTTTTGGCGATCGTGAAATCGAGCGCAACCAATATGACCTGATCGCACCATTCACGGTAAAAGACGCGAGCGGCAACAATGTCACCGTCTATTCCAAATGGAAAGACTCAGGAATTCCCGGCGTTTCTGGCGGCGACACCATTGCCAAAACCTTCACCTTTTCGGAGCTGCAAGACTCGGGTTACATCCATCAGGTAAGCGACTTTGGCCCGGCAAGTGACGGCAATAGCTATTACTTCATCAATCCTAAAGCGATGAAAAATGCATTTGCCTTCCACGAAGCCCTGTATCCGGGCAACGTGAAGCAAAAAGACGGCGCACAGAGCTATACCGTTGAAGACCAAACCCAAACTTTCTACTTCCAGGGTTCGTTTGAAGGGGAAGCCGGCCTGCCCTATCAGGCTAACTTCGGCATGCAGTACATTGAAACCAGTCTGGATATCACCCAGTTCATTCCATCGGTTGATACCACCAAAGTGACCGTCAACGGCACCGTGTACCCGGCGCTGGATGGCGTTGCACCGACGATCGCCAGCAGCGATGTGGTTGAGCGCACTTTCAATGACTTCCTGCCGCGTTTCAATATTGCTTTTGATACCACCGATGACACCAAGCTGCGTCTGGCTTACTCAAAAACCATGACTCAACTGGACGCTAACGATCTGGGTCTGGGGCGCACCTACACCACCAATAACAACCCTGAACTGGGTGTGTTCCAGGTGGTGAGCGCCTCACAAAACGGCAACCCGAATATGGAGCCTTGGCGTGCGGATAATTATGACCTGAGCTACGAGTGGTACTTCAGCGATAGCGGCATGGTCAGCCTGGGTGCATTCCGTGTGGATGTAGAAACTTCTATTGCCACCACGACCGTGCAAATTCCAACTGTCGCGGATTCCGATGGCGTTAACCGCAGGCCCGGCGAAACGATCGACCTGACGACGCGTGACAACACCGACGGTGGAGTGGTGAAAGGTTTGGAGCTGGGCTACCAACAAGCCTTCGACTTCCTGCCGGGTGCATGGAGCGGTTTGGGTACTACCATCAACTACACCTTCACTGACGGTACTGGTGGCGAGAAAGACTTCTACGGCAAAACCATGCCAATGGCCGACAACTCTGAAAACCAGATTAACGCTGTAGTGTGGTACGAGTATGAGCAATGGCAAGCGCGTGTTGCCTACAACTATCGCAGTGAGCGCTTCATTGGTCGCGCCTGGAATGACGGTAGCCCGGCGGCCTGGTGGCAAGCACCAACCACTTACGTGGATGCATCCGTCAGCTACGACATCAATGACAACCTGACTGTGTACTTGCAAGGCACCAACATCACCGAAGAGTACGAAGAAACTTACATGCAATGGGAAGACGTAGTGGTTAACCAAAACGTGTATGAAGCTCGTTACACCCTGGGTGTACGCGCCAAGTTCTAAGTATGACCGGGGGAAGGAATTCCCCCAACTGATGATCTCCTCTCCTTTGTTCGCCCCGCTACGGCGGGGCTTTTTTCTGCGCACTTGAATAGCTACGTCTTTAT
Organism: Cellvibrio sp. KY-GH-1; assembly: GCF_008806975.1. Taxonomy (NCBI): domain Bacteria; kingdom Pseudomonadati; phylum Pseudomonadota; class Gammaproteobacteria; order Cellvibrionales; family Cellvibrionaceae; genus Cellvibrio; species Cellvibrio sp. KY-GH-1. The sequence goes on from NZ_CP031728.1 coordinate 3,736,371, forward strand.
CAATCACGTTAATTCGCACAACAAGGCGTGACCTACGGCGCCCAAAATAATGCCAAGATGTAATCAGAATAAATCAGCGCTATCCCACCCAAGCCGGTGTAAATTAAAAAGTAAATTCCATATTTAGCATCCTCAACACTTACATTTTCGCGCAGTACCTTTGTAGAAAATTGTACAGAGCAGATAGCTAAAACACCAAATCCAAAAATAGTTAAGGCAACCATCAAAAAACCAAACTCCAGGAATCTACTGTTTAGAAAAGCATCCGCGACAGAACAACCCACGCCAAGCAGCAATGCAATGAAAAAATAACTACCGACAACAACCTTTTTAAAAAATTTAAAAGGAAATGCGGGATAAATATGATTTTCAACATAAGATTTCAAAGAGGTCACAACTTATTACCTTACTCTGTGTAGACGGGAAAATTGCTTGCTAATTTTTCCAAATACCAGCGATGATCCGAAAAATTCAGCGTGCAGCGGCGTAAAAAATTATCCATTGCAGGCAAATCAAAACGTGCTTCTTCGGCGGTTGGTTTACGCACTTGCTCTGCCTTGGGCAAAATGCCCATGCCCGCCAAAATGCAATACCAGGAGGGTGCCGGGTAATAGCTGGAAATATTCAGTCGCTGTACTTCTGCCGCCAAATCTTTTCCCGCAAACCAGCTGCTATAGAGTTCCAACATGGTTTGCGATACATCCTGCTGATCGGCAGTGTTAGCGCGCCAGTATTCAGTGTCGGTGCGTGAACTGGTTTTGTAATGGGTAACTATGTAGTCGCGCACACCATCAAAATGGCCATTGATGCGTTGATTAAATTCGGTGCGGTAGCGATCGGTAAATTCACCGCGGGTAAAATCCTCCGCAAAAATTGCTATGGTTTGCTGCACTAAAAATAATGCAGTTGCCTCCAGCGGCTCAATAAACCCTTGCGACAAACCGACCGCCAAACAATTTTTTACCCAGTGCTCCCGCACGCGACCAATGTTCATTTTTAAATGACGCACCGGAATATCAGCGTCCAGTAATCCCAAGCGTGCACGCAATTCGTGTTCGGCTTCATCGGCGGAACAAAATTGCGAGCTATATACATAGCCATTGCCGTAGCGATTGGTTAATGGAATCTTCCAGGCCCAGCCATTGTTTAATGCAGTGGAAACAGTTTCCGAGGGAATTTTTTCGCCGATATCCGAGGGCATGGCGACCGCCGCATCATTCAATAAATTATTACGGTAACTCACAAAGGGTGTCTGCAAGGTTTTTTGCAACAGCAAACTGGCAAACCCGGTGCAATCGACGAAAAAATCGGCGGCATGAACGTCGCCAGTATCCGATACGACCGCAACAATATTGCCTGCATCATCTTGCTGTACCTGCACAACATGGCAGACGCGATGGACAACGCCGCGCGCAATGGCTTTTTTGCGCAGGAATTGGCCGAGCAAAACAGCATCAAAGTGATAGCCATAGTGAACATCAAAGGGGAAATTTTCCGGCGCGACCGGCGCGAGACATTCGCGCGCGATGCGCGATGCAATAAAAAAACGATCGGGATGGGCATAAAGATCAGCACCGCGCAAGCGCGTCTGCACATTATGCATAAACATAGGCAAGGTCTGGCGATCCAGTGCGGCAGAAAACGGATGGAAATAGCGCTCATAACCTGCGCGCGTCGACCAGTTTTCAAAACTGATGCCGCATTTGTAGGTGGCGTTGCACTCAGGCATCCACTCGGCCTCGGCAATGCCCAGCAAATCAAAAAATACTTTCAGCGCAGGTGTAGACCCCTCACCCACGCCGATAATCCCCACCTCGGGCGATTCCAGTAATTCAATTTGGAACCCCTGGGTATTCCACTGGCGCGCCATAATCAGCGCACTCATCCAGCCCGCGGTACCTCCACCGACAATCACTATTTTTTTCATACGATTTCTGTAGCATTTTAAATGTGGCCAGTGACCACAGGTTTATGAAATGCCCGCTGTTTTATTCGCTATAATTTTTTTACATTTTCCCACAGTCACAGACCAAACAACAATCACACTTTAGCTTTATTAAATTTCGCTATCGCACAGCGGGGCCCGACTTATACCAATCATTATTTTTGCCCATCCAGTCAGACATTCGGCTATGATGCAAACTCATCAGGCCACGCAGATGGCCAACAACTCTAGCGCGACTCCCGATAAAAACGGTAACAACTTTTCGCAGGAACCCACGTAATGTCGCACCCATCAGCTCAACATACGCCCATTCGAAAAATAGTCATTGTCGGCGGCGGTACTGCCGGATGGATGGCAGCAGCCAGCCTCTCGCGTTTTGCCCAAGGCAGGTCTCTGGACATTACCCTGATCGAATCCACTACCATAGGCACTGTGGGTGTCGGCGAAGCAACCATTCCCAGCATTGTTCAGTTCAATAATTCTGTCGGCCTTGATGAATTGGAATTCATTCGTGCAACCCGCGCCAGCTTTAAATTGGGTATTCAATTTGAAAATTGGCATAAACAGGGCAGTCAATTTTTCCACCCTTTTGCTGATTACGGTATTAATTTCAATGGTGTTGAATTCCAGCATTATTTCTATCGCTTGAAAAAAAATAATCCCACTGCAGATTTGCATGATTACTCGATTGGAACGCAACTCGCCAAACACAATAATTTCGCCCAGCCGCAAGAAAACCCCAACAATCCTTTGGCGGATTTCTCGTATGCGTATCATTTTGATGCCTCACTCTATGCGAAGGTGATGCGTGAACTGTCTATTTCCCGTGGCGTTACCCACATCGACCAAAAAATTGAAAAAGTAAACCTACGCAACGCTGATGGTTTTATTGAGTCGGTGCTGCTGGATAATGGAGAACTGATTGCGGGCGATTTATTTATTGATTGCACTGGCTTCAAAGGTTTATTAATTGAAGAGACACTGAATACGGGTTACGAAGACTGGCAACAATGGCTGTTGTGTGATGGCGCTGTTGCCGTGCAATCGCTAAACACCAATGAGCCCACACCTTACACTCGCGTGACTGCATTGGATGCCGGTTGGATGTGGAAAATTCCACTGCAACATCGCACGGGTAACGGCTATGTGTTTTGCAGCCGTTTCCTTGACAAGGCCCAAGCTGAAGAGACTCTCTTACAACGCATCAGCGGACATCCGATTACCACACCCAAACCCTTTGCCTTTAAAGCCGGTCGCCGCAAAAAAGTCTGGAATAAAAATTGTTATGCTCTGGGCCTGGCGTCCGGCTTTATTGAACCATTGGAAAGCACCAGCATTTCATTAATCCAGACTGGCATCACTCACTTGCTAACATTCTTTCCGGATATGTCATTTGACCCAGCCATGATTGCCGAAGTGAACCGGCGCCACCAGCACGAAATGGAGCGTATTCGCGATTTTATTGTGCTGCATTACAAACTCACGCAACGCACTGATACCGAATTCTGGCGCTATTGCCAAGCAATGGAAATTCCGGAAAGCCTTGCCCATAAAATTGAACTGTTTAAGAGCAGTGGCCACATTTTACAGCACGAACCTGAAGCCTTTGAGAGATCCAGTTGGTTGAGTATTTATCACGGATTTGGAATTGTTCCTGCGCGAACCGATAACCGCATCGATCATTTTAGCGATGAGACTATCGCCGCCCAGCTAGCGAAAATAAAGCAAACTCTCGACCAGGCAGGAAGAAGCGCAACTAGCCATGCAGAATTTATTCGCCGGCATTGTGTTGCGCCGGATTTTGAACACTAACTCTGTTTCGCCGGGCAATGCTGGCGAAGAAATTCGCCATGCGACGGCAGCTTCATCACCGTAGCGCGAATTGCGTTAGCGCCTTGCTTGAGTGATTGCCCTAACTTTTGGCTGTCCAATGCATCAACCAGCGGATGATATGTTTCAGGGCGAATATTCATTCCCTCTAAAATGGAATACCAGCTGTCTGCCCCAAACAGATTTTCCGGGTGATGTTGCAATTGCCCGCGATGGCGAAACTGATTAATTTTTTCACGCAAACTTTCAGGAATTTCCATTGTCTGGCACCAGCGCCAAAATGCGGTGTCGCCACGCTGGGTGGTGCAGTAATGCAAAATGACAAAATCGCGAATTTCCATATAGTCGCGGGCAATATCGCAATTAAATTGTTGCTCCAAAAATGATGCAAAATGTTTATCGGGAAAGTTACGAATGAAATGCACCAAGGTCCGATAAACCAAATGAATCGCAGTAGATTCCAGTGGCTCAATAAATCCCGACGCCAGCCCCAACGCCAAACAGTTTTTGTACCAAATTTTTTCGCGCATACCACTTACAAAAGGAATTATGCGCGGCTCATTAATCAGATCACCTTTAATAACACTCATTAAAGTATTAATAGCTTCATCGTCAGAACAATAATCGCTGGCAAACACATATCCATTACCAGTGCGATGCTGCAATGGAATTTTCCAGCTCCAACCCGCGGCACGTGCAGAAGCAATGGTATACGCAAGCGGATCACCCGCATTTTCCGTTTGCACGGCAACGGCGCGATTACAGGGCAAGTAATTGGACCAATCGTCATAACCAACTTTCAAGGTTTCTGATATTAGCAGCCCTTTAAAGCCGGTACAGTCGATAAAAAAATCACTTTCAATCGTTTGACCATTCGCGAGTTGCACCGATTGAATAAATTTCCGCTCATCGGTTTGCACACTCTCTACGGTACTTTCAATACGCTGCACACCGCGTGCCAGGGTAATTTCTCGCATATGACGCGCGGCATAAGCTGCATCCAAATGCACGGCATAACCGTAACTGGCCAGCGGAGTTTTTGCCAATTGCATTTCCGTAATGAAGCGGTTTTCTTCCGACATAATTCCGGAAGGTGAATGATCTACCCAGCGTGTTGTATTGCCATCGGCCAAGGTTTTTAGCCAAATTTGATAAAACTCATGCCCGTCAATAGCGCGGCCAATCTTGCCAAAGGGATGGAGAAAATGGTGATTCTGTTGATACCAGTTTTCAAAACGGATACCTAATTTGATTGAGCCTGCCGTTGCTTGCATAAACTCTTTGGTATCCAGGCGAGCATCTTTCAAAAAAGCCATGAACGATGGCACAGTCGCCTCACCAACGCCGATAGTAGCTATATCGGCTGATTCGATTAAGGTTATTTTCGTGTTGCTGCCATGCAAAATATTGCTGAGCAAACTGGCTGCCATCCAACCCGCCGTACCACCACCAACAATACAAATTGATCCCAGCGGATTTTCCGTTCGCTTCATAAATTGTTTGCCTTATGCCATGGACATCTTGCAATGCTGATCAATAAATTCCTGATGACTCGGCAAATCGGCAACGGCATTCGCTATCGAACTGCGCATAGCGGCCAAGCTTTGCTTGAGGTAATCGGCATTTAATCGGTCAACATTTTGGTTGTAAATTTTTGGATAGAGATTAAATCCGCTGTAAATTGCCAGCCAGGAATCTGGATGAAAAATCTCCCAGGGGTAATGTAACAAATCCCCTTGTTCACTATAGGCGGTAATTTTTTGCTGTAACGGATCGGGCACTGCCATAGCTCGGCAATAACGCCAGAATTCTGAATCATCGCGTTGATTAAGCTTGTAATGCAGAATAATAAAATCGCGAATACGCTCCCACTCAATAGCGGTCACTTGATTAAAGTGATCAATTTTTTCCTGATTAAAAAATGCATAAGGGAATGACCCGCAAATTTTTTCAATCCCGGTTTCAATCAAGGCAATGCTGGTACTTTCCAGCGGCTCAAGGAATCCAGCAGCAAGGCCGAGCGCAATACAATTTTTATTCCAGGCCTGGGCGCGACGCCCGGCAGTAAACTGGAATTTACGCGGCGCATGCAACACCTTGCCATCAATATGCTGTAACAGTGTCGCTTCCGCCTGCTCATCATCAATAAAATTACTGGCATACACATGGCCATTACCCTGGCGATGCTGCAACGGAATTTTCCATTGCCAACCACTGCCATGGGCTATTGAAACGGTGCGTACCGCCGGCTCACCCACCAATTCCGATTGCACCGCCATAGCGCGGTCACACAGCAGCCATTGGCTCCAATCGATATAAGGTGTTTTTAAACTATCCGCAATTAGCAGCCCATTAAAACCTGTGCAATCAATAAATAGTTCGGCCGCAATATAGCGCTCGTCGTCCAACGTCAAACTGTCAATAAAGCCGGTATCCGGATGCAAATTAACCGAGGTGATTTTTGCATCTATGTGGGTAACGCCTTTTGTAAGCGCGTGTTCGCGCATCAATTTAGCAAATAGCGCGGCATCAAAATGCAATGCCCAATCAAAAACAGATAACGGCGACGAAGGTCGCTCTGCTGGAAAAGTAAATTTATTCGCGCGCGCCATGGCAATACCCAGCGAATATTTCTCCAATTCCGCCGCGTCACCTGCCTGTTGTAACTTGAGCCAGTAATGATGGAAGCGAATGCCATTTGCTTCATGACCGAACAGGCCAAACGGATGGATAAACGACGTGTGCGGTTTATACCAATCCTTAAATTCAATCCCCAGTTTTACCGTGGCATTAGTCTTGCGCATCACTTCCATGTCATCCATTCCCAGTGACTGATAAAAACGGCGCAAGGTGGGGATAGTTGCTTCACCTACGCCCACAGTACCTATCACACTGGATTCAATGACCGTTATACGAATATCAGTTTTGGAAAAATGCTGGCTAAGTTTGGCAGCCGCCATCCAGCCTGCGGTACCACCACCGGCGATCACTATGGATTTAACTTGATAATTACTATTCACAATGACTCCACATTTGAAGATGCGAACAAAAAACAATAACGCCACGACGATTACTCGCCGTGGCGTTATCTTGCCTTAACTCAGGCTTGAGTTTCCAACCACTTATGAGTCAAGTGATTAGAAGTTCACACGAGTACCCAAAGCCCAACGCGCTTCGTAAATGTTTTGGAAGGCTTTTTGCTCTTTGTACTCCAGATAAGTTTGCTGGAATTCCTCAGTGATGTTGGAACCGTTGAGGTATACAGAAACATTATCGGTGATGTCATAGGTAACGTTCAGGTCGAGTTGACCGTAATCATCCTGATACAAGGCTTGCTCAGCAATTGCAGCATTGCCTTCGGCAACCAGTCGTGGTGAACGGAAGTTGTAAGCAAGACGCGCTGACAAGAACTCGTTTTCGAACCAACCAACAATGTTGTAGGTATCTTCAGAGTTGTTAATGAAAGGTAACTCTTTTCCATTAACGCCCTTCTTGTCTTGCGAACTATCGGATAGCGTGTAGTTTACGTCAAAGCCGAAATTTGATAAGAAGCCTTCAGTAATATCTGCGAATGCAACTTTAGCAGCCAGCTCAACGCCTTTCACTTTACCGCCAGTACCTTGAACTGGCGCACTAAAACGCCAGCCCTCTGCTGGACCATGATAGAGACCGTCAGCATCCAACTCTTTGATATAAATAGAATCAGTTTTAATAAAGCTGTCAATTTCAATATCAAATATAGTTGCACTTAATGCAGAGGCGCCACCTAAATACCACTCCACAGAAAGGTCAATATTTTCAGCACGTGTTGGATCCAGCTCCGGGTTACCCGCCAACGAACCACCACTAGTTACACGCATACAATCACAATCATCGTTAAAAACACGCGCAACAGATTTCGCACCGCCCCATTGTAAGAGATTCAACGGCATCATGGTTTCACCGTAACCAAAACGCACTTTCAGATCATCTGAAATGTCATAGGACATGTTCAAAGATGGCAACACATCGGTATAGCTGCGCTTAGTTACCACATCACCAGCATCGTAGTTAACGCCAGAGTGAGGCACACCTTCGCCAGTCAAGTTTTGTAAAACCGTCAAATCGGTTTCAATAAACTTAACTCCTAATGTACCTTTCCAATCTCCTGCTGCAAAATCACCTTGAAGGAAGTAACTGAACTCATCAAGACCAACGCCATAACTTTGACCTGGCTGATTAAATTTAGTCTGCGCACCGAATACTTTTTCCTGGTACTTGAGGGTGTCATCAAACGCACGTGGATCAGCAACCCAAACACCAGGGAGACCTTTGACTGGACCAAAATCATCCATCCAAATTACATCGTTGTGTTGATCCAAACGGGTCGGTGGCAACAGGGTGTAATTCACAAATGCACCATTAACCATCTCACCCTGCGCTTTAGTGGGGTCACACTCTGACGTACCAGCAAACTGGTCAACGGCTTTCCACTGGGCTGAACAGCCAGTGTCTGCAAAATTGGCAAAATATGAAAACGCTGAGTGATCTACTTCGCGCTCGCTTTGACGCAAACCAAAATCTACGTTTGTGATAAAAGGAGTGTCATCAAACGCATAGCTCCACTTGGTGCTGAAAGTGTTCATAGTGCCGTCATCGTCAGTATTGTTCTCTGACGAAATCGCACCTACATGATAAGAGTCAATATCTGCCATGTAGTCAGCAACACTCTTCATGCCCTGACCACCATTTACAACCTGGTCAAAGCCGCTGAACACAGGATGCTCACCCGACGCATCGTAATTGATACGCCAGTCAGTACCCCACATGCCGCCGGGAGAGTACTGAATAAAGCATCCGCCCTTATCGCCAGTTGCTGTACCCGGGATTGCATTGGAACCATTACAGTATTTGGCAGGAACCAAACCACCTGGGCCGGTAACCAGAGTATTCTGGTCAATGCTCATCATATCGCCTTCGATATAACCATGGCGCATGCTGGCAGTTGCATCAGCACGAGTTACACGTACGCTACCAGTCAATGGACCGCCGTTGTCGAAGTTCAGAGCAAGACTCAGGTTTTCTGATTCTTCCGTATTACGGTTGACCTGGGTGAATGACTGCACACGATAAGGTCTTGCACTAAAACTGTTAACGGTTGTCCAGGGAGTGCCGCCAGTGTAGATGTCTTCAAATTCTCTCAAGCGCTCGTTAGCGAATGCGTAATTGGTAAATGTCTGCCAACGGTTGTTGTGGGAGAAGCCCATGCGACGGTTGAAGCGGTCTTGCTTGCTGTAGAAATAATCTGCAACAACTTCTACTCCATCAGTAATATTTGCCTGGAAAGAAGCGTTAACGCCATCGCGGTTGCGCTCTTCTTCTTTATGGAACGCAGCAAAACCTTGCGGCATTACATAATGGACGTCCGCGTCTTGAGATGGAGTACTCCAAGAGAAGTTGCTATTTGCAGCCCCGATACCACCGTTTTCTGAAGTATCAAAATAACCGTTGTAGTCTGTCGCCAGATTTTTCTCGGTAGTTACCGCGCTCACCAGGAAGCCGATATCTTCGTTATTCCAACCAATCAAACCGTTAACAGTTGGGTCGGTTTCCTTGCTAATGGAACCTTGGTCAAGCTCTGCACCACCGGCAAAAGTCCAACCTTCATCCAAATCAAAAGGACGACGGGTTTTCAAATCGATAGTACCCGAGATACCCAGAGCGGTGAGGTCTGCGCGGGTTGATTTATATACATCAGCACCCGACATCAATTGAGAAGGCAAATCACCAAAATCCGCGCCCGCACTATCAATTGTGGTTGCACTCAGGAATGTTTCGCCATTAAGCATTGTGGCAACGTTACTCAAACCACGAATTTGTACCGGACCACCTTCACCCGCCGTTCGCTCAACCTGAATGCCAGGGATACGCTGTAAAGAGTCAGATACAGTAACGTCTGGCAACTTACCAATATCTTCTGCCGCAATACTATCCACTACGGAGTCAGCACTCCTTTTAGTGTTAATCGCAGTCTCCTGCGCTGCACGTACACCCTGAACCAGTACTTCTTCCACCGGCTCCTGCGCTTGCACGCCGGACGCAAATACGGCCAGGGTTGCTGCTGAACCGCACAGCATCAGCTTGCGGTTCACCGAGCGGATTGAATCTCTTAATTTGTTCGTCATGACTATCCCTCTAGCTATTTTAATGTTGATAAGCCTCTGCAACGCTGGAACCAATAGTCGACAACGTTGTCGACCGGAAACTTAAGCCCAAATGGACAACGTTGTCAACACCGTGTAGAAATGAAACAAAATTTAAATTTGTAGGGTTTTCAACGACATAAGCTTATAAAACGAAAAGAACGAGGCGCCGGTTTACAAAAAAAAACATTGTCATGCAACCGGGCAGTGTAACTATGGACAATCTTTTTAAAATCGCAACCCACAAAAAAATATCTGACGCCAAAAAGAGAGAAAGTCCCCTTTTTTGATGCCAGATAATTCGAATTTACGGAAAATTGATTTTTAAGATTTAACAGATTTGCTGTTAATGACGAAATCGACTCAGCACCAGTACGAGATCTAGCACTACTGATTAACCAAGAACAAAAGATTAATCCGTAGAAATTTATCATTAATAAAGACAGCAATATTTCATTAACCATTCACGCAATAGAAAAAACTATTTTTTGTTGTTTAACTGATCTACCGCCAACGCCAGGAACATGTAATTGGCTTCTCCGCCACCCATTACATATTCGGTTTGTTGCCAGAAGAAGGGCCAGATTTTTAATTCGGGTAGATCCGGGCGAATTAATGCTGTGCCGGAAATTACGCCGCCGGGAATGTAAGACCAGTCGGCGCGGTTTACTCCATAAGCGACTGTGGCTGAATTTGCGCCCACACCTGAGGCAAAACTTTGGGTGTTATCGCCTGGGTGCACGCCCAATACAAAATTCAGCGCATTCACGTAGGAATCAGTACCGGTGAATTGCGGCCAGGATTTGTGGAAAAAATATTGTTTAACACCGAAATCCTGAATGCTCCAGCCCGCGCCCCAAATATTAGGTTTGTATGGTACACCGTAGGGCGATTCGGTTTTAGCGCGTTCATGCACGGTTTTTTGATAATTTTCAACCGCACTATTAATCGCGCCGGTAAATTTTTCATCGTTAATAGATGGCATTACCCGGCCAATTGCCCAACCGGTTTTTTCAATTTCTGCCACTATATTTTGCTGCAAGCCAATTAATTCCTTGCGATAAACATCGCTATTGGTCGCCAGAATTAATTCAGCCAAAGCAAATACGCGCACATCCTGTCTTTTGGTATTAGGAGCGGCGATGCGATACAAATTTTGCGCCGCATCCAGGGCGTCTTTTGCCATTTGCGGATTGTAGGTTTTCAATACGCGCGCCGCTGCCGCTAAACCCGCCGCTACATCTAGCTCACGCTCGGGATTGTCTTCGGTAAATACCCAGCGATCATCCGGCGTGCCGGATTTGCCATTTTTTACGTCGCCTTCTTTAAGTGATGGGTCATAGGGCAAATTATCGGTTTGCACCATGGCATCACCCAGTAACACATATTGGCGAACCGTCGGTTCAATAATGCCGCGATACAAACGGCCCATGGCCTTGTAGCCACCCAGCACACTCAGCAAGCCGTGTTCGATTTGTTGCAACGCATCGTTTTTGCCATCAGCAACATGAATTTCAACCAGTTTTTTATCCTGATCAATTAAAGTTGCATCGTGATTCAATCCAAATTCTTCCACCATAGTGGCGAGCAGCCACACAGTGCCCATTTGCGATTCTACGCGCAGGTCATAATCGCCCGCATCGTGCCAGCCACCCGCATTTAAACCAGGAACCCTTTCACCCGGCTTGAATTTAGTGCGCGTACTGCCGTCAGAAATATAACCGTCGATATGATTAAAATTGAGCGGCATCATGCGCGCATCATCCTGGTGATCCAACCCATGCCACACACGATACTTTTCATTCACGCGCATATGGCACATCTGCACGGGTAAAAAATATTCCAGCGTCGGTTGCCAGGCGTGGCGCGATAGCACATCGTCGCCGATTTTAAACGCTTGCGAGGTTTTATCGCGGTAGCTGATTTGATACATGCCTGGCGTTTTGATATCGGAGAAATCGTAGGTCATGTATTGGTAGCGCAGGAAATTGCCCCAAGGTTTTACTTTGGCCTTTTTAACTTCTGTTTTTCCATTTTCCGACAGTCGATAAATTTTTATTTCGGACGCTTTGGTATCGCGTTTGTCTTGCTCGATGACGACCTGTTTGGATTGTGCCGTACCATAACCCAATTGTGATACCTGAATCACCGGATCATAGGTCCAGTTTTTAATCACATGTGGCGTTACCACCCATTCCAATGCGCCTTTGGTTTTTTCTGCCGGAATAACACCGCGCATTATGTACCAACCGTTATTGTGATTGGCGCGGCCATCCCACAATTCCAATTCGCCGGTTTTACTTTCAATGGTCATGCGCTGTTTGTCCGCATCGGGCGCGACAATTAATTTTTTCCCCGTCGCCAGCGCCGCCGTTAAAAACTCGCCGTGAGGATTCACCAATGGGCCGTTGGGTTGCTGCGGAAAAATACCGCTCTGTTCATCCAGCAGCCAGGATTTACCAAAAAACTCCCCCGGGAAAATTTCAAAGTTAAAGCCAATTTTTCCCACCCACTCTTGCGGCAAGGGCTTTTCCAAATCCACACTGATTTTAAATTGGTTGTCTTTCAGCGCGGTCACATTGACCTGATAGGTAAATTTTAAATCCGGATAAATAATCGGGTTAAAACCTTTGCGATCTTTACTTGGGTCCGGGTAGGAAAGTGTCTGGCTAATTGTCTGTGTTTTTTTATCAACGGTTTGCTTGCCACCCACCGGCATGGGCGACCACTGGCCCGGGGAAATTTCCAGGCGCAAATCGCCATTGGCGGCCACCCGACTGCCATGTTGGATTACCGTTACCCCGGTTTGATGGCCATCAGGATAGATATCGCTAAACACGGTGACATTTAGTCCCTGCATTTCAAAATAATCCTGATTATTCAGAGCTAACGTATCCGCCCAAATGAGGGGGGCGGAAACGATGCTCGCCATCAACAAGGCAAGGGCCGATTTTTTCAAGGCAGGTATTTTCATTTAAATTGTCTCGAGCTGTTTTTGTTATGTGTATCTACCAATCATAGCAACTGGCATACAAGTCAGGCATCGCAGAGAATAAACCTGACTCAGCGCACGAGCACACTCAAATTTGTGGATATATGTTAAATAGTGTTAAAGCAAAAGTTGCTGTTACACCAGATTATTATTGGTAAACCACATCTTTATAGGCGGGCGCCAACAGCGCCAGCAACCGGTTTTGAGTCGCTACCGGAACACCGCGTTTTTCCATCGCCAGAATCAGGTCATCCACTATCGCGTTAAATTCGGTGTTGGTGTAGTTGTGGCCCGCATGAACCTGCTGCATATTTTCATTGTTGTAATCGGAGGGGCCACCAGAAAGCTCACAAATGTAATCGCTCAAGCCTTTTTTAAAGTGCTGCATATTTACGCCCTTGTAACGCGGCTTCACGCGTTCGTCTTTAGCGATAACAAAAATTAATTCACGTACAATATTGTCTATGCCTTCGTATTGGCCAAGCTCGTCATAGAGGGATTTTTTTGTACCATTAACGCAAGCGGCAAGGAACAGTGCCGCTATTAGACTGGCAATCATTAACCCGTGTGTGCGCATGGCTAAAAACTCCCTTGAACGGATAGGTACCAACCTGTCTGGTCTTTAAACGTGGCAACCTCACCGAGATCCACCCAAGCGGCAACCACAGCAATATTGCGCGAGGGAAACCAGCCGACAAATGCTGTTTGCCAATCGTCCTCTTTTATAAATGAAAGGTTGTTGGGTTTTTGGCGATATTCAGTTCCCAGTAACCAATGTTTATTCAACAACAGGCCGGCAGAAATTTCCGGTAGAACTTCTTTATCATCATTTTTATCGCCACCAAAGCCTACTAACCCGGTTTGATTGGCATTGGTGTAACGCAAATTGGCATTGAGTAATAGATTGCGGTTAAACAATCCACCAAGAAAAACCTTGGTCGCTGTTACATTAATATCAGTCCCCGAATCGCTTTTTGCACCGACTGCACCGGGCACCAAAAAATCCAGATTTTCTTTGTGCTGCACGGCCACACTAATTTGCGGAATCGGCGTATAAATTAAATCGCCCACCACACGCAGTTTGGCCGAATAAATTCGCTGGCTAATCGAGTCGGTTGGCAAGCTCAATGCAGCGGTAAGTGAATCATGAGTGAGTTTTTGTTGTGCGACCGACAATTCCAGACGATTGCGCCAGCTCCAGCTTGCGCCAAATACTTCAAGCTGATAATCGCCAGTATCCACATAACTCGCAAACGCAGTACCGCCCTGCTCCTCCTGCGCACCATAACCAGAGATGACCGCCATAGGCACTATGCCACCACCCGCTGGGCCTTCAATCGTTGAAGCTCCACCCGTTACCAGCAAGCGGCTGCGCGATATTTTTTTATCGCTCTCTAACGTCGCCGCGGAAACGCTGGTGGTGAAGCACAGTAAAGCAATTAACCCGCCGATGTTCATGTTGATTACTCCACTAACGCACTTCACTTAATCCACCTCGAGTATTTACTCCACCAGCTCCGCCAGATACTGGTGCACCCATTGAATAAAATCCCGCGCGGGTAACGGCTTGCTATAGAGATATCCCTGGGCTGTGTCACAGCCATAACTTTTTAACAGTGACTTAATTTCTTCCGACTCTACACCCTCGGCAGTAACACTCAACCCGAGCGTATGCCCTAAATCAATCGTGGAGCGAACAATCAATTGATCGTCGGCACTGGTGGTGAGATTTAAAATAAATGATTTATCAATTTTCAACTCGGATACCGGTAGCTTTTTCAGCTGCGATAGCGAGGAATAACCAGTGCCAAAGTCATCAATCGATAAAGTGATGCCAAGGTCGCGCAAGCGTTGCAAATTGTGCAGACATTTATCGGCTTCGCCCATAATGGCGCTCTCGGTGATCTCCAGGTATAGATTTTTTGCGGGGACACGATTAGCTTGTAGCAACTCGGCGACATAGGCCGGTAAGTCATCGACTAATAAATCCAGCGCCGATAAATTCACTGAACAAGTGAGTTTAATGCCTTCATCAAGCAATTGACGCAGTTGAGCAATTGCTGTTTTCAGTACCCAGCGCGTGAGCAAGGTGATTTGCCCGGAACTTTCAATCACACCGATAAATTCATCGGGTGGTACGAAACCCAGTTCCGGGTGACGCCAGCGCACCAATGCTTCAGCGCCTAGCAAATCCGGTTGCTCCAGATTTATTTTAGGCTGGTAATACAAACTGATATAGCCCGCCGCCAATGAAGGCTCGAATTCACGAAACAAATGCAAGCGGCGCAAATATTTTTCATCCCACCCCTGTTGATACCAACAGCTCCGCTGCTCGCTGGCCCGACCTTCATTGAGCGCCAGGGTGGCGCGACGCAACAAAGACTCGGCATTTTCTGCATCCGCCGGATAATGTGCCGCACCTATGTTGACTTCGATACTCAACTGAATACCACTAACCATTAACGGTGTTTTAAAGGCGCTGTGAATCAACTCAATAAATTCATTAACCACCACTTGATCAGGTGACATAAGGATTGCGACGAATTCATCACTACCGAAACGTAACACATCGCCATGCGTTAATATTCGCTGAATTTTTTGCCCCACTTCGCGCAATACCGTATCACCAATCTCCTGACTCATTTCGTCATTAATTTGACCGAAATTTTTTATATCGATAACCAGCAGGAAAATTCTTTCATTCAGCACACCGGCGCGCGCAATCGCATCTTCCAGTTCCGGCAAAATGCGCAGGCGATTGGGCAACCCAGTGAGCGGATCATGTTCTGATTGATAGAGCACTTGTTGCTCGCGCTCACCGATGGCTTTTTGCATACTGATAAATGCATGCGCTAAATCACCGAGTTCATCATTGGATTTCACTGCAATCGGCGTAGTGTAAAAACCCGCAGCAATACGCCGTGCAATATCAGCTAAAATGCTAACGGGCTTGGTGACACTGCGCGCTAAAAATAGCGCAGCAACAGCAGCCAAACCGGCGAAAGCCAGCGCAAGAATAAACAGCTGTACATTTAATTTGGTATAAGGCGCGAGCACTTTGCTGAGAGGGACCTGCAGTAATGCAAATAGATGGGTATTTTGGCGCGCGGCAGGAACCGCGAGGGTCATGAGTTCATCGTAAATAAATACGTCGTCGGTTTTTTGTTGGTTATCCAAATTTTTTATTAATTGAACCTGTTGTTCGTGAGTGAGGGTACCACTTAAGTACCGAAATTCTTTTTCTTTGGAATCCACAAACGACACTTCCAACCCCGTAAGCCTCTGCAAGTCATCACTGAATTCCTTTTTTATTTCAAAACCCATACCTGCGAAGCCAATAACCACCGGAGCTTTTACCGAAAACATGACAAACTGGTACGCCCGGCCATTGGCGATGATGATATCGTAGGCTTGACCGCGTTGCGTAACTTGTTCTTTAAGTACAGAAAACTCATCAACAATTTGCACACCAAACGCTTGGTCGCTAGCAATTAATTTTCCATCACTGGTAATTAATACGCCCATATCTGCCTTCACCCGCGCAGAGTGATTCACTAACGCTGACACTATGGTGTTTTCATCATTGGTGGCAACCGCATCTTTAAATCCGAAATCTTCGGTCAGTACTTTTACCGAGAGCGCGAGTTGTTCTACATTTTTTTGCATCAAGCGACTAAATAGTTCGCCGCCCGCCAATAATTCAGTCCGCGCATTTTGGGTGACGGCTTTATTGATTGCCACGCGTGTTGCGATATAGGAAATGGCCTCCAGAATGACCACCAGGCCAATCAAAAATACCAACAGTTTGAGCAGGTAACTAAATCGTGGCATTGTATTGTCCATTCCAGGGGCCATTCTAGGTATTACTTGTCATAAATGCCTTGTAACAACGGTCAGGTAACGCAACCCGGTTAAGGCTGTTTGATTAAAACAGATCGGAGAATTCGTCATCCAATTTGCTGGTTTTGGCTTCCGATAAATTGTCGAGCACACGTAAATCCTGTTTGGTTTCATTTTCCGTCAATTGCACACTGCTCACCGGGTAATTGCTATTCATGCGCGGATGATAAATCTCCAACTGATATTTTCCCGCTGGCACCTGGCTGATGCGCGCCATACCTTGCGCGTCGGCCACGGCGAAATAGGGTGTGTCCACCACAAAGATGTAACCCACCATGGAGTCGTGGATATTGCAGCCCAACACTACGGTGCCCGGCTTATCAAATAACACTGGCTCAGCGGTCATTCCGTGGTACAAACGCAGCTCAAATTTTTTGGCGGGAGAAAACGAATAGACATGATGGCGAATATCATCGCTATTAGGAAAACGCACCAGAGTGTTTACCCGCACCGCCATTACGCCCGGCACAAATTGTTTGTCGATTTGATCAATGACGACTGTCGGTGTATCTGTATATTGATTTTTTTGCACAGGCACCAGCGCCACCACAGCATCGGACTGTAAATTGCCTTTGGTATCTTTCACCACCAAAGAAAACTCTGCCGCGCCCACGGAAATGGAGAGCAACATTAATACGACCGGCACGAAAACCCGCCGGCACTGTAACAATAATTTCATCGGAAACGTCCTGTGACAACAATTCTTGTTACTTCAGTTGGCAACGATTTCTGCCAGACGATTTCGCGCTATAGAGGGCCTGATCTGCCCGTTCAAATGCCGCTTCCAGATCATCACCGGATTTAAATTCGGTGAGCCCGACAGAAACCGTGATGGTGATCGGTTGGTCTTTGTAATTAAAGGACGCGTTGGCGATCGACTCACGCACTTTTTCCAGTACCGACAACGCGGTTTTGCTATCGGTTTCCGGCATTAACGCAACAAATTCTTCACCGCCATAACGACAAAAGAAATCGACTTCGCGCAAACGCTTGGCAATAGAACGACCGATTACTTTGATCACCCGATCACCTGCCTGATGGCCAAAAGTATCGTTAATGCGCTTGAAGTGGTCTATATCAAAAATAGCCACACTTAAAGGCCGGCCATAGCGCTGCCAGCGCTGCACTTCTGCGGTGGCGCGCTCGTTATATGCTTCGCGATTGGGTAATTCGGTGAGCGGATCCTGTAAAGCTTTTTTCCGGTGCTTTTCCAGAGTGGTGCGATTTTTTTCCGCTTCCACTTCCATGGTTTTGATTTTGGCGCCCAGGGTTTCCAGTTGCTGCGCCAACTGCTGTTGGGCGTGGTCACCGTGTTGGTAAGTATCCAGCGCCTGGCGAATATTACCCAGTTGCGATTTCACCCGGTCTTTTAACTGATTGAGGTCAGTGGCGGTAGCGGCGGAGGATTCCAGCTCGCCCATTTCGCGCATCATGTCGTCCTGCAATTTGCGCGATACCTCGCGCTCATTTTGCGAATGCTTCACCGCGCCACCCAGCACCGCGTAGATCTCTGCAAGTTCCAGATTGACGTTTTTGAGGTAACTGGCAAACGCTTGGTTGTCGGCGAGATAGGCTTCCATTACCAAATCGCGAATAGTTTCCAGGGTCGGTACCAGCAGCTCGGGCGCCATACCTTCCGCTAGTTTGGCACTAATCCGGCTAACCCGGGTTTTAATGGCCGCCTCATTCTCCAGGCTGCACAGAAAATCTTTAAGAACGCCGGCGATTTGCGCTGCCAGCGCAGCATTCTTATCGTCCTGCCGTGCCGGAGTTTCAACAGCAGGAGCTGCAGATTCAGGGACAGCACGCGCAGTGGTTTCGATGGCGGGAGCGGCAGTTTCGCCCGGTAACGGCAAGCTGACGATGAAGTCTTCCTCCTCAACAACTTGCCCCGCAGGTTTGCCCTGGTCTGCGGTTTTGGTGCCGAGCAGCTTGCCCAAGAAGCCTGTCTTCGGTTGCTCAATTTCTGCCAGCGCCTGCTGCTGGATGCGCGCCAACTCCTGTAACAAAGCCGGGTATAGACGTATTTTTTTGCTGCGCTCAGGCAGTTGGCTTAAATAACTATCCAACTCTTTGGCGGTGCCCTTGGGCAACTTGAGCGACTGCAGGGATTTGACTAATTCCGTCAGCGCGGTGCGAACATCCAGCCCCGACTGATCCCGGTGAGATTCAAATGCCAACGCCGCTTTTTCTACTTGTTCCAGGGTTTGGCCAATCGTGAGAGCGTTAAACTCCCCACGCAAGTTTTCGCGCAGGCGCAACAAAATGGTATCCAGTGCTTCGTCCTGGCCATCAGCCGCAAGGCTGACGCGTACTAATGCACTGCGCAATATCTCCTGTTGTCGGGCGGACTTTTTCTCTAACTGCTCCTGCTCATCCAGAGCACCAAGATATTTCTCCCGCCAGTTATTTTTATCGCCTGAATTGACCGTCATACGCTGTTTGCACGCCCGCTAGCTCACTGTAAAGGTAAGAGTGAGTATAGACAGGGAACCGGACTTCTATGGCTGGCGGCTATAAAAACACTGGAAAAAACAAAGCCCGCCGCTGGACAGCGGCGGGCTTTGTAAATAACGGTACAGCGGGGGAAATTATTTCTTCGCTGCACGCTCTTTGGCGATCAGGAAATCCACCACTTTCAGCATTTCTTCATGGCCGCCGGTCAAGCGAGAGCTGACGCGATACTTGCCATTCACCACTAGCTCGGGGGTGCCGGTAACCTTGTATCCACGCGCGCGCGCTTCCGCTTGTTTAATCTGACTGGTTACACCAAAGGAATTGTAGGTGCTGATAGCCTTAGCCTTGTCCACACCGTAGGTAGCAAAGAAATCAGCCCATTCTTCAGCTGTAGAAAAGTTTTTGTGTTCCATATGCATAGCGTTAAACACTGCCATATGGGTTTGCTCTTTTACTTTCAACGTTAATGAGGTGTAGTAGCCACGAATCAAAGGCTCCATACCTGGGTTCCACATCGCATGAGTTTGCACCAGGTACACATCCGCCGGCATTTTCTTTTCCCAAGCTTGCAATAACGGCTCAAAGTGGAAGCAATGCGGGCAGGAGTAGGCGAACACTTCGGCTACTTCAATCTTGCTGGGGTCAGCGGTGCGCACCGGAGTCTCCAACACCACATAGTGCTGGCCTTCCAGATATTCGCTCGACTTTTCCTGGGCGCAGGCGCTCAGGGAAAAAACCAGGCCCAGCAGGGCAACCAAAATACGCATAAACGCTCCTCAATCTTTTATTGTGTAATGTTAATGGTGTAAGTATCAGGGGAATTCTGCCTGATTAGTCACACAGGTGCCCGGCAAGTTCCCCAGTTGGCCCGGATTTTCCAGCGCCGGCCCTCATCTGTAAAGAGCAGACACAAAAAAGGCGACCGAAGTCGCCCTTTTTATCGCCCTGCACACAGTTATTGCCTAGTTCAAACCAGCAATGTAGTTAGCCAGTGCAATAATTTCAGCATCGCTCATCTTGTCCGCAACGGAGCGCATGATTGACTGATCGCCGTCATTCTTGCGGTCGCCAGCGCGGAACGCGCGCAGTTGTTTTTCAATGTACTCGGGATGCTGACCACTCAGGCGCGGGAAGCCGGCGGGGATATTGCCCTTGCCATCCGGTGCGTGACAGCCAGTACAGGCAGGCACACCGGTCGTTGGATTGCCGGCACGATAGGTGCGCTCACCCAACTCCAGACCATCTACCTTAATACCTGAGTTAACCTGCACTTCAATTTTCTTGGAACCGGACAACTGGGTAGTCTGGGCGGCAAAGTGCGCGGCCAAGTCTGCCAGATCCTGCTTGGTCATTTTGGCGAGCAAGCCGGTCATTTCTGCCACTTTACGGCCAGTCACTTCTTTCTTGGCCGCGTCAGCTTCCAAGTCCCACGCCTGGATATCTGACATTTGCTTCAACAGGTATCTCTCGCCCAAGCCAGCCAATTTAGGGAAGGTTCCAACCATGCTGTTGCCGTCAGCGCCGTGACAAGCGCCACAAACCGCTGCCTTGGTAGCGCCTGCAGCAGCATCTCCAGCAGCCATTGCGCCCTGGGCTACAGCAACCAAACCCAGCGATAAAAGTGCATTTCGTACGATATGTTTCATTGGCTAACCCGATTTGATCGATGAATCTGATTGTTATGCGTGCGTCTTTATATAGCAGCTATGCACGGTAATGAGGTTTTAAATTCGCTTAATCAGAAGCTGACAAGCTACAATTCCCCCCTATTCCGCCGTAATTCCGCCAGTTGGCGCGCACCGCAGCCGGTAAAAGCGGCGGCATTATATTACCAACGCGGTAATAACACACTATTTTGAAGGGTTATTATCTTGACCGAGATCGTATTTACCAAGGCTTATTTTTCCACCAGCGCCCCTAGTATCCGCGAGTGCCCCCCTGAAGTCGGCTATGAAGTCGCTTTTGCCGGACGCTCCAATGCGGGTAAATCCAGTGCCATCAATGCCTTAACCAACCAAAAATTGGCGCGCACCAGTAAAACCCCGGGGCGCACCCAACTGATCAACTTCTTTAACTTGAGTGATACCCAGCGACTGGTCGACTTGCCCGGCTACGGCTACGCCAAGGTATCGCGCGAACAAAAAGAGAAATGGCAACGCGACCTGTCCGAATACCTGCAAAAGCGCCAATGCTTGAAAGGATTAGTGCTATTGATGGATATCCGCCATCCACTACAGGAATTTGATACGACTATGCTCGACTGGGCCAAGCGGGGTCATATGCCCGTGCATATCCTGTTAACCAAGGCCGATAAACTCAGCCGCAGCCAATCCATGAATAGCTTGTTTGCCGTAAAAAAGGAATTGAAACAACTGGGGTTGGACAAATCTACCAGCATCCAGTGCTTCTCGGCCCTTAAATATGCTGGCCTGGACGACCTGAAAGCCAAATTGCAAACCTGGCTGGCACCAGAGTCAATCTCGCCAGAACCTGAACAGGAAGCGCAATAAAAAAATCCGATGATTTGGGTAAATCACCGGAAAAAACTGGCACCCTTGGGGTGATGCCAGATGGGCTTAGGTCAGACGACCAAGGACAAGACAAACCACACAAGCGGGATTGATGGGCTGCGCACTCGTTGCGCGATCACCCGCATCAATCAACTGTAAACTCTGACCAAGGTTCACTTGGAAAAGTTTCGACAAAAACGTAAAGCTCTGTAATTGCAACAGTTTTTGCACAATTCAGAGTGACAGCAGAAATTCCGGGCAAAAAAAACCCCGGAAATCCGGGGTTTGCTTAGCATTTAAAAACTTCGCTCAGCTGGCTTAAGCGCCATTAGGGGAGGAGTTAGCTCATGATCGTAAAACACACATTACTAGGACCCGGGCGCTTCCAATTAAGTTCAATCTTTTTACAAAAAAAGTTGCACAATTTTTTGTTAATTATTAATTCCCTTAAAAATCAACGATTTAATTGGGTTTCTCCACACCGACTCGTGCATTATTTAGCTTTTGATGATGGCGAGGGCTGTATCTGGGGCGCCTTTTCGTCCAACAACTCCATGAAATCCATCGCCGGAGGGACCTCCAAGTCACGCACGAGCGGATTTTGCAGGTGAACAATCCTGCGACCTTTCAACTTTGCATAATCCAGACTGGCTTGGTAATAGCTCTTCCACAGGGATTGCAAGGATCCGTCACTAAAGGCGCGCTTCAATCCCGCTTCAATTCGCGCCTGCGCAAGCGTGCTTTTGGCATTGAAGTAAAAGAATCGTGGTAAGGGGTATACCAGCATAAATTGATCATCGAGCATTAAATTATCCAAATGACTGAATTGCTCAGCTTCTCCCAGGACCTCATTCACACCCCGGCAAAAAAAATCGACGCGCCCACCAATTACCATTAAAAAAACAGCATCGTAATTATCAATCTCACGCACCTTGAGTCCATTATGGCGAAAAATAATGGTATCCGCCCAACCCACACCATGCGCAAAAGTGTAGGGCAATAGATCCTTCAAGGTTTTAACATCAAGGCCGGCGGCCTTGAGCTTGGGATTGATGAAACAGACACGATAACCAAGCACGCCCAAATCCACTGGAAAATTAATAAACGTTAAATTGCCATTACGCGCTAACGATTGCTCATAGCTGGTTTCAATGACCAAATTGGGATAGCTGTCATCCACCAGCGCCTTGAGTGCGCGGGCGTAATTGCGCGGAGGTATGGGGTTAAGTCGATAATCACCGTAATCCGCCCGGGTTTTTTCTAATGCGAGCTGCAAGAGCGCCGTGCTGTATTCGTGATGAGTATCACCGGGCGCATAAGGCGAGCGATGACTGACAACAAATTCGGCCCACGCCGACGTTGCTGCCAACCACAATAATGGTATTAACAACAAGGTTATTATTTTTCGCATCAACAACAACTCCCTCTCCTGAGTAATCTATGTGAGAGCCCTACATCCTAGTAAGCATAGCAACGGTTTTAATGAGCTTGGTCCCAATTATTCCCTACGCCAGCTTCCACCAATAACGGAACCTTGAGATTGGCGGCAGCCGACATACGCTCGATTAACCCGGAGCGCACCTCATCCAATTGTCCCTCAGCGACCTCGAGGACTAATTCGTCGTGTACCTGCATAATAATTTTTGCATCGAGTTTGGTTTCATCTAACCAGGCCTGCACTTTAATCATCGCCGATTTAATAATATCGGCGGCGGTACCTTGCATAGGGGCGTTAATGGCCGTGCGCTCGGCCGCCATCTGCAGGTTTTTATTCTTGGCGTTAATATCCGGCAAATACAAACGACGACCAAAAATAGTTTCCACATAGCCCTGCTCATGGGCAAGTGCACGGATATTATTCATGTAACGCTGTACGCCCGGATAGCGCTCAAAATAACGATCGATATATTGCTGCGCTTCATTGCGCCCCACGTGCAATTGTTTCGCAAGACCAAAAGCCGACATGCCGTAAATCAATCCGAAGTTAATCGCCTTAGCACTGCGGCGCATTTCATGTGTCACAGCGTCAAGTCCCACACCAAAAACTTCTGCCGCTGTTGCACGGTGCACATCCAGGCCTTTTTCAAATGCACTTAACAAACCCGCGTCATCGGACAAATGCGCCATAATGCGTAACTCGATTTGCGAATAATCAGCAGCAACCAATTTATAACCGGCGGGAGCAATAAATGCCTGGCGAATACGGCGCCCTTCTTCAGTTTTAATCGGAATATTTTGCAAGTTGGGATCTTGCGAAGACAAGCGCCCGGTCGCCGCTACCGCCTGATGGTAGCTGGTATGGATGCGACCTGTACGCTTGTTGATTTCGAGCGGCAATTTATCGGTGTAAGTCGATTTTAATTTCGCCAGACCGCGATATTCCATCAGTACTTTAGGCAACGGATAATCCAAAGCCAGCTCTTGCAAAACCTCTTCCGCAGTCGATGGAGTGCCAGTCGGCGTTTTTTTAATAATGGGTAATTTTTGTTGCTCAAATAAAATCACGCCCAACTGTTTGGGCGAACTCAAATTGAATTCCTGCCCTGCAATCTCATAAGCCTTGCGCTCTAACTGGGTTAAACGCACGCCCAGCTCTACACTGTGTTGGCCCAATAATTTTGCATCTACCAGGGCACCGTTGCGCTCAATGTGCGACAGCACTGGCAACAATGGCATTTCAATAGTCTGAAATACTGATTTCAGACTGGCTACTTTTTCCAGCTGCGGCCAGAAATATTGGTGCAGTCGCAAAGTGATGTCGGCATCTTCAGCTGCATAGTGACCTGCATCCTCTATTTTTAATTGATTAAAACTGAGCTGTTTGACGCCCTTGCCGGCAATTTCTTCAAAGGTAACGGTTTTGTAGCCGAGATAATTTTGTGCAAGGTCATCCATATTGTGACGACTACCAATGGAATTCCACACATAAGACTCGAGCATGGTATCGAATTCTATGCCGCGCAATTCAATGCCGCAATTCAACAAAACGCTGCGATCATATTTTAAGTTTTGACCAATTTTTATTTTTTTATCATCTTCCAAAATCGGTTTTAATTGTTCAAGCACCCACTCCAGCGGCAACTGATCCGGTGCCCCCATGTAGTCGTGCCCACAGGGAATATAAGCAGCAACACCCGCTTCAATCGCGAAACTCAAACCGACAATTTTTGCATCCATAATCTCCAACGCCGTGGTTTCCGTATCGAACGAGAACACGCTGGCTTGTTGTAAACGCGCCAACCAATCGGAAAATATATTTTCTTCAGTAATTATGTCGTAATGTTTTTCCACGGCGATAACTGGCGGTGCTATATTTTCTTCAACTGCTATTGACTCGGTTGATGTAGTTACTCCCTCAGCAGCAACACTCGAAACATTACCTGCTGTTTTACTTAACTCAGTGACCCAGCTTTTAAATTCAAGATCTTCAAATAATTCTTGCAAACGTAAATTGTCCGCCGGCTGGCAAATAATTTCAGCGGGACCAAAGGGTAATTCCACATCGGTTTTAATGGTCGCTAACCGATATGATAAATACGCCATTTCGCGATGTTCGATTAATTTTTCCGGCATAGTTTTCGCGCCGCGAAATGAAAGCGTGCGAATTTTTTCCAGATCTGCATAGATTGCGTCTAGCCCACCGGCGCCTTGAATCAATCCTTGTGCTGTTTTTTCTCCCACACCAGGAACGCCGGGAATGTTATCGACTTTGTCACCCATAAGAGCGAGATAATCAATCATCAATTCCGGGCCAAACCCGTATTTTGCATTTACACCAGGAATATCCAGCACTGTGTCCGTCATCGTATTTACCAAGGTCACATGCTCATTCACCAGCTGCGCCATATCCTTGTCACCAGTGGAAATAATCACCGGCATTTGCTGCTCGGTTGCCTGACGGGCGAGCGTACCAATCACATCGTCGGCTTCCACGCCTTCAATCACAAATAACGGCAGCCCCATGGCTTGTACTATGTCGTGGATGGGTTGTACCTGCGGACGTAAATCATCCGGCATTGGCGGGCGATTGGCCTTGTATTCCGCATACATTTCATCGCGAAAGGTCTTACCCTTTGCATCAAAGACTACGGCTATCTGGCTGGCGGGGTAATCCTTGCGCAGGCGACGCATCATATTCACCACCCCTTTGACCGCCCCCGTGGGCTGGCCTTTGGAATTGGTTAGCGGCGGCAGAGCATGGTAAGCGCGATACAGATAGGAAGAACCATCAACCAGCACTAAGGGTGCTGCATTTTGCTGTTGGATCAAAGGATGCGACTGGGTCATAGGAATAGATGTCTTTGCAAGATTTTGAATGGACGAAAGGATACCACCAATGGCCCCCGCCCCGAGATTTACCCCGCCCCCCAGTCACGCTGCAAGTAACACTCATTCTAGCTGGCGCATAAAAAGTGTTACCAACATAGAAATGTGTTACCACACGCCAAACCTTGAGAAGCATTGAGGTTTTATCGCTAAGTTTCGGTATTTATTCACAAAAATTTGCTTTGTATAACTAAAAAGTTTAACCAAGTGCTAGGCAGAATAAAAATATGTGTTACCATGAGTAACATACAGTAACAAAACAAACTCAATGTGAAGTTACTGGTGAACCTAAACCCTTTAGCAACAAACAGAAAGGTTGCTCACAAGGCAACTGGATTTGTAAACCATCGAATGGAGGAACCCCACGATGAAAAAGACTGCACTCTTACTAGTTACTTTACTGGCTGCAACTGGCGTATATGCCGATGAAGCTAACGATCACGCTCTGGCCCTGGCTGCTGCCGATCTCGGTGTTAAGACTGCTTGGGTAGAAACTCAGGAAGACGCGGAAGCGCGTATTGCTGAAGAACTGGATCAAAAGACTGATGTTCTGACCGAGAAGGCCAGCGCCAAGCTCGACGAACAACTGGAAGCCAAACTGGCCCAAACTTTTGAGCGTTAAGTGATAGCTGCGCCAGTTAGTCTCTGGCGCGGTGAGCTTCTTTAAGCTGCTGTTTTGATTGGACTATCTCCCTTATTTTCTCCTCGTGTATTAGCCCTGCTGACGACCATATAGCATTCTGTTATATCGCGGCGGGGCTCTTTTTTTGTGCGTTTCACAAATTTGTAATTTGCTGTTCAGGTGGCGCGGAAGTCCCTCGCACTGATTATTTTCTAACCTAGACTCGATTTGAAGGCAGGATTTCTCACAGTTTTTAGTGATGCAACTCCTGACCTGGAGAGTGAGCGCCTTGTTGCTTTAATCCTGGGTTGTTGGTGTTGACCCTGTTTTTCACAAACTGGAGGCTGTCATGGACACCTTGATCTTTTCCCAAACGGCGATTTTCCGTATGCAACAACTGGCGAGCTGTGTCTATCACAAAACCGGGGTTCGCCATCGCATGGCCACCCAAGAAGGCATGTTGTCGCTTTTAAAAGAATCGGGAGCATCGAGTGATAGGGACATACGTCAGTATTACGATGCCTTTGTGATAGAGCTGAATAAACGGCAACTGGATATGTTGGAGGCGCGCAATGTGAAGATGCGCCAGCCGTTTACCAGCTTAATGGGCAACATCCGTAAGGCAGGTTAAAAAACTGTTGCCCAGATTTTCGAGTAGTTCTTTGTAGCTGGATACCTGTTGCCCGCCAATAGGATCCAGCATTCCCAGCCTTAATCCCAGCGACTGCACTATAGCTTTCATGGAATCCGTTTGATAATAGGGTTCCACAAACAGGCATTTCCCTTCCTTTTTCAGTACATCCTGCAGCTCTTTCAAGTGTTTTGCGCCCGGACGGCGCTCAGGCGTGTAGGTGACATAACCCACCTGATGCAACTCATAACGGCCTACAAAATGACTGTAACCTTCATGATAAACCGCGAAACCACGTGTTTTGACCGGCGCCAACTGAAGACTGAGTTGCTGGTCTAACTGCTCGATAGATGCGATAAAACGCGCGGCATTGGCCTGATAACTCTGTGCCGACGAAGGATCAAGCTGCGTTAGCTTTTGCACTAACACCTGCGCAATGACACCGGCATTACGCGGATCCAACCAGAGATGGGGATCGCCGCCAACATGTTGATGGTGCGCGTGGTTATGGCCATCACTGACTGGACTTTCAGGCCAGTGAAGGTTGGGCAGGGTATAGCTGGGCAGCTGTTTGTCCGCTGGAATATTCGCCAGCGCGCGCGCTAGAAAACTTTCCAGCTCCGGGCCAACCCAGATAATCAAATCCGCGTCGCGCAAGCGGCGATGATCGGACATTTTTAAGGGATAATCGTGAGGTGATGCGGCAATAGGCAGCAAGGTATCCACGACCGCCCGATCACCTGCCACCTCTTGCGCAATCAACGCCAGAGGTTTGATGCTGGCCAGCAGCTGCGGCTTTGCATGCACCATAGGCGCCAGAACCTGCCCGAGCACAATGATCAAACCAATAACACCTGCACGAATCATAATTATGTCCACTGACAACAATAACGGCAGCGCGGAAAAGCATGCCTGGAAATAGGTTATAGCGTAACATATCTGCTGTTTACTAACCTTTGCGATTGACCGGATGCCTTATGGAACACACCCCCATCGCGTGTAGCCATCACGATCACAACCATTGCATTCAGGATGCGCTGGAAGCCGCACGCGATTTATGCCTCAGCCGTGGTGTACGCTTGACTGATTTGCGCTTGCAGGTTTTGGAGTTGATCTGGCAAAACCACAAACCGCTGGGTGCCTATACGTTAATGGAAATGCTTGCAAAGGCCAGCACCCGCCGGGTGGCCCCGCCCACCGTGTATCGCGCGCTGGACTTTTTGCTGGAACAGGGGCTGATCCATCGCATCAATGTGCTTAACGCCTTTATTGGCTGCCCGTCGCCCGGTACCCGGCATCAAAGCTATTTCCTGATTTGTCGTGCCTGCAACATCGCGATTGAACTGGATGAGCCAACCCTAGGCCAGCAGATACTCGCCGTTGCGGGCGAAGCAGGCTTTCGCGTGGAAACCCAAGCGCTTGAGGTCTCTGGCCTGTGCGCCAATTGCGCGGGAGCCAATGTATGAGCGAGGCGCTGATACGCGCCCGTGGGTTGGGCGTTACACGCAACGGACGCGAGATATTGCAAAAGGCAGACCTGACCCTGGACGCGGGAAAAATTGTGACCCTGATTGGCCCCAACGGCGCCGGTAAAACAACCCTGGTGCGCGCAGTTCTGGGGCTGATCAAAATAGACGAGGGCAGTATTGAGAAAGCGCCGGGCTTGCGCATCGGTTATATGCCGCAAAAACTTCACATCGATGCCAGCTTGCCACTCACCGTAGCCCGATTTCTGGCCTTGGGCGGCAAACCGCGTGCAGCACTGGATGAAATACTGCAACTCACCGGCATAACTGGGCAGATTAACCAGCCCATGCAATCCCTGTCTGGCGGTGAAACCCAGCGCGTCCTGCTCGCTCGCGCATTGCTGCGCGACCCCCAATTACTGGTTCTGGACGAACCGGTACAGGGTGTGGATGTGACCGGCCAGTCGGCGCTCTATGCGTTAATCAATGAAATTCGCAACCGCCGCCAGTGCGGGGTATTACTCGTGTCCCACGACCTGCATCTGGTGATGGCGACTACCGATACCGTGATCTGCCTCAACCAACACGTCTGCTGTCATGGCCATCCGGAACAGGTCACCAACGACCCCGCCTACCTCGCCCTGTTTGGCGAGATCACCGGCAACACCAACGCCCCGCAAGTGGCAATTTACACTCACCATCACGATCACCAACACGACGCCCACGGCAATGTGATCCACAGCGGCAAGAGCAAACTCCATCGCCATGGCCCCGGGTGCAATGCAGATCACAGCCAGGGCGCCAGTTGCGAGCATCATCACCATGATTGATTTCCTGCTTCTTGCTCTGCTTGCTGGCATCGCGGTTGCGCTGGTCGCCGGCCCGCTAGGTGCCTTCGCCGTCTGGCGTCGCATGGCCTACTTTGGCGATACCCTGGCCCATTCTGCGCTCTTAGGAGTAACCTTTGGCTTGCTACTGGATATCAACCTCAATTTGGCAATTGCGTTGGGGTGCCTGCTGTTGGCGCTCATTTTGGTGGGACTGCAACACAACCGCTTCCTCGCCACCGATACCCTGCTGGGTATTTTGTCCCACTCCACGCTCGCCCTGGGGTTGGTGTGTGTGAGCGTATTTAGCGAGAACCGCATCGATCTACTGGCCTATTTGTTTGGCGATATTTTGGCTGTCAGCAGCAGCGATGTGATTGGCATTTGGGCAATCAGCCTCGGTGTGCTGGGCGCACTCATCTGGCTCTGGCGACCGCTGCTCGCGATTACCGTCCATGAAGAGCTGGCACAGGTTGAAGGTGTACCGGTGGTGCGCGTACGCACTGCGCTGATGTTGCTGATGGCACTCGTGATTGCCATTGCCATGAAAGTCGTCGGTGTGCTGTTGATCACCGCGCTCTTGATTATCCCCGCTGCCGCCAGCCGCCGGCTCACGCGCACGCCCGAGCAGATGGCGATCATTGCCAGCCTTTTAGGTGCCCTGGCGGTGATCGCCGGGCTTAGCGCTTCTTACTGGTGGGACAGCCCAGCCGGGCCGGCCATAGTCCTGTCAGCAACTGGTATGTTTTGCCTGACATTGTTCAAAAAACAGCCAGGCTAAAAAGTGTGTAAGCTAAAGCGCACAAGATTCAGTGCAAAATGCGACTATTATCACATTTGGAATTCGGTGATACTGCCCAACATGCCGCACTGACACCATCAACCCGATTGGCGGCGAAATCAGCAAGGATAGGTCACCCCATGACAATACTTAATATAGGTACCGAGGCGTTTAACAGCACCGAAGTGGCTGAAAAAGTTCAAGCAGACATCAGCTTTCTGCTGTCGCGCATTGCACTACTCAATCAGCAACCCAACCCCAATCCGGTGGTATTACAAACCTATCAGGAAATGCTGGAAAGCCGGCAGGCCGTGCTGGATTGGCTGACCCAGGATTCCAGCAAAGACCAGCACCTCAATCATCAAGCGAGCGGCAATACCCACTAGGGCTGTCATTCAAGATTCATCAAAATGTTGCGTTTTCGTCACAGTTTCACCCCAAAATTGGATGAAACAGCCACGGAAACGCACTATGAATTCCTCCGTTCACCCACTGGCCGCTCCCCTGCTCGAGGCTGCGCAGGCGCTAGAGCCGCAACCGCGCCCTGCGAGCTACCTGATTAATGCCCGCACAGTTTGGATCTCCGATATTCACTTGGGCTTCCGCGATTGCAAAGCGGATTACCTGCTCGACTTCCTGAATAAAATCCATTGCAACACTCTTTATCTCGTCGGTGACATTGTCGATTTGTGGTCGCTCAAACGCCGTTTCTGCTGGCCGAAAAAGCACTATCAGGTGGTGCTGAAGTTCTATGAACTGGCAGCGCAGGGAGTGCGCGTGGTCTACGTCCCGGGCAACCATGACGACCCCATTCGGCACTTTAGCGGACAGCTATTTGGCCCGATTGAAATTGCTCACGAACATGAATATGTCACCGCTGATGGTAAACGCCTGTTAGTGATGCACGGTGATGCGATGGATGTCTATATCAACCACAGTTGGCTGACGCGAGTCATTGGCGACCATGGTTACGAACTGCTGCTGTTTATCAATCGCTGGTCAGATCGCCTGCGTAAACTGGTCGGCCGCCCCTATTTTTCGCTGGCGGGTCTGATCAAAAGCAATATCAAGGGCGCCAAGGCCGCCATTGAAACTTACGAGCGGGAAGCGCTGGCGGAAGCCAAACGACGCGGCTACGACGGCGTAGTCTGCGGTCATATCCACTATCCGGCGCTGCGTGAAGAGGGAGAGCTGCGCTACGCCAACTGTGGCGACTGGATCGAAAACTGCACTGCACTGGTAGAGGATCATCACGGCGTGATGCGTCTGCTCCACCACAGCGATAAAGTCGCCTGGCAAGAGCTGCAGACAGCGAGCGCTTAACCGCTCGCCAACCGTCTCACCCGCTACACAACGGCAACACCTTGTACCTGGTTGCGCAGGCGAGCCCAAGGGCCAGTGATTGCCAGTGTCATTCCCGGCCGCTGGATATTTACAAACAGGGTTGTGCCATCGGGCGAGAAACAGGCACCACAAAATTCTCCCTTATCAGGATGGGCGTTCATCGCCAGGGTGTAGATTTTGCCATCGGGTGTCAGGCCGCGCAGATAATTAACGGTATCAGGTAAATCCGAATAACTGTCTTCACAAATAATCAAATCTCCCCAAGGTGCAACGGCAAGGTTGTCGCAGGATTCCAAAATCGCGCGGTTGTGGGTCTCATAAAGCAATTCCAAAACTCCAGGCTGCTCGGTTTCCCGCGCGGTGCCTTCGTAAGGGCCAGGTTGATAGCGCCAGACTTGGCCAATCTGCAGCGGGCCGCCACCGGTGGCCGCAAGCAGAATCTCGCGGGTTTTATCCGGGCGCAAGGCGAATGCCAAGCCTTCTCCGCGCGCAAAAATCGCCGCCCCTTGCGCGTGACCGCGCAGATTTAAATCCCCTTGCGGCGACGTCACCTCCTCCAAGTCAATCCACTCACAGCTAAAGCGCTGGCGCAGGCTCACTGTTTGTACACCAGGTTTACCGGCATCTTCTGGCCAATTGCGAGTATTTGCGCCGGGCCAGCCGCGAATGGCGAGCGCCTGCAAACGACCACCCGCCAACAGTTCGCCGGGGGTATTGGGGATAAAGCGGTAGAACAACCCTTTGGCGTCATCTTCCGAGAGATAGACAATCCCGGTAGAGCTATCGACTGCCGCCGCTTCGTGCATAAAACGGCCCATATCCCTGAGTGGGGTAGCGCCAATCAACCCCTTCGCACTGGAAGGAACCTCAAATATGTAGCCGTGTTCGCGACCATAGCCATGCTGTTTACCTACGAGGCTTTCCTCACAGGTCAGCCAACTTCCCCAGGGCGTTGCACCGCCACTGCAATTACGCGCCGTACCGACCAGACTTAGATGACTGCGCTCTATTTGCTGACTGCGGTGGCTGAAAATAAGGCTGGTAGTGCCACCATTCACCGGCAACCCTTTGTAAAAATCGTAGGCGATGCCTTTGGTCTGCTTGGCCAGTTTCGCCTGGCCGACAAAAGCGCTGGCTTCCTCACCCACCGATGCAAGCTCGTGATTGCGAATCAAAATGCATTTACTGGCATCGCCCGGCAATGGAAAGGCCGCCATGCCGTCAGGGGCGCTGGGCATGCGCAATCCATCGCTCATCAAGTCGCCAGTGCGAGCGATGACTTTGTAGCTAAAGTCACGCGGCAAGTTGAGAATTCCCGCTGGATCTAACAATAACTGACCCACCTTGTCGATGCCGTAGAGTGGATCCTGCGCATAGACCTGCGCCCGTAATTGCAGGCTGCGAAATCCGCCCAAAGCAATGGCGGCGGCGCTAGCATTTTTGAGAAAGTGACGACGAGTTAAACGCATGGGGTTTCCTTGATTGTGGGCACAGCAGTATTCAAATGAATAGGGAGAATTTACCGGTCACCTTTTTCAACCAGCGAGATTACCGTTTGATGACAGCGCCGGACAAGCACTGAGCTGCTTTGACTCCTGGATCCCAGCTACCTTAGGCTTCCAGCGCTTGTAGCGCGAGGGCGGTAACAAATCCCAGCGCGGCCATAAGACCCGAAAGTTCGTGGGTTTCGGCAAAAGCCTCGGGGATCATTGTCTCCACCACCATAGCGAAAATCCCGCCGGCTGCTATGCAAGTAATGAGCGCTTTCAGCGGGGCCGGAGCATTACCAAAAAATACCGCTCCCACAATCGCAAATACACCGGATAAAAGCGCCATACCACCCCACAGCCGCACCATAAACCAACCGCTGCGCCCGGCCACACGCATACCGGCAGTGCTGGACAAGGCCTCGGGAATGTTGGAGATGAAAATCGCCGCCACGGTGGCGACGCTCAACTTGCCACCACTAGCCACCAACACGCCTATCGCCAAGGATTCGGGGATACCATCGAGCAAGGTGCCCGCCGCAATCGCTAAACCGGTATTTTGCGCTGCCGGTCCTTGAGCCTGGGAGCGTTTGCGATGCTTGACACCTGAGCTGTTCAACCCATGATTAATCACAGAGAACAGCAGCGCACCCAGCATAAAGCCACCGGAGACCCAGAGAATACTTGCCTCGGATTGGGCTTCCTCGACCAGCTCAAAACTCAGGGCCGCAACCAAAATGCCGCTACCAAAGGCCATCACATGTGCGATGACTTTGGCGGAGAAGCGGATAAACCAGCCAAGCAGTGAGCCGATCAATAAGGCACTCGCGGCAGTAAATCCCCAACCTCCGGCAACTAACCAGTCGGGCATTACTCCGCCGGAAACCAAGCGCGCACCACGTCTGGAAGAGGTACAGATTTACCATCCACTGAGCTGACCCAAACCACCTTGGAATAACCTTCCGCGGCGGGTGTATCGGGTTGGGACAGGGTGTACACCTTGTACTTGACCATAAAGCTGGAGCGCCCTGGTTCAGACAGAAATACATCGATGCGCAGGGTTTCGGGGTGAAATATGGGGCGCATGAAGGTACAGCCAATGGTCACCACCACCGGGTGAGTATCGCTTTTGAGCGGAAGGCCTTTTTCCAACATCCACTGGAACCGGGCCTCTTCAAAATAACGGAAGTAGAGGGTGTTATTCACATGGCCGTAGGCATCCATATCGCCCCAGCGCACTGGAATCTCACAGGAATAAAACGGGGTTTCCTCGCTCATAAAAACTCCTCACACAACCTCAGTTCGCGCACTAAAACTCACTTGCATGCTACCCAATCCAGCGTAATCAATCTGGATATCAGTATTCATGGGGACCTCAATAACCCCCGCGTAGGATCCGGTAATCACCGCCTGCCCAGCCACTATGCCTTGACCACGACTGCGCAGAAACTCCGCCAACCAGTAAAGCGGTGCGCGCGGGTGGGTATTCGGGTGTTGACCCTGGCGCTCAATCAACTCGCCATTAGCGCATTTGAATGTGATGGTAAAACTACTCGCGGCCGCCGCGCTGGAGGAATCTATTTGCGGGCCAATAAACAGGCCTTGATTGACCAGACCATCGGCCAACATTTCCGCAAACTCACACTGGGTTGGGTCTAGGTAACGACCATTGATCAACTCCAACGCCATGTGGGTGCGAGCAATCGCCGCATCCACCTCAGCAGGGGTATAGGGCTCGGCGCGCGCGGGCAGATCCTTGCCAAAGAAAAACGCCAGTTCCGGTTCAATGCGGGCGATATTGGCTTGGCCTGGTTTGGGCCAGAGACTGACCGGAGGCACCGAATCTATGGTGCGGGTGTAGATAGGGCCAACCACCAGCTTGCCCTCCGGCGGTAACAGGCATTTCCAACCGCCAATAGTGTCGTCCATTTGTTCACACCAGTATTCAGTCACCGCCGCCTGAACGGCCAACGCCTGCTCCAAATCCTTCGGGCGGCAGGACGTAGGTAAACGTTCACCCTGGATTCCTTCAACCCGACGTGCCACCAAAATGGCTGCTGCCTCAGTGGCATCGAACAACTCACTCATATGCAAACTCACTCACAAACTCTAATCAGTATGGAAAATAGCCGCGCCATAAATACAAAACCCCTTGGAAAAGGGGTTTTGGTGACCGCAGCTGCGATTAATGATGGGGCGACAGCTCGTGGGCGATGTGCTTAAGGTCATCGCTCGACTCTATAATATTCGCCACCGTGGTATAGGCTTTTTCCGGATCCAAATGCAGGTCTTCAAACACTTGGGCGGGAATAGCCAGCTTGGGGCCACGGCCAATGTTGTGTTGCTGCAACAAACGCTGAGCGACAAAAATCAGCTTGGCGTAGCTCGCAAACTCGCCTTGGTAATCGGGGTTGTTTTGGTGGCGCAGCCCGACCACCACTTCCTCCGGCATAGACCACAGCGACATGAGCGTCGCCGCCAATTGCTCGCGGGTTACACCCAATAAGTGCCGTTCAATCGCCTGATGATTCACGTGTGGGTTAGCATCGGCCAATTCGCAATAATTCTGAAAATACGGAGGAAACACCTCACCTAAAATCAGGTAGCCAAAGTTGTGTAATAGGCCGCACAGATAGGCCATACCAAAACTGGGTCGGTGATCGCGAGGAATCGCGGTAACCAAGCCTTCGATAGTGGCGGCCATATATACGGCTTGTTGCCAGTAAGGCTGGGCCCCATGAGGGCCATCTTTAGGGATGGTCATTGCTTTGCCCAACGACAAACCCAGTGCCAGGTTGAGCACCATATCGAAACCCAAAACACGCACAATGGCGTCATGGATAGATTTGATCTTGCCCGGCGCCGAATAGTAAGGCGAGGCAGCCCAGCTGACCACTTGAGCAGCAAGACTTGGGTCTGTCTCAACAATTTGCGCAAGGTCGCTAATATCCGCGTTGGGGTTTACGCGCAGCTTGATGATGCGCTGGGCAGTGTCGGACAGCGGCGGTAACTCCAGGGTTTCTTCCAAACGCTGCTTTACACGCAGCTGGGTAAAGTTGCGCACTGCGCCTAAAATCTGGTCGGTATCACTGGCACTCGTATCTTCCAGCTCCAGCGGTTCCAGCGGTACCGCAATATCGCAAATAGTAGCGTCATCCATCATCTGCTTGAATTCATCGCGACTGAATTTCAACAATTGTTTTTCGTCGCCCGAATCCGCCAACAGCTCATTGCGCTCAACCAAACTGCGATCAATCAAGGTTAACAAACCCGCCAATTTGGGCAGTGCCGGAATGGATTGCAGGTTGTGGGAGTTACAGAACTTCTGAATATCCGCCGGGCTGGCTGCATGCAACTCACGCCCCAACTGGCGATTAATCGCTTTTAGATCCAACAATCGGTCGGCAGCGTAGATCACCTGCACACGACCTTTAGTGTCTTGCAATATGACTGATTTGGCCGCACTCATGGTCCGCAGGTGCTGGTCATGCCAAAGCGCTCGCTCATGCTCGGATACAGGCACTTCAGCCACCTGATAATGCACATTTTGCTTGTTGAGCAGGGATTGAACACTGGTAGGAACTGACACAGCCTACTCCTCTCATTGGATATAACTGGTTAATATTCATAGGGTTAGGAGATTATTCAGCAGATGTTGCGAGCGAGTGTAATGCAATAGGAGCAATTCTCATATAGCTGTGCAACACAAAAACCCGAGTTCCGCTTGATCCACCAACCATTCTTTCCAAGCATAGTCGAGATTTGCCAGCACACTCGCCATTTACGACGACAAAGCAATTATCCATGCCAAAAAATGGATCAGTTCTCATACGGTCAATGAAATAGATGCCAGTTGGTTATTAAGAAGCCATTAAACCTGTAGATAACGATGATTCTGCCCCAACCAACGCGCAACCAGCTTGCTACACAGTGCGGGGTATTCGCTCATTAATAACAATGCCGCCTCCTTCACTTCCGGCAACAGATGGCTATCGCGCTGGAGGTCGGCAATCCGAAATTGCATCTCGCCAGTCTGGCGAGTGCCTAGCACTTCGCCGGGCCCACGCAGCAGCAAATCCTGTTCGGCGATATAAAACCCATCACTACTTTCACGCATGACTCGCAAGCGCTCGCGACTGTTTTGCGACAGGGGCGCCCCGTACAAGAGCACACAGTGGCTGGCCGTTGACCCGCGCCCAACCCTGCCACGCAACTGATGTAACTGCGCCAAGCCAAGGCGCTCGGGGTTTTCAATAATCATCAGGCTGGCATTAGGCACGTCCACGCCCACTTCAATAACCGTAGTCGCCACTAGCAAGTCCAGCTCGTTGGCCTTAAAGGCTGCCATTACCTGTTCTTTTTCCGCCGGCTTAAGGCGCCCATGGATTAGACCTACCCGCAAATGGGGTAGCGATTCTACCAGGTTACTTGCCGTCGCCTCAGCAGCCTGAGCTTCCAGCGCTTCTGACTCTTCGATCAGGGTGCAAACCCAGTAAGCCTGGCGCCCCTGCTCACAGGCCAATCGCACCCGCTCAATCACCTCATCGCGGCGCTGGTCACTAATCACTACCGTAGTGACCGGCGTACGCCCGGGTGGCAGCTCATCGATTACCGAGCAGTCCAAATCGGCATAGGCACTCATGGCCAAAGTTCTGGGGATGGGGGTAGCGGTCATGATCAATTGATGCGGGCGCAAATACGCCGATTGTTGGTTTTCCCGCCCCACTGTCCCCTTTTCGGATAGAGATAGCCGCTGATGTACGCCAAATCTATGCTGTTCATCGATCACAATCAGGCCCAGATCGGCAAACGCAACTGCCTCCTGAAACAGGGCATGTGTACCAACCACGATTTGCGCTTCGCCGCTGGCAATTGCCGCCATCTGGGTGCGCCGTTCAGCGACTTTGAGCTTGCCGGTTAGCCAGCCCAATTTGATCCCCAAAGGCTCAAGCCACCTGCCAAAGTTGACGCGATGTTGTTCCGCCAGAATTTCGGTCGGCGCCATTATCGCCGCCTGTTTGCCGCTGGATACGGCGGCCAGTGCAGCCAGTGCCGCCACTACCGTCTTGCCGGAGCCAACATCGCCCTGAACGAGCCGCAACATTGGAACCGGTTTGGCGATATCCGCCACTATTTCACCCATTACCCGCTCCTGGGCGCGGGTCAAACCAAAACCCAATTGCTCTAGAAAATACTTTTTCAGCATCGGACTCATGCGTAAACTCTCTGCGCCATCGGCCTGGGTTTCGCGGCGCAACAGCAGCAGGCTCAAGTGATGAGCCAGCAATTCTTCAAAAGCGAGCCGCTGTTGGTAGGGATGCTCGCCGTCCAGCAATAGCTGTACGTTGGCATTGGCCGGTGGCTGATGGAGAAAGCGTAATGCATCGGCCAGCGAGATCTGATTGAGCTGACGGCGCACCGGCTCGGGCAGTAGCTCACTAAGCGAATACTTGTCCAGCCAGGTCAGCGCTTGGCGCGCCAGCCTGCGTAAGCGCGGTTGGGTTAAGCCTTCGGTGGCCGGGTAAATCGGCGTTAGCGATTGATCCAGTGGCAGCGGCGCCGCGTCATCCAGATATTCATATTCCGGATGATACATTTCCAACCCGGATGCTCCGCGTCGGGTTTCCCCGAAAATGCGCAGGTGAATTCCGCCGATCAAACGTTGCTTTTGTGCATTGTTGAAGTGGTAGAAGCGCAGGGTGATGGTACCGGTGCCATCCTGTACCTTGCACACCAGGCTACGGC
Organism: Cellvibrio sp. KY-GH-1; assembly: GCF_008806975.1. NCBI lineage: Bacteria > Pseudomonadati > Pseudomonadota > Gammaproteobacteria > Cellvibrionales > Cellvibrionaceae > Cellvibrio > Cellvibrio sp. KY-GH-1. Next base: position 3,775,416 of record NZ_CP031728.1, read on the forward strand.
GCTTGCCAAATACGATGTCACAAGTGCGCACTTCCGCTTCGATAACTGCATTCATATTAGGCTGGAGCGCACCTATGGGTGTGACACGGGTACGATCCAGATAGCGCAGAGGCAAATGTAATAGCAGATCTTGCAGGCTAAAAAGGCCAATCTTCGCCAATTTTGCGGCTAGACTGGCACCAACTCCCTTGATTTCGGTAACGGGAACTTGTTCCAGAGTTTTGCGACTGGCAATACCTGCATTCATGGCGTTGCTGGTTACAAGAGTTAGTGTCGAGTGGATTTAATCGCTTCACGCAAGGCATCTATCGCTTTGTGACGCGGGAAGCTCGCGCGCCAAGCCAAGGCAACAGTGCGACTGGGTGATGGTTCGGTAAACGGGCGGGTTACCAACACATCTGCACTGTAAAGTGAGCTATCTGCCGCTGATACCGGCAGAATGGTCAACCCCAGACCGGAAGCCACCATATGGCGCAAGGTCTCCAGCGAGCTGCCCTCCGCCGCAGTACGCACATTGTTGGCGGATTGCTCACCGTGATGCTGCAGGTTCGGGCAAGTTGTTAATACCTGATCGCGGAAGCAATGCCCCTCACCCAACAGCAGTAATTGTTCGCTGTTCAGATCATTGGGATTAACAGCATCGTTCGTCGCTAAAGGGTGATCTTTCGGCATCAGCACCACAAAAGGTTCTTCATAAAGCACCTGGGTGACCACATCCGGCTCTTCAAACGGCAGGGCAATAATGATCACATCCAGCTCGCCATTGCGCAGTTTTTTGCGCAGATTGTGGGTATAACCCTCCTCCACGTAGAGCGGCATTTTGCTCGCTTTTTGCTGCAAATGAGGGATAAACTTCGGCAGCAAATAAGGGCCAATGGTGAAGATCGCCCCCACAGATAAAGGGCTGCTGAGCTGGTCTTTGCCGGCATCGGCGAGATCTTTAATCGCTGCCGTTTGCTCCAGCACCAGATTGGCCTGTGCCACAATCTGCTCACCCAAGGGCGTTGGTTGCACGCGCGACTTTGTACGCTCAAACAGTGCCACCCCTAATTCATCTTCCAGCTTTTTAACGGCAATACTCAAAGTTGGCTGACTGACATAGCAGCGGTCCGCCGCACGACCAAAATGCTGTTCCTGGGCAAGGGTGACTATGTAGCGGAGTTCGGTGAGGGTCATGGTGTGGCTCCCGTAGACTTGGATCTTTTTAATTTCCGGCTGGGCCTTTTAGAATAGCCTAAAACTATCAGATAAAAGACTTTTATCAAATGACTAATAAGCTGTCTGCTCCACAAAAATCACAATCACCTGAGAAGTTACTCATAATTGGTTGTGGCGATATAGGTCAAAGGCTAGCCAGCCAACTTGATCAATCACGCTACCAAATCACCGGAATTCGCCGCCAATACCAACCAGATCTACCCTATTTACGCTATATAAGTTGCAATGTGGGTGATGCCAAGGCAATAAAACAGGTACTGGCGGAAAATTTCGACAGCATAGTTATCACCATGACGCCAGCCGAGCGCAGTGACGCCGGCTATGAGCAAGCCTATGTCCGCACCTGCGACCATTTGGTTAGCGCCCTCAATGAGCTGCAACTGAAGCCACGCCTGCTTATTTTCGTCTCCAGCACCGCAGTATATGCCCAAGATGATGGCAGCTGGGTTGATGAAAGCTCCACCACCGAGCCGACCGGCTTTTCCGGCCAGCGCCTGCTGGAAGCCGAGCAAATTATCCGCAACAGCAACTTCACTAGCACCATCGTCCGCTTCAGCGGTATTTATGGCCCCGGCCGCAATCGCCTGATCGAGCAGGTCAATCAGGGACGCGCCTCTGCAAGCCCCCATTACACCAATCGAATCCACGCCGATGACTGCGCCGGATTCCTCGCTCAGCTGCTCAATCTGCAAACACCCCCGGCGCCCGTTTATATCGCCACTGATTCAACGCCAGTTCCCATGATAGAGGTTGTAAGCTGGATCGCCGCCCAGCTAGGGGTCGAAAAATTCCTCTCGGATGACGTCAATAACGAACGCGGCAACAAGCAATTGAGTAACCAGCTAATGCTCGGCAGCGGCTATCAACTGCGTTATAACGACTTTCGCGCGGGCTACGCCGGGATGATTCGCGAATATACGGCCAATAAAAAACCCGGCACCTAGGCCGGGCTTTTCAGACTGGCGAAACCCAAAAAATTATTTGGTTTCGGTCTTGGTCACTGCGGTAGATACCTGACCCATTACTCGACGGTTTTGCTCGCGACCAGCTGCAGTTGCGTTATCTGCTACTGGCTTGGCTTCGCCGTAACCAATCGCTTTCACACGGTCAGCACCGATACCGTACTTGGTAATCAACGCCGCTTTAACTGCATCAGCACGGCTTTGTGACAGCTTTTGGTTGTAAGCATCAGAACCCTGGCTGTCAGTATGACCTTCAACGCTCACAACTGTGTCAGCGTATTGGTTCATGAAAGTCGCCAATTTGGATACTTCGCCTTCAAACTCTGGCTTGATGATGGATTTGGCCGTATCGAAAGTGATATTCAGCTCGATAGCTACAGTTTCCGTCAGTTTCAATGAGCAGCCGACAGCATCAACCTTATGAGTTTTCGGGGTGTCCGGGCATTGGTCTTTAGAATCCAATACACCGTCACCGTCAGAGTCTTTCTCAGGCTCTGGAGCTGGTGCCACTTTAACTGGCGCAGGAGAACCACCAAACAGGTAGCTAATACCTGCATTCAGCGCCAAATCAGTGTATTCATTATCCAGGCTGTTGAAAGCACGCACGTCGGTACGGAACTCCCAATTACCACCCAGATTGCGCTTAACGCCAGCACCCAGGTTTACCAGGGTGTCGCGCTCCGACCAATCTTCAGAGTCTACTTCACGCTTTTGATCGCCCACACCAAACGCTACATAAGGGCGCCACAAACTTTCAGTATTGATGTTATACAAAGCATCCAAACGGTATTGGGTGCCGTCTACATCAACATTGTCATCCTGGGTTTCTGTGCTGTATTGGCTGGCAACCGCTTCCAAAGTCCAGTTTTCATCCAACACATACCCAAAACCCAAACCAAAAGTGTTGGCATCTTCCAGCGGATCTTCAAAGAAGGTACGGCCAACATCGGCACGAACTTCGAATTTATGGTTATCGGCGCTCGCACCAGCAGAAATAGCAGCAATAGCGGCGGACAAAGCTAAAATGTGTGTGTTTTTCATGGCCATTTCGTTCTCCGTTGAAAATAGCGAGGTTCCAAAAAAGACAATCTGGTTATCTTTGCTAATCAAGAACCCGAGATTGCGAAAAAAATATAACCGTTGCCGGTCTCTAAACTTACACCTGCTGAATTCCATTTCATGATTATTTTCAGATGCTTACCTTAGCAAATTAAAGCGCTATATGCCAATTTACGCCGTTTTTTTGAACAACAAATCCCAAACCCCATGACCGAGGCGTTCACCGCGTTTTTCAAACTTAGTGATCGGACGATAATCTGGCCTAGGAGCGAATCCGGTTTCCGTGAATTCTGTCGCAAAACCTGTCGCGCTATTCATTACTTCCAGCATATGTTCAGCATAGGGTTGCCAGTCAGTTGCCATATGCAGAACGCCACCCGTTTTTAGTTTTGGGCGCAGCTTCTGGATAAAAGCAGGCTGAACAATCCGGCGCTTGTGGTGCTTTTTCTTATGCCATGGATCCGGGAAGTACAATTGCAGCCGATCAATACTGCCATCGGGTATACAATCTTCCAGAACATCCATTGCATCCGCCATATATACCCGCAAGTTGCTTAACCCTTGCTGACTGGCGGTACTAATTAAACGACCAACACCAGGTGGATGCACTTCGATACCAATAAAGTTCTTTTCCGGCTCATTCGCTGCCATTTGCAGCAATGAGTCGCCCATACCAAAGCCGATTTCCAGCACCAAGGGAGCCTCGCGGCCAAACACTGCAAAAGGATTAATAGCACCGGCAAACAGGCTTACACCCATGGACGGCCAGTATTTATCAAAGGCACTTTTTTGCCCAGCAGTAATTCGTCCAGCGCGAATCACGAAGCTGCGAATGGATTTGGGTTTAAATTCAGGCTTGATCAAAAAGCCTTCCTCTCCACCTTCAAGATCAGGAGTTAACTCGGGAAACTCAGACATAAAGACATTCAAATAATTTAGGAAGAAAATATCAGGATTTAGATTTCAAACGCCAAGCTGCCACGGCCAGTAAAACCCAACCCATAAGAAAACACAGCCCGCCTAGCGGTGTAATTGGCCCCAACCAATGCGGAGCACCCAGCGCCAAAGCATAAAGACTGCCACTAAACATCAGGCTACCCAGTATAAAGGCCCAGCCACCAGCTTTTAACCCCGGGGTTGAAGGTTTATGGATAAGTAGCAGGGCAACCATTAACAACGCCAATGCATGGTACATCTGGTACTGCACCCCCGTTTTTACTACCTCGATCATCTCCGGTGTCAGCACTTTTTTCAGGCCGTGAGCGGCGAAAGCGCCAACAACTACGGACAAAAATCCGCTAACAGCGGCGATCAAAATAAAAGTGCGCGCCACAAATTCCTCCTCATTTTGGTAATTAGAAAACGCCCGGCCAATAAAAAAGCCGCGCTTAGCGCGGCTTTTTTTTCAACGCTAGAAACTAATCAAGCTTCCAGCATCATGGTTTTTACTTTGTTCATGGCATTTTTTTCCAACTGGCGAATACGCTCTGCAGAAACACCATATTCAGCTGCCAGATCATGCAAAGTCGCTTTGTCATCGTTTAACCAGCGACGCTGCAGGATAACACGGCTGCGATCATCGAGTTTTTCCAAGGCTTTTTCTAAACCATTAACGTTTGACTCTTCCCAATTAGACTCTTCCAAGCGCGCTGCCGGATCGTAACGGTTGTCTTCCAGGTAATGGGCAGGTGCGACATAGCTGTCATCTTCGTCATCGTCACCGGCATCAAAACCAGCATCATAAGATGCCAAACGACCTTCCATTTCACGCACTTGCTTAACATCAACACCCAGATCTTGCGCTACCGCGTGAGCTTCATCATTGCTCAACCAAGCCAAGCGCTTCTTGGCGCTACGCAGATTGAAGAACAATTTGCGCTGGGCCTTGGTGGTGGCGATTTTAACAATGCGCCAGTTTTTCAAGATAAATTCGTGAATTTCAGCTTTTATCCAGTGTACTGCGAAGGATACCAAACGCACGCCTTTGTCCGGATCAAAGCGTTTTACCGCTTTCATCAGACCGACATTGCCTTCTTGGACCAGATCGCCGAGTGGCAAACCGTAACCGTTGTAGGAGCGGGCAATGTGGACCACAAAACGCAGGTGTGCCATCACGAGTTTACGTGCGGCATCAAGGTTGCCATTGTGGTGCAGATCGCGCGCCAGTTCCTGCTCCTCATCAACCGAGAGAATTGAGAAACTACTAACCGCTTGCACATAGGCATTCAGGTTTGCACCGGGGGCAAGGGTGCCAATAGGTTGCAGACTTGTGCTTGTGCTCATGATTACCTCCAGTAACAATATGGCCCGAGTGTAACAGCTGCTTATTGGTTCCGCTAGCACCGAAAAAGTTCACTTAACACGGATTTTGCACCTATTCACACCCTGAGCCGAAGATTTCCTTTTTATCGGGGCTGGATCAAGTAGAGATGCCGTGCCACCGCTATCCACGCCCCCAATAGCCCGGTTAGGCCGGCGATCAGGACTAGCTGGAGGCTCTCAATGAAATTTAAACCCTGCAAACGAAAACTGCTTTGATACAAATCAGCCAGTTGTGTGACCGGCACCGATAACCACCAAAAACCTATCGCCAGCAGTATTACCGCCAGAATTCCTCCTCCGACGCCATACCATAAACCGGTATAGAGGAAGGGGCGGCGGACATACGCATCTGTTGCACCTACCAGTTTGACCACCAGGATTTCGTCGCGACGGTTTTCAATTGCCATACGGATGGTATTGCCAATGACTAACAATACCCCCAAGGCTAGCAGGCCTGCCAGTGCGACCACAAGGCGCTCGGCAATGGTGATGAACTGATGCAAGCGTTTGACCCAGAGCATATCCAAACGCACGTCAGCCACCAAGGGGTCGGCAATTAGTGCCTGTTGTAGCGAGTTGAGCACATCGGGCGCATTGCCACCAATTCTGGGTTTGATCAGGATAACCGCCGGCAAAGGGTTCTCATCCAAATGATTCGCTAACTCACCTAACCCCGAACCACGCTTAAACTCATCCAATGCCTGCTCTGGCGAAACATATGTGGCTAGGGCAACATCCGGCCGCTGCGCCCACCGACCGCGCAAATCCTGAGCTTGATTGGAGTTAGTGTCTTTTTTGAGGAACACGGAAATCTGGCTGGAATCCTGCCAGGTCTGACCGATTTGCTGCACATTGCTAAAAACCACAAACAGCGCTGCCGGCAAGGCAACAGCGATAGCTATCACCAGCCAGGTCATCAGGCTTTGCAGCGGCGTTTCGAGCAGGCGCAGCAAACTTTCAATGGCGGAATTACTGTGATGGGCACTCCAGGCATCCAGCTTGTCGCGCCAGGAAGTTTTACTTTGTACAGCGCCTTGCGAGCGCGCGGCCGCGCGCGGTTCTGCGCGCACCGGTTCACGCACAGTGCGCTCGCTGCGATTTGCAGTGGCGCCCATGCGATTCGGGCGACGCTCGGGTTTAGGTCTTTGCGGTTTCACCAGAGCACCCCGTCATGTACCAGCTTGCCTTGCACCAGCCCAAGTACGCGTTTATTCATTCGCTTAAGCAGCTCAACGTCGTGGGTAGCGATCATTACTGTGGTACCCACTTCGTTAAACTGGCGAAATAAGGTCATGATTTCGTTGGATAACTCCGGATCCAGATTACCGGTCGGCTCATCCGCCAATAATAACGTCGGCTTATTTACGACCGCCCGTGCTATGCCTACACGCTGCTGCTCGCCACCGGACAACATAATCGGGTTGCTGCGCTCTTTATCGAGCAGATCTACCTTGTCCAGGGCCGCGCGCACACGTTTGCCAATTTCCTGATGCGGATAGCCAGCCACTTGCAGGGGCAAGGCAACGTTATCGTAAACCGTACGATCAAACAGCAGTTGATGATTCTGGAAAACTACCCCGATATTGCGGCGAAAATAAGGTAGTTGGCTTTTGGACATGCGCGCCAAGTGATGACCATCGACAAATACATTGCCATGGGAGGGCTGCTCCATTAGCAGGATCATCTTCATCAGAGTGCTCTTACCTGCGCCCGAGTGGCCGGTCAGGAACAGCATTTCGCCGGCCTCAACCTCAAAATCCACGCGCGCCAAGGCTTCGTACCCAGTATCGTAGCGCTTGCTTACCGTTTCGAATCGAATCACAACCAATCCTGTGTATTAATTTGCGTCGGCCTGATTAAACAGGGCTTTGATAAAGGGCTCAGCGGCAAAGGGTTGCAGGTCTTCGATAGACTCGCCTACCCCGATAAAGCGCACTGGCAGGCTAAATTTTTTGCTCAGCGCGAAAATCACGCCGCCTTTGGCGGTCCCATCCAGTTTGGTCAGCACCAAACCGGTGACGCCTGCCGCGTCGCGGAATTGTTCAGCCTGATTAACCGCGTTTTGACCGGTGCCCGCATCCAGTACCAACAGTACTTCGTGTGGAGCAGACGCGTCCAATTTGGCCATCACTCGCTTAACCTTGGCCAACTCCTCCATCAAGTGGTTCTTGTTGTGCAGACGACCAGCTGTATCGGCAATCACCACATCAATACCGCGCGCCTTGGCTGCATTAAGCGCGTCATAAATTACCGAGGCGGAATCGGCGCCGGTGTGCTGGGCGATTACCGGTACATTGTTGCGCTCACCCCAGACTTGTAGTTGTTCGACCGCCGCCGCGCGGAATGTATCCCCCGCCGCCAACATGACTTTTTTACCTTCATTTTGCAGACGTTTGGCCAACTTGCCGATGGTGGTGGTTTTGCCTACGCCGTTGACACCCACCACCAGAATTACAAAGGGCGCTTTGGCGGAATCAACTACCAGTGGTTGCTCGACGGGCTTTAAAAGGTCAGCCAGTTGGTCACGTAACGCCTTGTAGAGTGCATCGGCGTCATTCAACTGTTTGCGCGCCACCCGCGCGGTGAGGTTATCGATAATTTCGCTGGTAGCTTCCATACCCACGTCAGCCAGCAACAACTGGGTTTCCAGTTCTTCGAATAGATCCTCATCAATGGACTTGCGACCAAGAAACAGATTGCCCAAGCCTTCGGCAAAATGACTGGAAGTGCGACTCAAACCCTGCTTGATACGGGCAAAGAAGCCCAGTTTAGTTGGCGCAGGTTCAGCGGGCACTGGCGCCTCAGCAACCACTTCAGCACTGGCCTCAAAAGGCTCTTTCTTGTTTTCGACAAGAGTTTCATCGAGGATTTCAGAAACATCCGGCTGGACTTCAACCGCTGTTTCAGGGCTGGCTTCGTTAACCTTATCGGCTTCTGACTTATCAGATTTTTTAAACAGATTGAAAAACATAATCGTGATCTGGGGAGTGTCGAGGGAGAAATCCGGTTGGCCGAATCATTCCAGCCAGGGCAGTAAAGGCGCTATCCTACCACTTATGTTTACTTGTGCGAGAGAAGACCTTGTCCAGACCCGGCAACAAAGCTGCAAACTCCACCGCAAACTCCACCAGAGGCAACAATCAGTTGCGCATTATTGGCGGCAGCTGGCGCGGGCGAAAATTAAGTTTTCCTGATGTGGATGGCTTGCGCCCCACCGGCGATCGTATCCGCGAAACCCTGTTTAACTGGCTGGCACCGGATATTCAGGGTGCGCACTGTCTGGATCTATTTGCCGGTTCTGGCGCATTGGGGTTGGAAGCTTTGTCGCGCGGGGCAGGTGAAAGCGTGCTCATCGAGAAACACCCCGCGGCAGCGCAGGCGCTGGTAAAAAACCTGACATTGTTGAATGCAACCGGCGCCAAGGTAGTTAATACTGATGCGGTCACCTATTTAGCAAACACCGACAACCCGAAAGCCTTCGATGTTGTATTTATTGATCCGCCGTTTCAGTTAAAGCTTTGGCAAAAAAGCATCGACCTACTGGAACAAGGTAATTGGCTGGCGGGGGGATGTGCGATCTATGTAGAATCCGGGCTAACGGACTCCTACTGCCCCCCGGAAAGTTGGACCCTGCATCGCGATAAAACAACCAGCACCTTGCGTTACTGCTTGTTTTATCGTGAATAAGCTAAGAATTACAACGCCTGAATATTTACAAACTTGCTGTAAAACCCGTTTTTATCAAACGCAGCTATTTCAAACACGTAACTTCCATTTGCCAAGCCGTTCAACGTAAAGCTGTTGTCCCAAGGGCCAATGCCAGTTGAAACATAGGTGTATTTGGTGTCGCCTGCGAGTTTATAGCGAATCTCATACCCGCCCAAATCTTCCGCATTCAATACTTCACCATTGGCCCGAGCGGTAGGTGGCGTCCATTTGAAATATGCCTCTCCTGTCGTAACATCACTGGTCGTGGTTGTAGAGGTGGAAGCTGCACTGGAAGAACTCACAGCAGCTGCAGAAGAACTAGAAGAACTGGAACTGGTTGTTACTACACTGGGTGCAGAACTGGTTGAGCTGGTCACCGCCCCGGCTGAGCTTGATTGTGCAGACGAGGAGGTTGCGGTCGTTGATTCGATTTTAAACCAGTTGATATTAAAGCCGTAACTGCCACGCGCCAAAGCGGTAATTCCAAACCTGTGTGAGCCAGCAGTTAAGGTCACGGTTTTCTCCACATCTACCCACTTTTGGGAGTCTCCGGTTTTAGGTACAGACACAGTTGCATATTGCGCACTACCATCCGCCTCATGAAACGCAAAACTACCCCCCCCTGCCAAACTGGCAACCCGGTAGGTAACTTTGTAGGTTCCTGTAGTGGGAATATCTATGACTTTGTCGCTGTAGGATAGCCAATCATTTTCATGGAAATAACCCACATTCAACCCGCCCCCTATATCCGTTGTAGGCTGGGTTTGTATTCCACTCATCTCTGTATAGTCTTCAGCCTGGATAGTGGCTGGCAAAGGCAAGCCACGCAGTTCCACTTTAAACCAGTTGATATTGTAACCCGAACCACGAGTTAACGTGGTAATCCCCAAACTATGCACGCCCGCTTTCAAGCTAACAGTCCGCTCAACATCAATCCATTTTTGGGTACCACCTGTGTTGGGGACGTTTACGACATCGTACTGGGCACTTTTATCAGCTTCATGAAGCGCAAAACTACCACCGCCACCGTTACTGGCAACACGATAAGTGACTTTATAATTCCCCGTTAACGGCGCGACAAATTGAGTATCCGAATAGGACATCCAATCGCCTTCATGGAAATACCCAACGTTCAAACCTCCGCCAACATCCTTGGTTGCTTCAGTTTGCACGCCAAACATACTGGTGTAACTTTCAGCCTGGATAGTAAGCGGTAGACTGGTAGTTGTACTGCTTTTACTGCTGCTGGACGAACTTGTCACCTGAGCTGCGGCCCCGGTTCCCAAACTCATCAGCGGCGCAAACAAAGCCATCGCAAATGTCATGCGGCGCAAAGACATTTGCCACCCAAGGCCGCGTTTCAATTGTTGATGATTGATGTAACCTAACCTGATTAAAATCTCGCCAATGGAAGTGACTTCCATGGCGGCCTTGTCATTCTGGTCTATATCTGCCCGCAAACGTTTTTGTTCGGCAATCGCAACTTTCAATTGACTAGTACTGATCAAGCCTTTTTCGACCAGAATGTCCCCTAAACGCGTTGCCTTGATATTCGTGGCCATCTGCTACCTCCAAAATACAATTACCGACCCTGAACCATACTCAAGCGAAAATGAAAATGAAAATGACGCCTCAATTGAGTCTAGTTCAGGGGTTTCCAAGTTTGTGATCCAGTAATAGACCAAATTGTGCTTTAGAGTTTGCTGGTCAGCTCATTACGAATTTTGTACCATGCGCGACCCACCGACCGGGACTCAATAACGGAGAACAACCATGCGTACAGTGGTCTACCCAGGCACTTTTGACCCGATTACCAATGGCCATATAGATTTGGTAGAGCGCGCCTGTCGGCTGTTCGACAAGGTGATAGTGGCAGTTGCGGCCAGCAACCGCAAAAATCCACTGTTTACCTTGGAAGAGCGCGTGGCACTGGCGGAGGAAACACTGGCACACCTGCCTAATGTGACCGTATGCGGCTTTGATATTTTACTGGTGGAGTTTGTACGTCAGCAGAACGCGCAGGCCGTACTGCGCGGCCTGCGCGCCGTTTCAGACTTTGAGTATGAATTCCAATTGGCGAATATGAACCGGGCTCTGGCCCCCAATATGGAAAGTATCTTCCTGACTCCGGCGGAGCACCTTTCCTACATTTCTTCGTCGATTGTGCGCGAAATTGCGTTTTTGGGCGGCGATGTCAACAAATTCGTTGCGGGTCCGGTCGAAGCAGCACTGCAGCGTAAATTTGGCAAATAGCTCCTTAAATGGTGCATCTTATTTCTGGCAATCCACACAGTAAACTGTGGTGCGATCATTCATGCGCACCTCTTTAAGCAGCTTTTTGCACCGCGTACAGGGCTCGCCGCCGCGACCATAAACCAGTAACTGCTGTTTGAAATAGCCTGGTTTGCCATCTCCACCCACAAAGTCGCGCAGGGTTGTTCCGCCCTGATCAATCGAACGCCGCAAGACAAATTGGATATCGCGCACCAGGTCTTCACAGTTTTTCCGTGTCAGTGAGCCCGCCTTGCGAATCGGCTTGATTGCCGACATAAACAGCGACTCATTAGCGTAGATGTTCCCCACACCCACAACGATCTTACTGTCCATAATGAATTGTTTGATCGCCTGGCTGCGTTTGCGCGTCCGCTCAAACAGATAATCCGCAGTGAAATTATCAGCCAGGGGTTCCGGCCCCAAATCGGCTAATAACTTATGCTTTTCAGGCTCACCTTCAATCCATAACAAACAGCCAAAACGGCGCGGGTCGCAATAACGCAGCGCCTGCTTGCCAAACACTAGATCAAAATGGTCGTGAAACGATGGAGGTTCATCCACGTTGACGATACGCAAGCTACCTGACATCCCCAAGTGAATTAGTGCGTGCCCCAACCCAAAATCGAGCAACAGATATTTTCCACGCCGCCGCACACCCAGTAGCTTTTTACCCGGCAATAAGGCAGCAAGCTCGGTTGGAATCGGCCAGCGCAGACGCGGCTGGCGGATGACAATCTCCGTCACTTTGTGACCGAGAATATGGGGGCTAATGCCACGCAGGGTAGTTTCAACTTCAGGTAATTCAGGCATATCTCATCCGTTACAGAATCAAAGCGGGAAAAAACTAATCAATCAAGCACCAATCTGGCGTTGAAAATAGCAAAATGTCACCTACAATAAAAATGTGACTCAAATCACAATCATAATAAGATTTGATTCGCACTTTTAAGCAACTTGGCCTGCAATTTGCGACGGCCATGATGCCAGTTCAGGCGCCATCCCAGCGGTAACGGGTCAACGCCACAGGAATAGATATCCTACTGGTTACCTTATCAACTGTTTGCCTCTGGAGTTTTTAATGAAAAACCTGATGCGGTCGCTGCTTTTACCGTTGCTATTCATAGCTGGCAGCGCCTCGGCGGTACCTATTGTATCTTTGTCTGCAGCCGGTCAAACAACCACCTCCGTTGCCGATACCACAACTATCGACTTCAACAGCGGTTGCGGCTACGTCGCTTGCAGTGGCGATTTTATCCTGGCGACTGGCAGCCAAAGCGGCCTCTATGCCCAACCCTTTGGCACCAACACTCAATACCTGAGCGTACCCCATCCATCTGCCAGCACCCTGAGCGCCGACTTTACTCTGGGCACAGTCGCCAACTATTTTGGGCTTTTTTGGGGATCAATTGACAGCTATAACTTCGTCAGCTTTTACCTGAACAACACCTTGGTTGCCAGTTTTTCCGGTAGTGCGATCGTGGGTCAATTTGCTGATGGTAATCAATTGAGTTACAGCTCTAACCGCTATATCAATTTTGATTTCGTTAGCGAGAGTTTTGATCGCGTGCGATTAACCAGCCACGGGTTTGCGTTTGAGAGCGATAACCACGCCTTTAGAAAACTGGTCGCAGTCACTGAACCTAGCGCAGCGCTGTTGCTGTTATTGGGCTTGATCAGTTTGACGTTGATGCGTCGCCAACTTAAAACTGTTGAGCTTAAATAGTCTCCGCCAGGCAAAAAAATCCCGGGTTCTTTGCCCGGTATTTTTTTGCGCCTCATTTAATCGTATAGATTTAAATATTCTGCACGCTACTAATGTGCGGCACTAAGACGCATCATCAAATTTAGTTGGTTGGCAATTAACTGAAACTCTTCAAACTGACGCGCCGACAACTTTCCACTTTCATTATCCGCATAGGCAATTGCCATCAAGCGTTTATTCAACTGCAAGGGCGCAATAAAAATATCGCCTTTGGCAGCCATGGCTTGCAATGCGCCCACGTCAGCCTGACCGGCTTCGACACTATAGTGAAACGGCTGCTGGGTGCGCAGCAATTCATGTAACAACTCCCCCTTGTGAAGTCTTTCCAAACTGATTTTTATTTGCTGCCGCCACAAGTGTGTCCCCTTACCCGCGACATAACGGACATCCAACACTTTGTTTTTATGGTCGACAATCAAAATAGCAAGACGCGCAATATCTGCACCCTCATGCAGCGCCGCAAGCGATAGCTGGGTTACTTTAGGCAGGTCACTACCTTCCAGCATGGCTTTGTGAATCTGGTTGAGTTGCTGCTGAAATAAATAATCGGTTTTAACTGCAGGTGTGTCTTTTTCCTCAAGGAGGTGGGGGTCTGGTAATGCGCTAATTAATACATCCACACCGTAAATTTTGGCGATCACTGAGGCCTCATCAGCCATACGCAACACTTGTTTTTTGGCGTCTTCAAATGGAATTTTGCACAAGCCTGCGGTTTGTTGACATAACTTTTGCATTTCAGCGCTTTTCATTCCGCGCTGAATATAAGTGCTGATTTGATTGCCCAAATTAACCGCGCGTGCTGCCGGGCTGGAGTGCACGTGGTTTTCACACGACTCACTGAGTAAATCACCCAGCGCCCAATCCTTGATTAAGTGACGCGAGAGCAAACTGGTATCAACCCCTAGATAGTCTAATGCAAGGCTATGCTCTGCCTGTGGAGTCTGGTCACGCGCCACAATGAAATCTTCCACTACCTTTCGCCCGGTAGAAATTAATGCGAGCTCGCTGATATTACGCAGCAACGCTGCAATAAATACTTGTTCTTTTTTATCACCATCAAGAAACGGCACCATCGCTTTGGCTTGTACTGCTGCATGAAACGACCGCGCCAGACTTTGGATTAATAAAGTTTTAGGCTTACCCTTGAGGAAGTTATCAATCAACGTGGTAGCCAGAGTGATGTTACGCAAATTATCAAAGCCCAAATGCACAATCGCGCGCGAAACCGTTTTTATGGGAGCAAACGAGGGGTTGTAGTGCACAGAATTGGCAATACGCAAAACCTTGGAGGTGAGATCTGCATCGCGCAGGATAATTTTGGTCAGATCTTCCGCGCGGCATTTTTCATTTTCACTCAGCTCGCAAATTTCCCGCACTACTGCATCGAGCGTAGGCAGTTCCTGTTCAGCGAGCGCATCCATCCATGCCTCAAGCCCACGAATTTCTGTCATAGGGGAAACCTGTAGTAGCCGATTTTGAACATGCGCGTCGCTCGGTACCGCCGCCGCCGATATTTTTTATTATGTCGCTTGAGTGTAGTTCAGGTCGCTGAATTCTGCTTTTTGGCGCAAGCTTCGCCGCAATTATTTTTTATGGAACCGATTTAGCTAATTTCAGGCAATAAAAAACCCGGTGCTAAGACCGGGCTTTTCAAAAGCAATATTCAAATAAAGCTATTCGGCGAATTACTTGATTTTGCCTTCTTTGTAGACCACGTGCTTGCGCACAACTGGATCGTACTTTTTGATTTCCATCTTTTCTGGCATGGTGCGCTTGTTCTTGTCAGTGGTGTAGAAGTGACCAGTACCAGCAGAAGAGTTCAGACGAATTTTTTCGCGCATGACAATAGCTCCTAATTACACTTTGTGGCCGTTGGCACGAACATCAGCCAACACAGCTTCGATGCCGCGCTTGTCGATGATACGCATACCTTTTGGAGTCAGACGCAGAGTTACGAAACGCTTCTCAGCTTCTACCCAAAAACGGTGAGATTGCAGGTTTGGCAAAAAACGACGCTTGGTGTGGTTTTTTGCGTGGGATACATTGTGACCGGTAACAGGGCGTTTGCCGGTAACTTGACATACTCTGGACATTTGATTGCCTCATTCAAAAATCAGTGCGCTCTGCTGGAGGCGCGGTGTTAGAACCGTTTAAACAGACTAACAACCAGCAAATGCGCCTTGTGATCAGCCTATTCTTTCCTAAACGCGGCGGGATAATTCGACACTGCCGCAAAGAGCCGCGCTTTATACCAAAAGCCGGCCCCAATAGCAACGAAAAGGTTATTTTTTGAGCCTCGATTCGTTTAAATCAGGCCGCGCTCGGCAAAGGACACCACTTCCAGGTCGCCTACCACCATGTGATCCAGTATCCGCACGTCAATCAGCTCCAACGCCGCTTGCAGCCTTTGCGTAATCCGTTGATCCGCCTGACTCGGTTCCGCAATACCACTTGGATGATTGTGAGCGAGAATCAAGGCAGCGGCGTTGTGAGTCATAGCCCGCCGTACCACCTCGCGCGGATAGACAGCTGCACCATCGATAGTGCCGAAAAATAACTCTTCGTAAGTAATCAGTCGATTCTGATTGTCGAGGAACAAGACCGCAAAGACTTCTCTCGGTTGATGGCGCAACTGGGCGCTCAGGTATTGTCGCACCAGCTCTGGGCTGGAGAGCAAATCACCCGCTTTCATTGTTGCCGACAGATGACGGCGAGCCATCTCCAACACCGCCTGCAGCTGAGCATATTTTGCATTGCCCAACCCCAGTCCTTTGCAAAAATCGACCTGGGTTGCCTCGAGTAGAGGGCGCAACCCCCCATAGTGTTGCAAGAGATCGCGCGCCAGATCTACCGCCGATTTGCCGGCGACACCGATTCGCAAGAAGATCGCCAGTAATTCAGCGTCGGATAGCGCGCGCGGGCCAAGTGCCAGTAATTTTTCACGCGGACGTTCGGCCTCAGGCCAATCAGCAATAGACATCACGAAAACTCCTTTTTGAATAAAAGAACACATTAATCAATCCCTGTTCGCCTGTTATACCGGGTTGGGGCAGCAGATGCGAAAATGCCGCCAAGAATGGTATCTTAGCGGCCGTTCGTCAAGCATCGCGCTGCTTGGGCTCCAAGCCCGGCAAGGCCGTGGCCGTTAGTGGCCAATTACGTACTTTCAGCTAAGGTTGTTCTCTAGCTGTCCACTTTTTCCCCGGGGCTGCCTTATCCATGAGTTCATTGGCCAATAAACAGATTCTGCTCGGCGTCACCGGTGGCATCGCCGCCTATAAAAGTGCCGACCTGGTGCGCCGCCTGCAAGACGCAGGTGCCAGCGTGCAGGTGGTGATGACCCCTGCCGCGCAGGAATTTATTACTCCGCTAACTATGCAGGCACTATCAGGCCATCCAGTACACACTCAACTATTAGATCCGGAAGCAGAAGCGGGCATGGGTCATATCCAATTGGCGCGTTGGGCCGACCTGCTACTGATCGCCCCCGCAACGGCTGATTTTATGGCGCGCTTGAGCCAGGGGCTGGGTAATGATTTGCTAACCAGCATCTGTCTGGCCACCGCCGCCCCTATCGCCTTGGCACCCGCGATGAACCAGGGCATGTGGCGCAATGCGGCAACGCAAGCCAATCTCGATATCCTTATCGATCGCAAAATCCATATTTTCGGCCCCGCTGATGGAGGCCAGGCCTGCGGTGATATTGGCCCGGGGCGTATGCTGGAACCCTTACAAATTGTTGATATGGCTGCACGTCTATTCGCCACTGGCAGTCTTGCCGGCAAAAAAGTCGTCATTACCGCCGGCCCTACCCGCGAAGCCATAGACCCGGTTCGCTACATCAGCAACCACAGCTCAGGCAAGATGGGTTATGCGTTAGTCCAGGCAGCAATTGAAGCAGGCGCACAAACCGTATTAATCAGCGGCCCGACGCAATTGGCAAAGCCCGCGCGCGCGCGCTGTATTGATGTGATCACGGCTGAAGAGATGTACAACGCCAGCATGGCCGAGGCACTGGATTGCGATCTGTTTATCGCCGCCGCCGCGGTAGCTGATTACCGTCCGATAGAAGTGGCCACCCAAAAAATGAAAAAGGGTGATGACGATGACATCACCCTACACTTGATAAAAAATCCCGACATAGTTGCGAGTGTCGCTGCGCTCACACCGAAACCCTTAACCGTGGGTTTCGCGGCCGAGTCTGAAAAACTGATCGACTATGCCCGGACTAAACTGGAACGCAAAAATCTTGATTTGGTAGTCGCCAATAATATTGCCGCAAGCAACATAGGTTTTAACAGCGACGATAACGCCGTCACACTTATCGATAAGCATTCCAGCACCGACATTAGCCAGCGCAGCAAACAACAACTTGCGCGCGAACTCATTGCCTGTTTTGCACAAAAACTGGCACCACAACGATAAGCACGCAACAGAGAACAATGGGAAGGTAGACGAGTGAACCCCAAAGATCCGCTCCTTGCAAAACCTGAAGCAGGCACACACCTTTCACGCACAGCACAGCGCGCGCTGGAAGCAGCCAAACGCAAAGCAGCTATGCAACAAAAAATCTTGTTGATCTTGCTGGGCATAGGCCTGCTTATCAATGGGGTAATCGCCTATGTGCTCTATCAGAATTTGGTAATTAAACAGGCGGAAGAGAATCTTGCCGGATTAACGCAAGAGAAAGTTAATGAACGCAGACTCGCCTTGGAAAAATATTTTTCTGCGCAAGATAAATTCATTAATCAACTAGCAAGTGATGCCGCATTTGTCAATGCACTCGACCCAGCCGCCGAACCGGAATTGCGCCGACAAACTGAGCAGGCTTGGCAAGCAAAAATCCTCCTTGCCTTACACCTACGCCTGACGCCGATTGGCACCGCCGCTTTGGAGCGTGAAAGCGAATTTCCCTTGCGCTTTGCCGAGCTTGATTTAATTCAGCGCGCCGAACAGCGAAAGACCATATTACCCGAGCTTGCCACTATAGGTGATCGTCAATTTTTATACTGGATTCGCCCCATACCGACCGACCCGCAAAGTGACCCACTAGGTACACTTATGATTACACTCAATCCGGAGGAGGTATTCAAAATATTTTCTACCGCAGATGCAACTCTGGGTGAGTACGTGTTACTGCAACAATTTAACGGAAGCCAACCACAAGTATTAAAAAAGCTTGGCGCCGGTGCTGCGGGAACCAACATGCAAGCCAGTGTTGCAGGCAGCCATCTGCAAATAAAATTTACTCCGTCTGAAGCACTGGTCGACGCCGCACAAGAATCGCCAACACTCTGGATACTTATTGTTAGTCTAATAGCCGCCGCAAGCCTTGCAATAATATGGTTATTGAGCAAAGTGCTTGTTCGCAGAGAAATAGGCGAGCTTGAAACATCCCCACTACTTCCCGAACTTGCCAAGGCAAATAAGCAAGCCATTGCAGACGAAAATACCCCCGCAGATCCACTCTTCCAGAAACAGGATATTCTCGATATAGCGATGATTGGCGAAGATGAAAACATTCTTGGTTTAGATCAAGCCTCGGGTAAAAAGTCAGCGGCCAATCCACGCAATAAGATCAACGAAACCAATATCCCCGCAGAGATTTTTCGCTCCTACGATATTCGCGGCTTAGTTGGCAGTCAAATTACACCCGAGCTGGCGCAATTAATTGGTCAGGCGGTCGGCAGCGAAGCAATCGATCAGGGCGAACGTAACATTGTGGTCGCCCGCGATGGGCGCACTCACAGTGAATCACTTACCGATGCGTTAATCAAAGGTGTCCTACGCACTGGTTGTAACGTTATTAATATCGGCGTAGTACCTACTCCGCTTATGTATTTTTCTACTTTTAATTTTGAAGATACTAATAGCGGCATCATGGTAACGGCCAGCCACAACCCCAAGGAATACAATGGTTTTAAAGTCGTCATCAACAATCGCGCGCTCGCCGATGATGCTGTTACTGAATTACGTGCTCGCATTATTGGTCAGCGCTTTCACCAGGGGCTGGGTGAAGAAATTCCGCGCGCCATTATTCCCGACTATATCGACCGTATATTTTCCGATGTTGCGTTGGCCAGCAATGTGACTCTGGTGGTAGATGCAGGGAACGCGGTTCCCGGTGTGGTTGCACCGCAATTATTTGAAGAATTGGGTTGCGATGTAATTCCGTTGTTTTGTGATCTGGACGGGGAATTTCCCAATCATGAACCAGACCCAACCCATGAAAAAAATCTCACTGCACTCATTGAAAAAGTACGGGAAACCAACGCCGATATAGGTGTTGCGTTCGACGGTGACGGTGATCGACTGGTGGTGGTAACACCCAAAGGCGATATTATCTGGCCTGATCGATTGTTGATGTTATTTGCCAAGGACGTACTCGCCCGCCACCCGGGTGCTGATGTGTTATTCGATGTAAAATGCTCGCGCCAGTTAAATCAAGTAATCAGTAGTTACGGCGGTCGACCAATTATGTGGAAAACGGGACACTCGCCCATGAAAGCCAAAATGGAGGAAACCCAGGCATTGATTGGTGGCGAATATTCAGGTCATATTTTTATCAAAGACCGTTGGTACGGCTTTGATGACGGCATTTATGCCATGGCGCGTTTGCTGGAAATTATCACGTTGCGCGACCAAAATATTGACGATATTTTTGCCGCCTTCCCGCAACTTTATTCAACACCAGAATTGAAAGTTGCTGTATCCGAGCAGGAGAAGTTTGAGCTCATTAGCAAAATTACCGAGTCAGGTGATTTTGCCAATGGCACAATCACCGCTATTGATGGCTTGCGCGTAGATTACACCAAGGGCTGGGGACTGGTGCGCGCCTCTAACACATCGCCCGCACTGACTCTGCGTTTTGAAGCTGAATCGCCCGAAGCATTGGAAAAGATCCAGCAAATCTTTAAACGCGAATTACTAAAAGTGGATAAAGCCCTCGCAATTCCGTTTTAGTTTCACTTTGATTATTAATTATTTTTTATTGTTCACAGGACTAATTAGTTATGTCACTTAATCGCGAATCGGCAATGAATATTGCCAATGTACTCACTGAAGCATTGCCTTACATCCAACGTTTCACCGGAAAAACCGTCGTGGTTAAATTTGGTGGCAATGCGATGGAAGGGGAAGAACTGCAAAATAGTTTTGCACGCGACATCGTACTGATGAAACTGGTTGGTATGAACCCCGTAGTGGTACATGGCGGCGGCCCGCAAATTGGCAGTCTGCTGGAAAAGCTCAATATTAAATCCGAATTCATCAATGGTATGCGCGTAACCGATAGTGCAACCATGGATGTGGTAGAAATGGTATTGGGCGGCACCGTCAATAAACAAATCGTCAGCCTGATTAACCGTAACGGCGGTCAGGCAATTGGTTTAACCGGTAAAGATGGACAATTGATTCGCGCGAAAAAATTAACTGTCACCCACAAAACACCAGAGATGCTCGCACCAGAAATTCTCGATATAGGTCATGTCGGTGAAGTAGAAAATGTAAATACCTCAGTTATCGACATGTTGATCAATAGTGATTTTATCCCGGTTATCGCGCCGATTGGCGTGGGTGAAGATGGCGCATCCTACAATATCAATGCCGATTTGGTTGCCGGAAAAATTGCTGAATTCCTGCGTGCAGAAAAATTAATGTTACTGACCAATGTTTCCGGCTTGCAAGACAAGCAAGGTAATGTACTGACCGGTTTGAGCACCGAGCAAGTGGATGGTTTGATTGCAGACGGCACCATCTATGGCGGCATGTTGCCCAAAATTGCCTGCGCGTTGGACGCAGTTAAAGGTGGTGTGACCAGCGCTCACATTATTGATGGTCGCGTAGATCACGCGGTACTGTTGGAAATTTTTACCGATGCTGGTGTGGGCACATTAATTACCAATAAGCCACGTAATAACTAATTAAGTTGCCGCAGCAACTCTATGTTGCTGCGGCGCGAATGGAGGCGGCATGAAAACCCAAAAAACATCGCGCAAGCAGCAAATTCTGGAGTGTCTGGCGCGCATGCTTGAGGCAAGCCCCGGCGAACGAATTACAACGTCTGCCTTGGCTAAAGAAGTCGGAGTGTCAGAAGCAGCACTCTATCGCCACTTCCCCAGCAAGTCCAAAATGTTCGAGGGTTTGATTGAGTTCATTGAAGAAACTATTTTTTCGCGCATTACACTAATCCTGGCGGAAGAAAAGTCTGCGCTCAAACGCTGTGAAAAGATCCTTGCACTGCTGCTTGGTTTTGCCGAGCGCAATCCAGGTCTTACGCGCTTACTGACCGGTGATGCCTTAACGGGGGAGACCGAGAGACTACGCTTGCGTATCGGGCAATTATTTGATCGCATCGAAACCCAGTTAAAACAAATTTTGCGCGAAGCTGAATTACGCGAAGGACTTCACCCTCAGTTACCTGTCGCCGCCGCCGCCAACTTGTTAATTGCATTGGTTGATGGACGAATCGCAGAATTTGTCCGCTCGGAATTTCGCCGCCTACCGACCACTCATTGGCAAGAACAGTGGCAATTACTGGCTCAAAGTTTTCTTGTTCCCAATACCTTGCCGGTATTCGAATAAAAACAACAAACCGGTATCGGTTTTTCTATTTGAATCACCTTCAACTAGGGTGATTTTTTACTAATTTCTATAAAGCGGTTTTTATCGCGATCGAATTTTTCCGCGACATCCTTGTGTTCCTGTTCGCGCTGTTTGATTTGCGCCTGGATATCTTTTTCTTCCTGCACCAAATTATTAATATTTTTCAGTAGCTCATCAGATAGTTGACGACCACCGCGCTCTACTGCTGCTGCCTGAGCTTGATACTCTTGCAAGCGTTTGCGCGCCGACACCAAATTAGCCTGCAAAATACTGATGTTGCCACGTAAACTCTCCAGATTACGAGACTTGGCCGCATCTATGTCTGCCACATTGCTGTAGGCGCGACGCAATTGCAAATCCTCTCGGGCTTGCTCTTCGCGCTTTAATTTTTCCTTGCGCAGCCGCTCTGCCTCCGGCCCTTTAGGGGCAGGAGGAATAACTTTCAATACTTTCCCGGAACGCGAGACTATCTCATAGCCATCACTGACATATTCCGGGGGAATTTTACTATCCAGAACAGTCACTCCATCCTTGTTTTTATAGCGATAAATAACCTTGCTGTTAGCCTCTGTAGCAGCCATTGAAATGCTGCCCAGTAACAGCGAGCAGCAAGTAATTACAATACCCAACAGGTTACGCATTGGATTTAGGTGCCTCATCTAAAGTTACAACTCTACCCCGTAGGTCGTACGGTATTGTTTGATTTTTTCTACCATCGCCTCTTGGCCTGCCTGACCCTCCAGATACGCAACAATGTGATTCAAATTGATAATGCTGATTACAGGAATGCCAAATGTCTGCTCGACCTCCTGAATCGCGGATACCTGCCCCTGGCCTTTTTCCATTCGATTCAGACCAATTAACACCGCCGCTGGCTTGGCGCCCGCCTGGTCGATAATAGCCATAACTTCACGTACTGCCGTACCGGCGGTAATCACATCGTCTACGATCAGAACTTTCCCCTGTAACGGCGCTCCTACCAAGGTACCGCCTTCACCGTGATCTTTAGCCTCCTTGCGGTTGTAGCAATAGGGCAAGTCGCGCTGGTAATGATCTGCCAACGCCACCGCAGTCGTCGCCGCCAACGGAATTCCTTTGTAGGCTGGGCCGAACACTATATCGAAGTCTACGCCGGATGCAGTGATTGCGGCCGCATAAAAACGACCCAGATCCGCCAGAGCGCTGCCGGTCTGAAAGCGACCCGCGTTGAAGAAATATGGACTGGTACGCCCGGATTTGAGAACGAATTCACCAAAGCATAACGCCTGATGTTTAAGCGCCAGCTGAATGAAGTCAAATTGGTATTTTTCCATGCAAAGTATCCGACTATGAACTAAGTTTTAGGTGACAGAATAACTACAACGAGGTTTGGCCTATGAGCCGGACCCGCATTTGGGCCACAGCAGCCATCCAAATGTTAAGGATGTGAAAAAAAGTAACGCCTACCACAAAAAACCCAGCGGTGACGGTAACACAATCACACAAAGCTCGGGTATGATACACAGTCCGTAATCAAGGGGCTAACATGAGAGTTATCAGTCTTAGCGTCGATGGTATTTTTCAGGCGGCGCAGCGCGGCCTATTCACCTGGCTCGCGAATCAGGATGCAGATTTTATCTGTTTACAGGATCTTCGCGCACTAGAGCGTGAGCTTGAAAAACCCGAGTTTGAACTCAAGGGCTACAACGCCTATTTTTTCGACTCAGGCACCAAGCACTATAATGGTGTCGCCATCTATACCCGTTTACAACCTAAAGCCTTGATTTATGGGCTCGGCTTTGCTTCCGGCGTCGATATGGAAGGCCGCTACCTTCAGGTAGATTTCGAGCAATTGAGCGTAGGCTCATTACTGGCTCCCAGTGCTAGCTCCGAATTGGAATCCCAGGAAGTCAAAATAAAATTCTTTGACGATTTCCAGGCCCATCTGGATAAGATCACCCGCAAGCGTCGCGAATACATTTTCTGTGGCAACTGGCAGATGGCTCATACCCCCAAAGATGTCAGCAATAGTGCTACAAACCAACACAACTCGGGCTTTTTGCCGCACGAGCGCCAGTGGCTCAGCCAACTATTTAACCAGATCGGTTATGTAGATGCATTCCGCAAAGTGAACAAAGATGGCGATGAATACAGCTGGTGGCCCAACGGCCTGAAAGGAGATGGCGACGGCTGGCGCACCGATTTCCAGGTAGTGTCCAATAGTCTGGGACCTAAAGTAGAATACGCCACTATCTATAAAACCCAGCAGTTCTCCAGCCATATGCCGGTCATTATCGATTACGACATTGAGCTGTAATAGATCCCAATAAAAAACCCGCTCGTGCAGCGGGTTTTTTATTGGCCATTAACAGCAAGTCACTTCACTTCCAGCGCGTCGTAAACCACGACCTTGCTCCACAGATGCTGATGCTCTTCCACAAATTTTTTATGCAGTGGATGCACCTGGTAGGCATCCTGCCCGGCAACATCATCAAATCCCAGGAGTTCAGAGACGTGATAGGAATTATCGATTACCTCACGTTTCTCCGTCGATGCTGGTACCCCCACATGAATACTGCGTACTGTTTCAATGGCAGCCAGGGATTTAACTCCCGCTATTAATTTCTCGCGATCAGCCGCTGAATCCGGATTCTTCAGCCAGAAAAAAACGTGATGTAACAATGTTGGCATTGCTGTGGTTCCTGTTGCAGGTTTGGCAAGCGCGTCTCCCGCTACCAACGCAGCGCCGGCAATGGCAGTGGTGGTGAGAAAGTCGCGACGACTAGTATCGGACATTGATCAGCTCCTGAAATAAAAATCAGATAAAACACCGTAAGCAGATCAACTGGCAAACGGCTTTACCTAAGATTACCCAGACAGATTTAACTCTGTTACTCTCGCACCGCTGAATAAAAATATAACCCTGTGAGAGAAACTCCATGAAATCAACCATCATCATCGCCAGTCTCGGCCTGGCAATAGGCACCAGTGCTCTCGCGCACGAAGGTCATGACCATGCCTTGAGCAAAGAAGAAATTGCCCAGCAGGTGAAAGAGGGCAAACTCTGCATACTGAACAATGAAGCCAGCCCCTTGGGAGCTGTTATCGAACAAGAAGGAAGATATTACCGCTGTGTAAAAGCCTATGGAAAAGATCTCTCCGCCCACACTGAATTGGTCTGGGTTGAATTACATATCAAGGACAATGCGCTCGTCACTGTTCCCTGAGTTTTTATTTGGTGTGCGTTAAACAAACCTGCGATAACTTCTTCGCAGGTTTGTCATAAATCACTAACCAATCACCACGGCAGTACCACTTGCCGACACCATCAACATACTGCCATTCTGACCTATTACTTCGTAATCCAAATCTATGCCCACCACCGCATTGGCACCCAGCTCACGCGCGCGATCTTGCAATTCCTGCAGCGCAATCTCACGCGCTCTTTGCAATTCGCGCTCATAGGTTCCGGAACGCCCACCTACCAGATCGCGAATACCGGCGAATAAATCCTTGAATAGGTTTGCACCCAAAATTGCTTCACCTGCTACCACACCGCAGTACATGGTGATGTGTTTTCCTTCTACACTCGGGGTAGTCGTCAGTAACATAACAGTCTCCTTTGATTAACCAGCTTCGTGAATAAAGGCTTGCAATACGCGATTTAAAAAGCGACGACCTAATAGCGTTGGTCGTATATTACCATCAACATTTTCGACCAAACCCTGCCCTTCCAACGCCCGCCAACTATCCGCCAGCAGCGACCAATCCTGGCCGGTACGCTGCGCAAAATACTCTTTTGCAACACCATCATTTAAGCGCAGAGCATTCATCATAAACTCCAGCGGCAACGCGTCAGTGGTCAACAAATCGCTGCCTCCGCCAAAAACATTTTGGTGCCCTTGTAAATTGGTGGAAATTTTTTGGCTCTGCGCCGCCTCCAGATAGTGCTTTGGTAACCGGGTTTTCCACAAACGCATAATTTTATTATCCGCCGGAAATGTAATCTTCCCGTGTGCACCGGCACCGACTCCAAGATAATCGCCAAACTCCCAATAATTTATATTATGGCGCGCGCGCTTTTGCGCACGTGCGTAAGCAGAAATTTCGTATTGTTCGTAACCGGCGTCAGCGAGTAGCTCTATACCGGCATCCTGAATATCGGCCAGAATTTCTTCTTCCGGCAGCACCGGTGGTGCTGAATAAAATGCGGTGTTCTGTTCAATCGTGAGTTGATACCAGGAGAGATGTTCCGGCCCCAGGTCAATCGCCTGTTGTAAATCTGCTTTAGCTGCATCCACCGATTGCTCCGGCAAACCGTGCATCAAATCCAGATTCAGGTTATCGAATCCGGCATTGCGCGCTACACCTACAGCACGCAGGGCTTCGTCGCGACCATGCACACGGCCCAACAACGTTAATTGCTGATCGTTAAAACTTTGAATACCAATAGATAGACGGTTGACACCCGCTACGCGAAAGCCGGAAAATTTCTCCTGCTCAAAGGTGCCAGGATTCGCTTCCAGTGTTATTTCAATATCTGTTTCAAAACCAATAATTTTTTCCGCGTCGTTAAGTATCTGCCCGATTGCCTGCGCCGATAACATGCTCGGTGTGCCGCCACCAAAAAAAATACTGGTGAGCTTGCGCCCCTGCGCCAGTACTTGATCCTGCTGCAAGTCAAACCGCAGCGCATTTACGTACTCGGCTTCAGGAATATCATTATTGGCCTGATGGGAATTAAAGTCGCAATAGGGGCACTTGCGAATACACCACGGCACATGGATATAGAGCGCAAGCGGTGGTAATTGCAGCGCAAGCGGTGGTAATTGAAGCCCTTGTGGCGGCAATTGCAAAACCATTTTATTTGCTCACCAGAGCCGATAATTTTTGCAGCAACTCCTGCATGGCTTTGCCGCGATGACTGATACGGTTTTTCTCATCTTTACTTAATTCCGCCGACGCACAATTGTGCGTGGGCACAAAAAATAAAGGATCGTAGCCAAAACCACCTAGGCCGCGTGGCTCGGAAAGAATTACACCTTCCCAGACTCCGTGGCACAAAATCGGGGTTGGATCTTCGGCATGCCGCATAAATGCCAGTACCGCGTGGTAGCGTGCGGTGCGCTGCTTAACGGGAATATCGTTTAATTCCAGCAATAATTTCTGATTATTTTTTTCATCATTTGCACCGTCACCCGCATAGCGCGCGGAATAAATTCCCGGGCGCCCATTAAGCGCATCCACTTCAATACCCGAGTCATCTGCCAGCGCCGGCAAGCCGGTTTTCGCGCAGGCATAGCGTGCTTTAAGGATGGCATTTTCAACAAAGGTCAAACCGGTTTCTTCCGCGTTTTCGCTAAAAAATTCTGATTGCGGTACCACCTCGAAGCCGCAGCCGCCAAGCAAATCCTGAAACTCACGCAGTTTTCCTTTATTGCCGCTAGCCAATACGATTTTTTTCATTAACTCATTACCTGATAGAATTTGGTAATGCGGATACTTTTGCCTTATCGACAAAAAACGCATTGTTTACAGATACAAAAGGCGCCCGCTGGCGCCTTTCTTCAAGCACGTAATCCGGCGGTAATTTACTCGGTATAAAGCGTGCGGTTAAACGTAACACTTAACGGCTTGGTATCACCCTGCGCCACATCGACATTGAAGTGCAACACTTCTTCGTTGTTAAACACAAACGGCGCCAGGTAGTAAGTGGCATCGCCTTCTTTAATTTCAATAAAACTCAGCGATTGTTGCTGTTGCATTAAATTTTTAGTGTTGCCGGTGACGGTAGCAGGCAAACCCAAACTGGTTTGACCATTTTCAGTTTTAGTGAGGCTGACATTCACCAGCGCGCGATCTTTGCCGCGTACCAGCTTGTAAGTTTCAGCAACCTTGGCCGGGATATCGGTACTGTGAAACACATTGTAATGTACGGTGTATTCACCAAATGTTTCGCTGGTTTTGATTTCTTTAGGTTGATCAACTTGCGCCTGGGCCATTACTGCTATAAGGCTTAAAAAAATACTTTGAATTAACCATTTCATAATCATGCTCCGGAAATTAATAACGGCTTGCTGTTATTTACTGAGGTGGTAAATCGCTGTTTCACCAAACAGATTGGGCATTAGGTCTTTTAAGGTCTGGCCAGATTGTTCATTCACTACCTGGCGGTTGATAACTTTGATGTTGCGCTCACGGCAGAGCACTTCAAAATCCTTAAACGTACAGAAGTGAATGTTAGGGGTATTGTACCACTCGTAAGGCAGCAAATCCGACACCGGCATACGCCCGCGCGTTGCGAGATAAAAGCGCGCTTTCCAGTGGCCAAAGTTCGGGAAAGTCACAATACATTCTTTGCCGACCCGCAGCATTTCATCCAATACCAGATGAGGAAAGTGCAGGGTTTGCAGCGCTTGGGTCATTATCACTGTATCAAAACTTTTATCGGCAAAATTACCCAGACCACGATCGAGGTTTTGTTCGATTACGTTCAATCCTTTGTCGATGCATAGATTGATCTGCGCAGCATCGATCTCCAGCCCGTACCCTTGCACTTGTTTGGTGTCGATCAAAAATTTTAGCAATGTGCCATCGCCACACCCCAAATCGAGTATGCGGCTGCTTTGCGTAATCCAATGTTGGATTTCATTTAAATCAATACGCATCAGACTGTCACTCCCGCAAGGTATCGACCGAAGACTTGTTGATAGCGCTCGTCGGGTAGTAAGAAGGCATCGTGACCGTGTTTGGATTCAATTTCTGCATAAGTCACTGCACGGTTAGCACCAACCAATGCATTCACAATTTCGCGCGAACGCTCGGGGGCAAAACGCCAGTCGGTACTAAAAGAAATCACCAGAAATTTTGCCCGTGTTTGTTGGAAGGCAATAACTGGATCGTCATTGAACTCACGTGCGAGATCAAAATAATCCAGCGCTTTGGTGATGCGAATGTAGGAGTTGGCATCGAAGCTGTTGGCAAAGCTGTCGCCCTGGTAGCGCAGGTAGCTTTCAATCTGGAATTCCACCGGCTCATCGGTACCCAATTCAAAACTGCCACTGCGCAAATCGCGCCCAAATTTTTCGCCCATCGCAAAATCCGACAGGTAAGTGATGTGGCCAATCATGCGCGCCACCGCCAAACCATTCTTGGGGATAGCGTTATGCGCCTGATAATCACCATCAAAAAAATTCGGGTCACTGACAATCGCCTTGCGCGCGGCCTCATTAAACGCAATATTTTGTGCAGATAGTTTCATCGCAGAAGCGATGACGACGGCATGGCGCACACGCTGCGGATAATCCAGCGCCCAGCGCATCACCTGCATTCCGCCAAGACTGCCCCCGATAATCGCCGCCCAAACATCAATGCCCAGTACATCCGCCAAGCGCGCCTGGCTTGCCACCCAATCGCGCACGCGCACCATGGGAAAATCGGCGCCCCAGGGTTTGCCGGTCGCCAGATTGATGGAACGAGGCCCCGTAGAGCCATGACAGCCGCCGAGATTATTTAGTGCCACCACAAAAAATTTGTTGGTATCGATGGGTTTGCCCGGGCCGATATAGGCATCCCACCAGCCTGGGCGCTTGTCGTCCATGCTGTGATAGCCCGCCGCATGGTGATGGCCTGACAGCGCATGGCAAATTAACACTGCGTTGGACTTGGTTGCGTTGAGCTGGCCGTAGGTTTCGTAGACCAGATCGTATTCATCCAGCGTTTTGCCGCAGGCGAGCAGCAACGGCTGAGTGAAATGATGCGTCTGTGGCGTAACAAGACCCACCGAGTCAGCGGGTAATTGGTTGGGCATGGCAATCTCTTAATACTGGCGTGAAGCCGGTGTGATTCAAAGTGGCGCCAGTCTAAAGAGACCGGCATTAGCCTGCAAGATTAGCTTGTGATTCACTGTGGAAGGGGCGGCAGATAAAAAAACGGGCCAATGCGGCCCGTTATTTTAACGCTCTGAATTCGCTAAAAATCAGTCCTGCCAGCGCTTAAAAATCAATGACGTATTAATCCCACCAAAGGCAAAGTTATTGCTCATCACTATATCGGTCTCAAACTCACGCCCGCTGCCCGTAAGGTAATCTAGCGGCGCGCAATCCGGATCCGGCTGGTGTAGATTCGCCGTGCCGTGAAACCAGCCATCGTGCATCATCGCGATACTGACCCAAGCCTCCAGCGCGCCACATGCTCCCAGCGTGTGGCCGGTGAAGCTTTTAAATGCGCTAATTGGGGTATTGCTACCAAACAGTTTGTAGGTCGCCTGACTTTCAGCAATATCGCCGCGGTCCGTCGCAGTACCGTGGGCGCTGATATAACCAACCTCGTCGGGGCTAATGTTCGCATCCGCCAAGGCCATCTCCATTGCCAAGCGCATAGTTTCTGACTGCGGCTGGGTGACATGAGCGCCGTCCGAGTTAGTACCGAACCCGATAATTTCTGCATAGATTCGCGCGCCGCGCGCCTGCGCATGCTCCAGCTCCTCGAGAATCAGAGTGCCAGCGCCCTCGCCAATGACCAATCCATCGCGATCGGTGTCAAAGGGGCGCGGTGAAGATGAAGGGGTGTCGTTGCGGGTACTTGTTGCAAACAAGGTATCGAATACTGCTGCTTCAGACGCACAGAGCTCTTCCGCCCCGCCCGCAACCATCAACTTTTGCTTCCCAAACTTGATGGCTTCGTAGGCGTAGCCCAACCCTTGGCTCCCTGAGGTGCAAGCGCTGGAGGTAGTGATAACCCGGCCTTTCAGCTGAAAGAAAACACCAATGTTCACTGCTGTGGTGTGACCCATCATCTTTAGATAGGAATTGGCGTTCAGCCCACTTGAATCACCGTTCAACAACATATGGCCAAAATCAGCGATAGCATCGGGGCTACCGGCAGAAGAACCATAACTGACGCCCATACGACCATCCTGAATACAGGGATCGCCTAACAAGCCAGCGTCGGCAAGGGCGAGCTCGGTGGCAGCAGTCGCCATCAGCGCGACACGCCCCATACTGCGAGTCAGCTTGCGATTGAAATGTTCAGGTTTCTCAAAATCCGTGACCGGAGCCCCCAATCGGGTATTGAGATCGGCATACTTATCCCACTCATGCATGGTACAAATGCCCGTTTTACCGTCGCGCAAGTTGGCTTTAATTTGCTCCCAGGTCGAGCCAATCGGGGAAATTCCGGCCATACCAGTTATTACAACGCGCTTCATTAACACAGGCCTCCATTGACCGAAATCACCTGACGGGTGATGTAGGCCGCCTCACTACTCATTAAAAATTTAACCAATGCAGCCACTTCTTCAGGTTTGCCAACCCGGCGGGCTGGGATCATTTTGAGGGCTTCTTCAACCAGCGCCTCATCGACCATCTCGGTTTCAATCAGGCCGGGAGCTACACAGTTCACCGTGATATCACGCTTGGCCAATTCAATCGCCAGAGATTTACTGGCGGCGATAATACCGGCTTTGGCCGCGCTGTAGTTGGTTTGCCCACGGTTGCCAATCAACCCGGATACCGACGCCAGCGTCACAATGCGCCCCGCTGCCCGACGGCGAACCATCGGCATAATGACGGGATTTAAAACATTGTAGAAACTGTCCAGATTGGTATGAATCACAGCATCCCACTCCTCTCCGGACATAGCTGGAAAGGCGTTATCGCGCGCAATACCGGCGTTACAAACCACACCGTAATAGGCGCCGTGTGCCTCCATATCCGCTTCTAACACCGCTTTTACCTGTGCGCGGTCAGCAACATCAAATTGCACAATGCGCGCGTTGCCGCCGAGCGCAACAATTTCACTGGCCACTGATTCTGCCTGTTCGCGCTGAGCGCGACAGTGCAATACCAGATCATAACCCTGCTGTGCGAGAGCCAATGCTATCGCCTTGCCGATACCACGGCTGGACCCAGTCACTAACACACTCAGGGATTCATTATTCATCGACATAGTTTGAAACTCTTTATTGTTCGGTAGCGCCAGACGCAAGAAACTGTTCCGGATCTTCAGGCTGAAATACGTTGATATTGGCACTGGCAGAAACATGGGAATAGCTGCCCATGCCCTTAAGCTCACATTCGAAGACGCTGAGCCCATTCTCACCGCGTATCAATTCCCTGACACTAACCTGTAACTTGCTACCCAGCGGGAAATAGCCATGACTTGCCGTGTAGCGGCGACTGCCCACTAGAAAACCAATTTTGACTGGAAACCCGGCGCGGCGGGCACGGCATCCACCCAAAGCGCCAATGGTCTGTGCCATTAACTCAATCCCAACCCAAGCGGGTAGACCCTGCTCATCCACAAAGGGAGCATCAGGGCGAATCGTCACGCTCGCCTGCAGGGCCTCGTCGTCCCAGGTATCAATGTGATCCAAAAGCACCATTGCGCCCTGATGGGGCACAACAGAATCAAACGAAAAAAGTGGATATTCAGCGGCTTGGTTGGCCATCACATAACTCCAGTATCAGTGAAATGTTATTGCCGCCAAACGCAAAAGAATTGCTCATTGCATAGCGCAACGGCTGATTAACTTTAGGTGCACCCAGGTTTTCCAACGGGGCCAGTTCAGGGTCGTTTACACCATCCCAGAGCTGACGGGGCAAGGTGCCGTCTGCCCGCTTTAGCGCCAACAGACAGAAAACGGCCTCAAGTGCACCGGCGGCTCCTAACGTATGACCGGTCAGCCCTTTGGTAGAACCACATGCGACCTGAGGACCGAAGACGCGGCCGACCGCAAGGCTTTCCATACGATCGTTTTGTTCCGTTGCTGTGCCATGCAAATTGATGTAACCAACCGCCTCTGGCTCTAGTGCCGCCATTGCGAGTGCCGCGCGCATGGCTGCTTCAGCACCGCGCCCCTCTGGCTCGGGTGCCGAAATATGATGTGCATCTGACGTTTCACCAATACCTACCAATCTAATCTGGCTAGGCGTCTTGGTAAGAATCATTACCGCGGCACCTTCTCCGATGTTGATGCCACGCCGGTTTTGACTAAACGGATTGCAAAGCTGGTCGCTCACCGCCGCCAGGGACAAAAAACCCTCCACAGTGAGATGGCAAAGGCTATCCGCACCGCCCACAATCACCGCGTCACATACATCCAGCGCCAACAAACGCGCACCACTGGCGAGGGCTTTGGCACCTGATGTACAGGCCGTAGAGATAGTCCAGGCCGGCCCCGCCGCACCCAAGGTACGCGCAAGAAACTCTGACGGCGCTGCAATTTCCTGTTGGGTGTAGTGATACGCCGGAGGAAAGCTGCCCGTTTGCACAAGAGAGGCAATGGCGGCTTCACCTTCTGCAATACCTGAAGTACTGCTGCCGAGCACGACCCCTATACGATGAGCGCCATATTGCGCTTTGAGGGCATCTACCGCTGGAATTAATTTTACCGCTGCCGACAGCAGTAACGCATTATTACGGGTATCCGCCTGCTCGGGAATGCGTTCTACAACACCCAGCGGGAGCGCCCGGCCGGGGCTGTAGCTGTCCGTGACAACCAAGGGTGAAGTTTGGACACTGAATAGTTGGTCGTTGATTGATTGCAAGTCCTGACCCAGTGCACAGATAGCAGCGACTTCATGGATATAGCACTGGCTGGTCATGTCTTGGTCCACCGCACGTTGGTTACCGCTATGGTCAATGGCAAACGCAGATGCCTAACCCGAGCCCTATTACTAACTCCAAGCAGCGCATCACCCAGACCCTGCTCAACTATGCGAGGAGGTACTCCCGAATATGTGATCTCCACTAGTGGTTTACCGCGATACCCTAGCTGGCGCCCGTCAGCAATCGACTTCAGCTGCCAATCGGTTTGAGTTTGCAACGCCTGCTGCCAATCACGGTCCGGCCACCAGGCCAGCAAACTGCTCGCCAGTAAAAACCGAGCCGGCAAGTCTTGCGGCAACTCCGGCGCCTTGTAGATCTCTAGCTGTGCGCCCTTTTTACTGACCGATAAAACGCGTCGTCCGAGCGGATCGAGTAACACCAAACTGGTGGCATCCCCCGACTGCGCCAGCGCTGCAGTAAGCTGGTAGTGGCGCGCCTGATAGTCGATATCCAGTTGCTGCAAAACCTGCCAACAGCAATTTCCACCCTGGTCGGCCGGTAAGGGTAAAGTCTCCAAGGTGCTGACACGCATCTGGCCACATCCGACCAGCGCCATCAACGCTGCCACCACCAGCAGCAATTTCTTGCCCATTGCGCGACTCATCAAGTCTTTCTGCACTCGAGCAAGGTGTGATAGCTGCCGTCTAGCAACGGATATTCCTGACTCACCACCAACCCGGCCTGACTTACCAGGTTTTTCATGACCTCGACGCTATACATCTTGCTATTACCGTTGGCGATAGTGGTGAAATACAGCGACGTGCCAATCAAACTATGCTTGGCGGCAGCGTATTTCTGGTTGTCAAAAAACGGCTCAAGAATGTAAATACGCGTATTTTGATTGGCGGCCTGGCAAACATTTTTCAAGATGGCAACGATTTCTTCTACTGCAAAGCAATCCAGGAATTGGCTCATCCAAATGACATCCGCCCCTTGGGGAACTTTCTGGCTGGTGTCGAGCAGATTAATCTGGTGGAAATCGATGCGCTCCAACAAATTGCGCTGACGCGCATTTTCACGCGACACCGCCAGCTGCCCGGGCAGATCGAGGATTTTTACGCGCACGTCCGGATCATATTCGCAGCACAGCATCGACCATTTGCCGGTATTACCACCGATATCGAAGATGTACGCAGGTTTGGGGTCGAATACGATTTTTAGGGCCGATGGGAAGGCGTTGTCGGAGTAAAAATGATCAAATTCAAACCAGGATTTCTTCACCCGGTCAGGCAATTGCGACAAACCTTCATAAACCGTTGGCCAGTTGCCAAACACCTTTAACCCCTCCGGTTTGCCATTTTTAACGCAGTCTTCGAGGACCCTTGCGCCTTCGTAGCAAACGTCTTGAACAAAATTAAAATTTACCTGGGTCATCCGATCTTTCAAAATAAAAAAACCGGTTTTGGTCACCTCTAACAACCCCGCCTCATTGACCGACAAGGCACCTGCTGACTCAGCGGCCTCCACCAACAAACGCACACCATAGTCGGATAATCCCAGGTCGCGAACTATATCCTCAATAGTGGCCTGACCATCTTTATCGAAGATGTAATCGAGGATTCCCAAATTGCGGATGGTTAATACGGCCTGAAAAAACAGCGGCGAAAAAGCCAGTTTTTGTGCTTCGTGAAGTGCGTCAATGGCATGCATCTTTTTTGTTGTCATTTATCTTCCTCATTTATCAGGGGGTGCGCCGCGACCCTAGTCGGGGCAAAAAACAGCGGGGTCAGGAGCCAGCAAGTCAGGATCCCAACCAGAATAATCAAACCAAATTGATGCAACACCGGCACAGCGCTCAATGATAACAAACCAAACGCCAGAATTGAGGTGCCACACGCCAAACTGGATGCCAGCCAAGACTCGGGGTTAAAGCCGCCTTCGGTATAAAAAACGGCTGTGTCCAGACCAATGCCTATTACCAGTAACAGCGCCATCACGTGAAACAGGGTAATACCATCAATGGCAGCGCTGCCCAAGGCAAAAACCATCGCAACCAGCAGCGGCAAAAGTAACCGCCAGGCGCGCCGGCGATAACGCACCAGCAAACCGGCGGCGAGCAGCACCAGGGTTACTGCAAGAACGCTGCAAACACTCCAGCGATAGCGCCCCAGCAGTTGTGATAAATCATCCGTCTGATTGATTAGCTTCACCCCCGGCAGGGACGCCGTTAGTTCAGCCAGAGTTTGATCCGACGCGGGAGAGACCAGGGTTACTACTGAGTACCAAGTGTCGTCTTTTGGTATCATCGGTGGCGCTAATTGCCCCAGACTGCTCGCCGTGAACTCGGCAGGCGTGAGCACGGTGTCCGCTAATCGCGGCGCCTGGCATTGGGTAGTTAACTTGGCACAGAGTTGCGCCAATGCCCCTCGTTCTCCGTATAGCTTTGCGAAAACCAGTTGACGATCCGCCAGTTGCTGGGCCGTTGCCGGCAGATACTGGGTCAACCCTTGCCAGCGCCAACCAGACTGATCTGCCTGAGCCAAGCGCTCAGACAGCGCCTGTGCACGAATCAACAATTCTTCTGCCGATGCTGCCTCCACAAAGAAAAAGCGACTTACGGACGGCTGCAGCAGAATCTCCTGTACCTGCTGCTCCGAAACCAGGAGCGCCTTTGGCGAGGTATTCAGATTCAGTACTGCGTCGTTCGCGCCACCGCGTACCACGACTGCCGTCGCCACCACCATCAGCGCCGCTAAACACAAGGTTACGCTCTTTGGGTGACACCAAAGGGGTTGATAAAGCCCTAGGCCCACTCTGAAAAAACTGGTCGCAGCGCGCAAGGGGGCGGGGAGCGATGACAACGCCGCTCCGCCGGCCGGTCGGGGTCGGTAAAACGGCCCGAGCGCCAATACAGTCATCCAGGCCCCAAAAATACCCGAAGCACAAAAAATCGCCATTTGCTGGAGTCCGGGAAAGGGAGTCGTAAATTGCAGCAGATAAGCCCCGATTCCAGTAAGTGCGCCTATGGCCATCGCAAAGCGCAGCTCGTGACGCGCGATCAAACCGCCACCCTCGCGCTGACTTCCCATTAGGAAATGAAGCACGTAATCACCAGCCACCCCCAGTAAGGTACTGCCGAATGCCAAGGTGATGATGTGGATACGTCCGAATACCAACAGGCTTACGGTTAACGCGAGGAAGTAGGCACTAGTCATGGTCAGCAGAACCGCACCGAGCGGCACCGGGCTACGGAAAACCCAAAGCACCATCGCCACTATCCCGAGCATCGAACCTAATCCAACCGTGTTTATCTCCAGGGTAGCCTGCTCAGTACCTGCCGCCGCATGAAAAATCATCCCGGAAGTGAGTAATTGAGCATCAGGCCAGCTCGACCTAAATGCTGCAAGAACACCGGTAACATACTCTTGTACCTCAGGATCAAAGGGGCTTTGGCGCAATCGGGCACTCACCAACAACCACTGTTCACCGCGGGCTTCCACTATGGGAAACCCCTGATACTCCTGCAACTTTACCGCAGGAGCCAAACTGGTAAGCCACCGCCCCCCCAAGTTAAATGGGTCTTCGGCAAACCCATAAGGCCGGGGCACTGCTATGGGATTAAATAAATCGCCATAAGCCTGCTCGGCCAGTTGCTCCGGGCTGTGTCGCTCCAGCCATAGTCGGGTTTCAGCGCTGAGTAATTGTTGGCTATACGGCCGATAGAGTGCCTGAAGTTGTTGTTGCAACCCATCGCTGGTTTGGTCCTCCTGCAGCTGGTTACTGTGGAGCAACCGCGCTTTCAGGTCCTGTGCCTGACTCAGCCCCAGATCCTTGTCACGCGCGGCTATCAATACCAACAAACGATCCTGAAACCGGCTGGCGAGCAACAAACTCAAATCGTGGAGTACCGGATTGCGCTCATCGCGCGGCAACAACTCCAATAAATTGCTGTGGAAAGGTTTGGTATAAAGCAACTGCCGCGCACTAAACACTGCGCAGAAGACGAACGCCAGCAGCCAAACCGCGGCAAAGAACAGGTTTCGGCGGTGAGCAGCGGGCGTCGAAAGTAGAGCTAACGATTTCACGGAGCGGTACGCGTCACTTTACCCGTTGTCAGCTGGATACGAGTAGCGTCGCCATTGGCTTCGGCAATATCCAACTGTTCGGTAATTTCATGCCCCTGCAGCTCAATTTTTTTGATGTAGGCCGCTAGATTCGGTGAACGAGGAACCAGAATAATTTGCCATTTGGTGCTGGAACCAGCACTGGTAGCCACGAAGTACTCGTTGAGCGCAGCCAGATCGCCGGCAATGACACCGGAAAAGATGCGGGCAATAACTTCTGCGCCAGCTGCCGGCCCCTGCCCTTCCAGCAATGACTTGCCCTGGGCATCCTCAAATTTGATAGTTCCGGCACTGATCTGCAAACTGTTGCGCACCGGTTCTAGCGTTTCCCAAAGCACTCCCACCTTGCGATCGAAAGAGAATTTGCCCGTGGAAGTGATAGGGACGGGTAGTACTGCAATCGACTTGGTCTGGACAAAACTGCCCTCTAAGGTCTGGATGGCCACGCTACGACGGGTCAACTCGGCAAGCAGATCGGCATCGGCCTGGGCAATGGTTGTAACGGCCAGCAAGCAACTGGCCAAAATAAGTCTTAACATCCGATTACCCCAAGTTTTTCCAACAAAATAGGCGGCGATGCGAGCGACATTTCGCCGGTTGCCAGACTTACGGCCACCTGATCAGTACTGCCTTTGGTAAGCCGTGAACCAGTGGCAGCGTCACTAATCAGGTATTGGATCCGCAGGCGATTTTCCCAATCTTCAACCCAGGCAGAGACAATGACCCGCTGCTGGAACTTCAGCGGCTGGACGTAGCGGATATGCATATCGATAACAGGCCAGGAATAACCGGAATCGCGCATCTGGCGATAGTTGTAATCCAGCTGGTCAAATAGTTTGCAACGCGCAATTTCTAAATAGCGCGCATAGTGGCCATGCCAAGCCACTTCCATCATATCCACATCGTGAAACGGAATTTCCAATTCCACACTGGCACGCCAAGCTTCGGGGATAACCTTATCCTTGCGTGCCATCGTCATTCCCCTCACGATAAAGGCTCAGCCCCTGCGCCTGAATACGGGCGATCAACTGGCGCAATTCCCCTTCCAGCGCACGATCTTCGGCTAAAAAGCCGTGTACGGTGCGAATTTCTTCAAAGGTGGTTTTTAGTCCACCCTCAATTCCATGTTCGCTATTGCCTGCTTGCTGACGCAACTCAAGCCCCTGGCAAGCCGCCAGCAAGACTGCCGCTGCAACCTGCTCAGTCAATTGCAACACGCGCAAGCAATCGCGCGCCGCGATAGTTCCCATACTGACCTTGTCCTGATTGTGACATTCCGTTGAGCGCGAAAATACGCTAGCGGGCATAGTGAGTTTCAACGCCTCAGCGGTCCAGGCAGACACGCCGATTTGCACGGCTTTAAACCCGTGATTTATCGCACGGCGCTCCAGCGGCGCACCGGACAGATTCGCGGGTAAACCATGGTTGAATTTGGGATCAACCAATTGCGCCAGTTGGCGATCCAACAAATCAGCGATGTTAGCGACGGCATTTTTCATAGTGTCCATGACAAAGGCGATGTGCCCGCCGTAAAAATGTCCACCGTGCAGTACGTGCTCGCCTTCCCCATCAATAATCGGATTATCGTTGGCACTATTGAGTTCATTTTCTATGAACTGGCGCCACCAGGGCAGGCTATCCACCGCCACACCAATCACGTGGGGTGCACAACGCAGGGAATAGCGGTCTTGCAGACGGTTGGGATTGCGCGGCGGTTCGCCCGCATGCAAATCCTCACGTAACCAGGCTGCCACTTGCTGCTGGCCGGGATGGGGTTTTACCGCAAACAGCAACTCATCGAAGTGATGGGCGTTGCCCTGGGCAGCCACAGTCATCAACGCCGTGATCCGGGTTGCCAGTTTGGTCAGGTAGTCAGTCCGCTCAAATGCCAGACAGGCCAACGCCGTCATAACCGCCGTGCCATTCATCAAGGCCAAACCTTCCTTCGGGCGCAACTTGAGCGGTTTGATATCCAGCTCGCTAAACACCTCAGCGGTGTTGCGGCGCACGCCCCGTAAATAGACTTCACGTTCACCACAAAGCACTGCCGCGACATAAGAAAGCGGGGTTAGATCACCACTGGCCCCCACCGAACCTTCTTCGGGGATAATTGGCACTATGTCCCGCTGCAAGAGCGTCACCAGTTGCTGCAGCAGGCCATAACTTACCCCTGAATACCCGCGCGTCAGCGATGTCAGGCGCACCGCCAGGACAGCCCGCCCGGCTACCGGCGAAAGCTCCGCACCCAATCCACAACCGTGAAAGGTATACAAGTGCTGGGGTAACTGCTCCACCAGCTCGCGCGGGATATGCGTGGTGCAGGAGTCGCCATAACCGGTAGTTACGCCATAAATCACGCCGTCTTCCTGCAGTAAACGGTCAAGGAATCTGGCCCCTTGTTCAATGCGCTGGATAAACTCTGGCGAATTGCCCAAAACGGGGGGGCGACGCTGGTGCGCGGTGGCAAGTATGTCCTCGATGCTCAAGCGTTGACTATCGAAGACCAGAGGGGTGCTGACTGGGTGACTCATGTTGATCCTTTATTGCTCTCCGACGCTTTTTTCAAGGTCGGATTAGTAGGTTGCGACACAGACGGGGTGACGGATGGCAAATGCCAAAAATCAAAAAAATTAAACCACTGCAACGGCTCGCGCCGGCAAAAGTATTCCAGTCGCTCTGCATAAGTTTGCGCGAGCTGTGTCAGCTGCTCACGGCGATGCGAACGGGATACCTGCACAGCGGCACTCAGTTGCTGAAAATATATCTGGTAACGGCCCTGCTCGCGCAGGCAAAAAAGCGCGATTAATGGCGTACGTAGAATCGCGGCCAACATGAACGGCCCAACCGGCAAGGGGGCCTGATCACCCAGAAAATCTACCGACAAGCAATTCTCTGGATGCGTGACTGCCACCCGATCACCCGCAATTGCAATAAACTCGCCGCGCTCCGCGCGCTCGCTCAACATCATTGCGGTTGCGGGAGTAATCTCGGTTACCTGGATAATATCGATATTGCTCTGCCCCACCTGTTCTTCCAGCAGGCGATTGAATTTTTGTGCGTGCTTGGTATGCATCAACACAGTCAGCCGCATAGTCGCGTGACGCGCTGAAAGGCAGCGACAGATTTCAAAGTTGCCCAGGTGGGAAATCAAAAAAAGCGCTCCCTGTTTGCGGGCCATTAGGTCTTCAATCAGCTCGTCATTGTGGATAACAACATCCGCCAATTTGATGCGCCCCATCCACACACCCAACTTATCAATCAATGCCAAACCAAAAGACCAAAAATGGGCGAATCCCAAGCGCCAGGCATTTCCTGTTTGAGGAGTGAACCCTGGTATCGCACGCTGCAGATATGCCTGGGAATGCTGGCGCGCGTCCCGGCGAAACAAAAAGAAATAGACCATTACTGGAAACAGGAACAGTTTGAACAGGGGGGCTCCGCCAAGTTTGTAACACCCCAGCAAAAAGCGCATTCCAGTGGTTGCGCCAGCCTCGCTGATATTGGCCCAGTGGGTTTGGTGTTCGCCGCTCACTCAACCTCCGCTTTGAACTTTTGCAGTAACAGGCGTGGCAAACGCCACAACATGCCGAAAAATAACCGTGTATGCATCCAGGAAATTAATTTGTTATCGCGCCAGGCCAAAAAATGGGAAACCCCATTTTCCGGATAGATAACTCGCGTTGAAAGCTGATGGATAGGCCAATGGCGCCAGCGCCAACGGACCATAAATTCGGAATCAAAGTCCATGCGATCGCCCATAGGTTCTTCGGCCAGCAAACGGCATGAGCGCTGCAAAGGATAGACACGAAAACCACACATGGAATCCTTGATGACGAGCGAAAGCGTATTAATCCAAACCCAAACATGCGTCAGATAACGACCATACAGGCGCCCTTTGGGTACCGAGTCATCATATTCCGGCATACCCGCTATCAGACACCCGGGGCGAGCTTCGGCCAGACGCAGAAACCCTGGTATGTCATCGGTGTTGTGCTGGCCATCTGCATCAATTTGC
Source organism: Cellvibrio sp. KY-GH-1 (assembly GCF_008806975.1). NCBI lineage: Bacteria > Pseudomonadati > Pseudomonadota > Gammaproteobacteria > Cellvibrionales > Cellvibrionaceae > Cellvibrio > Cellvibrio sp. KY-GH-1. The sequence continues at coordinate 3,816,993 of NZ_CP031728.1, forward strand.
AACGCATGGCTAAACCCCAGTTGAGCCGCCGCCTGCATGCCGGTTTTCAGCGCAGCACCCTTACCGCCATTGTGGGGCCGCTCTATCAGATGCACCTGATCCATCTCGCGTGCGAGCTGGCGCATTACTTTTTTGCACGCCTCATTACTGCCATCATCAACCATGACTACCGGCAGTCCTAGCCTGCGGATACTCGCCAGAGTCAGCCCAAGTACCTGCTCATGGTTGAACACGGGCACCAGAGCACAGGGGTTAAACAAGCTCGAACCCGACATCAGTTAACCCTCCGGGTAAACGCTACGCGGCCACTGGCATGGGCAACTGGTGCTGAATCAGGACCACTGGTGTAAGCGAAGTAAAGCTTGTTCTTCTCCGATTGATATTCCAGCGACAACGCCAGTGACTGGTTTGCGCAAATTACCTGCTGAAACTTCAAGACTTCCAGCGCGCCAAATTCACCCAAATCCCCCCAGTGCTGACGCGCATAGTGAACCGCCCAATGGGTTTGAACTACACCGGGTAATACTGGCCGACCGGGGAAATGACCATCGAAATAATACAAATTAGCGGGCACGAACAACTTGAGCGATAGGGTATTTGTCTCCGCCGTACGTTCAAGCAGCTCTGGCAAACGCGGTAATTCGGCGTCGGTAAACAACGCCTGCAGATCGTCCAGCGTGGTTTTGCCTTGGCGATTACAAGGCAATTGAGCCATGTAGCGCCAATACCTAGGTATTGCCACCCTGTCACACAGGCCATCTAACGCCTGTTTGAATATCTGGTTAAGTGCGAACTTACCCTGATCCACCAACTGCTTGTTACCCGCGTTATTAAGCACCAGCACCGCGCCCAAACGCTCACCGCGATCGGGCAGCAGTAACAGACGCACTTGCGCTACCAGAGGATGTCGCTCCAGGATCTGTTCAATGGCTGTCAGCGAAATCCGTTTGCCACCTACTTTGACTATACGATCGGCGCGACCACATAACTCAAACTGCCCCTCCCCCACTAAACGCGCTGCATCGGCGCTGGTAAACCATTCTGCATCGGCAAGGTGAGGGCTGCGTACCTGCAGCAAGCCGTCAGCTTCCGCCAAACGAACCTCAACCCCCGGCAGGCATCGCCAGATATCGTCTTTATCCTGTTCACGCCACGCGATACCACCGGTTTCGGTGCTGCCATAAATCTCGCTCACCGGGCAGTGCAACCGGCGTAAAACCTCCAGGGAGGCTTCGCGCCGCAATGGAGCTCCCGAGGAAAAAACAGCCGTTAACTGCGCATTGAGTGGCCAATCCAGCGGTGGAATACGCCCCAAATGCGCCGGGCTACTAATAATCGCCAACGGTTTCCCTGTACCCGCTAACTGTGCCAATTCTTCCCAGTAATCGCATTCATAGCGACTAAAACAGCGGCCTGCACAGAGCGGCCAGAGCAACCTGAACAAGAGTCCATAAATGTGGTGATGTGAAACACTGGTAGCAATACGCGCGCCGGCAAGCTGCGCGCCCCACAGCGTATCCAGGGCACGCAACTCCGTGTTTAACTGCGCAAAGCTTTTGTTGATCGCAACTGGCGCCCCTGATGAGCCGGAGGTGTAGAGTGTCAATGCAGCTTGCGGCAAAGTGACTGGCGCCAAGCGAGCCAATTCCCGCGGCTCCACTTCGGAGTCGGGTTGAAGGCGATGCGGAAGATCAAAGTCGCCGGCAAAGTCACTGGTCAACTTGGCCGCCCGGGAAAGAGTATCCGGGAGGTTGTTCGCTGGGATCAAGGCCTGCTTCCCCTGACGCCAGAGGGCAACTAACGCCGCAGCAAACTCAACACTATCGCGCAGGTATAATGCGACTATCTGACTTTTTAGCGGTGTGAAAACTGTTTCCCATGCCGAAATGCGCAAACTAAACTGGCCCCAACTCAATTCACTGTTGGCGTCAAACGCCAGTGGTTGGTGAGCGGGAAAAGCATTGCCGGGATTGGCAATCAACTCAGGTAGATTAATTATCGGCATGTAACTGCGTTTATCTCAATTTATTGCACTCACGGGTCTACCGTGAGCATTGTTACTTAAGGCTCGAGCCTGGTGTTTGCTTTATGCTTGTACTCAACCCATTTGCGCAGCGGGTATTCGCCAACCAACAGGATTCCAATGGCAAGATAAGACAGCAAGCCGTTATACAACGCCCATAATTCGTCACTGGCATAGACAGTAGCGAAGGCTATCGCCCCGTTCGCGACAAAGAAACCACACCAGACCCAGGTAACCTTGCGCGTATAGGCTATAGCGTAAGAAGGTAAATCCGCGTGTTGCAGGCGAGCGAAGCGCTCTATAACCGTCGGCGGACGCCACAGACTCAATCCAAACACCATGAGTAATACCAGACTGACCAATACCGGATAAAACTTCAGGCCAATCGACGAACCACTCGCCAGGGTCACCAGAGTTGCAATAACGGCCGCAAGTAATAGCCAAAGGTTATGAGATTGCGCAACGCCAACACCAAGTACTTTGACCAGCAGTAAACGAGCACCGACAACCACTAATAAAATCACTGCCAACCAACGTGGCCCTAAAAAATCGAGGCCGACGTAAACTAACAGCGGGTACAGAATTAGCACCCCGCCAACGATTATCCCCGGCCAGCGCCCCGAGGGCTTCATCACTCAGCCTTGTCCATCAGCTCGCTTACAGCATTGACAATATCTTCAACGGTGCGCACTGCCTTGAAATCTTCCGGGCTGATTTTTTTCCCGACGAATTTCTTTAGTTCCACGACCAGATCAATTGCATCAATACTGTCGATATCCAAATCGTCCCCCAAATGGGATTCAAGGTGGATCTCTTTGGGATCAAGGTCAAACAGATCGGCCAGGGTTGTTACTACATGCTCAAAAATCGCATTCTTGTCTGCCATGGCACACTCCTTACTTGGTACGGCGATCCGCGACCAGCGCGCAGAGGTTTTGAATACTAGCGAAATGCTTGCGGGTTTCTTCCGCCTCGGCATCCAGCTTGACCCCATAGCGTTTCTGCAACGCGACGCCCAGCTCAAGTGCGTCAATGGAATCCAGCCCTAAACCGGTAACGAACAGTGGGGCAGAATCGTCTATGTCATCCGCACTGATATCTTCCAAGTCCAGCGTCTCAATAATCAGTTGTTTCAGCTCCAATGCCAAATCAGTTACAAATGGGTTTGTCATTTGCTCGTATTTCCTCAGTAAAGTAATCCTGCAAGTCTTGCGTCAATTGACGCGCAGCTAATGCAGGCGTTTGTCGATCATAGGTAGAAACGGCTATATCCTGCCCCACCCGTAAAGTCATATGTAACTTGCGTGGCGGGATATGATACCACCGGTGCTTTTTGGTCAGTGTTAGGGGCTCGCATAAAATCGTGACCGGCGTGACCGCCGTGCCGGTGCGCAACGCTACATTGGCTGCACCGCGCTGGAATTTTAGGCCAGCGCCCGGTTGGGATCTGGTCCCTTCCGGAAAAATAATCAGTGCACTTCCTGCGGCAAGAGATTTACCTGCCGCCTCTACCAACTCAGCGCCTGAATCATTGGTTAAAAACCCGGTTAAGCGTAGATATCCCCGCATGGCAGGATTAGTCAGTAAACGCCCTTTTACTATGCAGTCCGGATTCGGAATAAACGCGATGAGAAAAACCACATCGATAAGGCAGGGGTGGTTCGCCAGCACCAACAGGCCCGGGCGCTGCAATAGTGTTTCGCCACTAATCTGCCAGCTGAGCACACCGAGAAATCGCAGCGTATGGATATAGAGACGAAAAGTGCGATGAATCAACAAGCGCGCGCGCCGCTGCCGCACGATTGGTGAACGCGAGGTCAATTTAATCCATGGGGACGCCAATAGCGGAATAAGCACACCGCCGATGCCAAACAGGGCAAAACTGAAGCCCGTCGCACATAATCGCCAGTAGTAGTTAATCGAATTGAACATCAGCTGGCACTGCGCTGAATTGACCAGACGCTGCCATTCGCGGGAAGAGTCAGGGTAGATAAGGTCGAGTCTTCAAGTAGGGTCAGTAGAGTCAACGACTGGGGATTGGCATCTGCTGCCTCTGTATTCTCAGCAACCTGGCCCGAACTGGTCAACGACCACTCGCTGCCCGCAGAAACCACTATTGCTAAAGCATAAGCGTGCTCAGGTTGGTTGACATGGAGTTTATAGAGGTCGGGCGGCGGCTCATCGCAAAATACGCAAAGCACCGGGCCGCCGTTAGCGTGGCACAAACCCAAAACTTCCAATAACGCGGGTATGAGGTCCTGGCGCCCGCCACTGATAGCCGTGATATTGGCAGTCAACCCCTGATGTATGGAGAAAAGCCCGGCAATCGCATTATGTACTGACAAACTGAACGCCGTCGGCGACATTGGCTCCGCGTGAGCAAGATCCCGTAATAATCCCAGGGTACGATTAAGGTCGCCGTGGCGAGATACATACACCAAAGGCATGGAACCATGGGTGTCTACCAGCGGAATTATGACACTAAGCGCAGCGCGGCCCACCAGACTGAGACGACGTCTGAGCATAGCCGGAATGATGGTGACATCGGGCTGTGAATCCGCCGCCCGAGCAGACCAAGCCTTCCAGCCAAGGATATTGAAACCTAGCGCTGACATTATTATTTTCCGCGAATCCGAGTTGCTTTTGTTAACGGTCTTACTAACCCCCAAGGTCAGGCCCACATTGTTACAGACAACACTTGGAATGTGAACTATTACGACAATCCAATAACCCAGTAATCTACCACGGCTCGCTCATTGGCCATGAATATCATAGTATGCTTGCCGCTTCACTTAGCTAAAATGCAGTGATCGTCTCAACCCATTCATCACAAAACACGGAGTTACCTATGAAGCATCTTGCCTCCAACCTCGGTATTCTTACTCTCAGCTTATGTGCCCTTAATGCCAGCGCACGCGATGATATTCAGGATTACTCTATCGCCGATGCCTTGGCATCTGCACAAGCAAAGGAAATCCTGGGTACCGATATTAAATTCTACTTTGGCGACCAAGCCCACGGCGCTATCGTCAAAAAGTTTGTGGAATCACGTACCAACAAAAAAACCAATGGCGCCAACAAAAGCGATAAGGAAGCTTGCGAGTGGGCATTCTTATCAACAATGAAGGCCCTGCGGGAAAAAGCCCAAAGCCTGGGTGCGAATGCCGTGGTAAATATTCGCTCAAATTACCGCAACAACCTCACTAGCAGCGCTACTACATTTAAATGTGGTTCGGGCATGTTGGTTTCCGGTGTTGCACTGGTTGGTGATGTGGTGGAGTTAAAGTAACTTCAAATGCACTGAGCACGGCAGTGTTAAATTTTTTTGAGCCAGCAAAATCAGCCCTCTTGGATAAAAACGGTGCGACTCTAAATAACGGAGATAATTATGAAGAAAAAATTTTTTATTGCATTAGCCTTGCTAATATCTGGCAGTGCTGGCGCTAAAGAACTTACGCTGAACCAGGCAGTTGGCTTTTACAACGACAAATTTGTCCCAGCAAAAATCAGAAATGAGTGTACCAATTTGGGCAGCAAATTTGCAGAATCAACTGCGACTGCTGTTCAGGAAAGTGGCTGGTCGGTGTTAAAAAAGGACAGCCTGGACACCGCCGCACCGGGTGTTAATCTGAAACTGATCATCGTTAATGCTGTCAGTGCCGGCAACGCATTCATCGGCCACAGCAAATCAGTTTCCATCATGGCCGAGCTCTATAAAGACGGTAAACTTGTTGATACCTACGAAGGGGAGAGGAACTCTAGTGGCGGATTCGGTGCAGGGTTTAAAAGCTCTTGCGCAGTCCTGGAACGCTGTGTTGTCACCCTTGGTAAAGACGTTAGCAAATGGTTGAGCACAAAAAATATTTAGCCTGCATCACTGGCGCTATTGAAAAATACCACCGTCGAATAAAATGTTTAACGCGCGGCTAGTTGCCGCGCGTTAGCTGTCTCCCTTGGTGAATTGAAACCACTTGCGCGGTAGTTTTTTCCGCACTCACATCCGCATCCACTAACAATTCAGGTTCCAAAGGCGCGCTAAGAATTTCTCGATAGAGAGGTTCGATATTTCCTAACGCCGTCTGTAGTTGGTAGAGATTGGTTTGCAAAGATTCCAATTGTTCCGCCACTGAGTTGCGCTGGCTTTGCAATTGGGTCAAACGCAACATGTGATGCTCCAGCAATTGCTTCTGATATTGGTTTTGGTGAAACAACGGCGCCAAGGCTTCTTGCATCCAGTGGTTGATATGCTGATTTAACTCGACATACACATTGCGAACTTCCTGCACCAAGGTATTGATGAAGCGACTGATCAACGCGCCTTTGTGGGAGAAGACTGTACTTAGGGACTTGCGGAAATCGTCAGCCCGCTTATGCAGCTGGCGTAACTGGCGGCGCTGTTTTTGAATTTTCAGCAAGTGACGCATCATTAGATGGTCATCACCGCGCGGCTGCTCAGGGCGTTCGTAAATTGACGCCATAACCCGATTGCAACGCTCAATTTCGCGCTCCAGATGGCTAATGCTGCTATCTACATCATCAAAAAATTTGCCGATGGCGCGCGTCAGGCCCACAGTCGTCCAGCTTTGTGCGAGGTTTTTATGGGCCTCGGCGACTTGCTGCTCCAACTGAGCCAAGCTAACTGGCGCTAACAGCGGTACTTTTTGCGATTCCAATAACCGTTGGCTGGTGCGCAGCGACAGCGCCTGCTTGTGGTAGTCGTGATGGACGCGGCGAATGGTGTCGCGCAGTTCTTGCAGCTTGGTAGCAGCATTTTCCGGTGCCGCTGCGCGCAACTCGTTAAACTCCTGCTCGGCCTCGGCAAAGCGGCGCAGCAAACCATTGCGCGCATTGATAATCATCTCGTAGCTATCGCCCACCAGGCGATGACCGATAATCTGCTGCTGGTTGCGCATGACGATTTCCGCCAGCATCCGCTCCAGTTGCGGGAAGTTGCTGCGCAGCAATTGCGCCTGATTGCGTCCTACTTTACCCAACAACCCCTGCTTGGCGGACAGCGCCACTACGTGGCTAGGCGATAAATCCAGCTGGCGCGCCGTGAGCTGGCGCAATTGGTTGATGTTGGCGTCTATTTCTTGGGGCGGCGTTAAATCATCCCAGAGACTGTCGACTTTATTCAGCAGGGCAATTACCGCGGTACAGTTTTCCTCGCGCAGCGTCTGGATATGGTCGCGCCAGATATCCATGTCGCTCGCGGTCACGCCCGCATCGGCCGACAGCAAAAACAAAATCGCCTGGGCATCGGGCAATGTTTTCAACGTGAGTTCGGGTTCGTTGCCCAGTGCGTTCAGCCCAGGGGTATCTACAATGCGCAGCCCCTGACGCAGCAAAGGATGATCCAAACTAATCAAGGCGTGGCGCCATGCAGGAATGGTTACCAGACCCATCTCATCGCGCTCGCCCAATTCATCCTGGGCAAAACCCAATTTAATAGCGTCAGCCACACTGACTTTCTTGCTCGCCGATACCTGATTGATAGCCGCGCGCGTCTGCTCGTGATCCTCGGCATTAAAATGGATAGTCACCCAGTTTTGCGGGATGCGTTTGAAACTTTGCAGGCTGGTATTGGTACGGCGGGTTTCAATGGGCAAAAGACGCACACAATTGGCAGGTTGGTGTGCATCCCAGAAAATCTCGGTCGGGCACATAGTTGTGCGCCCGGGTTGTGACGGCAGCAAACGGCGGCCACCACCGGTATAGAGCAAGGCATTGATCAATTCGGTTTTGCCGCGCGAAAACTCGCCCACGCAAGCAATAGTAAAACTTTCACCGCGCAATAGCTGCCGCGCCCGCTGCAGGGTTTTCCCCATAGGCGCCGCAAACACACCATGGTTATTCAGCCAATGCTCAAAACGCTGCAAACGCTCGTCTAACTGGCGTTTCCAGCGATTGTAATGGTTCATTTGGCGATGCAAGGCTCTTACGTCCATAGCGGTATACTCATTATCTACGTTGTGTAATAGCTGACCGAAATAACCAGTAGTGGATAAATTCTATTTTTATGTTTTTGGCATTAAAGCGGAAAAGCCTGCCATTGACCAGATCTTGAGCAGTGAGTGGTTACTTCAGGGGCGTAAAAGGCGGGAAAATGCTACTTGAGGAAACAGATGCCACGCTTTGCAGCGTGCTTGGTAAATCCGCGCACCAACATTCAGTGCGCGAATCCGGGCTTGTCTATCACCAATTGCCCAGCGTAACCAGGGGATTGACGCCGAGGAACATGGCGAAGCGAATAATCAACATATCAACTATTTTTAATCCCAATAAAATAATAATCGGCGATACATCGATCACGCCCCCCAGCGGCGGCAACACTTTACGAATGGGCGCTGCAAGCGGATTGATAATTTGATTTGCCAAGGTCAACAAAGGGTGATGGCTAAACGGGGCAACAAAGCTGCCGATAATGCTGATAATCATGCACCAGAAAAAAATGCTGGACATAATCGTCAGCGCACCAACAAACCCCCAGGCGATTAATAAAAATGGATTGGCGATTAAACCCGTTTGACCGACGACCACACTCAAAATCGCACTGGCGAGAAATTGTACCAACAGTATCAACACCACCGATGCCATATCGATTCCCAGGAACCCGGGAATAATTTTGCGCAGGGGTTTTAATAGAGGCATGGTCACTTTCACGATTCCCTGGGACACCGGATTATAAAAATCGGCCCGCACCAATTGCAGTAAAAAACGCAAGACCACAATCACCAGAAACAACAGCATCAAGCTGGATACAATCAAATGCAAAATATTGGCAATCATGAGTTTCTCCGGTGATAAAACATTTAAAGTTAGTTGCCCAACAATTCCGATAATTCGACCGCGCGATTCGAGCAAGCCGTCATGGCCTTTAGTACCGTTGCTCGCAATTGGTCTTGTTCAAAACTGTTAATCGCTTGCTCGGTCGTGCCTTTGGGTGACATCACCCGGCGACGCAATTCTGCCACATCACACTCGCTTTCTTTCGCCAACTGGGCAGCACCCAATGCAGTTTGCAAAGTCAATTCAGTAGCGCATTCACGGCTTAGGCCGAGCTTTTCACCCGCTTCTATCATTGCTTCCATAAATAAAAAGAAATAGGCTGGGCCAGAGCCAGAAACGGCGGTCACCGGATTTAATAAGCTTTCATCATCCAGCCATTGCACAATCCCAACAGCAGAGAGGATGGCATTAGCCGCCGATTTTTGTGCATCACTTACCGCCGCATTCGCAAATGCGCCGCTGGCACCAAGACGCAATTGCGAAGGGGTATTCGGCATGCAGCGTACAATAGATTGGTCAACTCCCAGCCAGTTCGCCAGACTTGCGGTTGTAATACCGGCGGCGACCGAAATGATCAGTGGTTTGTGCGCAAGCGATTCACGCAACGCCAGACTCACTTCTTTCAGCATTTGCGGCTTTACCGCCAGCACAATGACATCGGCTTGCACCGCTGCCGCTGCGTTGTCAGTGCTGACGTCGATGTGAAATTCCCGCTGCACGTTTTCCAGCGTTTTAATGCGCGGGCCAGCGGCAATAATTTGCTGCGCATTAAACCCTTCCGCCAGCATGCCCCCAATAATTGCTTTGGCCATATTGCCGGCGCCGATAAAGGCAATTTTTGATTTACTCACGATAAATCCTTAACGATTAAACAATCATTTCAAATTCAGAATTTCAAAACATTAATTCAGCTGCGCGCCCCAAAAACATCCGTACCCACTCGCACAAAGGTGGCTCCTTCGGCAATGGCAGATTCCATATCACCAGACATGCCCATTGATAAGGTGTCCAGCCTGTAACCTTGCAGGTTTAACACCTCTAAGGCGCCGCGCAGTTTGGCGAAAGCGCTGCGCTGTTGTCCTGGGTCGTCAGTCGCGGCGGGAATGGCCATCAGCCCGCGCAGCGTCAAATGAGTCAGCGGTGCTATCGCTGCGATCAAGGTCGGCAATTCTGCCAGACTCACACCGGACTTGGTGGTTTCATCGTCAATATTTACCTGCACACAGATATTGAGCGGCGGCAAATGTGACGGGCGTTGTTCATTTAGGCGCTGGGCAATTTTCAATCGATCCACCGAATGCACCCACTGAAAGTGTTCCGCAATCGGCCTGGTTTTGTTGGATTGAATGGGGCCAATAAAGTGCCATTCAAGCTCCTCCAACTGCTGCAAAGCTATTAGTTTGTCCAACGCCTCTTGCAGGTAATTTTCGCCAAAAAGGCGCTGCCCCCAGGCGTAGGCCCGGGCAATCGCCTCTGGTGGCTGGGTTTTGCTAACCGCGATTAACTGCACACTTTGGGGATCTCGGCCAGCGGCGGCAGCGGCTTGATGAATTCGTGCGGTGACTTTCGCGAGCTTGTCGTCTATCTTGTGCATATCCAGTTGTATTGACTCATTACATAAATCGGCCCGGCCGATGCATAACAAAAGGTTACCCTGATGGATATCACCGAACTCCTGGCTTTTAGCGCCAAACAAGGCGCATCGGACTTGCACTTGTCGGCGGGTTTGCCGCCCATGATCCGTGTGGATGGCGATGTGCGCCGCATCAACCTGCCGCCCATGGAGCACAAGCAGGTACACGGCTTGATTTACGACATTATGAATGACAAGCAGCGCAAGGACTACGAAGAATTCCTGGAAACCGACTTTTCGTTTGAAGTTCCGGGCGTGGCACGCTTCCGTGTTAACGCCTTTAACCAGAACCGCGGCGCCGGCGCCGTGTTTCGTACCATTCCCTCCAAAGTACTCACTATGGAAGAGTTGGGGATGGGCAATGTGTTCCGCGATATCTGCGCGGTACCACGCGGTTTGGTGTTGGTAACCGGTCCCACGGGTTCGGGTAAGTCCACTACCCTCGCCGCTATGATTGATTACATCAACGACAACAAATACGAACACGTATTAACCATCGAAGACCCGATCGAATTCGTACACGAATCCAAAAAATGCCTCGTCAACCAACGCGAAGTTCACCGCGATACCCACGGTTTTAACGAAGCACTCCGCTCCGCCCTCCGCGAAGACCCGGATATTATTCTGGTAGGTGAAATGCGCGATCTGGAAACCATCCGCCTTGCGCTCACCGCCGCAGAAACCGGTCACTTGGTGTTCGGCACCTTGCACACCACCTCCGCCGCAAAAACCATCGACCGTATTGTGGACGTGTTCCCTGCGAACGAAAAATCCATGGTGCGCTCAATGCTGTCCGAATCGCTGCAAGCGGTTATCTCGCAGACCTTGATGAAAAAAAATGGCGGCGGTCGTGTTGCTGCGCACGAAATCATGCGCGGTACATCAGCAATTCGCAATTTGATCCGCGAAGATAAAGTGGCGCAAATGTATTCGGCAATTCAAACCGGTGCATCTCTGGGTATGCAGACCATGGATCAGTGTCTGGCCGATTTGGTATCACGTCGCATTGTCAGTCGCGAAGCGGCCAAGTCGAAGGCCAAGTTCCCCGAAAATTTCTAATTAGAAAATTTCGGATTGTTGTGTTTCATTTCAGTCACAGCTATTTCAATAATTTTTCAGGTGGTTGGTTATGGATTTTGATCGGTTATTAACACTAATGGTTGAGAAGGGCGCGTCAGATTTATTTATTACCGCCGGTGTTCCTCCGTCGATCAAAGTTCATGGCAAAATTGTGCCTGTGACGGCCACGCCGCTCGCCCCGGAAAAAGCGCGCGAGCTGGTGCTCAGTGTCATGAATGAAAAACAGCGCACCGAATTTCTGGAAAACAAGGAACTTAACTTTGCCGTGAGTGCACGTGGGATTGGCCGCTTCCGTGCCAGCGCATTTTACCAGCGCAACCTGGCGGGGATGGTATTGCGTCGCATCGAAACCAAGATCCCAACAATCGACGAATTAAACCTGCCGGAAGTGATCAAAGAGCTGGCGATGACCAAACGCGGCTTGATTATTTTTGTGGGCGCTACCGGTACCGGTAAATCAACCTCGCTAGCCTCCATGATTGGTCATCGCAACCAGAACTCCAAAGGCCATATTATTTCTATCGAAGACCCGATTGAGTTTATTCACCAGCATCAGGGTTGCATTATCACTCAGCGCGAAGTAGGAATTGACACTGAATCGTTTGAAATTGCGCTGAAAAACACCCTGCGGCAGGCACCAGATGTAATTTTGATTGGCGAGGTACGCTCGCGTGAAACCATGGACCATGCGATCGCGTTTGCGGAAACTGGTCACTTGTGTTTGTGTACACTCCACGCCAACAACGCCAACCAAGCCTTGGACCGAATCATTCACTTCTTCCCGGCTGATCGCCATCGCCAATTGTGGATGGATTTGTCGCTCAACTTAAAAGCGATTGTTGCGCAGCAGTTGATTCCAACTCCCGATGGAAACGGCCGCCGCGCCTGTCTCGAAATTATGATCAATACGCCACTCGCACAGGATTTGATTCGCAAAGGTGAAGTATCAGATTTGAAAGAGTTGATGAAGCGCTCAACCGAATTGGGCATGCAAACATTCGACCAGGCGCTTTATGCACTTTACGACAATGGCGAAATTACTTATGAAGATGCATTGTTGCACGCTGACTCACCTAACGATTTGCGTCTGATGATTAAGCTCGGTTCCGAAACCGATGCAAACTATTTGTCGCATGCTGCAGACAGTTTGTCGATCCAGAGTGATGAACACACGAATCGCGGCAAAATGTTTTAACGATTTTTCCACGTGTGGATAGAAAAATGCCGGATAATGCCCGGCATTTTTTTGCTAGATCGAATTAATTAATTTCGCTCCAACCAACTCTCTAGTATTAAACGCGCCGCAATTGAATCCACCGGATTATTTTTATAATCACGCGATCCACCCCGACTTATTACTTCGCCCTTAGCTTCAAAACTGGTGAGACGTTCATCCACCAGTTCCACTTTGACACCAAAGCGCCCGTGAATACGGTTGGCGAATTTGCGAGCTCGTGCACTCAATTCACTTTCGCTATCATCCATATTGAGTGGCAATCCCACCAATACCAAGTCCGGTTTCCATTCAGCTAATAATTTTTCTATCTGGCTCCAATCAGGAATACCGTCTTTGGCTTTTAAAGGCGTAAGAAAATTAGCTGAGCGGGTGATCATTTGACCTGATGCAACACCAATATTTTTGGTGCCGTAATCAAAGGCAAGCAGTGTTTTAATCATGGAATAAACTTTGGAAAGATCAGGCGTGGCCTGCAGTAAGGGGGATTAAATTGACATCAATACCCAATGACTGGGCAGCCGCCGTCCAGCGCTGCTCAAACGGCGTGTTGAAAATAATGTCTTTATCTGCCGCCACCGTAAGCCAGGAATTCGCAGCAATTTCGGCTTCCAATTGCCCCTCACCCCAACCAGCATAACCCAAGGTAATCAAGCACTGTTTGGGACCACGACCTTCGGCGAGCGCAGCGATGATATCGCGCGATGCGGTTAGGCTGATTTCAGGGGAAACCTCCAGCGTAGATTGCCATTTGGTTTCATTGGAATGAAGCACAAAGCCGCGCTCGGGTTGTACCGGCCCTCCACTCATCACAATTTGCTCGCCTTGATCAGACTGGTCACTCAGATCCATCTGCGCAAAAATTTCTTTTAGCAGCATGGGTGTGGCGGTATTGATCACTACGCCCATAGCTCCCTTGTCACTGTGTTCACAGATATAGGTCACTGTGTGGGCAAACGATGAATCGTTTAAGCCAGGCATGGCAATAAGAAAATGGTCGCGCAGACTGCCCGGCGTAAGTTCATCGTAATTGGTAGGGGTATTTTTTTGCGTCATAATTTCAGTATGAGGCTAAAGCCGGTTAAAACAAGCCGGACGACTAAATTTATTCGCCCGGGATTAATTGGCCGAGGTAGTGATCGTGGAATTCTTTCCCGTAATTTCAAATCGCCAAGTGCGGATAATCTGCAGTCGATCCGCATTTTTACGAATTTCCGCGGGAAAACTGGCAAAGGGTGCTGAGAGACGTACTATCTGGCGAGCAGCATCATCCAGAATACGCTGTCCCGAAGACTGCAACACTTTGATTTCATAGATAGTGCCGTCGGGATTAATCATCACCGACAGGCGCAAATTGCCGGTAATATGGCGCGATAATGCTTCCCTGGGGTAATTCCTGTTGCCCACCTGCTCGATCTTGGCACTCCAGTCGTGCAGATATTTTGCGTCAAAAGAAGCTTTGGTAGAAACCGAAGTCAAAGTTCGCACACGCGGCCGTTTGGCATATTCCTGACGCTGTTTATCCAGCTTGGCCTGCAGGCTGGCGATTTCGGTAGATACCAATGCTTGATCTTCGCTAGTTCCTTCTAATGGCTCACGCTCGTCGCGCTCGTCCGGGTTCAACTTAAGCTGGGTTTTGTGCTTGGATTTTTCGGTAGTACTCAACAATTGTTGGTCTTTTATTTTTCGGGTGGAGGCGGCCTGCTGCTGCAATGGGGTGACATCGCGCACTTGGGAATCAGCAAATTGTGCCTGTCGCTCAGTCGTCAACTGTCGGGCATCATCTACCGTACCGCTCGCTTCCTGATTGTGTTGGGCAAGAAAATCGGCATCTTTGGGAGCATGCAGGGATTGATGCGTCGCCAAAGTAATCTCAATGGTTTGCGAGGTATTTTTATGTTCAGGCAATTTAAAGCCAATACCCAACAACACCAAACCATGGAGCACTATGGCCATAAAAAAAGTAAAACTCAGGCGGTCACCCGAGTCCACTGGAGGCGCATTGAGTACTTCTTGTTCCAGGGCAAGTGCCTGATTCATCTGCAACAACTCTACACTGATTAACGGGACGCCAATTTACGCTCAATGGCATCAATTAGCCGTGACCCAATTCCGGTGTTGTAGGCCTTATCTATTTCACGCGCGCAGGTAGGGCTGGTGACGTTGATTTCAGTCAGGTATTCACCGATCACATCCAGGCCGACAAACATCAGCCCTTTGGCCTTGAGCACGGGGGCGACCTGTTGGACGATCCAAAAATCTTTATCCGTTAGCGGCTGAGCCACTCCAGTACCGCCAGCGGCCAGATTGCCGCGCGTTTCACCCTTGGCGGGGACACGAGCCAGGCAATAGGGTACCGGCTCACCATCTACTACCAGAATACGCTTATCGCCTTCACTAATCGCCGGAATATAGCGCTGCGCCATAATCAATTGCCCACCAAACTCGGTCAAGGTTTCCAGGATCACCCCCACATTAGGGTCGTCATGGCGGCAGCGAAAAATACGACTCCCCCCCATCCCATCGAGCGGTTTGAAGATCACATCGCCATGCTGCTGGTGGAACTCGCGCAAACGCAACATATCCCGACTAACCAATACTGGCGGGCAGCATTGGGGAAACTGGGTGGCAAAGATTTTCTCATTGCAGTCGCGCAAGCTACGAGGATCGTTTACTACTAACGCGCCCTGCTGTTGCGCAGCCTCTAAAATATAAGTGCTATAAATATATTCGTTGTCAAACGGAGGGTCTTTGCGCATAAGGATTACATCCAAATCACCCAGCTTTTTATCCTCATGCAAACCCAGTTCAAACCAGCTATCTCCATTATCGGCGACAAACAAATTGCGGGTATTAGCGCGCGCCTCACCCTGCAGTAGGTACAAATCCCCCTGCTCCATGTAGTGCAGATCCCACCCTCGCTCCTGCGCCGCCAATAGCAGTGCCAGGGTAGTGTCTTTGTAGAATTTAATGTCCGCGATAGGATCCATTACCACGCCGAGGGAAATAGCCATAGAAGTCACTCTAATAAGTAATACAATTTATGTATTATTAAGCCACATAAAAAATTGCCGGAGTGGCAATCGCGGGCTAAAGTTAAGTCCTTGGGGCAATTAAAGCAAGGTTATTGAGCTGTAACAATTACTCACAAAAAGCTATAAAAACTGAATAGATTGCTCATATATTCAAACGGTTATGGCATAACGTTAAAAACTGTGTTAAAAGTTGGCCTTTCAAAGATGGCGTTATTTTGACGCTATCTCTTGTGAAGGATTTAAGCGCGCGTCCCTGGCTTTAATTTAACAATATCAACCGATCAACGCGTATTTCTGGCAACTACGGCAATAACAAAGGCAAGGTCAGAGTATGGAAGTAACTTACGAAAGCCTGAAAGTGATGGTTATAGACGACAGTAAAACCATCCGTCGCACGGCTGAAACACTGCTCAAAAAAGCGGGTTGTATGGTGATTACCGCCACCGATGGCTTCGATGCTCTGGCAAAAATCGCCGACACCCGCCCCGACATTATTTTTGTGGACATTATGATGCCGCGTCTCGACGGTTATCAGACTTGCGCCCTGATCAAAAATAATAGCGAGTTCAAAACCACCCCGGTCATCATGTTATCCAGTAAAGATGGATTGTTCGACAAAGCCAAAGGGCGCATTGTCGGCTCTGACCAATACCTCACCAAACCCTTCAGCAAAAGCGAGTTGCTCGGTGCTATCGAAGCGCACGTCAAGCATCTAAAGGCATCCTGATTGGGTTTAGACTCCGTCCTCGAACGGCGTTAAGAGATTTGGCTTTACGGTTAACTATCTGGATCAATTCCCAAAGGACTGTCTAAATATTCACCGCGCCCCTGTGGAGCCCTTATTCGTTTTTTGGAGCAATTATGGCCAGAGTATTGATTATTGATGACTCACCCACTGAAACTTACAAGCTCACCAGCATGTTGGAAAAAAACGGCCATGTAGTCATGACTGCCGATAATGGTGAAGCGGGTATTGCACTGGCGCAGAAAGAGCTGCCCGATGTGGTGTTGATGGATGTGGTTATGCCCGGACTAAACGGTTTTCAGGCAACCCGCCAGTTGACCAAGGCACCAGAAACCGCGCATATCCCAGTTATTATCGTAACCACAAAAGACCAGCAGACTGACCGGGTCTGGGGAATGCGTCAGGGCGCCAAAGCTTATTTATCCAAACCCATCACGCAGGAAGTTTTGATGGCAGCCATGGCGGAAGTATTGCGTTAATCGATTCAGCTGACCTGCCATATTGAGGGTAATCGCATCAGCACTCAGGGAGTGATAGCGCGACAATAACAACAGACATCAACGCCGACCATTTGGCAGACCACAGGGCTTGATGCAGACAGTTACGGAATTGCTATGTCAGAACCACAGGCCGCTTTTCAGGCCTTGCTTACATTGGCGCAACGCAGTCGTGCGGCCGCAAAGGGTTTGCCTGCCCAGGCAGACATTCGGCCCCATTGGAGCGGCATCGGCTTTTCATTGATGGGTAACTACTTTGTTGCGCCTATTGGTGAGGTATCCGAAATGCTTGAAGTTCCAAACCACACCCATCTGCCCGGCGTACAACCCTGGGTAAAAGGGGTAGCGAACGTGCGCGGTCGCCTGCTGCCGCTATTTGATTTGGCGATGTTTTTTGGCGATCGTCTAACCGGCAGCCGTAAACATCGCCGGGTATTAATTTTGGAAACCGAAACCCTGTATTCCGGCCTGATAGTCGATCAAGTATTCGGTATGCAGCATTTTCCTATGGATGAATATAACGAACAGGCTGGCGCCGTTGCAGAGAGTATTTTGCCGTTTGTTACGGGTAGTTACCCCCAGGGTAGGGAACAGTGGTCGCTATTTCGGCCGGCACTTCTAGCAGAAGATCCGCGCTTTACCAACGCGGCAAAATCCTAGGCCAGCCCGGATAGAGTTAGCAATTTTAGCAAGATGAAAAGTTAGTCCGAATGGATTTAGTTCCAACAAACAAGAGAGACCCAATCAACACTTTTTGTTTTGGCAATTTCACCAGATACAAATTGTGCAGTGGATAGAAAAAATAAAACCGAACGCTGGTTAGGAGTGCTTAGATGAAAACTGATTCAAAGATTGCCGCGCTCAGGGCAAAACCTATAACGGTTGTAGCTCTGGTAGTTCTGGTAGCCTCATTCTTTGGTGCAATGGCGCTGATCTTTTTGATCAACCAGAGCAAAACCAACGATCAACGCTATCTGCAACAAGCATCTGACTTGCGCGCGCAAGCCTATCGATTGACTTCTTTGGCGCGCGATGCGACATCCGGCGACGAAAAAGCATTCGACGAGCTAAATGGCGTGGTAACGACCATGGATAGCACCTGGAGTATGCTGGACACCAGTGATGAGCGTACCCGGGAAAACCTCGCTAGCGAATTCAATCAGTATAAATCTATCTGGGCGAGAGCCAAAAACAATGCCCAGACTATTGTTACCAACAAAGACTTGATCGTGTCGCTCAACAGCGTAGGTAAAACCCTGAACGACAACCTGCCTACCCTGCAGACCGAGCACAACAATATTGTGGATATCCTGATGGAGTCCAATGCACCCACTGATCAAGCCATTCAGGCCCAGCTACTCTCCTGGCGTGCCGAACGTATCGGTCGTAACGTAGATAAAATGCTGCGCGGCGATGCCGATGCCAACAATGCAGCAGACGTATTTAACCGCGACGCCAACTTCTACGCCCGCGTACTGACGGCCATGAAAGATGGCGACCCCGCTCTGCGGATTACCCGCGTATCGGACAGTCAGGCACGCGCTAGTTTGGAGCAAATCACCCAATTGTTTGACGGTGTCAATAAATCGATTCAGGAAATGGTCGAAGGTTCCACTACCCTGACCCGCGCCCGTCAAGCGTCTGATGCTCTGCTGAACGATACACCGCAATTGCTGGAAGCATTGACCGCCATCTCGGACAAGGTTGCTGTGCAAACCGATAGCCATCCGTATATAAACAACATTACCGTTATTGTGCTTGCTGCTCTCGGATTGGGCGCATTGTTTTTCTTGGGTTTTAACCAATACCGCGGCGCCCGTAAACGCGCTGATGAAACCGCTGAAACCAACGAGCGTAACCAAACGGCAATTTTGCGTTTGCTTGACGAACTGGCCGACCTCGCGGACGGTGACTTGACCACCACTGCAACCGTAACCGAAGACTTCACCGGCGCGATCGCGGACTCTATCAACTTCACCATCGACCAGCTGCGTATTCTGGTAGCGCGAATCAACGAAACGGCGGTAAACGTATCGGCGGCGGCACAAGAAACCCAGCAGACTGCGCTGCACCTCGCAGAAGCATCTGAACATCAGGCGCAAGAAATCGCCGGTGCATCTGCCGCGGTAAACGAAATGGCGGTCACCATTGACCAGGTATCTGCCAACGCTGCCGAATCGGCAGCGGTAGCGGAGAGAGCGGTATCGATCGCCGGAAACGGTGCAAAAGTGGTACAAAACACCATTAACGGGATGGATACCATCCGTGAACAGATCCAAGATACGTCCAAGCGTATTAAACGTCTCGGTGAATCGTCACAAGAGATCGGTGACATCGTAAGTTTGATTAACGACATTGCGGACCAAACCAACATCCTCGCACTTAACGCAGCGATTCAGGCATCGATGGCCGGTGACGCGGGCCGCGGCTTCGCGGTGGTAGCGGACGAAGTTCAACGCCTTGCGGAACGTTCTGCAGCAGCAACCAAGCAGATCGAAGCGCTGGTAAAAACCATTCAGAACGATACCAACGAAGCGGTAATTTCGATGGAGCAAACCACATCTGAAGTGGTGCGCGGTGCGCGCCTCGCACAGGATGCGGGTGTGGCACTGGAAGAAATTGAAAACGTATCGTCAAGCCTCGCGGAATTGATCCAGAACATTTCCAACGCCGCACGCCAACAAGCGTCGTCTGCGGGTCACATCTCCAACACGATGAATGTTATTCAGGAAATCACCACCCAAACCTCTGCCGGTACCTCGGCTACCGCGCAGTCGATCGGTAACCTCGCCGAGATGGCCCTCGACCTGCGTGAATCCGTAGCCGGTTTCAAACTACCTGAGGAAGACCTGTCCGATGCACGTGCCAGTGCAGCGCGCAAAGCCATGGCCACACCAGCGATGGACTTTGATAGCACCACTGAGGTCATCGATTTGGATGACGAATTATTGCCAGAAGACGATGTGTTTGCCCACACATCCAAAGCTTGATAACAACTGCCACCAGCATGGCTGGTGGTAGTTTTATATGTTCTGGCAACAAGCTCGCGTCGCTTCACAAGCAAATTAGTCACTATGGCCTGGTCATTACGCACTCTACCAACGCTCTCCGAAGACCAGTTCCTCCAATGGGGAAAACTGCTGGAGGAGCGCACGGGCATTCAGTTGGTATTTCAGCAAAAGGCTTGGCTCGAATCGCAGATTTATGCACGTCTGCGCGATATGGGTTACAGCGATTACGATAGTTATTACTTGTTCGTCGCCGAGGAAAGTATCGATTCCAAGTTGGAATGGGCGCGCTTGGTGGATCGCATCGCGGTCAAGGAAACCAGCTTTTTTCGCCATCGTGAATCCATTGAGTATGTGCGTAATTACCTGCAACAGAAAATCAACAATCAGTCCTTACACGATAGTTTTGATGTCTGGAGCTTAGGCTGCGCCACCGGAGAGGAAGCCTACTCTCTAGCCATGGTAGTGAATGATTGTTTTGAACTGGCGGCAATTAACCCCTATTACGGAATTACCGCCCTGGATATTAGCCCCTCTGCACTAGCGGCAGGCCGCAAGGCACGCTACAGCAAGCGCCGGGTGGAACAGGTAAAACTGGATGAAGTAAAACGCTATCTGCAAGTCTGTGCCGATGGCAGCTTTGAGGTCGTCAGTAAGTTGCGCGATCGCGTTTGCTTTACCCAAAGCAATATTATCAACGCGCGCCAATTGCCGCAGGTACAGGTCGACGTGATTTTCTGCCAAAACCTGTTGGTGTATTTCCGCCGCTGGTTGCGCCGGGACGTATTAAATGCCCTGGTCGAAAGACTCAAGCCAGGCGGCTTGTTGATCGTTGGCTTGGGCGAAGTGATGGATTGGGAACACCCGGATATGCAGCGCACCAACGAAGATCAGGTGCAGGCCTATATTCGCCAGCGCTGACACATCGCCAGCCAAAGAATAGCGATAGCTAAAAAGAAGAATGCTAGCACCACAAATAAATAGCATAGGTCGCATTGAGCGAGACTAACGAGAGGACAGCTCTGCATGGCAGACAATCGCAATTTTGCCGCGTTGGATTGGTTGATCCACGAGATCAGCGAAACGCTTAAAGAAGCGCGCCAATCGCTCGAAAGTTACGTGGAAAATCCCAAGGATGCCGCGCGTATCCGTTTTTGCCTGACACACATTCATCAGGTGCACGGCAGTTTGCAGATGGTAGAGTTTTATGGCGCTGCCATGCTCGCCAGCGAAATGGAACAACTGACTCAGGCAATGATTGCGGGCAATGTCGCCAATGCGAGTGAGGCGCAGGAAGTATTAATGCGCGCGATCTTGCAATTCCCACTTTATCTCGACCAGGTCAAAGCGACTCGCAAAGACAACCCGCTAATAGTACTGCCACTGTTGAACGATTTACGTGCGGTGCGCGGCGAAAGCTTGTTGACTGACACCAAACTCTTTGTACCCAACCTGACCCCGGCTAAAAAGGTCAATGGTACACGCCTTCCGGTCACTCAGGACAATGTGCAATTCCAGGCGATGGTGCTCAAGCTGCGCCAGATGTACCAATACGCCGCCTCGGGTTTTATTCGGGGGGTTAACCCGGAAGAAAATTTAGCTTACCTGCATAAGGCTTTCTCTCGCCTGCAAAAACTTACCCACGGCACCGCGCGATTTGCGCTCTGGGATATCTGCCTCGCACTGGTAGAAGCTGTTGAAATTGATGCAATAGAAATGAGCGTTGCGGTTAAAAACCTGCTGCGTCAATTGGATAAAGAAATCAAAGTGCTCGCTGTGCACGGGGTTAAAGCACTTAACAGCTTTACCAACGATGAACTGATTAAAAATCTGCTCTACTACGTTGCGCGCGCAGGCAAACACGCCCCTGGTTTTCCACCGAATTCCCAGCTGCAGCGCATCTACGAAACCTACAGCCTGGAAGAGGCGTTACTCGAAGGCAAGGAAACGGGTGATGACACCCAGGATATGCTTTCCGTGCCTGATGCTGACGCCATGCGCTCAGTGGTTGGTGCATTAAAAGAAGAGCTGAACCTGATCAAAAATAGCCTGGATGTGTGCCTCGCCGGCGGCGATACTCATGCCAGCCTGAGCGATGCCCTGCCCATTGTAAAACGTGTAGCCGATACCATGGCTGTGTTGGGGTTGGGAGATTTACGCAAGCGCATTCTGGAACAAGGCGCGGCGCTGGAGTTGGTAGTTGAGTCTCACAGCACCCTGAATGATGAGCAATTACTGTCGGTTGCCAGCCAGATTATTTCGGTCGAAAACTCGCTCGACAGCTTGATCGAACCCGGCGGGCAAGATGCGCACAACGTTGACGAAGCCGATATCACCCTGACTCGCGCCAAGGAATCCGTATTGCGTGAAGCACGCAACGGTCTCGAACATGCCAAAGACGCAATCATCGAATACATCGCGTCCCAATGGAATCGCCAGCACTTACAAAGCGTGCCTGCCACACTGCGCGAGATTCGCGGTGGTTTGGAAATCATGCCACTGCCGCGCCCGGCCCGAATTCTCGGCGCCTGTGCCCGCTTTATTGAAGAGCAATTGCTGGAGCAGGAAGCCAATCCACAGTGGGCTACCCTGGATACGCTCGCCGATGCGATTACCAGTGTTGAATACTATTTAGAACGCCTGAGCAGTGGCGGCCGCAAAGAAGAAAATGACTTGCTGCTGAGCGTGGCCGAGGAGAGTGTTGCGAGCTTGGGCTATGCCGTTGCCAAAATCAGTAAACCGGATACCCCTGAAACAAGCAGCGAGTTAGCAGAAGAAGCGGTATTAACCGCCGCCTATGGTGCAAGTGCCTATGTAGAAACGGCACCTGCAGCAGAGCCCGGTGTGGATGAATCCAGCCAGCTGGAAGCAATCTACGCCCAAGCAGCTCCGGCAGACGCGCTTGCTTTGCAACCGGACTACACCGACGAAGAATCATTGATTGTTGAGGCGGAGGCCGATGCGCCAAGCGATGAATCTGCTGAAGAAACCCCTGCCTTAACCAGCGAGACCTTGCCAGTTGCAGTGCTGGAAGAAGTCGCAGATGACGCTGATGAAACAATGCTGGTTGCTGAAGCGGAAGAAGAGCCTGAATTAGAAGTAGCTGCCGCTATAGAATCCAATCTGGTTGCCACCAATAATGCCCCGGTAATTCAGCGCGAGAACAACGAAGATATAGACGATGAAATCATCGAGATCTTCATTGAAGAGGCAGGCGAAGTTACTGAGACCATTGGCGAGTACTTCCCTCAATGGGCACAAAATTTTGAGGACAACAACGCGCTCATCGAATTCCGCCGTGCCTTTCACACGCTAAAAGGCAGCGGACGCATGGTCGGCGCCAATGAGATCGGCGAGCTGGCTTGGTCCATTGAGAACATGCTCAACCGCGTGATTGACCACAGCATAGTGGCGCAAGCAGTACACGTGCACATCATTGAAAAAGTGCGCCTCCTTTTGCCAGATATGATTGCTGCCTTCCGCGACAATATCGTTAATCCCCACGCCGAACTGGCGGAAACCTATCGCCAACAAGCGCATTCCCTGTCACAAGGTGTTATTCCTGATGCCCTGCTGAATGAGTTGGAACTGGCCCCCGCTGGCCAGGCAAGCGCCGCGCAACTGATTGAACAAGCAGAAGCGCCGGACGAAGAGCCCTATATCGCCGAAGATGCTGAAGCGCTTGGTCTGGAAGATGCAATTGTTGAAGACCAGCTTGAGCCGGAATTACCCGTACTCGAACTGGCCACTTCTGATGAAGAGCTCCATATTGAAGAGGTCGCGGCGGAATCCGCAGCCGATGAAAGGGTTATCGAGCTGATTGAGGAAGCGACTGGTAGTGATGAGGCCACACTGACTCAGGCCTACTCCGAGCATCAACTCAGCAACCCGACCTACAGCGAATCAGTCGATGAAGATATCGACATAGATGATCCCGATGCTCAACTCTGGGACATCTTCGGCGCCGAAGCTGTGTATCACCTCCATGTGGTGCAGCAGTTTATTCATCGGATGGAAGCGGAAGCGCCCATCTACGAACCGCCCAGTGAAGATATGCAGCGCGCCTTGCACACGCTCAAAGGCAGTGCCCATATGGCGGAAGTGACTCCCGTCGCGGAGTTGGCCACGCCGCTGGAGCGCTTTGTCAAAGAATTGCGCTCTTACCAAGTCAATATCAATGACGATATCCTCCAATTACTGCGGGATGCAGTGAGTTACACCCAAGTTGCACTAAAGCAAATAGAAACCGGTGAAACCGTTGAAATCCCACGATTGCAACAATTTATCGCCCGTGTACATGAGTTGCGTGATATTCATGTAGCGCCGCTGGTCAGCCTGCAGGAAATGGACGAACTGGGCAAACGTCCGGTCGATCCCGAATTGCTCGCCATTTTTATGGCCGAGGAAATGAACCTGCTGCTGGATGCAGACAAAATCATCTCGCAATGGCAAGACAACCCGGCTGATACTGCCCACTTGGTTCCAGTAATGGACGAATTGGACAAACTCACTCAAGCAGCCGCCCACGCCTATTTGCCTGCCATGGCAGAATTGGGCTCCAAGATTCACAATGTCTATGAAGCTGTGATCGCGGGCCAATTGCGCTGCTCACCACGTATTTGCGATACCCTGAATCAAGCTCACACCGCCCTGCTGGATATGGTCGATGCCATTGCCGCAGGCCAAAACTTGAACGGTATTCCCGAGGCGGTTAACGACGCTTTGGATGACCTACTCAGCAATGAAGTCGTCACTATCACCAGCCTTGCCAGCGATCAGGTGCCTGTACTCGACGAAGACATTCCGCTGGTTGACCAACTGGCCGACGAAATTCAGCCAGAAATTGCTGCCAACAGCGACTTTGATGTAGATGCCCTGCCCATCCTTGCGCTGGATGATGCTTATGCGCCGGACGCGGAAGAGCTGGAGCTTGCTACCGAAGATGAAGAGCTGGAACTGACATCCTTTGTCGCAGACGCAACAATTCCAGACGATGAAACTCTCGAATTGATCGAAGAAGTTGAGCTGGCAAGCAACATCCAGGATGAATCAATCGAGTTGGCAGATATCGAGCTGCTTGAAGAACCCGCTACTGAATACTCACTCACCAACGTTGCGCAAGAGCCCTTAACACTCGGTGATCCCATCGATCTCGGCGACACACTGGAGTTAATCGAAGAACCAGCGTTAATGGACGACGTGGTCGAGCTGCATGAAGTCATCGAGCTGGAAACTCCGTCAACGTTTAGCTTTGAAACATCGTCAGATGCGCAAACTCTGGATCCGGGCGAGGCATTTGAACCGGTCGAGGCCATTCCAGTTGAAGCGCTGGCATTGAATGAGCCTGTACAACTGAGCGAAGTAGCAGTTTCGGACTCTTTCGTAAACCTTGCCATTGAAGCGCCGTCTGATTTTGAAACTCTGGATCTCGGAGAGGCCATTGATCTGGCGGAGTCTCTCGCGCCTGACGAAGCGTTAGATTTAGAAGAACCGGTACAGTTGGGCGACGTTGTCGAATTGATCGACGAAGATGCCTATGAACTCAATGATCAAATCCCGGAATTAACGATCGAAGCCGAAGCCGAAGCCGAAGCCGAAGCCGAAGCCGAAGCCGAAGCCGAAGCCGAAGCCGAAGCCGAAGCCGAAGCCGAAGCCGAAGCCGAAGCCGAAGCCGAAGCCGAAGCCGAAGCCGAAGCCGAAGCCGAAGCCGAAGCCGAACAAGATGATGTTGTGCTGCTCGACGACGAGCAAGAAGAAGTCGATGAGGACTTCGATCCGGAAATTGTTGAGATTTTCCTCGAGGAAGCCGGCGAGTTACTGGAAGAAATCGACGGTGCACTCAACGAGTGGCAGGACGACTGGAACAATACCGATTGCGTGGAACAACTCAAGCGCTCACTGCACACCTTCAAGGGCGGCGCGCGTCTGGCCGGCTTGATGGATTTGGGCGACCTGTCACACGACTTTGAAACCATCCTGATCGACATGGATGCGGACGCCGAGTTGGATCAATCCTTCTTTAGCCGCCTGCACAGCTACCAGGATCGTCTGCATTCCGGCGTTGAACGCTCACGTGCCCGTCTGAGCGGCAACTTTATCCCTGACGTAGCACCGATCAAAACATCGGTTGTATCAGAACCTCCAGTGTTGGATAACTACGTCAGCGTAGATGAAGTCGTTGCCGATATTGAATATGTCGCCACCGAGGTTACCAACAATAGCCTCATCGATGAAGAACCGAATGACCTTGCGGCACCGGCGCCAAGCTTTAATAAACCACGCGTAGTGGTGGATAACACCCGCGAAGCGGCGGTGCCTTTCTCGACCGATGGCGCACCGGTAGAAAAACCCAATGTGCTGACCTTTGCGCCCAAGGCCAAACCAGCGCCAACCAATACACCTGCCATTCCGGGCAGTGAGTTTGGCAGTGTGCGTGGAGGCCAGGGTGGCCCCGTACCTCAGGTACAACACTTGGCGGCGCGTCGCACCGGCCCACAAGAAGTGGTGAAGGTGTCCGCCGAATTGCTCGAAGAGCTGGTAAACCTCGCCGGAGAAACCTCCATTAGCCGCGGCCGTATGGAGCAACAAGTCAGCGATCTGGGCGGTGCCATCGAAGAAATGGATTCCACCATCCAGCGCTTGCAGGAACAGCTGCGCCGTCTGGATATTGAAACCGAAGCACAGGTTCTGTTCCGTCAGGAGCAAATGGCGCAACACGAAGAATTCGACCCGCTGGAGATGGACCGCTACTCGCAATTGCAGCAGCTGTCACGCTCGCTCATCGAATCTGCGTCCGACTTGATGGACTTGAAATACACCCTCGCGGACAAGACCCGCGACACCGAAACCCTGCTTCTACAACAGTCGCGCATCAACACCGATTTGCAGGAAGGCCTGATGCGTTCGCGCATGGTGCCCTTCTCCCGACTGGTGCCGCGCTTGCGCCGTATCGTGCGCCAGGCCGCGACCGAACTGGGCAAAGAGGTAGATTTCGAACTGGATAACGTGGAAGGTGAACTGGACCGTACCGTTTTGGAACGCATGGTCGCGCCGCTCGAGCACATGTTGCGGAATGCGGTGGACCACGGCATCGAAATGCCGGACGAGCGTATTGCTGCTGGTAAAAACCCCAATGGCCGTATCCTGTTAACTCTGGGTCGCGAAGGCGGCGATGTGATCCTCCGTCTGGTTGACGATGGCCGTGGTATCAACCTGAAACGCGTGCGCGAAAAAGCCATTGAACGCGGTTTGATGGCCGCCGATGCGCAGTTGGCTGATCAGGATGTGATCCAGTTTATTTTGCACGCTGGCTTCAGCACGGCCGAGAAAGTCACCCAGATTTCTGGCCGCGGTGTGGGCATGGACGTGGTGCACTCCGAGATCAAACAACTCGGTGGCGCCATGTTTATCGACTCCAACTGGGGCACCGGTACCGAATTCACCATCCGCCTGCCGTTTACCGTATCGGTGAACCGCGCGTTGATGGTACAGATCGGCGACGATCTCTATGCGATTCCGCTCAATACCATTGAAGGTATTGTGCGCGTCAGCCCCTTCGAGCTGGAACACTATTATCAAGATGAAAGCGCTCGCTTCGACTACGCCGGCGAGCAATATCTGGTGCGCTACCTGGGTAACCTCCTGGATTCTGCCGCCCAACCCAAACTGGACGGCCAATTGCTACCATTGCCAGTTGTGCTGGTGCGCAGTACCGAGCACACAGTGGCATTACAGGTAGATCGCCTGCTGGGCTCACGTGAAATTGTAGTGAAGACGCTCGGCGCTCAGTTCAGTGCTGTGCGCGGAGTTTCCGGCGCCACCGTAATGGGTGACGGTAACGTGGTGGTGATTCTGGATCTGCATGCCATGATCCGCGAACAGCTAGCCCTGGGCCAGCACGCTATCCAATTGGAGCCACTCAAGGCATTGCCGGTTGCCGAGGAAGACCAGAGCGAAAAAACCATTATGGTGGTGGACGACTCGGTAACCGTACGCAAGGTAACCGGCCGCTTCCTGGAGCGCGAAGGTTTCCGTGTGATCACCGCCAAAGACGGGGTAGAGGCACTGCAATTACTGCAAGACCATATCCCGGATGTGATGCTGCTGGATATTGAAATGCCGCGCATGGATGGCTTCGAAGTTGCCAAAAACGTACGCACCAGTTCGCGCCTGAAAGATTTGCCGATCATTATGATCACCTCGCGTACCGGTGAAAAACACCGCGAGCGCGCCTTCAGTCTGGGCGTGAACAAGTACATGGGTAAACCCTATCAGGAGGACCTGCTGCTCACCAATATCCACGAGCTGCTGAAAAAATAAGGCGCAATCATGCTTCGCCTGGGAATACTGGTCGATAGCGCAGCCAAGCAGCAGATATTGGCGCAGTTGATTGCCAAATCCGGCCATAAGCTGGCGCATCAACTGCTCTTGGGGCAGGCCAAGCAGTTGGTCGATGACACCGACCTGGATGCCTGGCTGGTGGATGTGGCGGAAGACTATGCCGATGAACAGCTGCTGCTGGAAACCCTGTTCAGCCGCAGTCGCATCCCGGTGATTTTGAGCGATAGCAGTGAATTTACTGCCGGATCAGAAGCCCACAGCGCCTGGCTCAGACGCACCAGCCTGCGCCTACAGCGTCTGCGCAGTGACATTAACCTGCAGCAGGCCGAACCGGCGCAGGAGCTGTGGGTTTTGGCAGCCTCCACCGGCGGACCCGCAGCAGTAAAACGATTTTTAGCGGCGTTGCCCGGCGATCTGGGCATCGCCTTTTTGTACGTACAACATATTGACGCCAACCAGTCAGTTACCCTGAACCGCATGATGACCAACGCCGGCAATTACCCGGCGCTGGTTGCCAGCCAGGGACTGGTGCTGGAGGCCAATAGCCTGACGCTGATTACGGCCAAAGACCCGGTCGAGCTGCTCGGCAACGGTACCTTGATGGTCAACTACGGCCAAGCCTGGAAAGGCGATTACGCTCCGTCCATCGACCAGGTTGCCGCCAACGCCGCGCAGGTTTATCGCGAGCGCAGCGGTTTGATTATCTTTACCGGAATGGGCGATGATGGCGCCGCCAGTTGTCGCATAATGAAACAGGTTGGCGGGCAAGTCTGGGTACAACGACCGGACGATTGCACCAGCGATTCCATGCCTGTTTCAGCGATGGCCACCGGTTGTGTCGGGTTATCAGGTACGCCGGAATATCTGGCCAAAGCCTTGGCTAAGCTGGTCGCCAAACATCGCCTGACACGCGGTGTGAGAGCGCCCATCCGGGTCATTAAAAATGCAGCGCCCTAATCCGTCGCTACAATAATTGCAGTCACAGAACAGGAAACACCATGAGAGCGCCCCAACGCATAGAAAAGAAAATCGAAGAAGTGGCGAGCCTGCTAATCCCGCTGCAAGGGCGCATGCTGCTAGCACCCAACGTAACTGTGGCCGAAATCGTTCCTGTGTCCCAGGTAATTCCCGTGCAAGACGCCCCGGCCTGGTACCTGGGCAATTGCAGCTGGCGCGAGCAAACCATCCCATTGCTCTCCTTTGAAGTGATGAACGGCGAGGAAAAACCGGGTGTTGTATCCCGTTCCCGTTTTGCCGTGATCAACACCACGGGGCTGCATGACGCTCTGCCCTTTATCGCCATTCTCACCCAGGGCTTGCCGCGTTTGGCGCGCGTGACTGAAGAAGAAATCACCGAGCGTGAAGACGCCGATAAAAAGCCCTTCGAACTAATGCATGTCAGCTGGGCGGGTGAAGAAGCGGTGATCCCCGACGTCGAAGCTATGGAGCGAACCTTCCTCGACTACCTGCACCTGGAATAAACCATCGCTGCGCGAACTCCCCCCTCTGTTATGAACGAACTTATCATTGAGGACCTGCAACTTGGCGACGGAAAAACCGTCGTCAAAGGCGCCCTTATCACTACCCACTACACCGGCTGGCTCGAAGACGGCACCGAATTCGATTCCTCCCACCGCAAAGGCAAACCCTTCCAATGCGTCATCGGCACCGGCCGTGTAATTAAAGGATGGGACCAAGGCCTGATGGGCATGCAAGTCGGCGGCAAACGCAAACTCCAAGTCCCCGCCCATTTAGCCTATGGCGAACGCCAGATCGGCGCGTTGATTAAACCCAATTCGAATTTGGTGTTTGAGATTGAGTTGTTGGAAGTGCTTACAAGGGATGATTAAACCGTAGGTTGGTGCGGGCCGCGTAGGCTGAGCTTGCGAACCCCAACATTTCTGCCTCTCGCCACTTGCACAAATTTTGCCCAATGATATACATTATGAGATATGTATATCCAAGGTAATACCATCATGCAAATCGCCAAATGGGGCAATAGCCTCGCCATTCGCATCCCTGCGAATGTCGCCAAATCGCTCGAACTTAAAGCCGGTGATGAAGTTGAAATTGTGGCATCCCCCACCGGCTTTGAAGTCATCAAAGACGATCGCAAAAGCAAAGCACTGGAAACCCTCAACCGCTTCAAAGGTCGTTTGCCCAAAAATTTTACATTTAATCGGGATGAATTGAATGAGAGATAGGATTTTTCTCGACACCAATATTCTGGTGTACGTCCTCTTGGACGAAGGCCCCAAACAACAAACCGCACTCGAACTTCTCCAATCAGGTTGCGTTATCAGCACCCAAGTGCTGAATGAATTCAGTCAGGTCGCCCGCAAAAAAGCCAAGCTCGAATGGCAAGAAATATCCGACCTCAGCCACGCCATCCAAACACTTACCGAAGTCATTCCACTTACACAAGAAATCCACAACACAGCGCTGGAAATTGCAGCGCAATATGGTTATGGGTTTTATGATTCGTTGATTATTGCCGCTGCGCATGAAAGCCAATGTAATTTGCTGGCATCGGGGGATATGCAAAACTTGCAAACGATAAAACAACTGGCAATAACTAACCCTTTCCACACTTAAAGGATTTTAAAATTTACTATGGCTAAATTTACCAAAGACCAAATAAAACTATTAGCAAGACAAATGCTGACCAAGAGAGATTCAGGAAGGCCGTTTAACCTACTGACTGGCGCTGGCTGTTCCAAATCTTCTGACATACCTCTCGCCGCAGAATTGGTTAAAGAAATCCAAGAAAAATTTGGCGCTGAAATTGAAGATAAACTTGATCAACATCAAAGGAATGACTACGGCGCGTGTATGAGTTGCTTGGGCACCAATGAGCGCCGAGAACTGTTATCAAAATATCTTGATAATCCTAAAATTAATTGGGCACATATTGCCATCGCAAGTTTAATTCACGCAGGTTTTGTAAGCCGAGTGATTACCTTTAACTTTGATTCTATTCTGGCAAGAGCATGTAGCCTATTAGGACTGTACCCAGCAACTTATGATTTTGCCGCAGCAGCAACTGTAGACACAGACTATATTGCTCAACAAGCTATTATTCATTTACACGGTCAAGGTACAGGAAAAAGCCTTCTTAATTCGGATGAAGAAACTAAAGCACACGCCGAAAATATCCGTCCTTTAATACGTGCCACCTTTCAAGATAGCCCCTTGCTAGTGATTGGCTACAGCGGTTCGTCTGACGCTGTATTTCCAGTCATCGCAGAAGAATACAAACGAAAAGAAAGATTGTGGTGGGCAGGTTATGCAGATATTCCAGATACATCGATTGCTAATTTCATAAATTTAAATAGTAAAGTTTCATACTATCTGGGGGGATGTGATGCAGATGAATTCTTGATCGAATTAGCCAAAGAACTGAATTGCTTTCCACCAGCTCTATTTAGTGATCCCTATGGGCATTTGCTAAAAGACCTTGAACCTGTCACAGAGTTTCCATTTGAAAAACTAGGTTCTGTAGACCTATTAACACATCTAAAAAAAGAGCTTGCAAAATCTCAACAGAGATATAATGTAAATCGAAAAATTCCCGAACTGATGATGAAAGGTGATTGGGATGCAGTAATTTCTCTAAGTGATCGCAAAAATCCTGATCATCAAGACGCCCTTGCTTGGGCTCATACGATGTATGCTGGTCAACTTGTAAAATCTGGAAAAGCAAACAAAGATGAAAGTTTGTTAAAGAAAAGTTTTGAACAATTTTAGCACGCCACTACGATAAAGCCTGACTTACACGAAGCATTCAATAATTGGGGAAATGCTTTGCTAGCTCTTGCAAGAATAAAATTGGATGAAAATTTCTTCTTGCAAAGCTTTGATAAATACCAAAAGTCCATATCCATTAAACCAGATAAACATTCAGCCTTTAATAATTGGGGCAGTGCACTACTAGGCATCTTTCAACTAACAAAAAACCATGAATACTTAGATCAAGCAAAGACTGTTCTTGGCACAGCAGAAAAATTAGATCCCGATAAAGTTTATAATCAAGCATGCTTATACTCAATTCTTGATGAAAATGATAACTGCAGAGAAAAATTATTGCATTGCAAACAATCTAATACTCTTCCTGACAAAAATTTTCTTATGCAGGATAGAGATCTAGACAACATTCGCAATGAACCATGGTTTAAAGAATTGCTCAATAGTATTGAATGACAGCGCTTCAAACAAATGAACTTAAAAATACTCCACACAAATACTGCGCCAGACTAATCGCCACAACCGGTGCAGTTTCTGTTCTTAATACTCTTGGCTCAAGCGTTAACGCATTGAAATTTATTGCTTGGGCTTGGGCAATTTCGTTTTCACTTAGACCCCCTCCGGGGCCAATTAACAAGCTGACACTTTGTGGTGTTTGTTCAGTGGGAAGGAATTTACTGTTGCGGTGATGCAGGACAAAACGCAGGCTGGAATTCACTTTTAGATAATCAGTTATCTGCAATGATTACCAGAAGATTCTATTACCCTATTCCTTACTTGCGCTAATATCTCTTATCGTTTCGAATGTTTATTATATTACTTCAGGCATAATTATGACTACTTACGCCCCCAACAAAAACTCCGTGCAAGGAAAGCGAGTCAACCTAGGTAATATCGATATCCACTACGAAGAATTCGGGGATGGTAAGCCGCTGATACTTTTGCATGGGTTTGGGGGTTGTACGCAGAATTGGTATCCGTTTGTTGATGCGTTGGCGCAACACTATCGGTTAATTCTGGTGGATTTACGCGGGCATGGTTATTCCACTAATCCCGATAATTTGTTTACGCACAAAGCTGCCGCGCAGGATGTTTTTCAATTGTTGCATCACTTGGAAATACATTCTTTTTCTGCAATGGGAATGAGCAGTGGTGGTATGACGCTGCTGCATATGGCGACCAGCCAGCCCGAGCGGATTGAGGCGATGGTGTTAATCAGCGCAACAACGCATTTCCCCGCGCAAGCCCGCGCCATTATGCGCAACGCTTCCTTGGCGACTATGCCGCGTGCGGTGCAAGAAATGTATCGCGCCTGTGCAACACGCGGCGATGAGCAGATTCAACAACTCATTGCCCAATTCAACGCCTGGCCGACAACAACGAGGATATGAATTTTACCGAGCAGGATTTGGCGCGCATTCGCGCCCGTACGTTGATTGTCCATGGCGATAATGACCGTTTCTTCCCTGTTGATATTCCGCAGGCTATGTATCGCGCCATTCCCAATTCCGAATTGTGGCTAATCCCCGGCGGTGATCACGCTGTTATTTTTGAGCCTGCCATTGGGTTTGCTGAAAGAGCGCTTGGGTTTTTGAAGAGGAATCAAATTGCCTGATTTAGCATTTATATAATCGGATGGATGGTCATGTTGGGGTTCGTTCCTCACCCCAACCTACGTTTAGGTGTGAGTTATTTTTGAATTGAAAATTGCGAATTCTGCCTCTAACCGCTGCGCAGCGTTCGTGTGATTTTTTGATTTGAGTATTTCTATTACACACTCAGCGGTACACAAACCTCCGTCCGGCTGATTGCGCCTTAGTTTATACCGGGAAATCGTCCGGGTTTTAAACTGGGCTTTAGGTAAGTTTTTTAAATAGGGGCTTTTGTTAAACATTTTGCGTGCCTCTTGCCAAGTGGCGTCTAACAAAATGATATTTTCAAAGGATTCTATCGGTTCAGCAGCGTCGTCGGCGGGATAAAGCAAGACCGTATTTTCACTATGGATTGCATCCAGCAAAGCCGGATCAGGTGAGTTTCTCGCCCAAATAATTCGCTCTACTATTTCCGGTGCAAGACTCGCTGCCAATGCGCCCGTATTGGATGCGCGCAGGAGTTCGCGCTCATGGGTGAGTAGAAATATCTTCATTGGAAATGTATTTAGCATTCACCCAAATAAAACGCACGTTTAGCTGCGGTAGATTGTTTCAATCAAATGAAAGCCAAATTGCGTTTTGATGGGGCCATGAACTACATTGGTAGGCAACTTAAAGACCACGTTATCAAATGCTTTTACCATTTGGCCCAGGCTAAACTCTCCCAGATTGCCGCCTTTTTTAGCTGAGCTACAGCTCGAATATTTTTTTGCCATAGCACCAAAGTCGGCACCCTTAGCAATAAGCTGTTTGATCTTCTCCGCTTCCTCTTTCGTTTTTACCAAAATATGTCGCGCTGATGCCGATTGTCTTTTTGAATTCATAGTCTGGACTCTTGTTTTCTAATTAAGGGCAGATTACGCGCCCAGGTTTCTGAATATCTCATTCATAACCTGCTAAAAATCCCCCCACAAATACTGCACCAGACTAATCGCCGCGACCGGTGCAGTTTCTGTTCTTAATACTCGTGGGCCTAACGTGAGCGCGTTGAAGTTTTTCGCTTGCGCGTGGGCGATTTCACTTTCGCTTAATCCACCTTCGGGGCCGATTAATAAGCTGACGCTTTGCGGTGTTTGTTCAGCGGGGAGGGTTTTGCTGTCGCGGTGATGAAGAACAAAACGCAAGTCGGAATCCACCGTGTTTAACCAATCTGAAATCTGAACAGGTGCGGATAGTTCCGGTAGTAAATTGCGTTGGCATTGTTCGCAGGCGCTGATAATGATGTGTTGCCAGCGATCAATTAGTTTTTCCTGGCGCTCACCGCCTACTTTTACTTCGGTGCGCTCGGTGACTAACGGCGTAATTTTGGTGACGCCGAGTTCGGTGGCTTTTTGTAATACCCATTCGAAACGTTCACCGCGGGAGATACCGATGGCCAATTCCAGTTGCAGGGGCGATTCGCGATTGTCTGCTGTGTGCTCAGCGACGGTAACAGCGACATGCTTCTTGCTCACTTCCTGAATGGTCGCGGCAAATTCACCGCCCGTACCATTAAACAAAATTAATTCGCGCCCGGCCTGCATACGTAACACTTTGCTTAAGTGATGTGATGCCGATTCTTCCAGTTGCATCAGTTCGCCGGTTACTAAAGTTTGCTCGGTAAAAATTCTTGGGATGCGCATGCTATTAGTGTTCGCTGTGAAGTTGTGCGTCGGTATTGTTGTACGGCAGCGACGATGAAATAAATAAACGCGCCGCACCTGTGTGTTCGGTAAGGGCGTCGGCCGCTAATAGAATTGCGCCGGTCGTCCAGGTGGTTTTTTCGCGCGGCCAAATTACCTGGTCGCGAAAATTAAATCCGGTCCAGTAGCCGCCATCCACATCCATAAATTGGTGCAGCCAGCTAAATAAATTTACCGCTTTGGCGTGTTCGCCCGCCGCGAGCAGCGCAAGCGTCAGTTCACAGGATTCCGCCACTGTTACCCAGGGCTCATCGCTGACGCAGCGGCAACCCACGTTGGTTTCTACAAAGGTGTGCCATTTGGTTTCGATGCGCTGCTGTGCGGCTTTACCTTCCACTACGCCAGTGAGAATGGGATAAAACCAATCCATGGAAAAACGGGTTTTGGGTTCCCAGGTGCGATCAAAATATTCCGGGTGATTGCGCAAGGTATGGCCCAGTTGTTGGTGCGCACTGCGCCAGTGGCTTGCGCTCAAGCCTAATTGCTCCGCGCATAAAATCGCACATTCCAGGCTTTTATAGATCGAGCTGGATGCCGTTACCAAGGCATCTTTTTTTGCGCTGCCATCTTCAGCGACTGCCCAATAGATTTCACCGGTAGGTGATTGGTAGTGCAACACAAAATTGATGGCTTTTTTTACAGCGGGGAAAAAGCGATGCAAAAAACTTTCATCGTCTGTCACTAAAAAATAATGCCAAATGCCGGTAGCAATATAGGCAATAAAATTGGTTTCGCGATGGTTTTTATCAACCGGTTGATCATCCAGATAGTTCGCCCACCAACTGCCATCGCTTAATTGTTCTTGTACCAACCATTCGTAGGCACGCTGGGCTGCCGCATATTCACCGCCAATGGTTAAGCCCATTGCCGCTTCAATATGATCCCAAGGGTCCGCTTTGCCACCGGTAAACCAGGGTATACAGCCATTGGGTAATTGGGTTTGCAAAATATAGTTAACCGTTGGACGCAGTAGCGACTCGGGGAAAAAGCCTTTGGAGAACAATAGATTTTTCATTATAAGTTTTCTTTCCTGAAATACATCACCACACTTTTTCCCATTATTGGATTCAATAATTTTTCCAGAGTTTGCGTGAGCCACGGCTTTTCCATTAAATCCCATACCAATAGACGATGATAAAGTTTGATCAATGGATTGGAGTCCCGGGTTTTCCACCAGAGGCATTTCATCCACCAAAATGGCGAATGAAGGGCGTGCGCCCAATGGCGCTTATAAAATGAAAATGGGTGCTGCTCTATTTCCCTGCGCAACTCTTTTCCATTAAAAATGCGGATATGCCCACCTTCCACCAGATGATATTCCTCGCTCAGCCACCAGCAAATTTTTTCCGGCCAGGCGCGCGGTACCGTAATCGCAAGCACACCACCGGGTTTTAAAATACGCGCTATCTCGGTCAACACGCCTTGATAGTCCGGGATATGTTCCAGCACTTCACTGCAAATAATTTTATCAAAACTGTTATCTGAAAACGGCAAGCGAGTTGCGTCGGCCTGCTGCAAATAAAGTTGTTTATTGGTCGATTCTTGCTGGAACGGCAAAAATCGTTCGCGACTGGTCAGTAAATCGCGGTGGCTTAAATCTACACCTATCGCGGTTACATCCGCGTGCAAATACACATTGATGACATGGCGACCTTCGCCGCAGCCCAGATCCAACACTCGATCGCCCGCCGCAAGCGGAAAGTCGGTGAAATTAATCGTCAACATGATTCGCGACTGCCCTGTTGGTTGAGCAGTTCGAAATAATACGCCTGCATTTTTTTGCCGACACAATCCCAACTTAATTGTTGCAAGATGTGTTCGCGGCCGCGTTCGCCCAATTGCGAACGCAATACCGGATTCCGGATTAAGTCACCTAACGCATCCGTTAAGGATTCAACACTGCCCGCCGTTACCAAGCGCGCGCCCTCGCCCACGACTTCCGGCAAGGCGCCACCGTCACTGCAAACCAAGGGCACACCACAGGCCATGGCTTCGGCGGCGGGTAAGCCGAAACCTTCGTAGAGCGAAGGTACTATGGCAATCGCGGCGCGCGCGTATTCTTCAACCAACTCCTGATTGCTAATGCCGAATTTGAATTGCACCACATCCAGTAATTGCAACGCGGCTAGTTCCTTTTGGGTATCGCCATCTTCTTTTAATTTGCCAATCACCGTGAGTTGCAACTGCGGAAATTCACCGCGCAGCTGCGCCAGGGCGCGCAATAAAATGCTGAGGCCTTTTAACGGTTGATCGGAAGA
Organism: Cellvibrio sp. KY-GH-1; assembly: GCF_008806975.1. Taxonomy (NCBI): domain Bacteria; kingdom Pseudomonadati; phylum Pseudomonadota; class Gammaproteobacteria; order Cellvibrionales; family Cellvibrionaceae; genus Cellvibrio; species Cellvibrio sp. KY-GH-1. The sequence goes on from NZ_CP031728.1 coordinate 3,854,713, forward strand.
GGCAGTAGTAATTAACGCAAATTCGCACCGTGAAATTTCTGCCAGGGGTTTAAAGATGTTGGTGTCCACACCATTGGGAATTACGTGAATTTTTTCGGCTGGCCGCGCAAAGGCCTGCTCGATATCGCGCTGCGATTGTGCCGAGACCGTAATCACGTGCTGCAACTTTTGCACTACTTTTTTCTGCATGGATAAAAAGCTGTACCAGCGATTAATTAACCAGCGCTGGCCTTTATCCGTTGCAGCAGCCAACGCGAGATCGCGATCGCGCGTGATGGGGTGATGCACAGTCGCGACAACTTTCACGCCGCGCTTTTGCAAAGTAAGAAGGCCATAGCCCAAGCTTTGATTGTCGTGGACAATATCGTACCGGGATGAATGGTTTTTGAAATGTTTTACTAACCGGCGACCAAAACAATAAGGCTCACCAAATGCACCACTTAATTTACTCCACCATTCATAAAAATCCGTGAAGGATAATAAATGTTGTAGCCGCAACGCGCGGGTGGGGTTGGGGTGCGCGTATAAATCCAGACTGGGAATTTTGATAAGCGTAACGCGCGCATCCAATTCTGGATAAGGCGGGCCGGAAATGACATCTACCTCATGACCCAATTCCACCAGCGCCTTGCTCAGGTAATGCAAATAAATCCCCTGCCCGCCAACATGCGGGTGACTGCGATACCCGAGCAGCGCAATGCGCAAACGGCCCTGAACCGGCGTGGCGCAAGTGCCCTTGGCAAAGGAATCAACACTGGCGGAATTTTCATGGGCCTCTAGAGCCCGGGGCAAATAGGACATTGAGCAAGCTTACCTGGTGAAGTTCGCGCATTATAGGCGCAGCAGGTAACTGGCTCCATCGTTGAAGATACGGCGCGCCGGCTTTATCGTCCTGGAAACCGGCGCACCGTGGATGAGTGAACGGTGAATTCTTGTAACAAGAGACTGCGAAAAAACTAGTGTTGGCGATGCACATCGACTTTTTTATCGACCACTGCCAAAGCCATGCCGCCAACGAACAATAGAACCAATACTGCGACCAATGATCCAGCGCCGATGATGCCTGATACTAACATGATGACTTCTCCATCCCGATTACTGCACTGGTTGTCAGTGCCACGTGGATAGATTGCGCGATTGCCGGCCGGCAGTTTTTGATTTCAATCAAGCTATTTTTTGCGCAGTTTGATCTGGCGCAAATAGATCGCTGAGTAGCTATTTGGGAGTGAATGGCAAAAAAAACCGGGCTTTAAGCCCGGTTTTTCGCATCGCATTTCACTGTTGTCGCTAGCGACAACTTAGTGCGCGCGGCTAGCTGCCAAACGGTTTTCAACGATGGACAGAACAAAGCCAATAACGATGGTAAGGGCAAACACGCCCATCAACAAACCTGGTCCAACAATAGCTGAGGTCGACATAGTTTTACTCCGATTAGATTGAATGATTAAAAAGCTTTAATGGTTACAAACCATCCGCGTTAAAGGTTTTCATTACATAGTCCACCCGCTGCTCAGCGGTGCGGTGCATACGTTCTTTCAGGGATTCAATGTGGCGCAGGCGCGGCAGCAAGCCACGGCCATTGGCAACTTGAATCGCCAGACCCGGGCGAGCATTCAGCTCCAAGAGTTGCGCACCGCGGGTTTTATCCAGTACCAAATCGGTACCTATATAACCCAGGCCGGTCATTTCGTAGCACTTGGAAGCGAGCAGTAGCCAACTGCGCCAATCGGCAATCTGGATTTCCTTCAGCTCGCGCTTGGTATCCGGGTGATGCGTCACAGGTTTGGAGTGCTGCACCGCATTGAGTGCGCGGCCCGTAGCGATATCCAACCCCACCCCCACAGCGCCCTGGTGCAGGTTGGCTTTACCATCGGACTTGTGGGTGGCGAGGCGCAACATCGCCATCACCGGATAGCCTTTGAAAATGATGATGCGGATATCCGGAACACCTTCGTAGGAATAATCCTTGAAGTAGTCGTCGAACTGGATAAGGTCTTCCACAATTACCACATCCGGCTTGCCACCCAGCGAATAGAGGCCCGCCAGGGCGTTGGTCATATGGCGCTTGATATCCTCGATGGTAATTTCAACCCCCGAAGACTTAATGAATTTGTCGCCCTTGCGGCCGATAATCACCAAAATCCCCTTTCCACCTGACCCTTTAGCGGGCTTGATGGCAAAGGCTTCCAGTGCCATTAACTTGTCTTCGATGTGGGCGATTTCGTGCTGAACATTCACCACAAAGAATAACTTGGGCGTAGCTACCTCGTATTCTTCTGCCAGCAACTTGGTTTTGAGCTTGTTATCCACCAACGGAAACAGGCTGCGCGGGTTGTAGGCGGCGATAAAGTCGTGGTTGCGACAGTTCATTCCCAATATGCCCAAGCTTTTGAGACGCCAGGGACTAACCCAGGAATTCCACCAGCGCTTGATGCCCGATGGTGCCGCGGGTTTGCTTGCCGGGCTGGCAGGTGCAGACGAGGTTGATGCCTCACTCATGACTCAGCCCCTTTTTTTTCAACATTGTCCACCATGGCGCGGAAGCGGCGCAGTTCCGACAGTTTGTAGCCAGTGTATTGACCCATCAACATAATCAAGGCCAGTGCTACCAAATTCAATTCGGGGAAGTTAAATGTCAGGTGCCCCACCAACGGCAACTGCATCAAGGCATAGGCCAGCACCGCTACCAGCAAGCTGCCACCGCCTTGCACCATCACCTCTTTGGGGCCTTCTTCTTCCCACAGGATAGACATACGCTCGATGGTCCAGGCGATGATGATCATGGGGAAGAAAGTGATGGTCATGCCGGTATTAAAGCCCATCTGGTAGCCGATCAGGCTAAGCGCGGAGATGATAAAAATCACCAAGACTACGAGCGTCGCGATCCGCGATATCAACAACAGGTTCAGCCGCGATAAGTAGGTGCGTAGCACCAGGCCCATCGCCACTACCGTCACGAAACTCACCACCCCCAGGACCAGCGAAGTTTGCAAAAAGGCCATGGCGATCAAAATGGGCATAAAGGTGCCCGAGGTTTTCAGGCCAATAATGATGCGCATAAACACCACCACCAGCGCGCCCATTGGCAACAGCAGCAGCAGTTTAAACATGCTCTGCTCTTCAATCGGCAGATGCTGGATGCTCAACACGCTGAAGGCGCTCTCTTTGAACTGGGCCTTGATCAGGTCCAGCGCCGGCACTGTTTGGTGGATCATCGAGAAGCTCACGCGTGAACGATTGCCGCCCGCCACATCCAGAATTGACTCGCCGCCGGTATGCCAAAGCAGCAGATTTTCCGGCACACCCTGTTCACCGGTAGAGGGATTAAACAATACCCAGTTTTTACCATCGTAAACCTGCACTAACCGGGAAAGGCTCTGGTGGCGACGGGCATCTTCCAGATACAGACCCAGCGCGGGGCGCGCGGGGATTCCCGCCTGGTTGACCAGTTTTTCAATCAATGCTGAACGATCAGTCTGCGCGGATAACAACAGCGCCGCGTTTTGGTCCAGGTTGTCATTGCTGAACTGTTTGATCAGTTCGCGCGTCAGGCTTTGCGGATTGCTGGATCTGGCCAAGGCGGTGTCCAATACCTGCTGGGCCGCCGTTTCCTGTGAAGGGCCATCCCAATCCACATGCGCCACTTGCGGTTGTTCCAGCTGGGTCGCTAGCGCTGCTTCATCCTGTACGTCAATAAACTGGGTTTTGTAATAAATGGTTTGCGGGCCCTGGGCATCGCGCTTGGACCATTCGCCACGACGCACCGCATTTTCAGTCACTACTGAATAGCCGTAACCGGGCGCCGCGGCTTGCTCACTAAAGCTGCGGAAACCAGGCGGATTGTCGGGCAGGCCCAAACGCGCGGTGACCGGCTCGCCGGTCGCATCAAAGTCGATGCGCGCTTCAATCAGCCAGACCGGCTTTTGCACACCGGGGGTAAAAGGAATCTCCATCTGCACATGACGCATCCAGGCAGTGATCAAACCAAACAGGGCCAATATGCCAATGACAGTGTAAAAGGGAGCGCGGGAAGGTTTCTTCATGGGAATTCGTCCTGGGGCGGCTGGCACTGGGGCCAGCCTGTTTAAGCAAACTTATTGGATATCAACTCAGTGATGCGCACTCAGTTTTTCGCGGTGGTATCGTTTTTTGCGGCAGCGTCATTGCGTTGGAGTGGAGCGAGATTGTTGCCGCTTACATCTACCAACATCACATCGCGCAGCAGGTTGCGGCCGATCAGTATGGGGTACTCAGAGCTGCTGCGATCGGCCAGAATAAATTCACCCTTTTGACTCAGCTTGCCGATGGTAAAGCGGATTTCCACCACCGGGCGGCGATCTGGCGTAGGGTTAGCACTTTGCACTGTTTGGAAACGCAGGCGTTTGCGCTCCAGCACGTGGGGTTCTTTGGTGTCCGGGTTGTAGATGGTAAAGCGCACCCACTCTTCGCCGTTGCGCTCAAACATCTGGATATTGCGCGCATCGATCACCGAGTTGGCCACGTTGGTGCTGATACGGGCATTCATCACCACATTCAAACCGCCGATAAGTGCCTGCTCACGCAAACCAACGATTTGCTTATCGGTTTGCAATTGTTCGCGCGGGCCACCTTTTTTGGCGGCTTCCGCCACGGGTGCCGGGCAATCTACTTTTGGTGCCGGGCGCTCAACTACCTGCGGGCGAGAATCCAGGGCTTTTTGCTGGGCCGCCAGCTGGGTTTGCATCTGCTGCAACTGGGTCAAAATTTGCCCCTGCTGCTGGGTGACTTGCTCGGCATGGGCTTGATGCTGGGCAATGCACTGTTGGGCACCGGCCAACTCGGTTTGAGTTTGCTGGTTAACTTTAGGTTGGTTGGTACAGGCACTGAGCGCGGTCACGGCTAGCGCCATCAAGCTCAATTTATACAGAACGCGATTTGCAGAGGTATTTTTCATCACAACAACCGGGGCTATCACAGGGGTGAAATGGTTATAAAAAGTTAAGTGGACTAATTGTAGCCGCTGGTAATGGCTAAACACACCCGCCAGCCGCGATAAGTCCGGTTTTATTTGGCCTGATAAACCCGGGGATACTCCGCTGGCAAGCGGCGGAAGCGTTTGTATTCCCACTGGTACTGCGCCGGGGCACGGCGTACACAGGCTTCCACACTGGCATTCAATCCTGATACCGAGGTGTGTTGATCTTCGCTATAAATGGCGGCATCTGCCTCCATCACTACCATTTTGAACCCACCGGGAACCCGTTCGGCATAGCAGGAGCAGACCGCGCAGCCGGTACGCTGGATCAACCCCTGTACCAGAGTCATGGTCAGCGCCGGCTGGCCCATAAAGGGCGCCACTTCACCGCCTGCATCTTTCGCCGGCACCTGGTCGGGCAGGATGCCCACAATAGTGCCGCCCTGCAGGGCTTTTAACAGCATCATTACGCCTTTGCGATTAGTAGGCGCCATGGTGATATTCAACTTGCTGCGCCCCGCCAACACCAGCTCGTCCATTTTGGGATTTTCCAATGGCTGGTACATCGCCGTGAGGTTCGCCACGCTGGCCAGGTAGGGTGCGACCACTTCCCAATTGCCGTGGTGCGGGGCCAATACCAATACGCCTTTACCGTCCGCGAGTTTGGCGCGGAGCAGTTCATCGCCCTCTTTCGCAATTATCTTACTGTCCAGCCAGGCCCAGGAATTGCGCCAAACGGCGCCCGCTTCCATGGCCGTCTTCGCGGTATCTTGCAGGCTTTGTTTGCTCAAGGCGATTTGTTCAGCGGGATTCAACTCGGGGAAACACAGGGCAATGTTAGTGCGGGTCACCTTGGCCGAGCGCCCATTCATCCACCAAACGACACTGCCAATGGCATTGCCGATACTGCGCAACAGGCCGAGTGGCAGATGCGCCATGGCTTTTACCAGCAAAGGGGCCAAGTGGTTTTTCATGAACGGGCGACTCAAAGCAGAAAGTGCGCGCAGCTTACCGGAAATTGCCTGCCAACTGAACGCCTGTTGCGGCGATTAGAATTCAACTCAAACAGGTTGGTTATAAATGGCGCTGAAGAATTAATATCTGAGGGAAATAGCGATTAGTTGCACGTTGACCTAAAAGCGCAACCGCCATCGAGCAAGCACAACCGCCAAAAAAAGAAAGCAGGCTCAGGAGTAAGCCTGCTTTCAAGCTGGTTGTAAACCATTGGAGCGTGAACTAGTGAACTTTGACTGCCGAAAAGATATCGGCAAAGGTTAATTCTTTTTCAATTTTCACCGGTGTATGCAACCGGCGGGAAATATCGCGCGATGACACTATTCCGCGAATATGGTGGGCATCCTGATCTACTACCAACAAATATTCCTGATGGTTTTTCTTCAAGGTGGATACCACATCGGCAACGGTTGCGCGCTTAAATTGTTCGTAATCCACTGCGCTAATTTGGCTGCGGCTGTGCATTAAATCGCGCACCAATAATTCATCGCGTTTGATGTGCAGGGCCATTTGCTTGAGCAGCATATTGTGCTCGGCCAGATCGTCCAGGCTAATAACACCGACAAATTCTTTTTTGTCATCTACCACCAGTTTGATTTCCACATCTTCAGCGTGCATCACTTCGATTGCTTCTGACGCTTCAAGATGGCTATCCACCATGTGGGGTTTATGGCTGCGGAAATCCGTGAGTATGGCCAAGGCAGAAGTGCTGCCCTGAATATCTTCAAATTCTTCTGGTTGTACCAGGTGGTCGTTAGCAGCCAACGCAAACACATTCAAATTCTTCATAACAAGCCCCGTAAAAATTAATCACATCAAGGGGGAGAAGAGATTGCTCACCTGAACCAATCACCGCGAATTCGTCGCCGTCTCTTCGCTCACTCTGTGATTACAACATAGGCTTGTCAGCGGCTGATTAAAACCCGTCCACACCGGCTTTTACGCCCGATTTACTCCCTGTTTACGACGGGTTTACTCGGCGGAGCTTTGACGCGTAAATTTCCCGTTTAACGGCCAAACATTCGACGCAAGGTCTGATCTTTATCAAACACATGATGTTTCAGCGCTCCGGCGATGTGCAGGACTATGGCAGCAATCAGGATATATCCCAGCCAGTGATGAACCGCTTCCCCTAACCCACTCAACCCGGCATGGAAAGGTTCAGTTTGGCCCGTTTCAGGATTCTTATTGCCCGGGATCAACACCCAGCCGAACACCTTCACCCCATAGCCACCCAAACCGGAATACATCATTCCCGAAATCGGCATCAGCAGCGTGCTTACTATCAACACCCAGTGAGTCAACTGCGCCAGGCGATGCTCCAGTGCCGGGTAGGCGCGCACCGGCACCGGCCAGCCATTCTTCACCCGCCACCAGATGCGCACCAGCACAAAAGCCAGAATTACCACGCCGAAACTTTTGTGCCAGTCATAAAGCGGGTAGTACTCGTAGGTGGACATATACAGGCCAACGCCCGTTAGCCCGATCATGGTCAGGGCAATAATCCAATGGAGGAAAATAGTCAGGGGGCTTAATTGTTGTTGATTATCCATAGGAATTCCTTGGGATGTTGTAGTTATAGAATTACAAAAACACGGTTGTGGAGGCCAATCGGCGGGGGATTGGTCAACTGTCGCTATTTCTGGTTCCCGGGTTTTACAGATCCTTACCAACGCGCAAATGTTATAAGCAAATAGGTCAATTTTTGATGTGGTAAATGGTATATTTCGCGCCACTGCTACACCGCAAATCCAGAACCATCATAACTTCCGATAAATGGAGCTTACCATGCTTAAAAAACTCGCCCGCACCTTGGGCTTAGCCACACTTTTACTCTCCGCTACCACGCAAGCACTACCCATCGTTCAGGCAGATGCCTTTTCTGCAGGCGATAACAAGGCCGCGCTGGAAACATCGACCGGATTGGTGTGGATGGATTTTGGGGTAAATTCACATCGAACTTTCAGCGATGTAGTCAGCTCACTAGACACCGACTACGCCGGTTGGCGCCTGCCTACGATTGCAGAAGTGGATCATCTTTGGACCAACTTGTTTGGTGGACTAGATGAATGGTCACGCCTGCAGCCAACTTTCGCATCGTTAAGTACATTTGATAAGAACATTACGATGTATGACGACTACTTCAACAGTCTTATGGGCGTTTTTGGAAATTTAGTTGGACTTAACGGACACTATACGTACTACAGAGATGACGTTTTAATTTACTCCGCAGACTATACCTATAAATCCTCTTTTGCAGTATTTAGTGACTCTGGAGTAAATGGCTTCGTCAATCTCTTTGTACCTACCGATAATAATATCATCCCAAGACACGCTGCGTTTTCCTATGAAATGCGTATCCCGTTTCTACAAGATATATCCCTCCAACAAAGCACATTACTAGTAAAAAAATCTACCAACGTCCCAGAACCCGCCAGCGGCCTTCTCGCGGTATTAGCGATTTTTATGCTGGCGGTGCGCCGGTTTAAATTCCGTGTTTAAGGTGTAAGTAAGGCAGTTACACATCGCCCTTGGGTAGGGTGTAGCTGCTCAAACACTTAACAACAAATTTCCGATAAATGGAGCTTACCATGCTTAAAAAACTCGCCCGCACCCTGGGCTTAGCCACACTTTTACTCTCCGCTACCTCTCAAGCCCTGCCAATCGTTGAAGCAGATGCGTTCAGCACAGGTGACAATAAAGCTGTACTTGAGACCTCCACCGGGTTGGTGTGGATGGATTTTGGGGTAAATTCACATCGAACTTTCAGCGATGTAGTCAGCTCACTAGACACCGACTACGCCGGTTGGCGCCTGCCTACGATTGCAGAAGTGGATCATCTTTGGACCAGCTTGTTTGGACACTTAGCGGGATGGCACCGCTGGAGTCCAGATTTTGGGATGTTCACTCTCAGAGAAAACAATGAATTCGGCGTCCCAGTTTCGGTGTATGACGATTATTTAAACAGCATCCTCGATGTATTTGGTATCAGCGAGGAAGGTACGGCGGAGGTTACTTGGTACGAAGGCGGTATTCTTGTTAATCGCACTATTTACGACTACCGCGCCTCAGCTGCGGTTTTTAGTGATTCGGGACAAAACGGCTTCTTCAATCTATTGGTACCGATCAACAGCACCTTAGGTCCACACGCCATAATTGCATACGGTGAAGGATACTGGAAGAGCGATATATCTTCAGCGCAAGGCACGCTACTCGTAAAAGACTCTGTCGCAGTTCCCGAACCCGCTAGCGGCCTGCTCGCCGTACTGGCGATTTTTATTCTCACCGTTCGCCGACTCAGCTTCCGCCGTTAACCCAACTAACTACACACCACTCAGTGGTATGTAGGAACTGAATGTAAAACTGTTAGATTTCCGATAAATGGAGCTTACCATGCTTAAAAAACTCGCCCGCACCTTGGGCTTAGCCACACTTTTACTCTCCGCTACCACGCAAGCACTACCCATCGTTCAGGCAGATGCCTTTACTGCAGGCGACAACAAGGCTGTGCTGGAAACATCTACCGGGTTGGTGTGGATGGATTTTGGCATTACAGTCACCAAAGACTATACGTCGGATATGTTGTTTACCAATCTAGTGAAGAATCTCGGTACCACCTACAAAGGCTGGCGTTTAGCCTCGGAAGCTGAGGTCACACACTTGTGGTTCAGCCTGTTCGGCAGTCAGGGAATCCCGGTTTCAACTTCAAACCCGGATGAATATAGCCTGCAAGATTGGGATGGGGTTTTACTGCCTCGCTTCCAGGATATTGCCGATGTATTTGGATATACCTTTGACGGCCTTAGCTACATCAATCCAACCGGGGAGGAAGGCGCAAGCATAGAGTTCCTTAACAAAGCGGCTATCGCTCACTTTTATACCGCTAGTGGTAAGCTCGGTTCCTTTATCTTCTTAACGCCACATTCAGGTGCAGGCGTGAATATTAGCAACGCATGGCTAACTGTAAATGATGCATTCCCGCGGGAGATTGCTTATGGGGCCATGTTGGTAAAAGATACTTCCGTTCCAGAACCCTCTACTTTTATCTTACTAAGCCTTGGTTTACTGGGTTTGGGAATTGCCCGTCGCGCCACGAAATAATCTTTTCCATCTAATGAAACACCTCCCCTCGGGCGGTGTTTATTCGCCCCAAAGGGCTATTTGCTGGTTTATCCTGCTTATCGGTATAAGTCACTGCCAATCCGGCGCCATCTCCCGCTATAATCCCCCGCATTTTTTACATCATCTACCCTAATTTCGACCCACTTTTACCAATCAGGTCTGCCATGTCTGAAAAACGTTATGACGTAAGCACCTTTCAGGGCCTTATCCTCGCCCTGCAAGACTACTGGGCGCGCCAAGGCTGCGTGATTCTGCAACCCCTCGACCTCGAAGTCGGCGCCGGTACTTTCCACCCCGCCACCTTCCTGCGCGCTATAGGTCCGGAGACCTGGAACACCGCCTACGTCCAGCCCTGCCGCCGCCCGAAAGACGGCCGCTACGGCGAAAACCCCAACCGCTTGCAGCACTACTACCAATTCCAGGTGGCGATGAAACCCTCGCCCGAGAATATTCAGGATTTGTACCTGGGCTCGCTGCGCGAAATGGGAATCGACACCAATGTGCACGACATCCGCTTTGTGGAAGACAACTGGGAATCGCCGACCCTCGGCGCCTGGGGTTTGGGTTGGGAAGTCTGGTTGAACGGTATGGAAGTTACCCAGTTCACTTACTTCCAACAAGTCGGCGGTCTGGAATGTTTCCCGGTCACCGGTGAGATCACCTACGGTATCGAGCGTATCGCCATGTACCTACAGGGTGTGGATTCAATTTTTGATCTGGTCTGGACCATCAACCCGAACGGCGACAAGGTCACCTACGGCGATGTGTTCCATCAAAACGAAGTGGAGCAATCTACCTACAACTTTGAAGAAGCCGACACCGCTTTCTTGTTCAACAATTTCGATTTCTACGAAAAAGAAAGTCAGCGTTTGATGGAAAAAAATCTGCCGCTGCCCGCCTACGAAATGGTGATGAAAGCCTCGCACGCGTTCAACCTGCTGGATGCGCGCCACGCGATTTCCGTAACCGAGCGCCAACGTTTTATTTTGCGTGTGCGCACCCTGTCGCGCGCCGTTGCCCAAGCTTATTACGATAGCCGCAAAGCCCTCGGCTTCCCCCTTGCTCCTGAAGTCCTGCGCGCTGAAATGCTCGCCGCAATTGCGGAGGAAAAATAATGTCTGCTGATTTTCTGGTTGAGTTGGGCACCGAAGAACTGCCCCCGAAAAATTTAAAAAATTTGATGAATGCGTTCGTAGAAAACATTCAAGCGGATCTCACCGCATTGGAATTATCCTTTGATTCCGTTAAAGCCTATGCTGCTCCACGCCGCTTGGCAGTGTTGGTGGAAAATCTTGCGAGTGAAACTCCCTCCAAAGAATTGGTTGTTTGGGGTCCACCGGCGGCGATTGCATTTGATAAAGAAGGTCAGCCGACCAAAGCTGCACTCGCCTTTGCTGAAAAAAATGGTATCGCACCGAGCGAATTAAAAGCCGAGAGCGATGGCAAGGCGGAAAAACTGGTTGCACGCATTTCGCAACAAGGTCAAAAAACTGCTGGCCTGTTGGAAAAAGTGGTGAGCGATGCACTGGCGAAATTGCCGATTGCCAAGCGCATGAAATGGGGTGCAAAACGCGAAGAGTTTGTGCGCCCGGTGCACTGGTTGGTCATGCTGCTCGGCAGCGATGTGGTCAACGCCAATATTCTCGGTTTGCAAGCGGGCCGCACCAGTCGCGGTCACCGCTTCCACTACAACAACACTATCGAACTGGCTAAAGCCAGCGACTATGCCGCTGTGTTGAAAAACACCGGTTATGTGGTAGCCGATTTCGCCGAGCGCAGCGCCACTATCAAAGCCCAAGTGGAAGCCGAAGCGAAAAAAGTCGGCGGTGTGGCAGTGATTGATGCCGACCTGCTCGATGAAGTAACTGCATTGGTGGAGTGGCCGGTCGCACTGACTGGAAAATTTGAAGAGCGTTTCCTTGCGGTGCCGGCGGAAGCATTAATTGCCTCCATGAAAGAACACCAAAAATATTTCCACGTGGTGGATGCCAACGGCAAGTTGAAAAACAACTTCATCACCGTCGCCAATATTGAAAGCAAAGATGCCACACAAATTATCGACGGCAACGAGCGCGTGATTCGCCCGCGTCTATCGGATGCGGCTTTCTTTTTTGAAACCGATAAAAAAACCACGCTCGCTTCACTGCGCGAGCGTTTAAAAACTATCGTATTCCAAGCGCAGCTCGGCACTATTTACGATAAAACCGAACGCGTTGCTGGCCTCGCCAAATTAATTGCGGGCAAATTAAACGCCGATGTCGCCTCCGCAGAGCGCGCCGCGCAGCTGTGTAAATCGGATTTGGTCACCAATATGGTGGGCGAGTTCGACGATATGCAGGGTATTGCCGGTTTCTACTATGCGCAAAACGACGGCGAAAATGCCGAAGTGGCCGCCGCCATGAACGAGCAATATATGCCGCGCTTTGCCGGTGACCAATTGCCGCAAACTGTGACTGGCACCATTATCGCGCTTGCCGATCGCTTGGATACCATCAGCGGTATTTTTGGCATTGGCCAACAACCGTCTGGCTCCAAAGATCCATTCGCCTTGCGCCGTGCGAGCATCGCCGTATTGCGTTTGCTGGTAGAGAAAAATCTCACGTTGGATTTGCGTGAGTTGTTAACATTCGCTAAAGCACAACACAAAAACTTAACTGTTGGTGATGAACTGGTTGAGCAAGTACTCAGCTATATGCTCGATCGCTTCCGCGCCATGTTTGAAGATGCGCAGATTCCGGCAGAAGTTTTCCAATCGGTAACCGCAAAACAATTGTCGCAACCGCTGGATATCAATCAGCGTGTACTCGCCGTAAACGAGTTCAGCAAGTTGCCGCAAGCGCAGGCTTTGGCTGCCGCTAACAAGCGTGTATCCAATATTCTCGCTAAACAAAATACGGCGGTAAGCACTGATGTGAATTCAGCATTACTGCAAGAAGAGGCGGAAAAAAATCTGGCGGCAGCAATCAGTGCAAAAGAAGCGGTGGTTGCGCCCCTGTTTGCATCGCGCGCATATACTCAAGCGCTGGCTGCACTGGCGGACTTGCAACCGACTGTCGATGCGTTTTTCGATAGCGTGATGGTGATGTGCGACGATCAGGCGCTGCAACAAAACCGTTTGGCGTTGCTATCCAAACTGCGTGGCTTGTTTTTGGAAGTCGCGGATATTTCTTATTTGGTTCCAGCGAAAAACTAACTGAAAAAAATCCCTCCCCAACCCTCCCTTTAAAAAGGGAGGGAGTTAACATCCCCTTTGCAAAAGGGGGTCGGCGCAGCCGGGGGGATTTGAATCCCTACCCCCTTTCCAAAGGGGGAATAAAACGGAATACCATGAAACTAATTATTCTCGACCGCGATGGCGTTATAAATCAGGATCGCGACGACTACGTAAAATCTGCCGATGAATGTATTCCCATTGAAGATAGCATCGATGCGATTGCACGTTTGAGTAACGCCGGGTTCACGGTGGTAATTGCAACCAACCAGGCAGGGCTTGCACGTGGTAAATTCGAGTTGGAAGACTTGGAAGCCATTCACGCCAAAATCACTAAACTGGTGGAAGAAAAAGGTGGCGAGATAGGCGCGATTTTTTATTGCCCGCACCACCCGGATGAAAATTGTAAATGCCGCAAACCTAAACCGGGCATGCTGGATGCAATTGAAGCCGAATTTAATACTTCGGTGGAAAGCAGTTATTTTATTGGCGACAGCTTGCGCGATTTGCAAGCGGCGGTCCAAAAAGCTTGCAAACCTGTTTTAGTGCTCACCGGCAATGGCGTGCGTACTCAGGCGCAGCTTGCAGTTCCTGGTTTGCAAACCGATGCACCTATTATTGAATCGGAACAAGTGCAAGTTTTTGAAAATTTAGCGGCGGCAGCTAGTTTTATTATCGCCAACGAGTCACAGCAATAGCGGAATCGAAAGTGCTAAAACTTCGCAGTTTTATTTTTGCAATCGGCTACAACGGCACCAGCGCACTGGCTGGATTAATCGCGGTAATTATCTGGCCCATTTTCCCTTATAGCTGGCGCTGGCGCATAGTGACTTGCTGGAACCGCTTTGTAATGTTCTGGATCAGAATCTGCTGCGGTGTGCGCTTTGAAATTATCGGCAACAAACACGCCGATCACTTTCCCTGTGTAGTGATGGCAAAACACCAGAGCACTTGGGAAACCATGTTCCTGCAATATTATTTTGGCCCGGTTAGCACCATACTTAAAAAAGAATTATTCCGTATCCCATTTTTTGGCTGGGGTCTTGCCAGCTTGCGCCCTATTGCCATTGATCGCAGTAGCCCGGTACAGGCGCTGAAAGAAATAAAAAAGAAAGGCATTGAGCGTTTGCAACAAGGCAATAATTTTTTGATTTTTCCCGAAGGTACACGCACACCCGTTGGTCAAGTAGGTAATTACGCGCGCAGCGGCGCCGATATTGCCATTAGCGCCGGTGTACCCATTATTGCTGTTGCGCACAACGCCGGTGAATGCTGGCCGCATAAACATTTTATTAAGTACCCGGGTACGATTCGGGTAGTGATTAGCGAACCCTTCCAGACCGAAGGAAAAGATCGCAAGCAATTAACCGAAGATGTCAAAAATTGGATTGAAGGCGAGATTGCCAAAATGCCGCCGGCGCGCAACGATGGTGTTCGGGTCTTAACGGAAAACACAGCTTCATAAAAATAATCTTTCAATTAATACGACTCTAATTGAAACATTATTTAATGGTCGCGCTGAATAGTTTCGGTCTCACCGTTATTTTTTCTCTTATTAAATCTATTGTTTATCCAATTCTCTATCCCAGGGTGGCGTTCCTTTAAACGCATTGGCAAGAAAATCGATCATCACTCGTACCTTTGCACTCAAATGCCGTCGACTTGGATAAAGCGCTAGCACATCAATATCCGGCAAGTGAAAATCGGGGAGAACACGCACTAACTTTCCGGTGCGTAAATCCTCGCCACTGAGAAATGTCGGGCAGCGTGCAATTCCAACCCCTTGCAATGCGGCAGCGCGAATCGTATCACCATTATTCGCATGCATCACAAAGGATATTTTTACCGAGTGCTCTTGTGTGTTCGCATCCGTCAGCACCCACTGATCGCCATTGGGCGCGTAGGTGTAGCCAATGCATTGGTGCTGCGCCAAATCCGCCGGCGTTGTTGGCGCTCCGTATTTTTGTAAATACTCGGGCGATGCACACAAAAAATTGTGCGAGGTCGCCAGCTTACGCGCCGCATTGGATGATGAGCCTGAGCGCGAAATACGAATCGCCAGATCGTAGCCTTCCTCCACAATATCCACGACCCTATCCACCAGCGAGATATCCAACTCTACATCGGGATACTTAAGCATGAATTGCGGCCATAGCGGCGCGAGATGCAAAATCCCAAAGCTGATAGGCGCATTGATGCGCAGCAAACCACGCGGTTGCAAGGTGGCGGAGCTGACGATGGATTCTGCATCCGCCATTTCATCCAGAATGCTCTTGGCGCGTTCGAACAAGGCCTCACCACTTTCGGTGAGCGACATTTTGCGCGAAGTGCGGTTTAACAGGCGCGCGCCCAAATGCGCTTCCAAATCGCTGATATAGCGCGTGACGTTGGCGGGCGAGGTGTCCAGTGCCTCGGCGGCGCGGGCGAAGCCATCCCGCTTAACCACTTCCACAAAGACTTCCAAAGCGCGCAAGCGATCCAACATAGCTGACCCCAATTATTCACAATTTATGAATTAATTATCAATTTTTAGCCAATTGATGCATAAAAACATAAACCATAAAGTGTGTCCATGGGCTGCGAAACATCTAGCGCCTAAAGCAAACAACCTAAACCGATTTAACAACCTTATTTGGAGCAAGATCATGACTCAATTCACCCAAAAAACTGTACTGGTAACCGGCGGCAACAGTGGTATCGGCCTGGCAACGGCGGTGGCTTTTGCACAGCAAGGTGCGCGCCTGGTAATCACCGGCCGCGATCAGGCAACACTGGCGCAAGCCCAACAACAACTCGGCGCCGACGCTATCGCCCTGCAAAGTGAAGCAGGCGATGTGAACGCCGCCAAAGCGTTAGCTGCCCAATTGAGCGAACAAGGCGTGCGTTTGGATGCCGTGTTTATTAACGCCGGTGTCGCTAAATTTGCACCGCTAGAAGTGGTAGACGAAGACTTGTGGGATCAGACCTTTAACGTCAATGTGAAAGGCGCTTACTTTACGATTCAGGCACTCTTGCCACTCTTGAATGAAGGCGCTGCGATCATCCTGAACGGTTCGATCAATGCTCATATCGGCATGCCCAATTCCAGCGTCTACGCCGCCAGTAAAGCCGCATTGATCTCGTTTGCCAAAACCTTGTCGGCAGAATTGGTAGGGCGCGGGATTCGGGTGAACGTGGTCAGCCCTGGCCCTGTATCAACACCACTCTATGGCAAACTGGGTGTTCCGGCCGAGCAACTGAATGAGTTAGCGAGCCAGATTCAAGCGCAAGTACCAGTAAAGCGCTTTGGTAAGCCCGAGGAAGTTGCAAGCGCCGTGGTTTATCTTGCATCGCCGAACGCAGCATTTGTGGTGGGGGCTGAATTAATCATTGATGGCGGCATGAGCCAGTTGTAAGCCCTAGATCGCATAAAAGAAAAATCCCCGGGCTTGCCGGGGATTTTTTTAGCCTCAATCGATAGTTGCACTGCCCTCTTTTAAAATCACCACTGTTTTTTGAGTCTCCCAGTAGTATTTTTTGACTACTACCAACTCGGTTTTGCCGGTATTGGTAATTTTGGTGCTGTCCGTAAAGGTATATTCTTTATTTAACTCCATCACACTACTTTTTACAGAGGAGCTACTGGAACTCATCACGCTGGATGACGAATTGTTGTTGTGCTTTTTGCTACCGCCGCCGCAGGCAACCAGGCTGGCGACCAACAATAAGAGCAGGGAATTAAGGATATATTTTTTCATGGCCTGTTCCTTATTAGTTCGCAGCTGGGTAGCTAAGAGTGATGCTGAAAGATTCGTCGGTACTTTCAAACGCCGTCATTTGTGGTGAGCCTGCAGCACTTCCCGGTTTGAAGAACTCGACCAGGCCAATGCTATCCGAATACAACTGCACGGATTGCAAGCTTCCTCCGGTGATATCTATTGCTGCTTGGGCGTTGTCATCCTCCGCTGCAGTTTTACGCAAACCCGGTTTGTTGCCGGGGTTAAAGGTTCCCGCTGCCCTGACTTGCACACTAAGGTTACCGCCTCCGAAGCCACCGCCTAAACCACCACTGCCACCAGAGGGCGAGAATCCACCGCTTCCAACGCTGGTCAATCCGCCAGAAATAGCACCGGAAATCAACGATGCGGTCTGGGTTGATGCGATTGAAACGGTAGGCGCCACCACAGAAGCGCCAGTCGTTTGTACTGTAGTAATAACACTGCGTCCAATCGTGGTCATGGTAGTTATACTGCTAGCGCCATAGCTAGTGGTAGTTGGGGTGGAATTATCCTGGCTTGTACTACGAACGAGACTTGATCCGTTACCCGAGGTGGTGCTGATCGCATTCCCGGAAATAGAGGTAGTCCCCAGGTTGGTTCCGGTAAGGCTACTGGTGACTGTCAGACTGGTTCCCAGGGTGTTTTGGCCGATACCAACTAACAACCCAGACGCTGCCTGAATAGTGCCCACTTCAGCCCCGATCGATACGGTATTTATTGTGGTTCCTGCGGTAGTTACCACAGCCGTAGATGTTGTCCCTGTAGTCAAATTCGATGTTTGCAGGCTAGTGCTACCAACATTCACAACCACTTGGGCGTTAGGATCGTTAGTCGATACAGACCCGCCAAGCTGGACCGTACCCGCTGAAGATTGAGTGTTCACATTGACGCTGGTTGTGATTCCACCGGACTGAAGGTTGGTCGTAGTGGCAACATTGGTCTGGGTGCTATTACCTTGAGCATCGGGAGTCGTCGTTTGTGTTGCAGTTTTAGTGCTAGCACTAAAGGTTTCAGTAGTACTTTGATTGCAATTGGTACAGATAACCGCAGGCGTATTAGCAACCTTCTCAAAGTTGACATTTATTTTTTCAGCGCCAGAGCAAAAGCCATCTGCGCATATTGGCGCCGAATATGAGACAAATTTATAACCTTGATTGGCTTCTGCTTTACAGCTTTCTTGAAGAGTACTTATGCTGATAAAAAACAGATCGCTGCTGGACTTTGAACACCACACACTTCCTGCGCCTGCCGGAGTAATTACAACATCGTTTTTCAATAAATAACCCGCATACACCACCAAATGTTTGTCGCTGGTCATATTCTCAATGACGCACTTGTCACCTTCGACCCGGGAGCAGCCGCCACCCCAGGCTTTAAAACCACTTTTAAGCATGTGAGCACTACAGGTCACAGTAGTGCCCTGAAAAATAGGATTGTCTTGTGAACAGCTTATGTAGTCCTCAAAAACTGCATTTCCAGCGGGTTTCAGTGCACGAGTCGATCCGTCGATCTGTTGGCTACTTGCGCTGATAGTAAAAGATTGACCTTGTTCAAAAGTCGCACTCACAGATACAGGACCGCCATTGTTTAATACCGTGCAGGCAAGCTCAGAACCCTCGCAACCGCCGCCCCAGCCCTTAAACCGGTAGCCCGTATTCGCTACCGCTGTACATATTGCGCCAGCTTCCCCCAATATCGCACTGTTACAACTGATTCTGCCGCTATCGGCTGGCGATACACTGGTGCTAACGCTGAAGGTAGGAATCAATTCAAAGTAGGCTCTGCCCGCTATAGAGACTATTTGCGTTTCAGCATTAATAGTGAAGCTACAGCTAGCGCCGGTACAATCAGGCCAGAACCACTCTTTTACACGGTAGCCTGCGTTCGCCGTAGCGGTACAGGTTCCCGTACTGCCGTAATTTACCGGGCTGGTACATTCAACTACGCCTGCATTTTCAGGCTCAGCAAAAGGAATCACGGTATAGCTTCCCACGGTGAAATTCGCCGTAACGCTCTGGTTAGCAGTGACATTCGTGAAACTACAACTGTTTTCAATTGCGCTGGGGCAGCCAGTCCAACCAGTAAACTTGTAACCCGCATTGGCCGTGGCGGTACAGCTGCCGGAACTGCCGTGACTAACGCTCCCACTACAACTCACACTGCCACCGGCCGCGGGAGCCGCCGAACCCGAGATGGTGTAGGTATTAACGGCAAAATTGGCCGTCACCGTTTTATTCGCTGCAACCGCTGTCAGCGTACAACTTCCGCCAGTACAGTCACCGGTCCAACCCGTAAAACTATTTCCGGTACTTGCACTGGCAGTACAGGTTGCGTTGCTGCCGCTGTTAACCGGATTCGGTGAGCAGGATGCAGTTCCTGATCCGGATGTATTTACGGTGATGTTGTATGTCGCAGGAGTCAGGTTGAAGTTCGCCGTTACTGATTTTGCGCCGGTAACTCCCGTCAAATTACAAGTCGCCCCCGTGCAGTCGCCACTCCAGTTAGCAAAGGTGTACCCCGCATTGGTGGTATAGCTACAGCTGGTATTGCTTCCGTGATCTACCGGGTTAGTCGTGCAAGTCGCCGTACCCGCAGGAGCCGGGTTTACGGCGGTGGTAATCGCATACTGGTTAAGCGTGAAGTTCGCCTGAGGATTAAGACTGCTGGTAACGTTGTTCAAGACGCAGCTCGCACCCACACAATCATTGCTCCAGGCATTGAAGGTATAGCCAGGGCCGGCCGTTGGCGTACAAGTGGTATTGCCGCCGTGAATTACGGGGTTGCTGGTACATCCAATAGAACCGCTGCTCGGGGGTGAAATACTTAAAATGAGGTCATAACCCTTGTTCGCCGAACAGGTCGCATCGGTTCCGCCACCACTCCCGGTACAGGTCCAATCGTAACTGGACGACATAGCGGTTACCGCGGAAGCGGTTCCAGTTGCACAGAGGCTTCCACTGGGAGCGCTGGTGAAAAGGTCGCCATGGGACGCGCCACAAAGTCCATTAACAACACTGCCGCCGCCGGCAATGGTCACTGTCTGCTGGGGAGCAGTATCTTTGGGCGTAACTAAGCCAGGCATCATCGAGTCAATCGGCATGGTGGTCATCAGCGCCGTGCTACTGCCGGAGTCAAAGTTGTAATTTCCGCCCGCAGAGGGATTGGTAATTCCGCTGATTACCACTTCTACCACTGTGTTCGCTGGAACATCCACCCCTCCGCCAATCATGGTATTAACCGCAAAGCCTATGGTGTTACCTGAACCGTAGGCAGCACGACAAATGGCTGCACCGGGGCTCGGTGTAAGCGTCAGGGACACTAACTTGTCGCAGGCTGTGCCAGACCCATCTACGACAAAGTCACCTGGAAAAGTGACGTAAAACAGTGCTTCGTCTGCACCCACGTCTTGCGCAAGCGTATAGCTAAATGTGTAGTTCGATGGCTGGTTAGCACTGTTGTCTGCCGGTGTAACACTCACGCCAGTCAATGTGCCTGCGATACCCCCCTGGGCTGCCAGCATTACGCCGACAGCAAGAGGCAATTTAACCAGCTGCTTGAGTCTGGAAAACACCATAGTCATACCTTACGTAAGTTGAAAAAATACGGTAGCGAGCCTTA
Organism: Cellvibrio sp. KY-GH-1; assembly: GCF_008806975.1. Classification (NCBI taxonomy): domain Bacteria; kingdom Pseudomonadati; phylum Pseudomonadota; class Gammaproteobacteria; order Cellvibrionales; family Cellvibrionaceae; genus Cellvibrio; species Cellvibrio sp. KY-GH-1. The sequence continues at coordinate 3,875,390 of NZ_CP031728.1, forward strand.
ACGATATAGATATACGCGCCAGCCTATCTATTGGTTATAACCAAACTATTGGTTTCGCCCGCTGAATAGCCTTCAGATTAGCAAACAATTATAAAGGTGCTAATTTTTGTGACAGGGTTAACTAGATTTTTATCGCGGGTGTTTTGCGCAGAAACGGCAAACGAGGAATAAAAAAGCCCCGGGAGTGAACGCGGGGCTTTTACTAGAGTCTTGAAAAGACCTTTTATCGCGCCTGACAAGCAGGTTGAGCCAGCCCAAGCACGTAATACTTGTCTGCCGCCAAGGGCGAGTTATAGGGAATCTGCCCATATTTACCGGCAGTAGCATTCACATATTTCACCAGATCCTGACCCGCCGCAAAACGCCAGCTGTTGATGGTGCTTTGTGATGCCGCGCTGTAGTTGCTGGCAAGATTCGCCACAGTACCGTTGGTTGCAGTCAACGCGGTTTGGGTCGATGGGGTTAAATTACACGCGGCATCACTGAACCACAGCAGGTTGCGATCATTACGGAAGTAACCGTCGCTAATGTCCTTAAACAAATTCGCGCTGATTTCCGCCAATGAGGCTTCCACTGTGCTCTTTTCCTGATGGGCTGCGTTCACCATAAACACACTGTCTTCCATCAATGCACTCGCGCCTACACGCAAACTCAGAATCTGGTTGCGATAGTTTACAAACACATTGTTGAACATATGGGTTTTGCCGTGGCGCAACAGCGGCACGCGGCGCAGGGTATTGCCGAGCAGCGTGTAGCTATCGTCGGTAGTGATAAACGCGTTGTTGTGCATGGTAGTAGTGATTTGGGTATCAATGGTGTGGCTATCGCTGGAGCCGTGCAGCACCGCGCGTTTCACGTTAATCAAACGGTTGAACGACATAGTCACATTGTGCGCGCCCACTTTCACATCAAAGGCCGAATCGCCGGTGGTGTCGAAGGTATTTTTGTGAATCCAGATATCGTGGGATGCGCCGGTGGATCGGATCATATCCGGGTCGCAGTAGTGATCTTCGGTATGGCCCGCACCCTGAAATTTAAGGTGGGTCATGATCACACTATTCGCTGTTTGCGTTGGCGTACCGGTTTGGTCTTTACCAATCGCAAAACCGCTGAACAGGAAGTAAGCCTCGCTGCCGCGACCATCGATGGTTTTGTTGGAGCCGATCACCGGGTTGCGAATCGGGTTGGTGGATTTGTTCATCGCGACATTAAAGAACTGGGTAATACAGTTAGCACTGCTCACGCCGTTTTTCGCACACCATTGGGTGTAATTCACGCACTCGGCTTCAGTCGCGCCGAGGATGGATTGCACCGTCGGGTTGCTACAACCCAAACGATACATTCCAATTTCAGATGGCTGGGCGAATTGAACTTTGTCGAACACAATCCAGTTGTGCGCTTCGCCGGTAATCGCATTCAGGAGTTGCTGCTCAACCGAGACGCTGGAATTTTTGGTGATGATGGTGAGTTTGCTGTTGCCGTTAGGGTCAAAACCGCCCAGCGCTTTTTCACCATAACCGACGGGTTTACCCAGAGTTTTGGACAAACAGCTGACAATTTCCTGATCAGTTTTTAACGCGGTATCGCGCCAGTTCACCGAAGGATTGGTGGCCAACTGGATACAGGCGGCACTGATAGCCCCGTTATCCGCAATGGAAGATGCACTGCTGGACTTGCTCGATACAACACTGGAACTTGCCACTGAACTGCTAACAACTACCGCGCTGCTAGCCACTGACGATTTACTGCTGGTAGCCGGAGTACTGCTAGGTGTTGTTGATGATTTACTGCTCGCAGAGCTGCTCAGGATTGCAGACGATTTTGAGGAGCTGGTTAGCGCCACACTGGATGACGATTTGCTGGAAGAAGTCACAGTACCCGTTGCGTTATACACTTCAAATTCGGCAATGCCCGGCGCGCTGGTGGCATTCACAATCAGGTTAATTTTCTTGGACGAACGCGGGCCAACATTCACCACTTTTTGTGCACCAATGCCGGTGCCGCTGGCAAAGACGGTACCGCTGTCGTTATCTACCAACTGCCAGTTGGTAATTTTGCTGCCGCTTTCGCGCAGGATCACGGTATTAAAACTTACCGCACTGCCCCACTTCACTGACACTCGTTGATTGCTGGTACCACTCGCCACCGACACGGTGGCTGTACTGCCATCGCGCACGAGTTTGGTGTTATCAAAGCCCGAGCCATCAGCAGCGGCGCTGGGGCCAGTGATTGCCAGGTTGGCGCCGAGCGTCTGCGCATGAAGGACGGTTGCCAATAAACTAACAGCCATAAATGCCGCGCACTGGCCGGCACGGCGAGAAAAATGTTTGGAATTCATGTGGATTACCTTGTCGTAGCTCTATCGTTGTTATTCGGATTTTTTTGCAACACAAAACGCCTGCAAAGCGCAGGGATAAAGACCGAAAACACCGATACGCCGCAAGGCGCGCTGGCTGCTGAACGCCATTCCACAACAGATTGGATTGGAAAAAATGCAGCACTTATTAGAAATCACTGACTTAGGGAATAACCGGGGGATGAACTGCTAAATCACGCATCCCGACTGCGACCTTATTGTTTTAATCGCCGCAATCAGCGGGAGAATAGTGCTCGCCCAACCCTCCGGCGTCAAGCGAGATATCTACCTGAAACAGCATTTAGCGAGATAATTTTTCTATTTTTTAGCGAAAAAACGATTACATTTTTTACCTAAATTTAATGTAATCGTTTTATTAATTTTAAACGATTAAAGCGAAATATCTGCACGAACCAGCGTGTTATCGCGCAAAACCAAGCCCCGCGGGCTAATCGCATAGGCCAACTCATCGAACGCCTGCTGTGCAAGATGGCTGGCCGAGTGAAGGCCGCTAAGGTCTCCTTCTCGTGCAATCAGCACCATGTCTCTTGCTGCAATAAAAATCACAGGCACACCCGCAATCTGTTCAGCAATCGCGTTAATTTGATTGGGCAGCAATACCACTGAGGCATCATAATTCCCATCAACCCGAAACCGGAATACATCACCATTGCCGCGTGTATCCAACTGCTCAAGTCGCGCTTGACGCTGCTCAAAGTATACTTTGAGCGACTCACTGCTCAAGTGACGCAAGCTTTCTACAGGCAAATTCAACGTCTGCCGCTCATCTTCATTCAGAAAGCGCATACCTGCCGCAGAATCCAGTACATAGCAAATAAAAAGCTCTTCATTGAGCGGCTCACAAATGAAAGGCAAAGCGTCTGATGAAATTCCCACCGCACCCAGTTGCTCTTTAGTTGCCGCAATAAACCCTGCCGAACGAACAACCGCCAATAGCACTTGGCTTTCATTCGCTTGAGGTTGACTGACCATTTCTGCCAAGCTGGCCAACTTCTCTCCAATCACAGTATCGAGCGAACGGCTACCGGACGTGTAGGCTTGATAAGCATTTCCCAAAAAGGAATTAGTTTCCATTCCGTTCAAGTTTGTAATTTTGATATTCAATTCATCGAGCTGGGTGACTTGAACAGCGGGAAATTGAGTTTTCAATGCTTTGACAAAGTACTCAAGAAATTGTTGCTTAGGTAAGACTGTTACCAACGAACGATAACCGCCCGCACGATATCCAACGAAGCAACCCAAAATAACGGGTATACAAACCAAGAGTAGCAACTTAAGTTGATCATGCTTAACGCTCAAACCGAAACTAAAAATTCCAACCGCCGCCACGGCTATCATAGCAACACCAATTGTGATTATGATGAGCCAGCTAACCGCATCAGCTTTAAGTTGCATTCCACAATGTACACACCGGCATGCCAATGAATTGAGTCCATTACACCAAGCGCCAAACGAAATCGGTCGATGCTGACAAAGGGGGCAGTTTTTCATATTTCATCCTAAGTTAGGTTTAGAGATTGACTTTATTTTTGGCCGAGCGAATACAACTGGAAAAACTCACGTTCCAGCTTCATGCATTAATATTTTTTCCACTTTTATATTAAGCCGCTTGGCGATGCGCGCCAGGTTGGATCTATCCAACGTTAACAGCTCGGCGGCTTTCGTCCAGTTACCTTGCGCGGCATTAAGCGCTTCGATAATTTTTTCGCGCTGGAAGTTTTCGCTGGCGAGTTTTAACGAATAGGGAGCCAAAGCGGCTTTGGCTTTTTTGATCACCTGGGGTGTGGTGATTTCCAATGCGAGATGGCGAGGTTGGAGTTCGATAATCTTGTCGCTGGCTGCCGGGTCTTCCGCGCGCGCTTTTAATGCGGCGCGGCTAATCAAATGCTCAAGCTCGCGCGCATTGCCGGGCCAGGAATAATTCATCAGCGCCTGTTCACTTTGCGGCGCGAGTTTTAGTTGGCGCAGGCGCAATTTGCGCGCGGTGCTCTCCAAAAAATATCCTGCTAATAACAGCACATCCTCTTCGCGCTCACTCAGTGGCGGGACGGTTATAGGATAGACGCTCAGGCGATGAAATAAATCGCTGCGAAAATGGCCCTGCTCCACTTCCTGTTTTAAATTGCGATTGGTCGCCGCTATTACGCGCACATTCACCCGCTCAACCTGATCCTGCCCCACCGGTTGGATTTCGCCGCTCTGCAAGGCGCGCAATAATTTGCTTTGAATGCTCAGCGGCAATTCTCCGACTTCATCCAAAAATAAAGTGCCGCCATTGGCCAGTTGAAATTTTCCGGCGCGATATTTTTCCGCGCCGGTGAAGGCGCCTTTGGTGTGACCGAATAATTCTGCTTCGGCGAGTGTCTCTGGCAGTGATGCGCAATTCACATGCACCAATGGCTGATGATTGCGATTGGATAAACGATGCAAATTGCGCGCAACCAATTCTTTGCCTACGCCCGTCTCACCTTGAATTAATACGGTGTAATCGGAGTTGGCGACCAAATTCACTTCCGCACGCAGTTGCTCCATAGCGGCGCTGCGGCCGATCATTTCGCCGCCCTCGCGCGACAATGCTTCCGAGGTTAACTCTTGCAATACGTCCTGATTGTGACGCGCAGCCAATTCCAATTGGCTGATGTGAAACGCGGTTTTCAAACTGGCTGCCGACATTGCGCTGATGACATCCAGCGTGCGTGCGGGAATCTGGTTAAACACGTCGGGCGTGAGACTGTCGAGCGTGACTACGCCGATCAATTGCTCATCGGAATAAAGTGGCAAACCCATACAGGCATGCACCGGCAGGTTGCCGGTGTGGGCGAGCAATAGTCCGTCGTAGGGGTCGGGCTCGGGCGCATCGGCAGAAAAACGCAGCGGGTGGCGCGAGCTGCAGATTTTTTCCAGGCGCGGATGTTCCTGAATGCGAAAGCGGCGCCCAAGGGTCTCGGCCGCCAAACCCTGAATCGCCAGCGGTTCCAGCACCTTGTCGTTAAACGCCAGCAGGGCTACAGCATCGCAGCGAATCGCTTTGCGAATACTGGTCAACAGGCGGTCAAAGCGATCGTGGTTGCTTAAACTGCTGGCCAGATCCAGCGCCACTTCCACCAGTAAAGTCGTATTAAATTCGGCCATAAACACCCCTTGGCAAGGTCGCAATGGGGTTCATTATTCAGCAGTTGCAGTCAGATGTATACATAGCTGTCGATTTGACCTTTGCGTGTCATTCTGACAACAAAACATCAGGTCATAATGACACATATTAGAATCTCGAAAATAATTTAACTTATTGTTTTTAATCGATAATTTATCAATGGCATAAGCACTGCAATAACACTCCCAGTACATCCACACCGGGAGTTTCACCATGACTTTTTACGACTTGTTTGAGCGCGAACAGGGACAGATGCTGCTGCGCTACTCCAGCCTGGGCCTGTTGGCATCTACCAGTGTATTTCTGCTCAGCATCGCGCTTTGCTATCCATTTGCCGCCAATTTTCCACTCGGCGTGTAGCTCGCTGGCCACCTGTTGATGCTCGCCGCCGGCGTGCTGATCAAGATCACCTACCTGCTGCGTTGTGTCGCCCAGCATGCCCTGCACCGCGAGGTAGGCTGAGATGAAATCAGTCCCGCTCTCCCGGATGCGCGCGTACTGGCAACGTCTACAGGTTTTGCTTACCGGCAGCGCGCTGCTATCCCAAGCCTTCCGGTCATTTTTTCTGGCCAGCGCCAGCTACGCCTTGCTCGCGATGATCCTATGGCTGCTGACTCTGAGCGGCGAGCTGCAATGGCGGGCTGCGTTGAATCCGGTAGTCTGGCACGCCCACGAAATGTTGTTCGGCTTTGGCGCCACGGTGCTGAACGGGTTTCTTCTCACCGCCGCCAAACACTGGACCGGCCTCAACCCGATTTCCAGCTGCCAGTTGCTAGTGTCCGTCTCGCTCTGGTTGGCGGCGCGCGCATTGCTCGCCCTGAGCTTACTGGCGAGCGAGCTTAATTCCGCACTCTGGGTAGCAGCCAGTGCGGTGCTGGAATCCTGTTGGTGGATCCTGTCCATCGCGCTGCTCGCACGCGTGATTACCCAGGCAAAAAATTATCACAACTATCTGCTGCTGCCGCTGTTACTGGTGTTGATGATGTTGGATAACGCCATCCTCTGGTTGGATTTATCCGCGCAGGATTCTCAAGCGCTGCAATTAACTCACACCAGCCTGTTGGTATTTGTGGTGATTATCGGCATTGTCGGCGGCCGCGTGATTCCGTTTTTTGCCGCGCGTGCGCTGAGCAACTTTCCCGCACCACCCATGCCAGTAGTGAATCGCTTGATTCTGATTATTTCGCTGTGTGGTTTGGCGAGTTACAGCCTCGGCATTTTTTATTCCCTGGCGATTCCCGGCTATGGATTTTTTTATGCGCTGGCGGTGTTGCATTTCTATCGTTTGTATCACTGGTTGGATCGCAGACTATTCGCGCAGCCGATGCTTTGGTCGCTGCTGCTCGCCTATTTTTTTACCGCGTTGGGTTTGGCGCTGATTGGTGCCAGTTTGCAAAATCCAGCTATCTCACTCGGTAATGCCCTGCACCTGATCACCATAGGTGCTCTGGGGTTAATGATGCTCTCGATGATGGCGAGGGTTTCGCTCGGCCATACCAATCGCAGCATTGTTGCCACTCACTCCCTAGTCTTCGCGTTTGTTTGCCTGCTGCTCGCGGCAGTAACACGCGCATTCGGCGCCCTGCTGTTTCCCGAACTGATTTTTTTGCTCTCGTTAGTCAGCGGCATTTTATGGTCAACCGCGTTTCTGATTTTTATCAAAAACTTTTACCCGATTTTAATTTCACCCCGGTTAGTTTAATCGGATTCATTTGTTGTTAAAGGAGACTCACCCATGTTATCCAAAGATTCATTTCCCATCATTCAAGCGACTTTGCCGGTGGTGAAAGCCAATGGCGAAAAAATTACCCGACATTTTTATGCGCGTATGTTTGAACATCACCCCGCATTAAAAAATCTTTTTAACATGGGCAATCAAGCCTCGGGCGAACAGGCGCAAGCCTTAGCCAATGCGGTTTACGGTTATGCAGCGAATATTGATAAGCAAGAAATTATCGATCCAATTTTAAATCGCATCGCTCATAAACATGTGAGCCTGGGTATTACACCGGCGCAATACACTATTGTCGGGCGGCATTTACTCAGCTCCATTAAAGAAGTGCTGGGCGATGCCGTAACTCCCAGTGTGATGGCCGCCTGGGATGAAGCCTATTGGTTGATGGCCTGCGATTTAATTGCGCGTGAAGCCAGACACTACCAAAGTATTCATTGGAACCCGGGGCAGGAATGGAATGACATGGAAGTGGTAGAAAAAATTCATTGCGCACTCGATGTGGTATCTCTCTATTTGCGCCCAAAAAATTCCCATCAATCCATGACCTTTTTACCCGGCCAATATGTCAGCGTCTGCTTGCCGGTAGCGGAATTGGGCTTAACACAAAATCGCCAATACAGTTTGTCCAACTCACCACTGGAAGGCGTTTGGCGCATTACCGTAAAACGTGAGCAACCTAAATTCGGCCCAAAAGGAAATGTATCCAATCTCATTTATGATCAGCTTGCCGTGGGCAATAGTATTTTGGTTGGGCCACCCGCCGGCGAATTTGTCGTGGAGGATCAACCAACACCCATAGTGCTATTAAGTGCGGGCATAGGTATAACGCCGATGATTTCGATTCTGCGCGATCTGGCGGTACACGACTCACCGCGCAAAATTGTATTTGCCCATGCCACCAGTCAATTGGAAAATATTCCGCATTTGGACGAAATCAATCGCGAGGTTCAAAACCTGAGCGATGCGCAATTAAATCTATGGCTGGAACACTCCAGCTTTAATTACGATTCATTTTCCGGTCGGATGGATTTATCTCAGTTAAAGGATCTGCCGCTGGATGCAGATTTTTATATCTGCGGGCCAATGCCATTTATTCAAGCGCAAAAGCATTGGTTAATTTCGGCCGGTGTGTGCGTAAATAAAATTCACTATGAAGCCTTTGGGCCGGATGTGTTTGGTGGTCACTAAAAACACATTCAGCGTCGGCAATATTGCCGACGCTGAATGTAGCTTTCTAAAATTAATGAGCGTGCAATGAATTCCACTTTAACTCAATCGCGTTTGTACAGTGCCTCAATCGATGCTGAACCCAGCGAGTTGGCATTGATCATATAACCGGTCAGCGCGCCCGAGGCAGTGGCCGGCAATTCCAATTTTTTCGATAATGCGTGCACCGTAAACTTATAGTGATGCACACCGTGACCTTGAGGTGGGCAAGCGCCGCCGAAACCGGCAACACCGTAATCATTTTCAATATGCTGACTGCCCTTGGGCGCTTTATCCGCTTTGCCGGCACCGGCCGCAAGGCTGGTTACATCGGCGGGAATATTAATTAATTGCCAGTGCCACCAGCCGCTGCCGGTAGGTGCATCCGGATCATAGGCGGTAATCGCGTAGGCCACAGTCCCCGCAGGCGCACCACTCCAGGAAAGCTGCGGCGAGAGGTCATCGCCAGTGCAGCCAAAGCCATTAAATTCCTGCGCTTTTTTCATGTGCTTGCCCGCGGCGATATCGGTGCTGCTCAGCACAAATTTCGCTGGTTCGGCGGCGAACGATTGTGCTGCACATAAAACTGCGGCAATTATTAATCCTGTTTTCAACTGTTTCATACCAAGCTCCTCTTTAAATGTACCTGTGAAAATCTACTCTTGTGAATGTATTTTGTATTGGTGAAGATTTTTTTGAAAAAAATATTTGGATGCAGCACCTAAACTTAACGCAGTAGACGCCTGAATCCGACCCATGCCGCCAGCCCCAAACCAATGGCAATGCACATACCCAGCAACAGTGGATTTTTACCTTGGCTCGATGCTTGCGCCTCGGGCGTAATGCTTGCCGGCAGATTGGCTGTGCGCACAGGTGCGGTAGTTTTTGGATTGGCGACTGGATCAGGGTCTGTTGGAAGAGTTGCTTGGGAGCGATTCGCTTGCGCTTGTTGCGCACCCAACTTCTGCGCTGCTGCTTGCTTTGCATTGAGCTCCTCCAGAAATTTTCGATTTTCCTCCGCCTTGTTGTAATAGGGTAAGGTTTTCATATCATCGTGGCTTTGTGGCAACCTTTCCTGAATTGATTTTTGGGAATCGATAATAGATTTCAATTCTTCTTCCGGGGTAAGTTTTGGATTGATGCTTGCGTCCTGCTGCGTATCAATTTCCTTGAACAAGTTCTCCAGAATATTCAAATCCGTCTTTTGGTCGTTGCCCGAAATTGCGTTCAACAGATCATAGATCGCAGAGATTTCCGCTGCGGTTAACCAAATTTTTTTGTTGCCATCCACCACCCAGTTTTGGCCGATTAACATCACGTGGGCACTATTGAGTGATCTAAAAATTAGAACATACTCATAATCTGCAACCGCTCCTTGTAGCTGAGCAACACCATCTACCTGTGTATGTCCGCGCTGCAAGACGCCCATCAGCGCCACATAAAATCGACTGGGTGTTGTAGTTACCAGCATTTCAAAGGGATCAAGCATCGCGAAAAATTTGGAATTCTTTTGATCGACAATCAGAATTTCTACTGTTTGGGTGAAATCATAATTGGCCGAGGACGGGGTAAAATCAAACGCCGCTGCGGGCATTGCAGAGAATACCAACAGCAAAATCCAATGTTTTACAATTCTCATTGAGTGCTATCCCTATAGAAAAATGATTATTTTGTGTTTGACAGCCCAAACACCTCTTCAAATACTGTGTGATCAATACACCTGATCATGACTCCCCACATCCACCAAAATAATGTCTTTATCGGTGATGATCAGTTCCAACACAATCCGGTAACCCATGTTGATGGATACCGATGAAAGCCCGCTTAAGCGGCCTTGCAGACTGTGTAGTCGTAAGGAGGGGTGGTAGGGGTTTAATTCGAGTAGCTCCAGCGTTTTTTGGTATTGGCCGCGAAGCTCGGGGTGCTTCTTGATGAATTTGGTGGCTTTTTTGAGATAGGTTTCGGGGTAGATCAACCTATACATCGCCGCTAACTCTGCGCATATGGTCGGCAACAGACTCGGTGACAAAGCGCCCTGCCTCTACATCCGCTTTGGCTTCCTGCACGGCCATCGCCAACTCGTATTCGCGCAGTTTGTTGTATTTTTCCAAGTCCATAATCACATAGCGATCCTGCCCGCGCACGGAAATGATGACTTCTTCATCCACCGCCAAACGCGCCTCTACAGCGGATATACCTTTAGTTTTTAGATCGTTCGCAGGCAGTACACTCATGATGGTATCGCTCTATTAATAACACTATTTAAAGTACTGTAAAGCGTATCATTTGCTCAATTTCCACACAATCGTTTGGTGATTAGAGCCAGGAAATTCCAGCTAGAAACTTATTGCGATTTCGGCTTTGCCACATACCTCAACCACACATACCCCAGTAGTGCGGAAAATAATGAGCCGACCAGGATACCCAAACGGTCGCCCATGGCTTGGCCCTCGATGGTCTGTTCAAACGCGAGCGAGCCGATAAACAGGCTCATGGTAAAGCCTATACCGCAGATCACGGCGACGCCGTAGAGCTGGGACCAGGTTACATCGGCCGGCAACTTGCCCACTTTGGTGACTACCGCCAGCCAGGTGAACAGCATCACCCCCAGTTGTTTGCCGAGGAATAAGCCCAGCAATATGCCGAGTGATACCGGCGAGAGGACATCGTTAAAACTCATCCCCGCGAGCGGCAGACCGGCGTTGGCAAAGGCGAAGATGGGCAAGACCCCATAGGCGACCGGGCTGTGCAGGTCTTTTTCCAGCTCGTGCATGGGCATGGCCGGTTTGCCGTCAGCATCTACGCCTTGATAGGGAATGCACAGGGCTATAGCTACGCCGGCCAGAGTCGCATGCACACCGGATTTAAGCAGGCTCACCCAGACTACTAACCCCACAATCAGATAGGCCGCCTTGCTCACGACCCCTTGGCGATTCATAAAGATCAGCACCAGTATCCCCAGGCCAGCGCTGATGATGGCGGTGAGCGACAGGTTATCTGTGTAGAAGAGCGCAATAATGATGATCGCACCTATATCGTCGAAGATCGCTAAAGATACAAGGAAGATCTTTAAACTTGCCGGCACCCGCGAACCCAGTAACCCCAGTACCCCCAGGGCGAAGGCGATATCGGTGGCGGTGGGAATGGCCCAGCCATGCAGAGCGTAAGGATCATGGCGATTGATAAAGGCGTAGATCAACGCCGGCACCAGCATACCGCCCACAGCGGCAATTCCGGGCAAAGCGATTTTGGAGATCTGGTTTAACTCGCCCACCAGTACTTCGCGTTTTAGCTCCAGACCGACCAGCAAAAAGAACAGTGCCATCAGGCCATCGTTGATCCACAGCAGCAGCGGCTTGGCGATGGAAAAGCTGCCAACCGCGACCACCACATCCACCGACAGCAACTGATCGTAATAGAATTTTAACCCGCTATTGGCCGCAATTAGCGCCAAGATCGCTGCCATTATCAACAAAATGCCACTGGCCGCTTCCAGTTTAAAAAAGGCTTTCAGTCCCCGGATCATAGGTACTCCTATCGCATGTTTTTCAGCTCATCAGGGTTTATTGGCGATTTAAGGGGTGATTACAAGTTAATCAGCAGTTTATTTGCCTAAATTTACGGTTAGCGCAGGCGGCGAATGGCTGCGCAACCAAAGGCTGTCAAGATTTGGTTAGGCATTGTTCGACGCGTTGGTAGGGAAGTAGGTCAACGTAAGTGATGTACCCATTTTGGTTGGGCAATGCCAGTTAATCGCCCATAAAGGTTAAGCGTTATCACTTTGCTCTCGCTGAAGCTGCCATTAATTTATTCAACCGAGCCAGAGCTTTAGCCACAATATTCCCCTGCTCAGCAATGTTGTCGATAATCTGCTGAGGTGTACGGGTATCCATTTCCACCACCGCATGAGGGTTGACAGCTTTGAGGTCAAACACCGCAGCATCTATGTCAGCCGCTTTATTTTCCAACTCTTTAGCCGCTTTTTCCTTTTCGACAATCTGGTCACTAACCGCATCAAGTTTGGCTTTATTGGCCTTGTCTTTTTTCAGATGCTTGAGCTGTTCTTTCAGGTCAACCACCGTGGCTTTAATGCTGGCCGCTTCATCAAGCAAGGGTTGCATCGCTTCGCGAGCATTGGCGCGACGGTCGGCAAAGTCCACTGTCCATGAATAACGGCTGTTACCCTTTACTGAACCATGGTACCGCAACATACGCGCATAACTGGGGAAGGATTTGCCCGCATTGGCTTCATCGGCTTGCCAGTCAGCGGTAAGGATATTGGGCAACTGCGCATCGGGCAGCACACTGCCATCAGGGGCAAAACCGAAATGCGCCAGCGTTAATGGCGTTTTTTTACCAACCTTCACATGGGATAAGTCGTAGTACCAAATCTTCTTGGTTTTTTTGCCTTTGGTAAAAAACAGCAAGTTTGTTTTTACGCCCGCACCGGCAGTTGAAAATACGCCGCCGGGCAAACTCAAAATCGCCCACAAGTCACACTCATCTACCAGCTTGCGCTTTGTTTCAACAAAAGCACTTTCATTGGTGCGAAACAGTAAGCCCTCATCCAGAACAATAGCGCAGGTGCCATTAGGTGCTAACTCGGCCAGAATATCCTGCACAAACAACACCTGGGTCGCGCTGGATTCATAGGCAAAGTTTTTCTGCGCGTCTTTACCCTCTTTGCCGCCAAACGGCGGGTTGGTAAGGATTACGTCGAACTGTTTAGGTGCCTGTTCAAACAAGCCCGCGTAAGTGGCGCGGCGCGTCAATGAGTTGCCATGCCACAGGTTGGGCTGGTCGATGCCGTGTAACACCAGATTCGCCAAAGCGATGGGAAATACCAAATTCTCTTTTTCGCGACCAAAAAAAGTGTCGTGCTTTAGGGTATCCAAGTCGGTACTGGTGGGGCTCTGGCCCAGTTGGCGGGCGATGTGTTCGTATGCAATCGCTAAAAAGCCGCCGGTGCCGCAGCAGGGGTCATACACGGTTTGCCCCAGCTGCGGTTTCACCGTATGCACCATGGCGCGGATGACTTCACGCGGGGTAAAAAACTGGCCTCCGTCTGAGTTTTTCTCGCCCATTTTTAACAGCAAGTCTTCATACACCTGTGACAAGGTAAAGAAATGCTGATCGTCCACGTGATCAATATTGATCTCATGTACTTTGTCCAGAATATCGCGCAGGTTGGCTTCGCTATCCACGCGCACGCGCTCCACCGCCGTCATGGTGCGCCCCATAATACGCTGCTTGCGGCTGGCGGCCGGGTTGGGCAAACCCGTTTGCGGGTCTACATCCAAACTGTGCAGGTAGGGCAGTAATTCTTTATTGATAAAGTCGAACAACTTGCCATCACCTGCGGCAAACAGTTCCTGGCGCTTCCAACCGAACGGTTTGCCTTCCACTGTTTTGGGATGTTCCGGCTTCTCTGAGAAGGGGGCTGCCCAGTCTTGCCAGCGGTAGGGGCTGTTTAGCACAGGGGTAAAATTTGTACCCAATACCTCGGCCTCTTCACGGGCTTTGGCTTCTTGCGCATCGAGAATGCGCAAAAACAGAATCCAGGTGAGTTCTGGCACATATTGCAGGGCGCTCGCGCAATTGGAGCGGCGCATTACATCGCAGATGCTTTTCACAAAGCTGGAAAGTGATTGCGTAGAGGCGATTGCTTTTGGGGTTTTGGTGGTCTTTTGTTGGCGAGCCATGCGGGTTACTACTCTTTCTCAGTCAAATTTTTCTGGTTTTTGGTCAATTTCTTCTGCGCCGATTCCACTTGTTTAATGCTGGTTTCGGGGGTTGGCAGATCTTCAGGCATGGTGCCGCCCAGCTCTTCAATGGTTTGGCGCACTTTACGCCCTACATCAAAATGAGTTTTATTGGCTTGGCTTTTGTTCTTTACTTCATCGCGACGCAGTTTTTCTTCGGTTTGGGTAGCGCGGAATAAATTGGCAGCCAATTCGGTACTGCCCATGTGGTCGAGAATTTTCTGGCTCTTTTTTAGCCCCTTACGGGCGTGAATATCTTTATTGGCTAAACCGCCATACAGCCCCTTGTAGCCGTGGTCCTGAAAAATGGCGTAATCCAGCGGCGTTTCCACGCCTGAATCTTTCGCAGCGGCGGCCAACTGCTTGTTGTGCTCAGCTAGTTCATTGCGAATGGCGAGGCGTTTTTCATCTTCACTCAGCTGGGTAAATTTTTTGCTGTCTGCCAACTCTTGCCGACGGGTTTGCAGCGCAAAATAGGTTTGGCCATTGGCGATAACGGGTTTACTTGGGTCGCCGTTTTGCACGACCAAATAACAGGCATAGCGCGATAGGCGCACATTGGGCAGCTCGCGGCGCGCACCTGAGCCGATTTCGACCATTTCGAGGATATCCTCGAAATGGTCTTCCACCGCTTGGGCGCTGTTGCGGCAAGCTTCGCGCGCACGCTCCAATACCGGTAAAAAGTGCCGGTATTCCGAGTATTCCAACACCTTGGCCAGTTGGCGCGCAGGCCAGAATTCATTGCCGTTTTCATCCAGTGCTTTGATGCTTTCAAAGGTCGCGTGCTGGGGATGGGTACTTTGGCTCATGGTCACTCTCCTTGTGAGTTAAAGGCTTGGGCGAGAATGCGGGCGGGCAGTTTTTCGATATCTGCCAATGCCGCTTTGGTGGATTGTTCTAAGGCATCAATTTCGGCAAGTTTTTCTTTCAGCTTCTTAACAAGAATTTTTTGTTCAGCTTTACTGGGCAAAATAAGTGGAATGGAAGTAATAACCCCTTGAGAAATATTGCGCATTGAATCACTGGTGCCAGTAGCGAAGTGTTCAATGTGTTTGCGTGCCAGCGGGGCACGAAGCGCGTATAACAAATACTCCTTATAAGCTTTGCTTTCATCAATGGCAAGCCGGAGGGTTTTATCAGAAAGAAGTCGGAGCGGGTAATCTCTATCGACTAAAACAACAGCACCAACCAGCTCTTTGGTGTTCGCACGAGAAATAATAAAGTCCCCTTTGCTTACACGATGATGATCTTCTGGCTCGTAGTAATCATTGAGTGATTTGGCTTGTTCAGGTTGGAAGTTTGACCAACTAACCGCGCTCACTTTGAGCACACCAAGTTCATTGGGTTGGGCCAAAATTTCTGACGTCTGAAAACTTTTTCCTGCTTGAATACCGAGAATTACGTCACCCAGTAACGTTGGAGCGACGTTAACATTGTCAAAAGTTTCTGTGATGAGACGAGCACGCAACAAACGCGCATCGCTCAACTGCAACTGCACCGCCTGCCGCGCGGTTTCCACTTCGGCCAGTTGGGCTTTCAGGCGGGCTGCGATTTGGCGTTGTAACTGCAAGGTAGGAATAGATACCTCATGAGCTTCCATTGCCTCTTTTGTAAAATGCAGCATGGCTATTCCGTGTGCACCAGCCCGAATATCTTCAGTAATCCAAAGAAGCAGATAATATGCGAATTGTTTATCAAGCAATTCAGGTTTCGGTTTCACGTTCCAGATGTGATAGTGAAATATCGCCTGCTCGCCTCGCCAAATATATGGCCCAAATGTCGCCGACCAAGCAAAAAGAAGATCGCCGTCAACACAGTATTTCTCTTCATCGAGAGTCATGTCTGAGTAATACCAGTTTGACCCGCCATTCAAGTTTTGGATTCGAATGACTTGATATTTCCCATTAGGCAGAAGCTCATGTTGCTTATACGCACGCCCGTTGATTAGTGCGGCACACTCACCAAACTTGTAGATTTTCCAATCGGTTTGAAAAATATCTAATTTTCGAGCTTTCAAGAAAACAACCTCGCCTTAGCCTCATACATCACCTGCACTGGCACACCCACAGCACGTAAAGCATGTAAACCGCCGGCCAATTTAATCTCCGGTACTTCCCACAGGCTGGGGCTTTCCAGCGCATCGGTGCCGCCTTGGGCAAACTGGTGGCCGAAGCCTTTTAGCACAACCGCTGCTTTACCATCCATGCCATTAAACCAATCGGCGTTGTGGCTGATAAAAAGTTCGCCGCGCTCGGGGCGTTTAAGGGCGCGGGCGTGGTAGCCGTGGTGGCCAAAAAAATCGTAGAGATCAAAATCATTCATCTTGTCTATTTCGCGGATTACTTCCGGGCTGAAGTTGTCGCCCAGCAAATGATCAATTAATTGACGGCGCTTTTGGGTTTCAATCCATAGCGCGCGGAAATCGTCGAGGTTATGGGCTTCGCTCACTACCCGCTGAATCACTTCGCGGCGGTATTCATCCACCGGAATGGGTGTATCGCGGCCTTCGCGTTGCACAAGAATAAAACGGCCTTGCGGATTTACGACAACATACTGGCCTTGCATTTCAGCTACCGCTGGGCCGTTATCGCCACCACCTTCACCGTCGCCACCCTCGTTGTCACCGCCTTTGCTGCCGGAGCCTGGGCGCGGCGGTTTGGTAATAAAGTCGGTGCCGAATAACTGGGTTACATCGGTGTAGTCGTAGAGCCAGAATTTGTATTTTTGGGTTTCTTCGTGAATGCGCGTACCGCGCCCAACCATTTGGTAAAACTTGATGGGCGATTGCAGGTAGCGGAAAAACACCACGGCATTCAGGCGTTCGATATCTACACCCGCTTCCAATAAATCCACTGTGCAGGCAATAAAGGCGCGCTCGCCGGAACCGCGCATGGGTTCGATCATGTCGGAGCCGTTATTGGTGCCACCCATGCATTTAAAGGCGTAGTGGTCTTTGGGTGTTTGGCCTTGTGCTTTGCACCAATGCACATACAGGTTATTCATCTGCTGGGCCACGCGGTCGGCATGGATTTCGCGGGTGCAGAAGATAATGACTTTCTGTTCAGGCCCGCCGTTTTCGCACAGTAGTTTAAACAGGTCGGCGCACATCTTGGGCGTGCGCAGTTCGATAAACAGCTCGTTATCGAAATCTTTACCGGTGTATTCGTTTTTCGTGAGGTCGTCTTCGGTCAGTGGTAAGCCGGTTTTAATATCCTTCACACCCGCCTTGAGGATGTCCTCTTTGGTGAAGGTGGCGCTATCAATGCTGGCTTTGCGTTTAACAATTTCACAGGCGGCGAGGTAGCCGTCTTCTTGCGCTTGAATCAAAGTGTATTCGTATACCGGCTCACCGAAATATTGGCGGTTGTTAGCTGTGATTTCCTGATCTTCCTTGCTCGCGTGTTTGGATTCTTCCAGCTTGCGCGGTGTGGCGGTTAAGCCGATGTGAATAGCATTGGGGTTGCGTTTGAGCACTTCTGACCAGCGCCCCCAGGCGGAACGGTGGCATTCGTCAATAATAATCACGCTAAAAGCGTCTTCACCATAATGTTCAGACAGAAAGCTGGCGAAACCCTCATCGTCATCCAGCCCCAAGGTTTGATAGGTGGCAATATGAATGCGAGCATTGGCGGCGGCATTACTACCTTTCTCAGTGCGCACTATGCGGGCGTTATCGCCAAAGGCCGCTTTAAGTTTGCTGTAGGCTTGTTCACGTAATTCATCGCGATCACATAAAAATAATGCCGGTTTAGGTAACTGCCCTGCCTGACTCATTCGCCACAGCAGATTGGTGGCAATAATGGTTTTGCCAGCGCCAGTTGCAAGCGTGAGCAGTACCCGCGGTGCATTACCGGCTTGCTGATCGAGCAGGATTTTTTCAAAGGCGGCGCGGATGGCAGCATCTTGGTAGTAGCGCGATAGTGACCAAGCCGGACTGTCTGCCTGAAACAACATGGCGGCAGCAGGTTGGCTCAGATTGATGCCAGCGTCTTTGGCGTAGCGCGCCGTTAAGTCGGTATGAGGAGGAAAGTCTGCAAACGCAAAGGGGCCGCCCTGCAAACTGGTAATGCAATCAAACTCGCCATAGCGGTGACCATTGGTGGAAAACACGTACTTCACATCAAAGCGTTGGCAATCGGCATAGCCTTTGGCCTGTTGCATACCTTTGAGTGGATCTTCACTTTCTTTCTTGGCTTCGAGTACAGCAACCGGGAGCGGCTTGGGCATATCGCCCACCTTCACGCACAGCAAATAATCGGTGCGGCCAGGGCCTTTGCGGCGGCGGCCTTTAGCGCCGCTAGGTTCAACCGAAGCAGGCGTTAAAATGGTTTCGAGGGTGATGCGGTCTTTACTCACATAACCTTTTTTACGCAATACCGGGTCAATCAGGTGATAGCGGGTTTCCGCTTCATTCATGCTCATCAACTCCCCCCACTTTTTTGCATTGCGCCACTTAAATTGCTTCGCAGTCTACCCAGTTGAACCCCAATCGGCCAGTTAACAAATTCCATGCAAAAAAAAGCCCGGCGAGCCTGCGCTTGCCGGGCCAAGGGAACACCATGGAGTTAACGGGTGATATCAACTTGCCAAATACGGATGCCGCCGCCGCTGTCACCATTGCGGCTCATCAGGATAAATAACTCTGATACGGTCGGATCAGTAATGGTCGCTGTCAGGGTCGTTTTCGCTGGATTGCTGCAAGAAGTCCCTACTTTCCAGGTTTTTCCGGTTTGATCAACTATTGCCACCTGGCCATTTTGACAAGCGCCGGCAGCCGTTGCGCTGCCGTTGGAATAAGTAACCGTTAAAGTCACCGGGGTTGCCGCCGGAGTGAATGGCACAGAGATAAAGCGGGTCACACCTCCCGCCGTATTGAGCGCAGATGGGTTTACCTGAGTGCCGCCTTCAACGAAAGTGACTGGCGCCACAACTGTGTCATCTTTTGCCGAGGTGCCGTTGTAGTTAACGGCGTATTCGGTGCCGGCACTGTTCAGATGCAAGCGCAGACTTCCCGCCGTGGAGGAGTAGAACTTGATCCCCCCAATGGTGACCGGCGAGGCGGTCAGATTGAAGTTGGCATTGTTATTGGTCGCTGGCGCGGCCGCTACAGCGGATTGCAATTCCGTATAGGTTGGCAGCCAGCTGGTAGTCACAGGTACATATACAGAACTGGCGGAAGAGCTGGCTTCACTGCTGGATATGGCCGAGCTGGCTTCACTGCTGGCTTCAGAGCTAGCCACAGCGCTCGAACTGCTCTCGCTGCTGGCGGCGGCGCTGGAACTGCTGGCACTGCTCGACTCAGGCGCACTGCTGCTTGAAACCACTATGGCACTGCTCGCTGCTTCACTGGAACTCACTGCGCTGGACGAGCTGCTTGATGAGCTGCTCACGCCATAGTTCAAACAGTCGGTGGAATCCGCCGGCAGCGGGTTCCAGCCGGCGCTGGAGTTGTAAGCGGCAAACACCTGCGCGCGATTGCAGTAGCTGTTGATGATCTCGCCAAAGGACAACTGGTAGCTGGCACTGACGCGCTGGCTGACATCCAAAGTGGTGCCGCCCATATCCATGCTGCCGTACTCGCGCCAGCCGCTGGTGGCTGTGGCCGTCGCCGGGTTAGGCATAGGGTTGATGTTCCAACCGGCGGGATTGATATGCACATCCATTTTGGTGTTCACAAACACTATGTTGTCGAAGAAGCTCACGCTGCCGCCGCTGCGCGCCAACCAGGTAACGCCATCCGCCACTGTGTGACCGAGCGGGCCGGCGCCACGGGTAAGGCTGGAGTTGAGGAACACAAAGCCCTTATCCGCCGCCGATAGGGTGCGCGCCTGCAGGATATAGCCGCCGCTGCCATTGCCGCGAGAGTCGCCGAGGGTGCGAATCTCACTCTCTTCAAACAGCGCTGCGCGGTTATTGCCCCATATAAAGTCCACGTTACCGGCGATCAGGCTGCGGTAGAACCAGCTGTAGCCTTTCACCTGGATGGTGTCCTGCTCCGAAATAAAGGTCGCGTTAGTAGCAATCAGACGACCGGCATCGTTATTGAAGTAGATCACTTCTGCCTGGCCACCCGAGCCAATCAAGGTATCGTTTTTGAGGGTCAAACTGTCCAGCTTGAGCAAGTCCGAAGTTTCCACTAGGAACACGCTGCGACCACCCGCCGGCGAACCCGCCGCCTGGCTGGCGCCAGTCCCCGAATTGACGCCTTCGCTGTTGGTGTAGTGGATAACTACGCCGTTACGACTTTCACCCTGCAGCATGAGGTTGTTCTTACCGCGCAGGAACAACAGCTCGCGATAGTCGCCATTTTTCACGCTGATGGTCGCGGGGGTGTCTTTCGCCACCGTTTGCACCACATGGTTAATTGCGCCCTGAACCGTGCGGAAATCGGCGCTGCCAGTGTCATCCACAGTCACATCGCCGGTCGCGGGCGCCGCGGTTTTGGTGGTGAAGCTCCAACCCGCTGCCTTGCCCAGGCCCACAAAGGCTGTGCCATTCAGGCTGGCACCGGTCACTACGCCATCAGCAATGGCCACATAGTAAGCCGTGTTATAGGCTAACTTGGCGTTATCCAGCGCGATTGTGAGGGTATTTCCGCTGATTGAGAGTGGATTGGTCTTAACAATACGGTAGATGCCCTGACCGCTGTAGCCCAGGCTATCGGTATTGCCGGTCAGGGTGATGGTATCCACGATCGAGTCATCGCTGACCTTGAAGATACGGATGCGACCAGTGCTGCCCAATACCGGCGGCGCGTCAAAGGTGATCGACAGGCGCGTATCCACATAGGCATTGGCTTCCGCCACCGCCGGATCAACGCGCCCGCTCAGGTCATACGTCTGGCTCGGCTGGACGAACTGGGGCGCAATGGTGGCCAAAATTGTGTGGGTCTTGCTCGAGTCGGAACCGCTGGTGAGGGTGATACTGGCAGTGCCCGCACCCACCGGATTGAGGCTGACCTGATTGCCGCTGATGCTCACATCCACCACCGAGGTATCACTGGATACCGCAGTAAAAGTGTCGGTAGCGCCCAGGCTGTCTTTGGCGGTGACGGTGACTGCGTAAGGCAGGTCGCCCGCCTCTGCAGAGTAAGTGGTCGCTAGCGGCGAAACCGTGAACTGCACTGGTTTCACATCGGGATTGCCCACTTTCACATCGTCGATTTCAAAGGACTTGTTGGTGGTGTAAAGGCCGATCATACCGGCGTTGGCGAAGCTGGTATCTGTGCCGCTGATCACTGGCTGGCCATTGAGGTAGACCACAATGGAGCTGCCCTTCATTTCCATCCGCACTGTGTACCAGACGCCATCGGTGCCGCCAGTAGTGCCCTGCTCGATCGGGGTGTTGTAGCGCGCGAAAATGTTGTCGGTAAAGGTGCCCGCCACCATCTTGCCAATCGCCACACGGGTGCTGGTGGTAGAACCCTGCACGTTAAAGCCGGCGCCATACCAGTTATTGGCATCCTGAGCGCGCGCGATGAGGTAGAGCTGTTTGTTACCCGTTGTCGAATTGTTGCGCGGGCGGATTCTTGCCTCTACGTAATAATCACCACTGGTCACACCGGTAAAAGCCGCTGGTTTTACCAGTGCCAATACGCCACCTGCACTGGCGGCGGTATAGCGCAACATCTGGTTGCTGTTCTGGGTAAACAGATCAAATACCCCGGTGGGGCCTGCGACCGGCAACAGGTTCCAGTTACTGGCGCTTGAGGCAGCAAAGTCATCGCAGAAATACACATCCGCGCCACAGTTCATAACGATAGGAGCCTCTGAAGAAGAAGCCGACGATGAACTATTGCTGGAACCCGAGGAGCCACCACCTAAGGGGGCAGAAGACGCTGAACCACCGGCAACCGATGACGCGCTGCTACTTGAAGAAGGCGCAGGTTTGGTCAGGTTGGCGCAATCCGCACAGAGGCCGGCACCGGCCCCCGCGATAATTGCGTCGCGCAGACCGTTGGTGCCATCCAGGGTATAGCTGTAGTAGCTAGACGGCATCCAATAGGTCTGGGCTGAATTAAGTACCAGCGGTGTGGTTTGCGCAGCGGCATTGGCCACGGCGGCGGCCATGATATCTACCGGTGCACCGTTCAACAGGCTGCCGGTTTCGTAGAAGAGCGTGGAACAGTCGGCATCGGTATAGCTGGCCGCCTTACAGGCGTTGATCACACTGCTGGTGGCTTTGAAGCTGACACTGTAAAGGTTTTCCACCGTTGCCTGCACGCCATCGGTAGAGGCGGCTATCTCAAACACGTTGCTCTCGGCGTAAAGCTTGCCAAATTGACCGGTCGCCATACCTACACTGAAACCGTAGTGGCGATCCACGTCAGTTGGCTTGAGCTGGCCGTCATAAAGGTTGTTGTACAGATGCACCATGCCCATGCGCACGCGCGGCAAGCGCTGGGTCACATCTTTGAAGTAGTTGTGATGCATGGTCAGCTTAAGGAACTTGGGCCCGTTGTCCGCGGCGATGGTGTCCGAACTGCCCACCAGGTGGGTCTTGTCGTGATCGTGCACATAGTTGTAGGACAGGGTCACGTAGTTGGCGTTTTTGCTCACATCCACCGCGCCATCGTGATGCTGGACTTTCATTTCCGGCAGGTTGTAAGGCGCGGCAAATACCGGCGGATACAACTTGTCGTGGTTGGCACCATCGCTGAAGCTACAGTGGTCGATCCACACATGGGTCGCGCCATCGACGCTGATATTGTCGTAGAGCGAGTTCCAGCGGCCGCCGCTGTCGGTAGGGTCCCACTGCGGAAACATATCGAAGGCATCTTCGAAGTGGACGTTGCGAATGATGATGTTGTCGTAGGGAGGGCTCAGGCGCACATGGCCGCGCACAATCTTGGCGTTGTTGTTCTTGCCAATAATGGTGGTGTTGGAACCCACTTTAATCTGGACCACGGCTTTTTGCTTGTTAGAAGCGCAGACGCGTGCAGTTTCCAGATCGCCCGATACCGCCTTGGTGCCCCAGGCGCCATTGGGATCGTAGAAGTTTTTGTAGTCTTCGAAGTTGTAAGCCACCTTGATACTGGTGCCATCAATCGGGCAGATGTAATCCGCTTCGGTCTGCTCCATCAGCGCCTTGTTCATATTCAGATTTACGGTGCCATCGATATAGATAATTTTGGGCGTGGTATCCACAGTACCGGTAAAGCTGCCGTCGTTGTTGATTACCAAATTGGTATAGAGCGCCGCGAGCAATTCGTTGCGGTTAGTCACTGTATAAGTATGAGCAGCATCCGCCGTCACACCACCGGTGGTTCCTGCGTGACCAAGATTGTTAGTACCCACTGACGCCCAACCGTTAGCGGCGTCAAAGGCGCTTGGGGCGATGCTCGATTGGGCACTTGTAGATGCCACCACCGCTGCGGACGAAACCGCTTCAGAGGACGCCGCCGTGGAAGACGGCGCTACTACTGGCTCGCTGGACGCCGCGACTGAAGACGGAGTCACTGATGCAGCGACCGAAGAGGCCGGTACGGAAGACGCAACCACTTCCGATGTACTCGAGGCAGCGATGGACGAAGGTGTCACTGATGCTGCAACAGACGAAGCAGGTGTCGAAGATGCTACAACTACTGGTGTACTTGAGGCAGCAACCGAAGCCGCTACCGAAGACGGTGTCACTGATGCCGCAACAGACGAAGCAATCGATGAGGGCGCAAGGCTGGAAGTACTGCTCGACACAGCAGGCGTACTGCTCTGGCCAGATGAGCTGCTTGGCACCACCACCGGCGCTGAACTCTGTCCGGCGGAACTGCTGTTCTCTTCAATCGGCACACCGATTACCACCAGGGTATCGCGCAAATGGGTCAACGCCTGCTGCACTGACACTACCGAGGTGGTTACCGAACCGGAATTGGCGATCAGATTAGTCACCGCCGGCGAGGCCGCAAACTGAGTCAGGCTCAGGTTGAAATCCACTGGCGCCGCTGCCTGGGCTGCCGTAGGGCTAATAGTGATCCCGTTGGCCGGATTACCATCGGTATCCAGGGATTGCAGTAAACGGGCGATGTTCAACACGACGGGTGACGCCGGGTTCAGGGTCTGCGCCATATCCAGCGGCGTCACCGTACCCTTGGCAGGTACGGGCGGAAATACCAGATCGCCAATAAAGAAAGTCACTGTCTCGCCGGGCAAATAATTAAATTCGCCGCGCGCATTGGTTACGCCACTTTGGGTTTCAGTGCGATAGCCAATCCCCGCCACCAAAGCATCTACCAATACGCCCACTATCGGCGTTGGATTGGGGTTGGTCGCAGCACTGGACTGGGTTTGCGCAACACTCGATTGGGCCGGCGTTGAACTGGCCTCCACCGGTGCACTCGACTGGGTATTGCCCGTGGGCGTAGAACTGGTTGGTGAGCCGCCTTTTTTGGAATCACCGCCACAGGCGGACAACACCAAGGCCAGACTCAGAATCGTCAGCAATTGGGTCTTCATAGTGCTCTCTCTTATCGTTATTTTTGGCCTGCGCTACAACCGCAGACAAAACAACACCGCCAGACATGCCAGCGATGGCCTCTGGTATCGACGCGATAAGTGAAAACACTGCCAATCTAAACTTTATATTAGGTCTGCCGGCAACGCGGTCAGCCTGAGCTCAAGGCCCAAATTTTTAAAAACACTGAAACCAGCAGACCCGGATGGGGCGCTGTTGACCGTATAGCAATTTGCCGTTGGAAGTGAGGCTTGGGCCTCTTGGAATAATCAGGTTCAATTCTGCATTTGCGATAACGTTAATCTTATTGGCGCAAATCAGGATGCAGTTGCTTGGCCTGAACACGGGCTTTGCAGCAAAGCCGTGACCTTTCTTGTGAAGGCGCTCGCATTTTAACCCCAAGGTTTTAATAAGCGCCAGCCCTTATGTCGTACATTTGTTAAACGATTGTGGAATAACAGCTCCAGGCAAATCCCTTGGCAACCCGCGCAGGGTTATAACAGGAGCAAATCGCCAGGCGTTGATCAGGAGCGAATAACCCGCACAAAATCATCTATCGCCTGCAACGCAGCCTGGGGTACAGATTGCAACAGAAAATGCTGGCAGTCAAAGCTGACCACTTTGGTGTTCGGTTTGATAGCCATAATTTTTTTCAGGTTCCATGCCGGTACAACAACGTCATAACGCGCGCGAAAATACACCAGCGGAATTTTTATTTGCACCAGTGCCACGCTTGCATCCACCGCCAGTGCCGCCCGGGTTCTGGCTGCCAACACTTCCGGCTTCACCTTTTGCATTTCCACACTCGCCGCCTTGAGCAAACTGGCATTAGTACCATTGGATAATTTAATTCGCAGCGCATACAAAGGCCGCGCGAGCCGATAGATCACTGTCCAAGGCAAATAGCTGGCGAATTTCCAATAAGGGCCAGACACAAAGGTCGCAACCAATACTGTGCCTATATGACCGGGAATATTTTGTGCGGATAAAAATATTGCGATTGGCCCGGAAAACGATTCGCCTACTAAAACAAAATCGCCATCAATGCAGCGAATTTTTTCCAGCACGTCTTCCGTCAATTCTGCGTAGGTTTTAATTTCATCGACGGGGTAATCTATTACCACCACATAATCGTCGGTAGCGATTGAAAGTAACGGATCAAATAAACCAGCCGTGCCATTAAGGCCGGGCAATAACACCAGGGTTACTTTTTTATTTTCCATTGCCACCCCCTGAATTATTCACAACTAGCTGTAACACGAGATTCTATGTAATTCCAAAGTTGAACTTTGGAATTACATAGATCTTGCAGTGAGATTTAACTTGGGTATTTGAAATTCAATATCACCAGGCTCGCGCATTGCCAATAGATCAGCCATATTGGTTTGTTTACCAATGATGTTGCGATATTCATCCACGGTCAGAAGTACATAAGAAACTTTACCGCGATCAGTAATAAATACCGGCCCATGCAGTGCAGCTTTTTTTGCCTTACGTAAAGCCTTATTAAATTCTTTGCTGGATAGAATAGTGGCAACCATCACCCGCTCCAAAAATGTAGTTACGTACAAATATTGAAATAAGGTAGGATTTTTGGAAACTAGATAATCAGGTTTTGGATTTCGGCCAGCGCACCTGCGCGCGCGCGCCGCCGAGTTGTTGGGGTTCAACGAACTCTGCCCTGCCCTTGTGCCATTGCATAATGCGTTTAACGATGGCGAGCCCCAAGCCAAAACCACCGGTAGCGGAGCCGTTGGATTTTTCGCTGGCAGATTCGTCTTCATGGTAGAGGCGCACAAAGGAGTCAAATACCCGTTCGCGCTTATCTGCAGGAATGCCGGGGCCATCATCTTCTACGGCAATGATGTATTCGGATTCTGTTTGCTGGATTTCTACGGCGATGCGAGTGTGTGCGTAGCGCTTGGCATTGTTGATAAGATTTTGTAGCACGGTTTCAATCAGTTTCCATTCACAGTAGACCAAAGCATCGGCCTGTTGATCATTCACACACAATTGCAAATCGCGTTCATTGTGACGAACAAACCGCAACTGAATTTCTTCCAGCAGGTCACGCATATAACCCGGCGATTGCACCAGGCTTTGGGTTTTTTGTTCGAAGCCGGCGTACATCAACAACGAGCTGATCAGCGATTCCATTTCGGCAATATCCAATTCCAAACTGCGCAGTTGCCGACGATCTTTTTCATGGAGCTTTTCTTCATCGATCATCGCCAACGCGAATTTCATGCGCGCCAGCGGTGTGCGCAACTCATGCGAAACAGCGTTGGTCATTTCGCGATGCGAGGCAATTAATTCGCGCAACCGCTGCGCCATATGGTTAAACGCGCGCGCCAAGGGGTAAAGCGTAGAGGTGGGGGAAATATCCAGCGTTTGCGGCACGCCGTCTTTACCCAGGTTGCGTGTCTGTAGCTCGAGCTTTTTGCTATCGCGCGAAAGCGGCCAAACCCACAAATAAATCACCAGCGCAATCGCAAGATAGAAAACAATTAACAATAAATCATAGAGCGGCGATTCACGATCATCCGCTTGCGGCACACTGAGCATCACTACCTGATCGGTAGTCGCGAGGCGCTTGTACCAGATAAGTTGCTGGTCGCTAAGGGTTGAAAGAATTTTTCCCGCATGCAGCTCTCGCATAGCCGACGACTGGGCCACATCATCGAGCGGTAAAATCTCCAGGCTGAGTTGTAAATCGCGCGCCAGTTGTTGCGCTTGTTGCGCATAGCCTGCATCTGTTGGCGGTTGTTGCTGAAGTAAATCTTTTTCAATGATAGTAAATAGCGCGTGAATTTCCGCACTCGCTTCCTGCTCTGGTGCCAGCGTTTCCCAAAATTGGTTGAGGCCCCAACCGATTAATATCACCGAGGCGACGATAAAAAAATAGAGCGTGATAAACGCGCGATTCATAAATTGGCTTACTGCCAGGCATCCGCGATAAACAAATAGCCCTTGCCCCAAATGGTTTTGATGCGCGTGGGGTTTTCCGGGTTATCGTTGAGTTTTTTACGCAGTTGCGAAATGCGCACATCGATGGTTCTGTCCAAACCGTCGTACTCGCGATTGTAAATATGGTTGAACAAAAATTCGCGGCTGAGAATTTGTCCGGCCTGTGCTGCCAATGCCAGCAGCAAATCAAATTCATGGCTGGATAATACGACTTCCTGCCCAGTAAGCGATACTTTGCGCGCGCCCGGCTGAATATTTAACTCGCCAAAACTGATGCTTTCCTGTTCGCGCGGATCATTTTGATAGTAGCGGCGCATCAAGGCGCGAATTCGCGCAAGCAGCACGCGCGGTTCAGCCGGCTTAATGACATAATCATCCGCCCCGTATTCCAAACCCAGCACTTGATCCAAATCGGAATCGCGCGCGGTGAGCATTAAAATAGGGCCTTTAAAATTCGGGCGCAGTTCCTTGCACAGTGTAAGACCATCTTTGCCCGGTAACATCAAATCCAGAATTATGAGTGCCGGGTTCAAATTCTGCGCCTGACGCAATACGCGATTACCGTTATCTTCAACGGCGACCTGAAAGTCATTACTTTCCAGAAAATCTTTAACCAGCTGCGCCAAACGGCGGTCATCCTCGACCAGTAAAATTAAATTGTTTTGCGACATGGAAATTTCCTGTTGGTAAATGTTCAGTTAAATACTCGTGTGGATTTATCCGTGTGGGAGAGAAGTTGATGGACCGTCGGAGCCAGGGATGTCGACGACGAGCCTACATGGACCTATTCACGGCGTGTCCAGTGGCTTCTCTCCCGCGCGGATAAATCCTGAAGTCGATTAAAAAAAACTCCAGGGATTGCGCCGCGCCTTGCGATATTTCTTGTCATTGTAGACAACCTGAAAGCGCTGGTCGCTCAGGGGTTTATCGCTCTGTTGTTCACGCAATTGGAAATCGGTACTTACACTGGCGGTCAATTCAAACTGGTACTCGCCGCGCGTTTCATGTTCCCAACAGCGCAAAGGTTCGCTTTTATCCGTTTGAAATAAACACAGGGAACGCACCACGGGCGATTCCCATTTAACTTGTAATTCATCGTGGCAAACTTCTTCGCCCGCATTGAGTACACACAACCGCGGCTTGATAGAAAATTGAATCAGCGGCAACGACGATGAACTTTGCGCGGCTGATGTTTCGGCACGCGCATAAACGCCCGGCAACAACAGCGCCAGTAATAACAGTTTTAGGAGGGAAACAGCGCGTGCGCTCAGCAGGTATCCATCAGAAATGGTACACCCCCCCAACGAACACCGTGATCACTTTATTATCGTTTATTAAAGGACTCGCTGAGATTTCGTCGGGTAACTGGCGATAGCTCGCCAACAAACGCAAGTCCCAGCGCTCGGTTAATTTGTAATTCCAATCAAAACGCGCAATGCCACTTACCGCGGCATCCGCCACATAGGTACCACGCTGATCCGCTTCCGGCGGCGTCACACCATAGTAGTAATTGACGGTATTACTGCTTTGCCAAACTGCACCCAGTGAACCCACCCAATGGTGTTTGCCGCTCATCCAATGTTTGGCGATGGACAGGCGCGCTTCGTCGCCATGATGCAAGCCGGTAAATTCGCTCAGGTATTGGAATTGGACATCGACTGAATCCAGAGACACCTGGTATTCAATGCCGGCGAGACCCGCCGTGCGACGGTTGCGCAGGTCGCGCGTGCTTACCTCTTTAAAGCCGGGGCTTACTAACTCGGTACCGCCTTCAATAGCCGGATTTTCAGGGCCAAATGTACCGCCACCATCGCCGTTTTTATCCACGCCCGTAGAAACCAACGCGTTGGAATCGGTAAAAAAATTGGAAGGATTCCAGCGATCAAAAAATACCTGATCGTAACTGGGCGTCATCACCAGATTAAATTGCTGACTGTCGGTTTCCCACAAAATCATACCCAGATCCAGATTCTGGATAAAGAAGCGCTCGCCGTTGTAATTCACCTGCGGAATCAACACCAGCGGAATATCATCGCCATCTTCCACAGGATTAGTGCGTACCCCGGCACCTATACCCAGGCTGATATCCCACTTGCCCACCTCAACGCAATCCGCCTCGCCCGATTCGCAGGCATAGCTCGTCGCTGCAAACAATGCAGATGCGCACAAGGCAAGTAAGTGGCGAGTAAACGTCATAGTGGGGTTTCAATCAAACAGAGCAAAAAGGTCATGTTGCTATTTATAAATGGATCCCGTCCATGGCGTTGTAATGATTTGTAGCAAATACCTGATTCGCCGTACCGCTATTACAAATTATTACAAATTCGTTCAGATCCATTACAGATTCTGCCATCAACACCCGCTTAGGATACCAGCATGTGTTTAACACGCACACACAGGATTGTTTCGGTCCAAAAAAATCAATAATTTCGAAGGAGTTGCAGTATGAAACCCATGTTTAAAACCCTGTTGCTAAGCTTACCGCTAGTTGCCTGCGGCGGTAGCGGTGGCTCCAGTAAAGCGCCCGTGAGCCAGGAACCCAATACCGACTACTCCAAACTCAGCCAGGCGAAGATCGAGCCGGGCCCATTGCGTCAGGCTTCAGCCAACGAATTATCCGAGCTGATTAAAAACGGTTTGCGCGTATCACTGCGCGAGAACCAAAGCTACGGCATGATGATTCGCGAAGCGGCAGTCATCAATACCACGGCAGATACCAACAAAACCGGCGGCAATTTTTCGACCACTAACGTGCAGGTCGCCGGTGTCGATGAAGCTGACGTGGTGAAATATGACGGCCGCTATGTGTACCTCGCCACTCCCGTTGAATTTACCGAGACAGGTGCCAAGGCAAGCCTCAGGATTTTTGCGACCAACCCAACCACTGCAAGCGCGAGTCACGTCACCGATATCGCGTTGGATACCGAACAATGGGGCGATGTGGGTGAGTTGTATCTGGTCGATGGCGGTCAGGGCACTACCGGATTGGCCACAGTTCGCCGCTCCTGGGATTTCATCGCCTTCACCGACAAAGTCGTCAACGATGTATCCAGTGACGGCAAACCACTCGCCGTTGATGAAGCGGACAAAGCGCGCTCTGCGATGATCTGGCCTTACCAAATGGACAACGGCGTAGAGATCACTCTCTATGATGTGCGCTCACCAGCAACACCCGCTAAAACCTGGTCACTGTCCATTGATGGCGACCTGTTGGGCACTCGCAAAATTGGCAATACCCTTTATGTCATCAGCAGCTTTGTTCCTGGAATTCCAACCCTGGATTACGCGGCCGAAACCAAAGAAGCAAAAATTGCCAACGAACAATTAATTGCCCAGACCCAAGTGGAAAAATTACTCCCTGAATATTCCATCAACGGCGGTAGCCCGCAAACACTGACTGGCGCCAATGGATGTATGGTGCCCGCCAGCACAGAAAAATCCGACGGCAGTTTAACGCTGATCAATATCACCGCGATCAATCTTGCTTCCCAACAGCTGCTTGAATCCGTCTGCGTGAATGGCAATGTTGAAGGCATTTACAGTTCGACCAACAATCTCTACCTCGGTGGTTCCGATTACAGCAAATGGGACAACTGGCAGAGCTACACCGTTTTACATCAATTCGCCTTGAACAGCAGCGGCGTTGATTATGCGGCTACCGGTTCCGTGGAAGGCGTACTCGGTTGGAATTCGCCCTCGTTCCGTATGGATGAACACAATAATCTATTGCGGATTATCACCACCAATTATGGTGAAACCGGTGAGCCAGAACATCAATTGAGTGTGCTGCAAAAAGTGTCCGGTCGCAGCGAGCTGGCGGTAGTTGCGCAACTCCCCAATAAAAATCGCCCGGAAGCGATTGGCAAACCGCGCGAAGACATTTTCGGCGTGCGCTTCAATGGCGACAAAGCCTATGTCGTTACCTTTGAGCGCAAAGACCCTTTCTATGTATTGGACTTAGCGAATCCCACAGATCCAAAAATCGCCGGTCAATTGGAAATTCCCGGTTTTTCAACGTATTTACATCCCGTGGGTGATAACTACGTGTTCGCGCTGGGCAATGAAACCAATAGCGATGGATTCGCTACGTACTTGAAAGCATCACTCTACGATATTCGCGACCCGGCGCGACCCGTTGAGGTTAGTAAACACCTTTTAGGTTCTGCGTATAGCTGGAGCAGCGCACTTTACGATCACCGCGCCCTGTCATTCTTGCAAGCATCGAGTGATCAGTTGCGTATCACTTTTCCCGTGAGTCTCTATGAAGAAGTTAAGTTTCCTGAGTACACATCCAGTCGCTGGGTTAATGAAAGTTTGTATCAATTCGAAATTAACGGCTTAAGCAACGGCAAAGTTTCTCTCGATTTGGTAAACAATTTGGTCGGCGAAAATAATCTGGAGCAAGAATACCCACTGTGGGGATGGAATGATCGCGGCCTGCTGCACAATGATGCTGTGTTCTATGTCCACGGGCCCAAGGTTATTGGTGCGCCCTGGTATCCGCCGCAAAAATAGATTTTCCCTGGGCCGCCAAGTGCGGCCTTTTTTTCGCCCC
This sequence comes from Cellvibrio sp. KY-GH-1, assembly GCF_008806975.1. NCBI lineage: Bacteria > Pseudomonadati > Pseudomonadota > Gammaproteobacteria > Cellvibrionales > Cellvibrionaceae > Cellvibrio > Cellvibrio sp. KY-GH-1. Next base: position 3,907,589 of record NZ_CP031728.1, read on the forward strand.
AAATTTTATGGGTTACATTTTTTAACGCCCGGCTACATATCCCCCACAGATTAACTTTTCTGCGCCAATAACAATGAGCCCTGTCTAACCCCAACATCGTCTTTCTTACATTTTATTCTGGAGTTGTAACATGCAGAATTTTTCGCTGATCAAAAATGCCCTGTTAATTCTACCCATTGTCGGTTTGCTCAGTGCCTGTGGCGGCGATGACGATTTGCCCAAGCCAGATCCGAATACCAAGATGCTCTATATCGATTTTGATGATGGCGCGACTGGATGGATGCCCGGCTTTGCCGATTACCCGGCAGGCGAAGAAACGTTTTATGAATTGTCATCAGGCGTTGAAAAATTGCCCACATCACTAAGCAGCAATCGCAAAGGATTCAAACTAAGCGGTAATAATCACAGCGACGATTTATTTATGTTTACCTACAAACGTGTTGATGGCCTTGAACCCAACACCCGCTATGATCTCCGCTTCAAAGTGACATTTGGGACCAATGCGCAGAATAACTGCATGGGGATCGGCGGCTCTCCCGGTAACAGTGTGTGGATTAAACTAGGCGCGACAAAAAATGAACCCAAGGCAGTAAACGACGGCACAGGATTTTTATTGCTGAACTGGGATAAAGGCAATCAAGCCAGTGGCGGCAGCGACGCGATTATCGCGGGCGATTTCGCCAATCATGTGGAATGTGGGTCTAGCAATATCGATTCTACTTACCACAAAAAAACGCTGATAACGCAAAAAGGCAGTTACTCCACCGTAACCGATGCCACAGGAAACCTATGGGTGCTGATGGGAACCGATTCCGGCTACGAAGGAACAACTACGATTTATTTTATGGAGTTGGAAGTAGCGGCGACTAAAAAGCTTTAGTGGATAACTTTGCACTCTGAGTGCAGCGATGTAGTGGCTAGCTTGCAATACATTCAGGATAAATTCAGGCGCTGATTAGGAGAATGAGGCTTGCGTTGATTTATTTGACGCAAGTCTTTTCGAATTCACACCGAGCAAGGAGCGTTACCGATGCGTATATCCAAAGCCCTCACTATTTTCGTCGCTGTTTGTCTAAGTGCCTGTGGCAGCGACAGTCAACAAAGAAAGCCTGGTAGTTCTTCTTCAAGAGCCGCTAGTTCAGCACCACCAACATCGAGTGAAAAAGAGCTGGTCATCGAGTTTGACCAAAACAACTGTTTGAGCAACGCCAACTCAGATGCCCAAACCAATTTCGATTTCGCAAATCAACCATTTAAATTGCTTCGGTGGAATTGCGTACGCACTGATAAGAACTCGCCCTTCATCGAAAACTTGTCGCTATTACTACCCTATGATTCAACACACGCTTGCTTTTCAAAAGTGACACATAGCTTTGCTAATTTTGGCGGGGTCTTTGAGAGCGAACGCATTCCTGATTGCAGTAGCTTTGCCCAGCCTATAGACAACCCAAAAATGGGCGCAGAAATAATCGCTGTTAACCACTCATTCAAACCCGCAATCAAAGGCGCGCCAAATGAATATGAATTTAGCTATAATTTTAGTTGGAAAAACACGGGGAATGTGCCGATTATTACTTACAAAAACGTATTCAAGTTAATTCACGAACAACAGCTAATTTTCAGCACGGAGGAAATTGAAAACAGTACGCTGTCATTACCCGGTCAAGTAATAACTACTTCCCCAGTTGATTTGAGCAGTAGTGATTTAGTCGGAGGAGAACTACTTACTATTACACTGGAAGTTACTGATTTTTTTGGTAATGTCATCGCAGAATACTCGCAAAATATGGTCGTTCAATAATAAAAAGGCGAACCTAAGGGTTCGCCTCAAAATACTCCATACCCCTAAATTTCTTACCGATGCTTAACTTTATCGCCCTCTTTCAAACCTTCCACAATTTCAATGTTGATGCCATCGGAAATGCCGGTTTTTACGGCGCGTTTTTCAAATTTTTGCGGGCCGGTTTCGATTTCTACAAATTGGGCTTTTTCTTCCACAATTAAGTTGCCCTCGTTGATGGCGACTACGTTTTCCTTTTTATCCAACACGATATCGGCATTAGCGCTGTAGTTAGAGCGCAGGAATAATTTATCGCTCAGTTTAACCGCTGCACGAATCTGGAATTTAATGGTGCCTTGGTCAGTCACACCTTTGGGTGAGATGTATTCCAGGGTAGCGGTAAATGGTTCACCTTCCAGCGCACCGACATCCAATACCAGCTCCATGCCTTCACGGATTTTACCGACTTCCGATTCATCTACCATGCCTTCAAAAATCATGTCGTTCATATCGGCCAAGGTCGCGATTGTGGTACCGGCTCCGAAAGAACTGGTCTCCACGATAAACGCACCTTCTTTAAACGGTAGGTCCAACACCATGCCGGTAACCGTTGCGGGAATCATGTTGGAAACTTTATCGGATTTTTTGGTAGCACCCGATTTCATCAACAACAAATTGTTTTCCGCTGAAGTCACTGCTTCTTTTTGTAAATCGTAATTCAACAGAAATTTGTTGTACTCAGACGCAGAAATTAATTTTTCGGCAAAGAGTTTTTTCTGACGCTCGAATTCTACGGTGGCGTTTTGCAAATTGAGCTTTGCCGTTTCCAATTGCGATTCCGCCTGGTTGAGCATCACCATATTCGGCGCAAGGGTGATCTTGGCGATGATATCGCCCTTGTTCACGTTCTGGCCTGCCGTTACATAGAGTTTTTCCACCACGCCGGACACTTGCGATTTAATTTCCACTTCGCGACGCGGAATAACTTTGCCAACCGCCACGGTCTTTTTGACGATGGTCGTTTTAAACGCGGCATCCGAGGTATAGGTGACCGGTTTCTCCTGGGATTTGTTGTACAAGAACACAGCTGTGCCAATAAACACAACGGCGATCAATACTAAGACTGCATAGCCAATAAATTTTTTCATGGTGTCCTTCTTTGCTATTACTTGGAAAATTTTTAAAGAATGTTTCTACCGATCTTTCAGGGGAAGGAAAGTGTTGGATTCAAAACCATATGAGGCATGGATGCCGATTTGAGCCTACACGGATGTATTCACGGCGTGTTTTGAATTCAATACTTTCCTTCACCTTGGTACTAAAAATACCTACTCATCTTGCAATGCCACTATCGGGTTCACGCTTGCTGCTTTGGCAGCGGGCAACATGGATGCGAGCAATCCGGAAATGACCAGCACAACCAGTGCGCTAAACGCGGTAGCAAAATCCACTTCCGGTTTACCGAAGAAGCCCGCCTTGCCACCGCTGGCTTCAAGCAATTTGGCTACGCCTTCAAGAATCAATACGCCAATCACCAATCCCAAATAACCCGCTACAGTCGTGATAAAAACAGATTCCTGCACAATCATTCCGGTAATGGATGAGGGCGTAGCACCCAAGGCCTTACGCAGGCCAATTTCGCGGGTGCGTTCTTTCACGACGATTAACATAATATTGCCTACGCCGATTGCGCCGGCCATGATGGTGCCAATGGCCACTACCCAACTAAACACGGCAATGCCGGTAAACAGGCCTTCAATCTTGTCGAATTCGTTTTGCAAATTAAAACTGCCAAATACACCGGTATCTTTTGGATCAACTTTCTTGAGTTCGGCGAGATATTTTTTTACATCTTCCTCCGCGACTCGCGCGTGTAAACCCGGTTTGGGTTGAATAACAAAGCTGCCAATCCAACCCACCTGATTAAACGCATAGCGCAGGGTGTCATTGGGAATGTATATTTTTTCCTCTTCCTGCTGCTGGTTGCCATTGGCAAGCGATTTAAAGACGCCTACAACTTTAAAGCTGATGCCGTTGATAGTGATGTCTGCACCAATCGGATTATCACCGTCTTTAAATAGTTGTGTACGCACGCGTGTACCAATGATCACCGTTTTACGCTTTTCGCGATCGTCAAACTCATTAATACTACGACCTTCGATCATCGCCAGTGAATTGATGTTCTCCATTCGCGCATGGATTCCCTCCACAAAGAAGGTGCCGTTTCTATCCTTGTGTACCGCATACGGTGGCGTGCCGCTCCAAATACCCACGGAATTTTGCCCGCGCACAAATCCAACACTGGGAACATTTTTTTCAATCGCTGCAACATCTTCCGGTTTAAAAGATATCTGACGACCTATAGGCATACCCTGATAGGGCAATTGCGTGTTGCCCTGCACCCACACCCACACAATATTAGGCACGCGTGGAAAACCTTCATTGACACCGTTTTCCAAACCCTTGCCAGCACCGAGTAATAGCGTGAGCATAAATATGCCCCAGAAGACACCAAAGGCTGTCAGTGAAGTGCGCAGTTTATGTTGGCCGAGGGTTTTAAAAATCTCTTGCCACTTTTCAGTATCGATTAGCATCAGTGGCTCCTGTTACTCTGCACGCATGGCTTCGATCGGCATAATTTTCGCCGCGCGCAGCGCCGGCACCAATCCCGCCACTGCACCGATAATTACCAGCAGTACCACCGAGGTGATTGCAGCCTGGAAATTAATTTCCGGATTTTTAAAAAACGGCAACTGTGCCCCCACGGAGTTCAATGCAAACGAAATCAATTCCCACAGTCCCACGCCTACTACCAAGCCGGCATAACCTGCTATAGCGGTTACCAAAATTGACTCGAATAAAAGCGTGCTCACTATGCTGAACGGCGTTGCACCCAAGGCTTTGCGAATACCAATTTCGCGTGTGCGTTCTTTTACCGTAATAATCATGATATTGCTCACACCCACCACCCCGGCCGTTAAGGTACCCAAGCCAACAAACCAGATAATGGCGTTAATACCAAAAAATAAACCATTAACCATTTTGGCAGGTTCAGCCATGTTGAATGAACGAATAGCGCGTTTGTCTTCAGGGGATACCGAATGACGTCGCTGCAATAATTCAATCACTTGTTTTTCTACGGCAAATCCATCTGTTCCCAATGTTGGACGCAACCAAATCGAATCTAATCCATTCGTGTTGCCAAATATTTTTTGATGGGTGGTTTCGGGAATGTAGATTCTCTCTGAATCACGTCCGCGATTACTTTTATCGTAAAAGACGCCGACAATTTTCATCACCACGCCATTCACGCGCACATCCTTGGCAATTGGATCAACATCTTTGCCAAACAATCGCTCTGCGACAACGGAGCCGATAACCGTCACTTTGCGTAATTCACGATCATCAAAAATATTGGGTTTGCGGCCCAGGTTAAATGGAATGCTTTCTTTGATATCAAAATATTCATCGGGCACACCAAACACTGCAAAGCTCGCACTTTTCTGTCCGTGGGAAATGGACACCCCATTTTGGGCCCGCTGTGGAGCGATAAAACGGACGTTGGGAATTTGTTGTTTAATGGCGACCAAATCATCGTTTGATAGTTGAATATGTCGACCCAAGCCCATTCCTTTGTAGGCAACCGAGGTTGATTCCGTGTACACCACAATGAAATCCAGCACGTCTGATCCGAAGTCTTCATAGACACCGTTTTGCATTCCGCGCCCGGCACCCAAGAGCAGCATCAACATAAAAATGCCCCAGAAGACGCCGAAGGCGGTGAGCCCGGTGCGCAATTTGTTTTGCCGCAGGGTGTAAAGAATTTCTTGCAAACTATCGAGCATAATAATTATCCAAGAATTTCTTCTTCATCCTGATCGGCTATTTCGTCGGTCAGATGGGAGTGCGGATGTTTGCCGGAAACAATTAATCCGTCTTTCAAAATAATCTGGCGTTGAGTCTGATCAGCGATGTCCTGTTCGTGGGTGACTATCACAATGGTGTTTCCACGTTGATGAATCTCTTTCATCAGCGCCATCACTTCCTGGGTAGTTTGGCTATCCAGCGCACCGGTAGGTTCGTCAGCGAGAATCACCTTAGGTTGGGTTACCAACGCACGGGCAATAGCGACGCGCTGCTTTTGTCCACCCGACATTTCATTCGGCATGTGTTTGGCGCGATGCGAAAGCCCCACCATTTCCAGATATTGGTCTGCGCGATAGTTACGCTCTTTACGACTCACACCTTGGTAATACAACGGCAAAGCCACATTTTCGGTAGCGTTTTTAAACGGCAATAAATTGAACGATTGAAAAACAAAGCCGAGTAATTCGTTGCGCATTTTCGCGGCGGTTTTTTCTTTGAGATTTTTTACCTCGCGCCCGGCGAGAAAATAATCGCCTTTATCGTGGGTATCCAGAATGCCGAGAATATTCAGCAGGGTCGATTTACCCGAACCCGATGACCCCATGATCGATACCAGTTCGCCTTCGCGAATGTGCAGGTCAATACCTTTAAGTACATGCAGCGGTTGTTCACCTGAGTGATAGTACTTGTGGATGTTATGTAGTTTGATCATGGTAGCTTCCTGTTATCTATTGCGCTAATGAGCCTGCAACGGTGGCTCACTAGCTTAGAGGCTTTTGCACAAATGTCTGGCCTTTTTACCGTCGCTTAACACAATCATGACAAGTGTCAGCGCCCGCTAGCCGGTGCATTTTGCTCCTGTTACTTCTTTGGATGTGTATCCGATTGTTTTGGATTCACTTTCGCTAAAAATTTTTCCGTACCCTCTGAATAACGCTATTCGTACGGCTATTCGTCTCGCTATTCATCTTGAAGTGCGGTAATGGGGTTGACCGCAGCCGCCTTCATCGCCGGCAGCAGCGCCGCAAGCACACCGGTGATGACCAATACGCTCAGCGCCATAAACGCAATATTGATATCGATGTAAGGTGATGCAAATAAGCCATCCCCCTGCCCGAGTTTCACCAGTAACGCGCGAATGCCTTCCAATAACAATACGCCCGCCACCAAGCCGGCATAACCGGCGATTACAGTAATCACTAATGACTCATGAATAATCATCAAACTGATATTCGTAGGCGTGGCACCCATGGCCTTGCGCACACCGATTTCACGCGTGCGCTCTTTTACGACCACCAACATAATATTGCCCACACCAATGACGCCAGCGATGATGGTGCCAATCGCCACCATCCAACTAAAGCCCAAAATACCCGTTACCAGATCGCGATTCTGCTGGTAGTTTTGCTCCATATTAAAACCGCCGATTACACCGCTATCATCGGGGTGAATTTTTTTGCGCTCGTACAATAATTTTTTGACGTCGCGCTCAAGGTCATAGGGGTTTACACCTGGCTTGGGCGAAAAAATAATGATTTGGTAAGCATCCATTTGATTGAATGCCTGACGCAGGGTTTCATTGGGAATGTAAATGCGCGCGTTATTTTGTTCGGCGTCACTACCCGGTTCTACCGAGCGGGAAATGCCCACGATTTTGAATTTCACTCCGCGAATATCAATGGATTTGCCGATGGGATTTTCGCCGTTTTTAAACAGCACTTCTTTCACGCGTGTACCTATCACGGCGACTTTACGTTTTTCTTTTTCATCGAGTGAATTGACGTAGCGGCCTTCTATCAATTTGATAAATTCAAACGGCGCCCAACCTTGATGGGTACCCCGCACCGTAAACGAACCACTCTCCTTGCCATACACTACGTACGAGGCCGCACCCCAATTGCCGAGGTTATTTTTTCCATCCACGGTTTGAATACCGGGAATGGATTGGCGAATTGCCTCTATATCTTCAGGGGTAAATTTTATCGCGCGGCCTTTGCCCAACCCCTGGTATTCCATCTGTGTGGTATTGGACGGCCAAAAAATTACGATGCTTTTTGCATCGCCAAAAATGCCTTCGATGCGCGTACCAAAGCCGGTGCCAAAACCCAACAGCAACACCAGCATAAAAATGCCCCAGAACACACCGAACGCGGTTAAGCCGGTGCGTAATTTTTGCCGGCGCAAGCTGGTAAGGATTTCTTGCCACTTATCCAATTCAAACATAAACCCTCCCTTATTCCGCTTTCATGGCTTCAATAGGCGTGATGCGCGCCGCGCGCAACGCCGGCATTAATCCCGCAACGACTCCGGCAGCAATCAACAACAAGAGTGCACTGATGGCAATGCCAATATCGATTTCCGGTTGACGAAAAAATGGTAAATCGACATTCAACTTGAGCAGCAATGCGGAAACTGCTTCCAGAATTCCCACCCCCAAAACCAACCCGCTATAACCGGCAATTCCGGTAACCATTACCGATTCAAATAACAAACTGCCAACAATCGATGCTGGATTCGCGCCGAGGGCTTTACGAATTCCAATTTCACGCGTGCGCTCTTTTACCGTGATAATCATGATATTGCTCACACCCACAATTCCCGCCAGCAAAGTGCCAATGCCTACCAACCAGATAAACATATTCAAACCGGAGAACATGGCATTGAGTTCCGCTGCATCGCGCGCTTTGTTGGCCACGGAAATAGCGCGCACATCGTCGGGCGCAATTTTGTGGCGCTGCTTCAAGAGCGCGAGAATTTCTTCTTCCAGTTTTATTCCGTCGTAACCCGGCTTGGGGCGCACGGTAATCAAGTCCACTCGCTGGCCACCGCCAAAGGCTTTTTTAAAGGCCGTAACTGGCAAATACACACGTTCGGACATACGGCCCTGGTTTCCCTTATCAAAAAATAATCCAATGACTTTGAACGAAATGCCGTTGATTTGAATTTCTTTGCCCATCGCCTCTGCGTGGGTGGTAAACAATCGCTCGCTCACGCGCGTACCTATCACCACCACTTTGCGATTGTCATCCTGATCGAGCAGGTTCAGTCGCCGACCGTCATCAAAGCGCACTTTTTCTTTGATATTGAAATACTGGTCGGCCACACCCAGCACACCAAAGCTGCCCGACTTGAGACCATAGGTGATAGACACGTCGGAATTGATAAAGGAGCCGAGCGGATTTTCGCTGGAGAGAAATTGCACACCGGGAATTTGTTGGCGTACGGCGGCCATATCGGCTTCGGTGAGTTCGATCTGCCGGCCAACCGGTAAGCCCATGTAAGGTACAGATGTGGTACTGGGGAAGATCCAAATGGAATCGGCGACGTCGTTGCTCCAACCATCGGCAAAAGCTTTTTCCATCCCGCGCCCGGCGCCCAGCAGCAGGATCAACATAAGAATGCCCCAGAAGACACCAAAGGCGGTAAGCCCGGTGCGCAGCTTATTCTGGCACAGGGTAAAGAGGATTTCTTGCAAACTGTCCATGACGATTTCCTAATCGCGTAACTGTAAGTTCTCGGCGGCTAATACCTTGGACGCGCCTTTGTTCCTGTTGGATTCACTTCCCAAACGCTTTTCTTAACGGCCGGCTATTACGCCGCCGGGATCAGAGTCACAAACTAACACAGAGTTCACTGGCACGAAATTAATGCTTATTACAGATGACGTCCCAAACTGGTGCAGTAAAACACCGGCGAGTAGGTGGATGCGCACTGCAAGCAATCACGTCAATTAACGTATCGCTGTTAAAACCAGATTCCGGCACACTGCTTATCTGGTATAAATCTTGTCTGACGTACCCCTATGACCACTAATAAACAACAACGATGACAGCGCAATTCAAAGCCCTACCCACCATCACCCGCCGCTGGCACGCCAGCTTGAAGCTCGGCTTTGCGCCAAGGCGCGGTCTTACCCGGCTGATTGAGAACGTCCATTGCGGGCCCTTGCGGGTGCTCAAACCTTTTTATCCCGAGGCAGATTGCTGCCATGTGTATTTATTGCATCCGCCGGGTGGCTTGGTGTTGGGCGATGAGTTGCGCATTGATGTGCTCGCCGAAAGCAGCAGCCATGCGCTGGTGACTACGCCCTCGGCGGGCAAAGTCTATGGAGTAAAAAATGGCCTCGAAAAACAACAGCAGCGCATTGCCTTAACTATCGCTGCCGATGCCTGCCTGGAATGGCTGCCGCAGGAGACGCTGGTGTTCAACGGCGCTAACGCGCTCTTGCAGGCGGACATCCAACTGCACGCCGACGCCAAGCTGGTGTTTTGGGACATAGTCTGTTTTGGTCGCCCGGCCAGCCAACTCGGGTTTGATTCGGGTGAATGCACCCAGATGATTCGCATCACTCGCGACGGTATTCCACTGTTGATTGAGCGCAATCAGGTGCGCGGCGGCGGTGCTTTACAAGCCAGCAGCTGGGGATTAAACAACCACAACAGCATGGGCACTTTTGTTATGACGCTACAGACGGGGCGCGAACAGCGAGAAGAATTGACGCAGATGCTGGAGCAAACCGGCATTGATGCCGATGACTCCCAAAGCAGTCACCGCTGGGGCTTAACGCAGAAAGACGATTTGTTTATTGCGCGCTATCTGGGCGATTCTGCCAGTCATTGCCGCCAGGGTTTTGAATTCTTGTGGCAAACCTTGCGGCCGTTAATGATCGACAAGCCGGCGGTATCACCGCGAATTTGGTCCACTTAAATTTTTAATTTTTAATTTTAATTATTTTTTATTTCTAACATTTTTTTATCTATTAGAGGCACGCCATGGAGTTAACCCCCCGCGAAAAAGACAAGTTACTACTATTTAGCGCTGCACAATTAGCCGAGCGGCGGCGGGCACGGGGCTTGAAATTGAATTATCCGGAAGCCATCGCGTTGATCAGTTTTGAAATTATTGAAGGTGCGCGCGATGGCAAAACCGTTGCCGAATTGATGGCCTATGGCCGCACCCTGTTAACGGTGGACGATGTGATGGAAGGCATCGCCGAGATGGTGCATGAGGTGCAAGTGGAGGCCACCTTTCCCGACGGCACCAAGTTAGTTACCGTCCATAACCCGATTGTTTAATAGCCCAGGAAGACGACCATGATCCCCGGTGAATATCAAATCGCTGAAGGTAATATCCCGCTCAATGTCGGCCGCGAGGTCATCAGTGTATCTGTGGCCAATACCGGTGACCGCCCCATTCAGGTGGGCAGCCACTATCACTTTTATGAAACCAATGGCGCACTGGTATTTGACCGCGAAGCCACCAAGGGCTTCCGCCTGAATATCGCCGCCGGTACCGCGGTGCGCTTTGAGCCGGGGCAAACCCGCGCGGTGGAACTGGTCGCACTGAGTGGCCGCCGCCGCGTATTTGGCTTCCGTGGCGATGTAATGGGGAGTTTGTAAATGACGACTAAAAAAACATCCACCCAAACCATGAGCAAACGCGCCTACGCCGATATGTTCGGCCCTACGGTAGGCGACCGGGTGCGTTTGGCGGACACCGAGCTTTGGATTGAGGTGGAGCAAGACCACACCATTTACGGCGAGGAAGTAAAATTTGGCGGCGGCAAGGTAATCCGCGACGGTATGGGCCAGAGCCAATCCAGCTGCGCCGATACGCCCGATACCGTAATCACCAATGCGCTGATTCTCGATCACTGGGGCATAGTCAAAGCCGATATCGCCATTAAAAATGGCCGCATCAGCGCCATCGGCAAGGCGGGCAACCCGGATATCCAACCCGGTATCACCATTGAGATTGGACCAGGCACCGAAATTATTGCCGGCGAAGGCAATATAGTTACCGCCGGCGGAATCGATGCGCACATTCACTTCATCTGCCCGCAGCAGGTTGAAGAGGCCTTAATGAGCGGCGTGACCACCATGATTGGCGGCGGCACCGGGCCGGCTACCGGCACCAACGCCACCACCTGCACGCCCGGGCCATGGCATATCGGCAAGATGCTGCAAGCGGCAGAATCCTTCCCGATGAATTTTGGTTTTCTCGGCAAGGGCAATGCGAGCCTGCCGCAAGCATTGGAAGAACAAGTCAAAGCGGGTGTGATGGGACTCAAGCTGCACGAAGACTGGGGCACCTCGCCCGCGTCTATCGACTGCTGTTTAAGCGTGGCCGAAAAGTACGATATTCAAATCGCCATTCACACCGACACGCTCAACGAATCCGGTTTTGTGGAAGACACTATCGCCGCCTTTAAAGGCCGCACCATCCACACCTATCACACCGAAGGCGCCGGTGGCGGCCACGCGCCCGATATCATCAAGGCCTGCGGTCTGGATAATGTGCTGCCCTCCTCCACCAACCCTACGCGCCCCTACACCATCAACACCGTGGATGAGCATTTGGACATGCTGATGGTCTGCCACCATTTGGACCCGAGCATTCCCGAAGACGTCGCCTTTGCCGATTCGCGCATCCGCAAAGAGACCATCGCCGCCGAGGATATTCTGCATGACCTGGGCGCCTTCTCGATGATTTCCTCCGACTCCCAAGCCATGGGCCGCGTGGGCGAAGTCATCACCCGCACCTGGCAAACCGCGCACAAAATGCGCGTGCAGCGCGGCAGCCTGCCGGAGGATATGATCGATGGCGTACCCACCGGTCACGATAACTTCCGCGCGAAACGCTACATCGCCAAATACACCATCAACCCCGCCATCGCCCACGGCATCAGCCACGAAGTCGGCTCAATTGAAGTGGGCAAGCTGGCCGACCTGGTGCTTTGGAAGCCGGCATTTTTCGCCACCAAACCGGCGCTGATTATTAAAGGTGGCGCCATTGCCGCCGCACCCATGGGCGACCCCAATGCCTCCATCCCTACGCCGCAACCTGTGCACTATCGGCTGATGTACGGCGCCTATGGCAAAGCCTGCGTGCAAACCTCGCTGACCTTTGTCTCCCAAGCGGGAATTGATGCGGGCATCGCCAAAACCTTTGGTCTGGAGCGACCGCTCTCGGCGGTAAAAAATTGTCGCAGCGTGAAAAAAGCCGACATGGTGCTCAACAACTATCAACCGGTTATGGAAGTTGATCCTGAGACCTATGAAGTAAAAGCCGATGGCGTGGTACTGACCTGCGAACCGGCGGAAGTTTTACCGCTGGCACAGCGTTACTATTTATTTTAATTGCCTTAGCTTTTTTAAAACCGTCGCATTTTAACGCGACTACTTGCGAAGAATTTTTATGTTAGAAGCTCACGAAATTGTTCAGGGTGAATCACTGCAAACCTCAATGGCAATCGAATTGGGGTTTGATGATCGCCAAAAAAGCCGCCATAAAGGTGTGACCCAATGTGGTCGGGATATCGGCTGGTTTATCGAGCGCGGTCGCGTGCTCAAAGAGGGCGATTTTTTAAAATGCACCTCGGGCGAATTGATTCGGATTGTGTCGGCGCAGGAGAGCGTCAGCACCGTCTACGCCAAGAGCGCGCTGGATTTAACCCGCGCGGCTTATCATTTGGGTAATCGCCATGTGCCGCTGCAAATTACCGATACTTTTTTGCGCTACCAACACGACCATGTGTTGGATGAAATGGTGAAAGGTTTGGGCCTGGGTGTTGAAAACGAACAGGCGCCCTTCCAACCCGAGGCGGGCGCTTATGCGGCGGGGCACAGCGGGCATTCACACGCACATGGACATTCACATGATCATTCACACGGGCACTCACACAGTCACGGGCACTCACATAGCCATCGCGAGAATTTAATTCTGCGCCCGCTTAACAATCACAAGCACAACCATGATCACTGATCCCTTGGCCAAGCTGCAGCCTGCGGCAACACCGGCCTATTCATCGCTGGCGCTGTTGCATATGTTTCACTTATCCAGCCCGGCGCTGCCGGTGGGTGCTTACGCCTATTCGCAGGGATTGGAATATGCCATCGACAGCGGCCAATTAAAAACCGCTGAGGATGTCGCCGCCTGGCTGCGCGGCGTGTTACACCACGGCTTTGGCAAATTGGATTTACCGGTATTAATGGCCGCCTATAGCGCCTGGGAAGCCGAGGATTTTGCAGCGGTAAATGAATGGAATTTTTTCCTGCGCGCCTGCCGCGAAACCAGCGAATTATTATTGGAAGATGAACAGCTCGGCGTTGCATTGCAGCGTTTGCTGTTGGATTTGGGCGCGCCTGCCGGTGCGATTCAATCACTCAAGGCCAAACCGGCATTTGCAATTATGTTTGCCCTGGCCGGCCAGCACTGGAAAATTCCGCGCGCGGATTTGATGCACAGTTTTGCCTATAGCTGGTTAGAGAACCAAGTGGCAGCTGCCACCAAAATTTTGCCGCTCGGGCAAACCGCCGCGCAAAAATTATTGCTGCAGATATTGCCGGAAATACCGGCCGCAATCGCCGCAGCTCAGGCACTGCCCCTTGAGGATATAGGTGCGAGTTTGCCCGGGCAAGTGATGGCGTCCAGCTTGCATGAATATCAGTACTCACGGCTGTTTCGCTCTTAACTTTTTTGTTCTTTAATTTCTAACGTATCGATATTTAATTACTACTGTTACGCATCTAAGGAAACGCTATGAATAACGCTCAACCACAAAAACCGGCGCTGCGCCTCGGCATTGGCGGACCCGTCGGCTCTGGTAAAACCGCGCTGGTAAAAACTCTGTGTGGCGAATTAAAAGATATTTTTAATATCGCCGTGATCACCAATGATATTTACACCCGCGAAGATGCCGAATTTTTAATGCGTCATAACGCCCTGGACCACGACCGCATTATCGGCGTAGAAACCGGCGGCTGCCCGCACACCGCGATTCGCGAAGACGCCTCGATGAATTTATCCGCCGTGGCAGAATTGAATGAGCGCTTTGAAAATCTGGATGTAATTATTATCGAAAGCGGTGGCGATAATCTTGCCGCCACCTTCAGCCCGGAATTATCGGATTTGACCCTCTATGTGATCGACGTTTCTGCCGGCGATAAAATTCCGCGCAAAGGCGGCCCGGGTATTACAAAATCGGATTTGTTGGTCATCAACAAAATTGATTTGGCTCCGCTGGTGGGCGCGGATTTAGGTGTGATGGATCGCGACGCGAAAAAAATGCGCAACGACAAGCCATTTATTTTCAGCAATTTAAAAGATGGCACCGGCGTCGCCGACATAGTTGCTTTTATTACTACCCAGGGCATGTTGAGCCCGAAAACTGCCAACTAACTTGCGTGGAGCTGTTATGAAAAAATTGATGAATTCTTGCGTGAAAAAATCCTGGCTCCCGGCCTTATTAGCGCTGATCGCCACCCCGACATTCGCCCACACAGGCGATCACAGCAGCGGTTTTGCGGCTGGATTTATTCATCCCTTTACCGGCCTGGATCATCTGGCGGCCATGTTGTTGCTCGGCGTTTGGTTTGCACTGCTCGCGCGCCGCATGGCAATCAAAAGTGGTTTGGCGAGTGTAGGAATTTTTGCGCTGGCGCTATTTTTCGGTGGACAGCTACCGGTAAATTTTATTGCCGCGATTGAATGGGCAGTATTATTTTCCGGCCTCGCCGTCGCATTGTTAATTGCCTTCAGAATGCAATTGGGACAAATCGCACCTATGGTTGCCGCTACCCTAATGGCGAGCCACGGTTTGGTACACGGCACTGAAGTTGCGGGCAATTTATTCGGCTACGCACTCGGTGCCTGTGCCGGCATGTTGGTATTGGTAAGCCTGGCTTATGCGGTAACTCGCGCGTGCTTGCAGCTGCGCACTAAGAGTTTTTCGGCGCTGTAAATAGCGGTTGCCGGTGTAAATCTAATTCACTCCGTTAAATCAAAGAACCTCCGGCAGCAGCACCTGCCGGAGGAAATTACCCATCTACCACGAGTGCTGCCAATAACGGGTCAATTACAGCGAGCAACAACCAAACTCCCAAGTTGGGGGGGCGGGAATTTGTTGTTCTCACTGGATTGGATGCAGAACGCTAACCGTTGGATTCATGCTGGAATGGAATTTCATCCGTAATTATTTTTCTGCGTTACATTTGACACTGTTGTAGCCATTCTCCACATTGTTAAAATCAAGCTGTTTTTTTGCGGACTGGTTCAACTGCGACCTAGAGAACCATTTTAGCGACGAGTGTAAATCTGACGCTTTGCGCTGTTAACTCCTCCCTCCAGCCAAGATTTAAGCTTCGACTAATAGCTTTTTTTCAGAATGGCTTGTCGCTAAAATGCCTTCGTCCAGTAAACTGGATATCACAACGACTAAAGCTCTTTTAAATAACCTAAATTCCGAGATATTCGGAAATACCAATGGATAGGATAAATACCATGATTTCACGTGTAGGATTTTTCTTGTTAGGCCTTTTGTGCCTTCCAACAGCCGCATCAGCTGCAATTGTTAATATCGAATACACCGCCCACATCTATAACACGACCGGTGACGGTCTCGGCTACCAAAACGGTGATTCAATCACGGGTTCTTATGTGATTGATACGTCTAAAGCAGACGGAAAATACGCGGACAACCCTACCGATGTCTGGTATTACGGTTCACTCTGGTCAGGTTTGTTACAAAGCAATTTTGCTACTCCTGTTGTTTACGGTTATCTGGACTTTGTAAGAATTATCAATGATCCAAGTCGAAACGATCAAATTATATTAGATAAAGTTTTAAATGCATTTGGAGACTCTGGTTCTGTCATGGAAACTCTCGGAGTCGGTTTCACATTTAACGGGCTGGACTGGATATCGGATCTCAGTTTAAACGGCATGAATTTCGTTTCTGACGAAGGCGGTTGGTCTAACGGCGCGTTTGCCCGTTGGAGTGTTGACCTGGATGCAAGTAGCTGGATTATGACGGACAGCGCTTATTTTTGGTTAGACTCTTTAAAAATTACGTCAGAAACCACTTCAGTTCCCGAACCCGCACCGCTCGTTCTGTTATCAATTGTGTTAGCAGGTCTGGTTGTTCGTCGTCGTTTGATTTAATAATTTTTTCGAAAATAAAAAAAGCGCAGCCGGTTTTCGCCGGCTGCGCTTTTTTTTGGAACAGAGTTTTTTATTTAGTTAATCGCCCCACTGCGATTCACACCATTAATCAGGGCCTTCACTGCTGAAGTAATAATGTTGCGATCCTGACCCACACCATAAACGGGTTTGCCGTTTTTCACTTTGATTTCCACATAAGTCACTGCCGCCACATCAGAACCTTCACCTACTGAGTGTTCGTGGTAGTCAATGACACTCACTTCACCGTCGATAAACTGGCTGATGGCGTGAGCGGCGGCGTCTATGGGGCCATTGCCGCTGCCGCTGATTTGCACGGTTTTATCCTGGTGCTGCGCGTGTATCACTATGTCTACCTGATGGGTATCATCCTGCTCAGTAAATTTGCTGGATTGATAGGCAATAGGCGTATTCACGGCAAAATATTCGTCGTTGAAAATCTTCACGATTTCACTGGCTTTCACTTCTTTGCCAGTGGCATCGCTAACTTTTTGCACTACACCGCTGAATTCAATTTGCAAGCGACGCGGCAATTGCAAACCCGCCTCTTGTTGCAACAGGAAGCTGACGCCGCCTTTGCCTGACTGTGCATTCACGCGCACTACGGCATCGTAGCTGCGATTTAAATCCGCCGGGTCAATCGGCAAGTAGGGTACTTCCCACAGGGTATCTTTTTTCTGAACCGCGAAACCTTTTTTGATCGCGTCCTGATGTGAACCCGAGAAAGCGGTAAACACCAATTCGCCGGCATAGGGGTGACGTGGGTGTACCGGCAATTGGGTGCACTCTTCGTGCAACTTGCGCACGCGATCAATATCAGAGAAATCCAAACCAGGGCTTACACCTTGGGAGTATAAATTCATCGCCAAAGTGACCAAGCAGACGTTGCCGGTGCGCTCGCCGTTGCCGAACAAACAGCCTTCGACGCGATCGGCTCCGGCCATCACCGCCAACTCAGCCGCTGCAACTGCGGTGCCGCGGTCATTGTGCGGATGCACGCTGATAATAATGGAATCGCGGCGATTGATATTGCGATGAATCCACTCAATTTGATCCGCGTAGGTATTCGGTGTATTCATTTCTACCGTGGCGGGTAAATTCAAAATTAATTTTTTCTGTGGCGATGGATTCCAAATCTCTACCACGGCATCGCACACGTCTTTCACCAACTCGATTTCAGTGGAAGAAAATACTTCCGGCGAGTATTGGAAAGTCCAATCCACTTCCGGTGCGGTAGCGGTTAATTCTTTACACCACTGGGTGCCTTGGATCGCAATCTTCTTCACACCCGCTTCGTCAGTGTTGTACACAATTTTGCGGAACGCTGGCGCGAGCGGGTTGTACATGTGCAAAATTGCGCGCTTGGCACCGCGCAAGCTCTGCACGGTTTTTTCAATCAAGTCATAACGCGCTTGCACCAATACTTCGATGGTAACGTCATCAGGAATTAAATTTTCCTCGATTAACTGACGCGTGAAGTTGTAATCAATTTCACTCGCCGAGGGAAAACCGATTTCGATTTCTTTAAATCCAATTGCGACCAATTCTTTAAACATGCGCAATTTGGTTGCAACTGACATAGGGTCGATCAGCGCCTGATTGCCATCGCGCAGGTCTGTGCTCATCCAAATAGGCGGCTTTTCAATGTGATTGTTTGGCCATTGACGGTCGGGTAAGGAAACGCCGACAAAACGCTGATACTTAGTGGATGGATTGGCAAGCATGATCAACTCCTGGGGTAATTGCCGTTAACGCTGTTTACATCATTCATGTTGGAGCTCATGGAACCTTGCTGTGCAAGTGTTCCAGAGACTCCGAGCTGTATAGTTCTTTTGTATTGCTGTAGCAGTGGTCTTGCGGTCTTGGCTGATGAAACGAATCTGGTCGGGAACCCGGGGATAACAGGTGCCGGTTTCCGGTGATGCGGTCGCATCGGGGAAACCCCAAACCCGCGCGGATAGCGCCGGGGCTTTTATCAGCATGGAATTAGTATAGTGCGGCCAGCTTGGCAGATGATTGCGAAGATTGTGTTAATATCTACATGAACGCAATTTTATTGCTTAAAACGTAAATTTAAAGGCAGTTAATTTTACTTTTGTCGGATATTACGGCTAACAGTGCCCCTACCAGTTATCCGTTCAGTGGCAATTCGGAAGGGTCTTCGGAGGTTAAACGCGCAATGATGGAACTCGATAAATACGATCGCCTGATCCTGGAGGCCTTACAGAGGGATGGCCGCATTTCTAATCAGGAACTGGCCGACAGTATCAGCCTTTCGCCCTCGCCCTGTCTGCGTCGCGTGCGCGCGCTGGAGGAATCCGGTCTGATCGATGGTTATGTCGCGCTGCTCAATGCGCGCAAGCTGGGGCTAACGTTGATGGCGTTTATCCAAATTAGCATGGACAAACACACCCCTGACCGCTTCGATACTTTTGAGAAGCTGGTGAACGATTACCCGGAAGTGCTGGAATGCCATTTGATCACGGGCCAATCCGCCGACTATTTACTGAAAGTGATCGTCAAAGACATGGATGCCTATCAGCAATTCCTGCTGCAAAAACTCACCCGCATTGAAGGTGTGAGCGGTGTGCATTCATCGTTTGTGTTGAAGTCGCCGGTGGATAAAACGGCGTTGCCAGTAGGATAAAAATAAACCCATGAACTAAAAAATTCATGGGTTTATTAAACAACGAATTTAATAAGCTTTTTGTACCGACGTGATTAACCTTTGGATTGCACGGGCCGGAAATAGTCCGCCCAGGACACAAACGCCTGGGAATTGCGAGTTTGGATCCAGACTTTGCCTTTACCGCGGAAACGACACACAAAACCTTCGCCGGAGAAGAACAGGGATTTGTAGCCGCCGACTTTGGTGATCTCGTAATCCATACCATCGGTGAAGGCGACTATGTTGCCGGTGTCCACAACGTAATCATCTTCTACATCGATTTCAATAATCGCGCCGTAAGAGTTAAACCATAAATCGCCTTTGCCGCTCGCGCGAATTAAAAAGAAACTTTCGCCCGAGAAAAATCCTTTCAACATGCCCTGCCATTTGGTTTCTAACTCCACGCCCATAGTCGCCGCGACAAATGCTGAGTTCTGCAAAAACAAAGTTTGGCCATCCATGTATTGATGGATCAAATCGCCAGGAGTGCCAGGGGCAATACCAATTTCACCTGCACCTTTCGCCGCTTTAAATTCGTTGACGAAAATATTTTCACCCGTCAGGAAACGGCCCAAGCCACCTTTAAATTTGGTTTTCATTTCCAAATGTGTATCCATGGTTGCCATGGCCGAGGCTTCTACTTTCAAGGTTTCATTAGCGGGAATTTGCACTGTTAAAAAGCCATAGTCGGGACGGCCTTCAATTTTATATTCCCAGCCACGGAAACTTTCTGGTTGTTCGAGTTTAACGGCGGGGGATTTTGCGTCCACTGCCTTTTTTGGTGCGGCTTCCGTTCTGGTTTCCAATGTTGATGCGCGTTCGTTGTCTGGCTCAGCATCATTATTATCAGTGGGTGCCAATGCAAGTTCAGCAACGGGTTTTACATCACACAAGAATCCTGCTTTTTCAATCGCTGCTTTAAATTTTTGCGCGGTGATTTCATCCACATTATTTTTTACGGTTACCGGAAAACTGGCCAGCATCTGCTGCGCTTTCTCTGCACTGATTTTAAAAAGCTGTGCAAAGTTAGCCGTTGCCGTTGCAAGGTCTACGCCGGTGACTAATTGTCCGTTAAGTTGTACTTTGAATTGATTTTCCATAATGCGGCTCCTTAGGCTTTGCGCACACGCAAGTTGGGCGTTAATGAACCACCAAAATTATTGGCGTTGTGCGACTGGCACCAGACAGTGCCCTTGCCTTTAAATTTACATACCAGACCTTCACCACCGAGAATGGATTGCAACCAACTTTTTCCCGCTTTGGTAATGGAAAAATCAAGGGTTTCATTGAAGGCAACTATGTGGCCTGAATCCACAATGTATTCGCCATCCACTTCAATCGGATAAATTGCGCCGAAACTGGATAGCACTACTTTGCCGCGCCCTTTGAGGTTGAGCCAAAAAACGCTTTCGCCGGAGAAGAGTGATTTAAAACCTTGCCAACCCATATCCATATTGATGCTCTCTTCGCACGCCAGAAATGAGCCGCTCTGCACAATCAAGTTTTCGTTATCCAATTCTACACAGAGCATATCGCCGGCGAGGTTACTACCCAGCCAGATTTCACCGGCTTTTCCCTGAGGATCAAAATGATTGAGAAAAAAAGATTCGCCCGACAGCATGCGTTTGGCCGCTTTTAAAATGCCGCCGGAATTTTTTTTATGGGTGCTGGTAGTGATATTCATATGGCCGCTCATGGCAATCATGGAGCCGGCTTCGGCCGTGCAAGTTTCGCCTGCTGCCAGAGTAATTTTGGCAGCGGTATTGCCGGGTTGATTTACAAATTCGATTTTCATGCCGGGCTCCTTACCAGAACTTGGGATTCAACCAGCCAGTCAGGCCGGTAATGCTGCGCGATTGAATAATTATTTTTCCTTTGCCCTCTACGCGTGTAACCAAACCTTCACCGCCAAAGAAGCTGGAAAAAATTCCGCCAGCCAATTGCAACTTTAATTTTATACCCGGCTCATAAGCCACCAGGTGGCTGGTATCCACAATATATTCACCGTCGATTTCGCGCTCGAGCAAAGCGCCATAGGCGCCATAAAATAATTCACCATTACCACTGGCTTTTAAACGAAACAAACCTTCGCGCGCAATAAACGAAACAAAGCCGGCCCATTCCAATGTTAATTTCACATCTTCCGTGCAGGCCACAAATGCGCCGGGCTGCAAATAGATTTCATCGTTATCCATAGTGCGCTGGCGAATTTCACCTGGTGTACTTTGCACCAGTGTCATGCGCCGCGGTTGTTGGGTGTTATTGGTAAAATGATTGATAAACAGGGATTCACCGCCTAGATATTTGCGCAACAGCCCTTTAAAAAATCCGCCGTTTAATTTTGCGGTTAAATCCAGCTCGGCATCCATGCTCGACATGGCATCCGATTCGCTGATAATAGTTTCGCCGGGTTGCAGCTCCACCTCAATATAGGAAAAGGCTTGTGAGCCTTTAAGCTCAGTTTTCATCGTGTGATTCTCCCTGGGTATTTGTTACGAAAGTTTTGGTTGCGGTTTGCAGTTCCACAAAAGCCGCTTGTAAATTCAGATATTCAATCGACTGAGGATTTTCTTGCGCAAGGGCTGCTAATTTTTTAATACGTTCTTCGCTGGCGGGATGCGTCGATAGAAATTTAAGTGCTTGTTTTGCCAGTTCCTGATTTTCCTTATCCAGCACTTTATCCATTTGTTTTTTCTCTTCTTCAATCATCTTCTCAAAAAAGCTCGCCAGCCCGGAAGGATTCACTTTTGCTTGTTGTAAAAGGCCAAAACCTTTTACATCCGCATCGGTTTCAAAACCGCGTGAGTAACTTTGATTAAGCAATAACGGTGCAGCGCTACTGAGTACGGCGAGCAGACCAGAAGCGTCGCCAAATACGGCGCTGGCAATCAGGTAAATTCCGCTGGCGCCAATCATATTACGCAGGCCGTGTTGCTGCTCCACGTGTTGAATTTCATGAGCCAGTACCCCAAGCAATTCTTCCGCCGAATCGGCACGCAAAATTAATTCCGAGTGAATAACCACTTGCCCACCCGGCAATGCAAACGCATTGAGGCTGCCTTCATTCACAATACTAAAGTGATAATGGTAACGACTGTGATCGAGCGCATTTAACAGCGGGTCAACCAACGGTTTAAGCAAGCGCTCCACATCTTTGTCATCGAGCATTTTCTTGCCAAATTGATACTGCGCCATGGCGGAGTCACTCAGCGTTTGCTCCCACTCCACCGGAATTTTTTTGGCGATCAGGCCGGTAAAAAAATCCATGCGCAACACAATCAGCAGAGGCACCGCCACAATCAGCATTACCACTGTGGCCAGCAGGCCCCAACCTAACCAGTGCTGGTTGCGCGCACTGGTTAATAATGTGGAAACACTGGGCAAACGATGCAGATGCGGATCTTTCAGCACGCTGCGATCGCTGGTGTAGAAACTCCAGCTGTTTAGCAGTGGGTGTTCAAAATAGACCAGGCGATTGCTGGCACCACCAAGGCTGATTTGCAAACCCTCCAGGGGCACGCGCAAGCGCTGCTCCTGAATAGTAAATTCAATGCTCGCCGAGTTGATAGTCATGCTGCCCGAGGCCTTTCCTCTGGGCAGTTGGGTATGAAACCCCATACAGTCGTAATGGGTGTGAGTGATAGCTTGCACCTGTGTTATCCCTTTCCTTTAATTTGATCTATGTGCCAAAACGGCGGCCTATGCTCGATGATTTCATCCGGCTATGCAATTGTTGAATATCACCCTTTCACCATCAGATTTGCTTTGAACAAAACTTGTTCACTATGCACATATCACTTATGATAAGTGCATAGTGAACATTTTTAGGGAGGTATTATGTCAGCCCTTGTACAAACCAATCCCAACCCGGCCGCTGTACTCGCCAAGGCGGTATTGAATGCCGCCGATCAGCTCGGGTTAAAACAAGCCGAGCTTGCCGCCGTACTGGGCATTCACCGCACCGCCATTAGCCGGCTCAAACAGAACCCTGCGCTGGACCCCAAATCCAAGCAGGGAGAATTGGCACTACTGCTGATCCGTATCGCCCGCGCACTCTTCGCACTAACTGGCGGCGATAAAGATTGGATCAAACACTTTATGCACAACCCCAATCAGGTAACCGGTGGTGTTCCGGCCAAGCAAATGGAATCTATTCAGGGCCTGATGCAAGTGCTGAACTTTGTTGATGCCCTGCGCGGCAAGATTTAACGGGCACAAAATTCAATGGGCACGAAATTTAATGGGCAAGAGTAACGCTGAATGATCTGGGAAGCTTGCGAAGGAGCAACGCAGTTACAAACAATTTCTGGCACTGCCTGGCGGTTGGTAGAAAGTCAGGAGCAAATCGCCACCCTGGGTTATGTGGATACCCTGGAAGAACAAGCACTATTGGAGGAGTTACTGGATTCGGTAAAACCGCCTTACCCCGCCAATAGCGACGGCTATCACTACCTGCTCAAAACCCCTTTTCGTTACCCGCCATTGCGCTGGGGCTCGCGCTTCGGGCGCATTCATGAACCGGGTATTTTTTACGCTGGCGGCAACGCCCACACCACGCTCGCTGAATCAGCCTTCTACCGTTTTGTGTTTTGGTATTCGATGGCTGCATCACCCATTAAAAACACAATTACCTCCGCACACACACTATTCAGTGTGAATTACGCAAGTCAGCGAGGTGTGAAATTACAAGTTGCGCCGTTTGATCGCTTCGCACAGCAACTCACCGATCGCAAAGATTATTCTGCGACTCAACAACTCGGAAGCAATATGCGTGCGGCAAACGTCGAAGTCTTCGAATACCAATCGGCGCGTGATCCGCAGCGGGGCCATTGCGTCGGCTTGTTTGTTCCTGCTGCACTCTCCCAAAAAAAGCCGGCCGACATGACCCAATGGTTATGCGAGCTGGGCGCGTCTGAAGTTGCGTTCAAACAAGTGGGGCACAAAGAGATCATCCATTTTCCTGTTGATCTCTTTCTGGTGGATGGTCGTTTGCCTATGCCGGCGGCCTGAGCGATGCACCATACTAATGACTGGCGTAAACCGCTAAAACCCGTATCATAGAAGCAATTGTATTTACTAGACGACTGGTCTACTATGCCTGAAACCACCAAAGATAAACTGATCGATACAGCCGTGGCGTTGTTTGCCATGAAAGGTTTTAACAACACCGGGATTGCGGAGATCCTGACCCAGGTTGGTGTGCCCAAAGGCTCTTTCTACCATTACTTCAAAAGTAAGGAAGATCTGGGACTGGCCGTCATCGACCATTACGGCGATGTGCTCTGTAAGGGTTTAGCGACCAGTTTGCAAACCAGCCAAGGCGCACCTCTGGTGCGCTTGCGCCAGTATTTCGATGAGGCATTGGCTTACTTTGGTGAACACTTTGGCCGGTGTAATTGTTTGCTGGGCAATCTGGGTCAGGAACTGGCGCTGCAGTCGGATACTATGCGCGCGGCCATTGGCCGGCATTATCTACGCGTTGAAATGTTGATTGCAGATTGTCTAACCGAAGCCAAAGCCAATGGAGAGTTGGCAAGTAGTGCCGATGAAACACTATTGGCCCGCCAGTTATTCGCTGCCTGGGAAGGTTGCCTGGTTCGCGCCAAACTGGCGCAAACAACCCAGCCACTACGGGAATTACTGGATCTTTATTTTGGTCAGGTGCTAAAGCCCTGATAGGGCTCTTAGCCAGATGAAACCGGAGCCGCATGGCTCTTTTTTTAGAGTTTTAAACTAGACGACCGGTCTACTTTTAATCAAATGGAGTAATGAAAAATGACGATTGAATGGCAAAACAAGGTGGCATTAGTCACCGGAGCTAACCGGGGTATTGGCCTGGCGTTGGTAGAAGCCCTGATCGCACGCGGTGCAAAGCGAGTCTACGTCAGCGGGCGAGATACACAGGCTATAGCGATAACCGTCGAAGCTTTAGCGCAACCTTCAACAGAATTAATTCCCATCACCCTGGACGTAACTTCATCCTCCGACATCCGCAGAGTTCAGACGCAAATCAGCGAACTGGATTTATTGGTTAACAATGCCGGTATCGCTCTGGCGAGTGGATTTATTCAGGACACGAGCGATAAGGTTGCCCAGTTGGAAATGGCAACCCACTACTTTGGACCGCTCAGCCTAACCCATGCGCTTTTACCATCTCTGCGTCACTCGCCCGAGGCGGCCATAGTGAATATAAGTTCTATTGCCGGTATCGCCAATATGCCATTGCTTGGCCCCTACTCTGCAGCAAAAGCTGCGCTTCACTCTTTTACCCAGGGTTTGCGCGCCGAGCTTCAGCGCGAGGAAATTTTCGTGCAGGGAGTTTATCCAGGGCCAGTGGCAACACGTTTGTCAGAAGGTTATGACCTACCCAAACCGCAACCAGCGGAGGTCGCTGAAATTATTTTGGATAGTTTGGAACAAAAAATCGAAGATGTATTTCCCGATGCCCTGTCCCAACACTGGTATCAAACCTTTAAAACGGAACCCAAGCAGTTGGAGCGCGAATACGCTGCCTGGCTTGGATAAGAGTGCTTCACCCTCAACAGGGATGTTGAGTTTTTAAAATTTCATGGAGCTTCTAGGGCGCATTCACGTTCAAATTATTGCCCGTTTTAATCACATCCAATTTACGATTTTTTCCCGATACCTGTACCGAATAAAAAACCGGTGCGCCCAAGGCATTGCCGGTAATACTTAATTCGTAATTGCCATTGGGGAGCGGGATTGAATAGGCACCAGTGTTGTAAACGGGGTAGGATTTGCTATTGGTGGTGATGGTAATTCCATTCAGGCCTTCACCCACATCGTAAAATTCATTGTTATTTTTATCCTCATAAATCACACCCGTTAAAAAATAGCTGGAGCCCGATTTTGCAAAATTCTGGGTGAGCATGGAGGATAAATAATTGCGGTCATCACTCATGAAATAGCCTTGTTGTTGCCCAACGCCCAATTCGCGATAATTCTCGTTAAGAATATTCACGCGATGACCCGGCGATTTAAATAATCCCTCATGTTGCGAAACGGCATAACTCGTTAAATTAATACTGTTGCCAGTAGTACCACCCCAGGCAATATTTTCACCGCTCATCCAACTGCCGGTAAATTGATAACCCACCGCCTGCATACGCTCGTGCGGTGTGGAATTATTGACACCGGTGTGCGAAAACACATCCGCATCCAGCATCCATTGCGAATGCAAACGCGCCGATTCGATTAACAATAGATTATGAGTGAGCGGCTGTTTAGGTGTATCGGTAATTTGTGTTCCGGTAATGCCATCATTTAAACCAATACCTAAACGCGCGGCTTCAGCGCCAGGGTTAGCACGCGCACGATTTATTAATTCAACCACTAATACTTCTTGCGCGGTTGGCTGTTTGGCAAGGTCAATCGACCCTGGAGTGGCACTGACTTCGCCACTTGCAGTACTTTCGCGATCCGCTTGGATCGCAGTAACCACAAAATAATAGGTTTCGCCATTGCGCAAATTATTAATCACAGTCGGTGAAGTTACGTTATCCACGCGGGTACCATCATCAAAGCTGGCAATATTGTTAATTAAAATATTGGCTTCGGACGCGTAGTAGATACGATAACCAGTTGCTCCGGACACCGGATTCCAAGTCATAGTCACTGAAGCATTGCTTGCAATTGCCGTCAGGTTTTGCGGGGCAGCCAGTGTTCCGCTAGATGAATTGGCTAGTGAACTTAACGAACTGGCCGACGAACTTGTTGCTGTTGAGCTGGAGGCGGGTGAACTGGTGCCCGGTGATGGATTCGAATTGCCACCACCGGATCCACCACCACAAGCGGCTAAGGTCGATACAATAAAAACAACTAATAATTGTTGCGGAAATAAATTTCTACTCATAGCTGCAGTACCCAATCTCGCTAGTTGTAAAAATACTAACAAGATTGGCGGTTTTTATCCGAGACCCTAACCACACCTAAGGTGTGACGGGTTGTTTGCATCACCAAGCTTTGTAAGGTAAAAACTTGCCATTTAAATTGATAATTACCCGATCGCCTTTGGGATTTTCTTCTTTGCCAATCTCCATCGAAAAATCGATGGCACTCATAATGCCATCGCCAAATTTCTCGTGGATGATTTCTTTGATCGTCGGCCCGTATACACCGATCATTTCATAAAGGCGGTAAATTAACGGATCTTGCGGGATGCTGTGTTCCCAACTTTTACTGGGACATTGCATTAACGCCAGTTTCGCCGCTTCGGGCAAATCAAATAATTTACACAGTGCTTCTGCTTTATCAGCTGGAGCGCTGTTCATACCCAAACATACCGACGTCGTCCACACTGGCGACATACCAATGCTGGCAGCAATGCCTTCCCAGCTCAAATTCAGTTTTTGTTTGGCCAGCACAATTGCTTCTACAACGTCTTGTTTTTTCATCGCTACTTTTTCCATCAAAATTACCTCTGGGTGATTGCCTGTTTGCTGTGCACCGGCTTTTGGGAATGGTCTTGATTAAGGCAGATTTAATCCGTTGCTCAATTGAATGGTCGGCCTTGTCTACTCACGCGCATCACAGCCATTATTGCGATAGTCATGCCAATATCCCCTTATCAGTTTAAGTGACTGATTCATCGAGATTTTTTATTTTTAATCGCAGAACCTACTACAACGATTTTTCGTGACCACCGAAATATCGTGATGGTTTGGCACGATTTTTCGTTGGCATTGGGTAATTCCTTTTATTGCAATTGAATGAGGCCAGTTCTGTGACCGAAACCTACCCACACCTTTGCCAGGCAAACCATGAACATCTGGCGATTCCCGCCATTACTCATATCTTTCAGGCATTTGCACAACAAAATCAGTTGCTACTAAACGCAGCTGGCGAAGGCATCTACGGTGTTGACACTGAAGGGCGCGCGACTTTCGTAAATCCAGCGGCAGAGCGTATTTTGGGTTGGAAGGCTGATGAGTTACTCGGAAAAAATATCCACGTAGCGATTCACCACAGCCACACAGATGGCTCGGATTATTGTGTGCAGGATTGCCCGATCTTTGCGGCCTTTCGCGATGGGACCGTGCGACGGGTAGACGATGAAGTGTTCTGGTGCCGCGATGGTCATGCGGTACCGGTGGAATACACCAGTACACCTGTATATGAACACAACACTCTGGTGGGTGCAGTAGTTATTTTTCGCGATGTTTCCGAACGAAAAAGTGCAGAAGCCAAATTGCATAACACCATGGAAGAATTGCGCGCGGCGCTGGAAGAGGTAAAGCAACTTAAACACAAACTCGAATTGGAGAATGCCTATTTACAACAAGAGATCAGCGAAGGGTTTAACTCGCACCATATCATCGGATGCAGCCCCGCAGTGCAACAAATGAATTATCAAATACAGTTAGTCGCACCTACAGTTGCGACTGTATTTATTACCGGTGAATCGGGAACCGGGAAGGAATTGATTGCACGAGCTATTCATCGCGCCAGCGATCGCAACCAACGTCCGTTGATTCGCGTTAATTGCGCAGCAATTCCTCCAGAATTATTTGAGAGTGAATTTTTTGGCCATGTACGGGGCGCATTTTCTGGCGCGGTAAGTACGCGCATGGGCCGTTTTGAAGTCGCTGATGGAGGTACTTTATTTTTAGATGAAATCGGTGAATTGCCATTAACATTGCAAGGAAAATTATTGCGTGTATTGCAAGACGGCGAATTTGAACGCGTGGGTGAATCCATTACGCGCAAAGTTGATGTACGGGTGATTACTGCTAGCAATCGCGATTTAAAACAACGGGTCGCGCAGGGTTTATTTCGCGAGGATTTATATTTTCGATTAAATGTATTTCCAATTCGCTCCGCTCCGTTGCGCGAGCGGCTGCAAGATATCCCTTTGTTGGTCACGCATTTTTTGCAAGCAACTTGCCAACGCTTCCATAAACCCGAATTGAAAATTTCGCTCGCACAGATACAACGTTTGCAGGAATACGATTGGCCGGGCAATATCCGTGAACTGGAAAATCGTATCGAACGGCAAGTGATTTTAAGTCAGGGCGATAAACTTAATCTGGTTGAATTTCCAACAAGGGTTAACTCAACGGTAGATGTTCCTATTATTGACGAAAAATACTTCACCGAAACGCATGTTAAACAATTGCAGATTCGCACAACTCTGGAAGCATTACGTAAATGCAATGGCAAAATCTATGGTGTGGATGGAGCAGCCTGTTTGCTCGGTATCAAGCCTACTACTCTCTCTTCACGTATAAAGAAATGGGGACTTAATAAGTTCATGTTTGTAACGCCTGGCTGATTGCTATTTGTTTCCTGATGGATTCTTGAGTGGAGTTTCAGTGCGGAATAGTTTGCTTAAAATGGGTACTTGGTTGCGTTAGACTCATATTATTACGCAAAAAAAAAGGGGCTTGATTGCCCCTTTTTCGTTAATTGCACATGGATTACTTATGCGCTTTGGATGAACGGCGATCATTCTTGCGGCGCTCATGGGGAACGTCCTGCGGAATTCCCTGATGACGCTCACGGCGATCCGATTTCTGACGCTCTTCTAACGCATCTTCGATTTGGGTCAACAGCACTTTGGTTACTTTTTTATCACTCATCGCTAAGTCCATCTCTCACAAGTTGATCACGACAAAACAC